>NZ_JEOE01000033.1 GCF_000708885.1 Cellulomonas sp. HZM | reverse complement strand
ACGCTACCCGCGCACCCCCGCCTCGTCCCGCCCAACCACGACGCCCGCCGGCCGCTCGCGCCACCGCAGCCGCAGCGCTGCACACGCGCCCTCCCGCCCAGCGCGCGTCGGACGGCACGAGCGCGCGTCGCGCGCTGTACGCGGTCGAGGCGCGCCACGCGCGGTCGCCGCTTGGCGCTCGCCGCTCGGCGCGTGCGGGCAGTGGGACGAGTGCGAGGAGGGTGGGGTCGACGGGCGGGAATCTCGTCGGGTGGACGGGTGTTGTGGGACGGCATGACGTGTCTCGCCCTCGAGCGGCCCGCCCCCGTGCGTATGCGGCGTGTGGTGCTCCCGACGACTGCGGCGTCCTGGACGGTGGCCGGTGCGGCACCCGCTTCGGGCATAGGCTCGTCGGCGATGACCGACGAGACCGCGCCTGGCCAGGCCCAGCAGCCCGAGCAGCCCGCCGTCGAGGCGTACGACCTCGACGACCTGGGTGAGGGCACCCGCGCCCCCGAGTCCGAGGGCACCGCAGCCCGCACCGCGCGCTTCGAGGCCGACGCGCTCGTGTACCTCGACCAGCTCTACGGCGCCGCGCTGCGCATGACGCGCAACCCCGCCGACGCCGAGGACCTGGTCCAGGAGACGTTCGCGAAGGCCTTCGCGGCGTTCCACCAGTACAAGCCGGGCACCAACCTCAAGGCGTGGCTCTACCGCATCCTCACCAACACGTACATCAACTCCTACCGCAAGAAGCAGCGCGAGCCGCAGCAGTCGCACGCGGAGGAGATCGAGGACTGGCAGCTCGCACGCGCGGAGTCCCACTCGTCGACGGGCCTGCGCTCCGCGGAGGCGGAGGCGCTCGACCACCTCCCCGACTCGGACGTGAAGGACGCGCTCCAGCGCATCCCGGAGGAGTTCCGCATCGCGGTCTACCTCGCGGACGTCGAGGGCTTCGCGTACAAGGAGATCGCCGAGATCATGGGCACGCCGATCGGCACGGTGATGTCGCGGCTGCACCGCGGTCGCGGCCAGCTGCGCGACATGCTCGCGGACTACGCGCGCGAGCGTGGCCTGGTGCGCGCGGGCACGCCGAGCGGTGCGTCCACGGGCGACGACGCCGGCACGGAGGACGGACGATGAGCGACTGGACGGAGCCGGCGCGTTCGGCGACCGGCGACTGCGGGTGCGACAAGGCGCTCGACGAGCTGTGGGCGTACCTGGACGCCGAGCTCGACCAGCTCGAGGCCGCGCAGGTGCGTGCGCACCTCGAGTCGTGCCGAGGCTGCCTCGAGGAG
This sequence comes from Cellulomonas sp. HZM, assembly GCF_000708885.1. Taxonomy (GTDB): domain Bacteria; phylum Actinomycetota; class Actinomycetes; order Actinomycetales; family Cellulomonadaceae; genus Cellulomonas. The sequence continues at coordinate 28,552 of NZ_JEOE01000033.1, read as the reverse complement.
CACGACGTCGAGGTGGTCGTGAAGAAGCTGGTCCGGCGCTGCTACGCGCAGGACGAGGCGGCGCCCGTCGACCTGCGCGCCAAGATCCACGCGCAGCTCGTCACGCTGCGCGTCCGCGTGGAGGGCTGAGCGCCCGCACCCGCGGGCATGGAGGCCCAGGTACGACGAAGGCCCCGGCATCAGCCGGGGCCTTCACCAGTTCGCGGACGGTCAGGCGTTGGGACGCTTGCCGTGGTTCGCCGAGCTCCCGGCACGGGAGCGGCGCTTGCGACCACGCTTGCTCATCGGATCTCCTTCGGTGGTGTGCGCACCCGCGCACGACGACCCTGCATCCTCCCACACGACCAGCCGCGACCCGGAATCGCGCTCAAGTCACGGCGCGCGTGGGCCGATGAGACGGAGGTGACAGCTGCGAACCCGTCCGTCATCCCGTTCCTGCACGCGCTCGCGAGCACCGGCGGCTCCGACCTGCACTGCAAGGTCGGCTCCGCGCCGCGCGTGCGCGTCGACGGCCGCCTGCGCAAGCTTCAGGTCCCGGACCTGACGCCCGCCGACACCGAGCGCATGCTCGAGGAGGTCCTGCCCGACGACCTGGTGGCCGAGTTCCGCCAGACGCACGAGGCCGACTTCGCGTACTCGCTGCCCGGCGTCGGCCGGTTCCGCGTCAACGCCTACCAGGCGCGCGGCACGTACGGCATGGTGTTCCGCCGCGTCGCGGTGGGCGCGCAGTCGCTCGGTGACCTCCACGTCCCGGAGGTCGTCGGCGAGCTCGCGCTCGAGCCGCGAGGGCTCGTGCTGGTGACGGGGCCGACGGGTTCGGGCAAGACGACGACGCTCGCCTCGATGGTCGACCTCATCAACACGTACCGCGAGGTCAACATCGTCACGATCGAGGACCCGATCGAGATCCTGCACCAGGACAAGAAGGCGATCGTCTCGCAGCGAGAGGTGCGCCAGGACACCGCCGACTTCACGGCCGCGCTGCGTGCCGCGATGCGCCAGGACCCGGACGTGATCCTCGTCGGCGAGATGCGTGACATCGAGACGGTCCGGGCGGCGCTCTCGGCGGCCGAGACCGGGCACCTGGTGCTCTCGACGCTGCACACCATCGACGCCCCCGAGACGATCAACCGCATCGTCGACTTCTTCCCGCTGCACGAGCAGAAGCAGGTGCGCGTCGCGCTCGCGCAGGCGCTCAAGGGCATCGTGTCGCAGCGCCTGGTGCGCCGTGCCGACGGCAACGGCCGCCGCCCGGCGATCGAGGTCATGGTCAACACCGGACGCACCGCGGAGGCGATCCTCGACCCGCAGAACGCGCCGCCGATCATCGACCTCATCCGTGAGGGCAGCTACTACAAGATGCAGACGTTCGACCAGCACCTGTTCGAGCTGGTGCGTGACGACGTCATCACGTACGAGGAGGCCATCGCGACGTCGAGCAACCCGCACGACCTCACGGTGGAGCTGCGTCAGGCGGGCCTCGTCGCCTGAGCCGACGTCCGGCACGTCCCGCACGTCCCGCACCACCGCACGAGCCCGCCCAGGTACCCCCGGGGCGGGCTCGTGCGCACCCGGGGGTTGCCAGCACCCAAGACGCGATATAACGTGTTCGCACAGACGAGATATATCGCGATTGGAGCAGGGGATGCCCACCGAGTCCTGGGTCGTGTCTGGCCCGCAGATCATCGAGGTCGAGCAGGTGCGTGCGCTGCGTGTGCAGCTGGTCGGAGGACGGGTCGACGTCGTCGCGCACGACGAGCCCGTGACACGGATCGAGGTGCACGCGGTCGACGGCCGCCCGCTCGAGGTGGGGCTCGACGACGGTGAGCTGCGCGTCGGGTACGTGTTCACGCTCGGGGGCTGGGAGGGCTTCGTCGAGAAGTTCCGCAACTTCCGGGACAAGGACCGCGCCGACGTCCACATCGCGGTCCCGCGTGACGTCGCCGCCAAGCTCGGCACGGTGAGCGCGGACGGCCTGCTCGCGGGAGTGCAGGAGGACGCGTCGGTCTCGACCGTGAGCGGCTCGCTGGTCACCGACGGGACGCGCGGCAAGCTCGGCGCCAACACGGTCTCGGGCGAGATCGTCGTGCGCGACCACACGGGCACGCTCAAGCTCAACACGGTCTCGGGTGACCTCTCCGCGTCCGGGGAGCTGACGCTCGTCCAGGCCAACTCGGTCTCCGGCGCGCTCACGCTCGACGTCACGACCAGCTCGTCGTCCGTGAGCGCCTCGACCGTCTCGGGTGACGTCACGCTGCGGCTGCCGCAGGACAAGGGCGTGCGCGTCCAGGCGCAGTCAGTCTCGGGACGGCTCGTCCTGGACGGTCAGGAGTACAAGGGCAGCCGGCCCGGCCAGCGCAAGATCGACCTCACGTCCGGCGACGGCGCGTGCTTCGTGTCCGCGCACACCGTCTCGGGCCACGTCACCGTCCTGCGAGGCGGGTCGCGATGATGGCACCCGTCTTCGCCCACGGCCAGCTGCGTCTCTACCTGCTCGCGCTGCTGGAGAACGGTCCCAAGCACGGCTACGAGCTCATCACCGACCTGTCGGACCGGTTCGGCGGCACGTACCGGCCCAGTGCCGGCACGATCTACCCGCGCCTGTCCCGGCTCGAGGAGGAAGGGCTGGTGACGCGCACCGACGAGGAGCGCAAGAGCACCTACGCGCTCACCGACGCGGGTCGCGCCGAGCTCGAGCTGCGCCGTGACGAGCTCGCCGACGTCGAGGAGGGCATCGCCGAGACCGTGCGCGACCGCGCGGTGCACGTGCGCGACGACGTGCGCGGGTCGATGCGCGGGCTGCGCGCCGACCTCGAGGAGCAGGCCCGGCGGGCACGGGCCGCGGCCACGCCCGGGCACGACCCCGCGTACGGCCGCGACCAGGACGCACGCCGTGCCCGGCACGCGCTGTGGGCCGAGGCGGACGGCCTCGTGACGCGCTTCCGGGACGACGCCCGCGTCGAGCTCCGCCGCGCGCAGGACCGGCTCGAGCCCGCCACGGTCGACCAGGTGCGACGGGTGCTGGACGACGCGCGCGCCGCGGTCCGCGACGCGCTGCGCTGAACCGTGTACCGGCCCGTGCTCGTGGTGCTCGCGCTGCGGGCGATGTCGCCTGCGCTCGTGGCGGGGCCCGCGGGCCCTGCGGTGCCCGCGGTGCCTGCGCGGGCCGTCAGCCCGGCGTCACGCGTCGTCGGGCAGGCCGAGCCAGCCGTGCCAGCCGGTGTGCAGGACGAGCCACGCCATGAGGCCGTAGCCGGCCTGCCCGGGCAGCTCGCCGTCGCCGGCAGCCATGTCGCCGAGCCACTGCTCGTGCGCCGCGAGCGGCGTGAACGTGTCGACGTAGGGCACGCGGCGGCGCGTCGCGACGTCGCCGAAGGCGGCCGAGAGCTCGGCGAGCCGGTCGGCGTCGGCCGCTCGCCCGGGCGGCGGACCGACGACGAACGCGGGGATCTTGCGCTGCTCGGCGACGTCGAGCACGTTCGCGAGGTTGAGCCGGCTGCGGGCGAGCGACAGTCCGCCGCCCAGGTCGGCGCGGCCGAGGCCGACGACCAGCCGGTTGTCGGCCTCGGGGTGCAGCCGGCGGGAGACCTCGTCCTCCCACCGGCCGCCCAGAGCGGTCGTCGTCTCGCCCGGGACGGCCAGGGTGATCGTGACCAGGCGGTCGGGCGCGGACGTGCGCGCCGCGACGCGTCCCACCCAGCCCAGCGCCTTCGGGTCGCCGGCGCCCGCGACGAGCTCGTCGCCGACGACCACGAGCCGCAGCTCACCCACGTGCACCACTCCCTCGTCTGACCGCCCGGATCACCCGGGCTGCCATCCTCCCAGGGGAGCGGCGCTCAGCGCGTGAAGGCACGCTCGAGAAGGTCCGCCTGCTGCGCCTGGTGCTTCTTGGCGGTACCCGCGGCGGGCGACGCCGACTCCCGCCGCGAGACCACCATGAGCGTGCGCTCCAGGATCTGCGGCAGGTGCATCGACACGAACGACCACGGGCCCTGGTTCTGCGGCTCGTCCTGGACCCACACCAGCTGGGCGCCGTCGAAGGGCGCGAGCGCGGCACGCAGCGCGTCGCCCTCGAGCGGGTACAGCTGCTCGAGGCGGACGATCGCGGTCCGCTCGTCGTTGCGCTTGGCGCGCTCGGCGAGCAGGTCCCAGTAGACCTTGCCTGAGCAGAGAAGCACGCGGTCGACCTGGCCGGCCTTCGCGGCCGCGACCTCGTCGCCGATGACCGGCTGGAACGTGCCCGACGTGAAGTCCTCGACGGCCGACGCGCCGGCCTTGAGGCGCAGCATCGACTTCGGCGTGAAGACGATCAGCGGCTTGCGCGGACGCTGGTAGGCCTGCCGGCGCAGCAGGTGGAAGTGCGACGCGGGCGTCGACGGCTGCGCGATGTACATGTTGTCCTGCGCCGCGAGCTGCAGGAACCGCTCGATGCGGGCCGACGAGTGGTCCGGTCCCTGTCCCTCGTAGCCGTGCGGCAGGAGCAGGACGACCGACGAACGCTGCGCCCACTTCTGCTCGGCAGAGGAGATGAACTCGTCGATCACGGTCTGCGCGCCGTTGACGAAGTCGCCGAACTGCGCCTCCCACAGCACCAGCGCGTCGGGACGCTCGACCGAGTAGCCGTACTCGAAGCCGAGCGCGGCGTACTCCGACAGCGACGAGTCGTACACCCAGAACTTCGCCTGGTCGCCGGACAGGTACAGCAGCGGGGTCCACTCCGCACCGGTCTCGCGGTCGTGCATCACCGCGTGCCGCTGGACGAACGTGCCTCGGCGCGAGTCCTGACCCGCGAGGCGCACGGGCGTGCCCTCGGCGAGCAGCGAGCCGAACGCGAGCAGCTCGCCGTAGCCCCAGTCGATGCCGCCCTCGCGGCTCATCTGCTCGCGCTTGCTGAGCAGCTGTGCGAGCTTGGGGTGGACCGTGAAGCCCTCGGGCGGGCTGACGTGCGCCTGGCCGATGCGCTCGAGCACGCTCGCGTCGACCGCGGTGCGCCAGCCGACCATGACGCCGGCGTCCTCGAGCTGGCTCTCCGGCCGCTCCAGGCCCGCGACCGACTCCGGGGGAGCGGGCGGGGTCCAGCCGTCCTCGCGCGTCTCCGAGAATACCCGCTCGAGCTGCGTCTGGTAGTCCTGCAGCGCCTGCTCGGCCTCCTCGATCGTGATGTCGCCGCGCGCCACCAGGGTCTCGGTGTAGAGCTTGCGCACGGAGCGCTTCGCCTCGATGAGGTTGTACATCAGCGGCTGCGTCATCGACGGGTCGTCGCCCTCGTTGTGACCGCGGCGGCGGTAGCACAGCATGTCGATGACGACGTCGCGGTCGAACTGCTCGCGGTACTCGAAGGCGAGCTCCGCGACGCGCACGACCGCCTCGGGGTCGTCGCCGTTCACGTGGAAGACCGGCACCTGCAGGCCCTTGACCACGTCGGTCGCGTACTGCGACGAGCGCGACGACGAGGGGCCCGTGGTGAAGCCGACCTGGTTGTTGATGATCACGTGGATCGTGCCGCCGGTGCGGTACCCGCGCAGCTGCGCGAGGTTCAGCGTCTCGAAGACCACGCCCTGGCCGGCGAACGCCGCGTCGCCGTGGATGAGGATCGGCAGCACCGAGAAGCCGTCGCCCCCGAGGTCGATGCGGTCCTGCTTGGCGCGCACGATGCCCTCGAGCACCGGGTCGACCGCCTCGAGGTGCGACGGGTTCGCGGCGAGGTACACCTGCGTCGTCGCGCCCGACTCGGCGGTGAACGTGCCCTCGGTGCCCAGGTGGTACTTGACGTCACCGGAGCCCTGCACGGACTTCGGGTCGGCGTTGCCCTCGAACTCGCTGAAGATCTGGCCGTACGACTTGCCCGCGATGTTGGCGAGCACGTTCAGCCGCCCGCGGTGGGCCATGCCGATGCCGACCTCGTCGAGCCCGTTGTCCGCGGCCTTCGACAGGATCGCGTCGAGCAGCGGGATGACGGACTCGCCGCCCTCGAGCGAGAAGCGCTTCTGGCCGACGTACTTGGTCTGCAGGAACGTCTCGAACGCCTCGGCGGCGTTGAGCCGGCGCAGGATGCGCAGCTGGTCCTCGCGCGGCGTGCGGGCGTAGCCGGACTCCAGGCGCTCCTGGAGCCAGCGGCGCTGGCGGGGGTCCTGCAGGTGCATGTACTCGACGCCGACCGTGCGGCAGTACGAGTCGCGCAGCAGGCCGAGCACGTCGCGGAGCTTCGCGCGCGTCTTCCCGGTGAAGCCGCCCGTGGGGAACGTGCGGTCCAGGTCCCACAACGTCAGGCCGTGGTTCTGGATGTCGAGGTCCGGGTGCTTGCGCTGGCGGTACGCGAGCGGGTCGGTGTCCGCCATGAGGTGCCCGCGCGAGCGGTAGGAGTGGATGAGCTCGCCGATGCGGGCCGGCTTGATGGCCTCCGCGTCGGGGTCGCTCGACGAGTCGCGGACCCAGCGCACGGGCTCGTACGGGACGCGCAGCGCCGCGAAGACGCGGTCGTAGAAGCCGTCCTCGCCGAGGAGCTTGAGCCCGAGGATCCGCAGGAAGTCGCCGGACTGCGCGCCCTGGATGATCCGGTGGTCGTACGTGCTGGTGAGCGTGAGCACCTTGGAGACGCCCATGACGTTGAGGCGGTCCTCGGACGTGCCCGCGAACTCCGCGGGGTAGTCCATCGCGCCGACGCCGACGATCGTGCCCTGGCCCTGCATGAGGCGCGGCACCGAGTGCACGGTGCCGATCGTGCCCGGGTTGGTGAGCGAGATCGTCGTGCCGGCGAAGTCGTCGACGCCGAGCTTGCCCTGGCGGGCGCGACGCACGACGTCCTCGTACGCGTTCCAGAACTGCGCGAAGTCGAGCGTCTCTGCCCTCTTGATCGACGGGACGAGCAGCTGGCGCGTACCGTCCGGCTTCGCCAGGTCGATCGCGATGCCGAGGTTGACGTGCGCGGGCTGGGTCACGCCGGGCTTGCCGTCGACGAGCGTGTAGGCGGCGTTCATCGCGGGCATCTGCGCGAGCGCCTCGACGAGCGCGTAACCGATGAGGTGCGTGAAGGAGATCTTGCCGCCGCGACCGCGCGTGAGGTGGTTGTTGACGACGATGCGGTTGTCGACCATGAGCTTGGCCGGCACCGCGCGCACCGAGGTAGCGGTCGGGACCTCGAGCGAGGCCTCCATGTTGGTGACGACGCGCGCGGCCGGACCACGCAGCTTCGTGACCTCCTCGACGGCGTCCTCCGCCGTGGGCGTGGAGCGGAGTGCGACCTCGGCGTACGGAGCCGTCGCGGGCTGTGCGGTCGCCACCGGCGACGAGGTCGTCGGCTGCGGTGCCGGTGTGCCGGCGCTGGGCTCGGCGGGCGTCGGGGCCTTCGGCGCGGCGGTCGCACGGGCCTCGGGTGCGGGCTTCGTGACGCCGTGCGGCGCGGGGGCCGCGGCGTGCTGCCCCGCGTCGGGCGCCGCGGCAGGGGCGGTCACGGGGGCGGGGGCCGGCTGTGCGGTCTCCGCCGGCTGCGGCGTCGTCGCCGTCCCGTCGGTCTGGCCGTTCGGGGCCTCCGCCTTCTGCGAGCCCTTGTAGCCCTCGAAGAAGTCCCACCACGCGGGGTCCACCGCGCTCTTGTCCTGCAGGTACTGCTCGTACAGCTCGTCCACGAGCCATGCGTTGGCGCCGAACTCGGCGCGCATCGACTCAGGCTCCGCCTTCTGGGACACGGGAGGATCGCCCACTTCCGCGCGGATCTCGTCCGCGTCGTTGCCGGTACTTGTTGACGTCAACACTACGGCCTCCGGGACCTTCGGCCCGCCCACGAAAGGGTCATCTCGGGCGCGTTCCCGGACGTCTTCACCCACCGTGCACAGGTCGGTCAACTTCGGGCAAGGCGGTGCCTTTCCGCTGCTCAAGCGGGGGTGATCCACGTCTCACGCAGGTCATGAGTTCACAGGGTGGTCAGTGCGATCTCACCGGTCGGCGGGGCGCCGGCGGCCGGCAGCCACACGCGCATCGTGCACCCCGCCTCGGTGTCCGCGACCTCGATGCGGCCGCCGTGCAGCTCGACCGCCCAGCGCACGATCGCGAGCCCGAGTCCGGTGCCGCCCGTCGACGTGGTCCCCGTCGCGGCGGGGGAGTTCCCGCGCACGAAGCGCTCGAACACGTGCTGGCGCTGGTCGGCCGCGATGCCCGGTCCGTTGTCCACCACGTCGATGCGCACGTCGTCGCCCACGCGCGCGGCCTCGATGCGCACCTCGTCGTCGGCGGGCGAGTGCCGCACGGCGTTCTGCAGGAGGTTGGCGAGCACCTGGTGCAGACGCTCGGGGTCGGCCGGGACCGTGAGCCCGGGCGGTTCGACGACGACGGGGAAGCGCAGGTGCTTGGCGGCACCCACCAGCTGCGCACCGTCGGCGGCCTCGCGCAGGAAGTCGGCGAGCCGCACCCTCGAGATCTCGAGCGGGGCGTCACCGGCCTCGAGCCGCGACAGGTCGAGCAGGTAGGTCACGAGCCGACCGAGCCGCTCCGTCTGGGCGAGCGCGGCCTCCATCGTGGCCGGGTCCGCGTCGTCGACGCCGTCGACGATGTTCTCGAGCTGGGCCTGCAGCGCGGTCACCGGCGTGCGCAGCTCGTGCGAGACGTTCGCGACGAGCTCGCGGCGGAACCGGTCGGCCTGCCCGAGGTCGCTCGCCATGCTGTTGAACGCGTGCCCGAGCTGGCCCACCTCGTCGTTGCTCGTCGCGCGCACCCGCACCGAGTAGTCGCCGGACGCCATGGACTGCGCGGCGCGTGTCATCTCCCGCAGCGGGCTCGTCATCCCGCGCGCGAGGATCTGCGTGAGGATCAACGAGATGACGATGGCGAGCGGGAGCGTGCGCGTCGGCCCGAGGTGCTTCGACAGGCCGAGCCAGGTGATGAAGGACGCGAGCGTCACGGTCGCCGCGACGAGCACGCCGAGCTTGATCTTGATCGAGCTGAACCGGTCCAGCGGGCGCACGTCCGGCAGCCGCGAGCGGCCGGGCTCGCCGCGCACGTGCCGGGGCGAGACCACTCAGGCGCCGTCCGTTCCCGGCTGGCTGCCCGGCTGGTTCGCGGGCCTGTCGCCCGCCTGCCCGTCGTCGGCCGGCTCGAACGCGTAGCCCACGCCGTGCACGGTGCGGATGAGGTCCGCGCCCAGCTTGCGGCGCAGCGCCTTGACGTGCGAGTCAACCGTTCGCGTGCCGCTCGCGTCGACCCAGTCCCAGACCTCGGCGAGCAGCCGCTCGCGCGTGAGGACGGTGCGCGGCGACGCGGTGAGGGCGAGCAGGAGGTCGAACTCGGTGGGCGTCAGGTGCACCTCGGCGCCGTCGCGCAGCACGCGGCGCTGCGCGCGGTCGATGAGCACGTCGCCGATCTCCATCGGCGGGTCGGGGTGCGCCGCCTGCGCCAGCTCGGCCGCGCGCGCGGCACGTTCGGTGCGGCGCAGCAGCGCCTTGGTGCGTGCGACGAGCTCGCGCATCGAGAACGGCTTCGTCATGTAGTCGTCGGCGCCCACCCCGAGCCCGATGAGCATGTCGGTCTCGTCGTCGCGTGCCGTCAGCATGAGCACGGGAACCGGGCGCTCCGCCTGGATGCGTCGGCACACCTCGAGCCCGTCGATGCCGGGCAGCATGACGTCGAGCACGACGACGTCGGGGAGGATCCGCGCCGCCGCCGAGACGCCGGACAGCCCGTCTCCCACGGCCTCGACCGACCACCCCTCCGCGACGAAGCGTCGGGCGATCGCCTGCGTGATCGCGGGCTCGTCCTCCACGACCAGCACGGTCGTCACCGCGGGCGCCTTCGCCGCGTTCGTCGTCACCATCCGCCCAGAGTGGCACAGCGTGCGGCCGGTGGCCGTGAAGACCTGTGCACGATCCCGTGGCGTCGCGCGACGGCCCACCTATGATGGCCGCACCATGAGCAGCTCAAGTCGCTGCCGGCGTCCCGCCCCGGACAACGCTCCCGGGCCCGACCATGCCGGCCCCCTCGAACTGTCCTTCCCGCACGCGCGCCCCACGACGCCTGCGCGCGTGGCCCGCACCGGTGGTGCGGCGTGCTGACCGAGTGGCTCCTCGTCGCGCTCGGCGTCGTGCTGACCGTCGGTACCGCGGTGTTCGTCGCGAGCGAGTTCTCGCTCGTCACGCTCGACCCGGGCGTGGTCGAGAAGGACGCCGGGTCCGACGACCGGCGCGGACGCTCGGTGCTCAAGGCGCTGCGCCGGCTGTCGACCGAGCTGTCCGGCGCGCAGGTGGGCATCACGCTCACCACCGTCCTGCTCGGCTACACGACGCAGCCCGCCGTCAAGAAGATGGTCGGCGGTGCGCTCGACGGCCCGCTGTCCACCACCGCGAGCACCGCGGTGGCGGTCGTCGTCGCGCTCGTGCTCGTCAACGGGTTCTCGATGCTCGTCGGCGAGCTCATCCCCAAGAACTTCGCGATCAGCCGCCCGCTGGCCACCGCGCGCGCCGTGGTCCCCTGGCAGAGCGGCTTCACGACCGCGCTGCACCCCGTCATCGCGTTCTTCAACGGAAGCGCCAACGCGCTGCTGCGCCGCGTCGGCGTCGAGCCGCGAGAGGAGCTGTCCGGCGGACGCTCGCCGCAGGAGCTCGCGGCGCTCGTGCGCCGCTCTGCCGAGGTCGGCACGCTCGACGAGGCGACCGCGACGCTGCTCACCAACTCGATCGACTTCTTCGACCTCACCGCGGTCGACGTCATGACGGACCGGCAGCGGCTCGTCGTCGTCCGGCGCGACGACACCGCGGCCGACGTCACCGCGCTCGCCCGCACGTCCGGGCACTCGCGGTTCCCCGTCATCGGCGACTCGAGCGACGACATCGTCGGGCTCGTGCACGTGCGCCGTGCCGTCGCCGTGCCGTTCGAACGCCGGGCCGAGGTGCCCGCCGCGGCGCTCATGGTCGACGCCCCGCAGGTCCCCGAGACCGTGCACCTCGGCCCGCTGCTCGTCGAGCTGCGGGACCAGGGGCTGCAGATGGCGGTCGTCGTGGACGAGTACGGAGGCACGTCCGGCGTCGTGACGCTCGAGGACGTCGTCGAGGAGCTCGTGGGGGAGGTCGCCGACGAGCACGACCGTCGACGCACGTCCGCCGCGCGCTCGGCGGACGGCTCGTGGCTCCTGCCCGGCGTGCTGCGCCCCGACGAGCTCACCGAGACCACGGGGCTCGTCGTCCCCGAGGACGGCCCGTACGAGACGCTGGGCGGCCTGCTGATGGACCGCCTCGGGCGGATCCCGCAGGAGGGCGACGAGGTCGAGGTGGACGGCGTGCTGCTGCACGTGCAGCGCATGGACGGGCGCCGCGTCGAGCGCGTGCGCGTCGTCGCGCTCGAGCCCGACGAGCACGTGGGGGGTGAGGACGCGTGAGCAGCACCGTCGCGCTCCTGCTGGCCGTCGCGCTGCTCGCGGCCAACGCCTTCTTCGTCGGCGCCGAGTTCGCCATCATCTCCGCGCGCCGCAGCTCGATCGAGCCGCGCGCCCAGGCGGGCGACCGCCGCGCGGGCACAGTGCTGTGGGCCATGGAGAACGTCTCCCTCATGCTCGCGTGCGCGCAGCTCGGCATCACGGTGTGCTCGACGAGCCTCGGCGTGGTCGCGGAGCCCGCGATCGCGCACCTCATCGAGGACCCGCTCGAGGCGATCGGCGTGAGCTCGAGCCTGACGCACCCGATCGCGTTCGTCGTCGCGCTGCTGGTCGTCGTCTACCTGCACGTGGTGCTCGGCGAGATGGTGCCGAAGAACCTCGCGGTCTCGGGCCCCGACCGCGCGGTGCTCGTGCTCGGCCCGCCGCTGGTGTGGATCGCGCGCGTCGTGCGGCCGATCATCGTGGCGCTCAACTGGCTCGCGAACCACGCGCTGCGCGCCGTGGGCGTCGAGCCCAAGGACGAGGTCGCGTCCGCGTTCACCGCGCAGGAGGTGCAGTCGATCGTCGAGCGCTCGCAGGCGGAGGGACTGCTCGAGGACGCCGAGGGGCTGCTCACCGGGGCGATCGAGTTCTCCGACCGCACCGCGCGCGACGTCATGGTCGGCTCGGCGTCACTCGTGACGCTCGGCCCGGACGTCACGCCCGACGGCGTCGAGCACCTCGTCGCGCGCACCGGCTTCTCCCGGTTCCCGGTGCTCGGTGCCGACGGTGCGCCGGCGGGCTACCTGCACCTCAAGGACGTCCTGTACGCCGACGAGGCCACGCGCCGCGACCCCGTGCCGGCGTGGCGCGTGCGGGCGCTCGCGGTGGTCGGCCCGGACGACGAGGTCGAGGAGGCGCTCGAGGCGATGCGCCGCTCCGGCGCGCACCTCGCGCGCGTGCAGGAGGACGGGGTGACGCTCGGGGTCGTGTTCCTCGAGGACATCCTGGAGGAGCTCGTCGGCGAGGTGCGTGACGCGATGCAGCGCGAGCAGGGTCCGACGAGGGGGCGCTGACCGTCCCCGCTGGTGCGTCCTGAGAAATGTGCACAGGACTTTCACGACGGCTCTTGAGCGGGACTTTCGGCCCGGTTCCCGGCGCGCGTCGTGACGCTGTCGGCGTGTCGTTCGGCGTGTCGTCGCCTGGGTGGCGCTGGACGTCCGTCCAGGGGCTTGGAGCGGATGCAGGTTCCCGTTATGGTTTCGTGATCGCTCTGGTCGGGCCGCTCTTCGATGCAGCGTCCGACCGGGACGACGAACCAGCTCTCTGCCGACCGAGGAGGTGCCGTGCCGGGTCCCGACGGCGTGCGTTCCGACGCCCCGGTCGACGTGGCACCCACCCGCCGCAGCCTGCGTGAGGCCGAGCGACGTGCGGCTGCGGAGGCCGAGCTCCGCGCCGCGGCGCGCGTCCCGGCAGCGGCCCCCGTCCGCCCGGCGTCGGTGCGTCCGTCCCAGGCCGGGCCGGTCGGTCCCGCAGGTGCACGCCGGACGGTCGGCATGCCTCCGACGACCGCGTGGAGCCCGGGTCCCTCGGGCTTCGTGCCGCGTCCGGCGGAGCCGGTGCACTCCGGGCCGACGCCGACGGTCGCGGTCGGCGTGGTCGAGCCGGCGGTCGCCGCCGAGCAGGTCTCGACGCCGCACTCCGGCGTGCCGTCCTGGACCCCTCGTCCCTCGGCCGTCCGCGAGCCGGCCGTCGCACCCGAGGATGCCCGGGAGGGCGCCCCCGCTCACGCGTGGCACCACGGCGAGCCCGAGGCCGACGAACGCGCCACGCGTTCCGTCACGTCGAGCCTCGACGCACGCGCGGCGATGCCCGTCCAGCACGCGGTGCGCGAGCCCGGGGCCCCCCAGGTGTCCCAGCGGCCTGCGCCGGCACCCGAGCAGCCCGCACCCGCGACGCAGTCCGCGCCCGCGACCGCCACCGTGCCCCTCGTCGTCGTCGCGCCCGCCGACTCGTCGGCCGAGGCCGCGCCCGCCGCGCGGTCCTCCGCGCTGCCGTCTCCTCAGGGCGGGAGCACCGCCCACGCCACGGTGGTCCGCGCGCACCGGGCCGGCACGCGTCGGACCGCGGCCGTCGGGATGCCGCGTCACCACCGGCCCGCGCGCGCCGCGACGAGGGTCGGCGTCCTCGGCACGCTCGCCGCGCTCACGGTCGTCATCCCGGTCAGCCAGGGCGCGATCGCGGGCGCCGAGGTGATCTCGGGCGAGCCGGTCGCCAAGGTCGCGCTGCCGTCGACGGTCACGGCGCTCACCTCGACGCAGTCCTCGCTCGTCCCGCCCGCGTCCTTGCAGACCACCGCGGGCGTGCTGTCCGACCGTGACATCGAGGCCGCGACGCGCAGCCTGGACCGCACCAGCGCCCTGCCGGGCTGCGACCCCGCGGCACGCGCGCCCGGCCAGAACGGCATGCTGGCGCAGAAGGACCTGTGCACCCTGTGGGACGGCCACACGCGCCTGCGCGCGGACGCCGCCTCGAGCCTCGCCCAGTTCAACCAGGCCTACGTCGCGGCGTTCGGTGCCGACATGTGCCTCGCGTCGGGGTACCGCACGCTCGCCGAGCAGCGCTACCTCAAGAGCGAGAAGGGCGGCCTGGCCGCCGCACCCGGCAAGAGCAACCACGGGTGGGGCCTGGCGGTCGACCTGTGCTCCCCGCTCACGAGCGGCGTGAAGTGGGCGTGGATCAACGCGAACGCGCCGCGGTTCGGCTGGGAGAACCCGAGCTGGGCGAAGCCCGGCGGCAGCGGTCCGTACGAGCGCTGGCACTGGGAGTACTCGAAGGGCGTCAAGGCCGACGGGGAGTACTACGGCTGAGGCGTGACGACGCCCGCCGTCGTCCCGCCCGCGTCGCGCGGACCGCTCACTCCAGGCGCAGGCCCCACGTGAGCACGTGCTGCCCGCCCGGTGCGAGCTCGACGAGGTCCTCGCCAGTGCGGAACGCGTCCGCGATGCACGTCATCGGCTCGACGGCGACGCCGCGGCGCTCGATCAGCGGGATGCCGTCGCCCGTGCACACCTGCCACGCCTCGGCGGCCTCGTCGGCCCACATCGCGACGGTTCGGCCGTCGGGCGAGGTGAACCGGGCCCACGATCGCCCGTCGGTGTCGCGCTCCGGGGAGGTCCAGGCGTCGTCGAACGCGACCCCCCGCAGCGCGAGCGGCTCACGCAGGTCCGTCCCGGGCCCGACGGGCTCGTCGCCCGTCGGCAGCAGGCGGTCGTCGACGAGCACGTGGCGCGCGGCGCCGACGCTGAGCGTGCAGTCGTCGACCGCGGCGTCACCCGGGGACAGCCACGGGTGGACCCCGGTGCCGTAGGGCGCGACGCCCGTGCCGACGTTGGTCGCCTCGATCGTGACGTGCAGCCCGTCGTCCGTGAGCGTGTAGGTCACGGAGACGCGCACCTGCCACGGGTAGCCGTGCGTCGGGACCGTCGTGTGCTCGAGCGTCACGGACGTCCCCGACGACGACGTCAGGGCGAACTCCGTGAACGACACCAGCCCGTGCAGCGCCGTGCGGCGCGCGTGCTCGGTGATCGGCACCTCGTACGTCACGCCGTCGCGCACGTACTCGCCGTCCGCCAGCCGGTTGGGCCACGGCGCGAGGACGGCGCCCGAGAACGCGGGAGCCGGGTCGTTCTCGTCGAACGGGAGCACCACGTCCCGCTCGCCGACCGTGTAGCTGCGCAGGCTCGCGCCGACCGCTGCGACCACCGCGCGCTGGTCGCCCAGGGTCAGGGCGTGCTGGGTACGGGTGGGCAGGACTGCGGCGACGTCGTTCACAAGGGGCCACGGTAGTGCGCCTCGTCTCCCGGGTGCGATCGGCGTCCGCGCGGGCGAACCGGTCACCCGTGCGGGTGAGGCTGCGCACGCCCTGTGGACAGATGGCTGTACGCGCCGCGCGGTTGCCCTAGGGTGCGAACTCGCGCAAAAGCACAGAAATCAGACGTCAGGGGGCCGTGTGGACGGGGTGGCGATCCTCGAGAGCGAGGTGCGCGAGCTGATCCGACGGCGGGGCATCGACCCGTCGCGAGACCGCTCGGGCATCCTCGCGCTGGTCGACGCGGCGATCGCCGACTAAGACGAGCGGTCGCTGCTCGGTGCCGTGCCGGTCCTGCCGGACCCGGGCGCCGCGCACAAGGCGGTCGTCGACGCGGTCGCGGGACTGGGCCCGCTGCAGCAGTACCTCGACGACCCGGAGGTCGAGGAGATCTGGATCAACTCGCCCGCGCAGGTGTTCGTCGCGCGGCGCGGCGAGGCCGAGCTGACTACGACGATGCTCACCGACGTGCAGGTGCGCGACCTCGTCGAGCAGATGCTGCGCAGCAGCGGCCGACGCCTCGACGTCAGCTCGCCCTTCGTCGACGCCGCGCTTCCCGGCGGCGAGCGCGTGCACTGCGTGATCCCCGACATCACGCGGCGGCACTGGTCGGTCAACATCCGCAAGCACGTCGTGCGCGCCACCAGTCTCGACGCGATGGTGACCCTCGGAAGCCTCACGCCGCACGCCGCGACGTTCCTGTCCGCAGCCGTGCGATCGGGCCTCAACGTCCTGGTCTCGGGAGCGACGCAGGCCGGCAAGACGACCATGCTCAACGCGCTCGCGGGTGCGATCGGACCGCGTGAGCGCGTCGTGAGCTGCGAGGAGGTGTTCGAGCTCAGGCCCGCGGCGCGCGACTGGGTCGCGATGCAGTGCCGGCAGGCGTCGCTCGAGGGGACCGGTGAGGTGCCGCTGCGACGCCTCGTCAAGGAGGCGCTGCGGATGCGCCCGAGCCGCCTGGTGGTGGGCGAGGTGCGCGAGGCCGAGGCGTTCGACCTGCTCGTCGCACTGAACGCTGGGCTCCCCGCGATGTGCACCATCCACGCGAACTCGGCGCGCGAGGCCCTGACGAAGCTGTGCACGCTCCCGCTGCTCGCCGGGGAGAACGTGTCGAGCTCGTTCGTCGTCCCGACCGTCGCGTCCGCGGTCGACCTGGTCGTGCACCTGGACGTCGACGGCGCGGGGCGCCGACGCACGCGCGAGATCGTCGCGGTGCCGGGACGCGTCGAGCGGGGGGCCGTCGAGACCGCCGACGTGTTCACCACGCGCGGCGACCGCCTCGTGCGCGCCGACGGCTTCGCGCCGCACGCGGAGCGCTTCGCGCGCAACGGGTACGACCTGGCTGCGCTGCTGCGGGCGAGGGACTGAGCGTGGGGGTGGTCGTCGGCCTGCTCCTCGGGGCAGGGCTCGCGTGCGTGTGGTCGTCGTTCTGGGCGACCCCGGAGCGACCCGACGCGCGGGGCGCCGCGTCGTGGGCGACCCGGACCCGCGACGTGCTCGTCCAAGCCGGGATCACCGGCGTCACCCCCGGTGGGCTGGCCGCTGCCAGCGTCGTGCTCGCGCTCGTCGTCCTGGTGGTCGGGCTCGGGCTCACGCGGACCCCCACGATCGCGCTGTGCTTCGCGACGTTCGCGGCGGGCACGCCGTGGGCGTACGTCCGTGGCCGCGCGCGGCGGCGACGTGCGCGGCTGCGGGAGGTCTGGCCCGAGGTCGTCGACCACCTGGGATCGGGCATCCGTGCCGGCCTCGCGCTGCCCGAGGCGGTCGTGCAGCTCGCAGAGCGCGGACCGGTCGAGCTGCAGCCGGCCTTCCGCGCGTTCGCCGAGGACTACCGGGCGACCGGGAGGTTCGACGACTGCCTCGACCTGCTCAAGGACCGGCTCGCCGACCCGGTGGCGGACCGGATCGTCGAGGCGCTGCGCCTGACGCGCGACGTCGAGGGGACCGACCTCGGACGCCTCCTGCGCACGCTGTCGCAGTTCCTGCGCGACGAGTCCCGTAATTTGGAGAGGGCGAGGTATATAATCCCAGGTCAGGGCACGAATTCCCCGGGTACATGCGCGACCGTAGGCGCTGCTATGGCGACTCGGTCGAAGGGCAAGGGCTAGCCGCCCCGCGGCGGCGATCCCGACTCCCCTCGGCGACCTGCTCTGTTGCGTGCATGCTTGCGCGCCACCTGCGTGCATGACTTCCGTCTCTCCGACCGGCCGGTTCGTGGGCATCGGTCGAACGGTCTCTCGACACCCGCCGCGACGTCCCGGCGCCGCCCTGGAAAAGCCCGTAGTGTTCCCGCACATGAGTAGTTCGCGCCCCCTCGCCGTTGACCTCTTCGCCGGAGCGGGAGGGCTGTCTCTAGGCTTCGAGCAGGCGGGGTACGAGGTCGCTGCCGCCGTCGAGTACGACCCCATCCACGCGGCCGTCCACGAGTACAACTTCCCCGACGCGGCGACTTTCTGCCGTGACGTCTCGACTATGACGGGAGCGGAGCTCCGTGCCAAGTCGAGCATCGGTGACCGCGAGATCCACGTCGTCGCGGGCGGTCCGCCGTGCCAGGGCATCTCATTGATCGGCAAGCGGGCGCTCGACGATCCGCGAAACGCGCTGCTTGGGGAGTTCGCCCGCCTGGTGATCGAGTTGCAGCCCAGGTACTTCGTCATGGAGAACGTGGCGGGCCTCACCGTCGGCGACCACCGGCGTCTGCTCGACGAGGTCGTCGAACTCATGGATGGCGCTGGCTACCGAGTCGAGCTGCCCTACAAGGTCCTGCAGGCGAGCGACTTCGGGGTGCCGCAGTCCCGTCGCCGTCTCTTCCTGATCGGCTCGCGCGCCGATGTGCCTGTGCCCTCTTATCCCGAGCCGACGCACCGCGGCCGCAGCCCGAAGGGGCTGCCAGTAGACGCTGGGTCGCTCCCGCTGGGACCGACCGTCTGGGACGCGCTTGGCGACTTGCCGGATGCCGACGTCTTCCAGGAGCTGCTCGATGGTGACAGCGTGAAGGCGAAGTTTGGCAAGCCCTCCGAGTACGCGGCACCGCTGCGGGGTGCCGTCCAGAGCATTAACGACTTCTCGCACCCGAGGCGTTTCGCGCCGACCGTCCTGACTTCGTCGACCAGAACCGTGCACACCGGGGTGTCCATCGAGCGGTTCGCCTCGACGGCGCCGGGTACGACCGAGGCCGTCTCCCGGTTCCTGCGGCTGCACCCTGAGGGTGCGTGCAACACGCTTCGTGCGGGCACCGCGTCCGACCGTGGTGCCTACACCGCGCCACGCCCGATCCACCCCACGCTCCCGCGTGTCATCACAGTCCGCGAGGCCGCGCGTCTGCACGGCTACCCGGACTGGTTCCGATTCCACGTGACTAAGTGGAACGGGTTCCGGGAAATCGGCAACTCAGTGCCCCCGCTGCTTGGGCGCGCTGTCGCGGCGCAACTGCTCGCCGCCGACGGGGTCGCACCGACACATGGCGCGGAGATCAAGCCCGGGCGCGAGGAGCTGCTGTCGTTCACCGCCTCGCAGGCGGAGCGACATTTTGGTATCGCCGAGCGTGTCATCCCTCACCGAGACCGGAAGGTTGGCTGATCTTGGCTGCCGACTCCACCGACGACGCGACCGACAAGGGCACTCTCTATGACCGGGTCATCGAGCTCATCTTCGACGCTCACTACACCGCTGGTGCAACGGAGATCGCGTGGACTCGTCCCGAGATAAATGACGCGACTGATGCGCTCGGCAGCCCGCGTATTGGCAACCTCGGCGACGTACCGTACGCGTTCCGCTATCGTCGTGCGCTGCCAGACTCGATCAAGGACCGCGCGCCCGATGGTATGGAGTGGATCATTCGAGGCGACGGGAGGGCGAAATACAAGTTCGTCGCGATCCCAGCTCAGGCACGCGTAAAGCCGAACCCGATGCTGGTCACCACAAAGATCCCGGATTCGACCCCCGAGATCATCGGCGCGACAGCCCTGAATGACGAGCAAGCCCTGCTCGCTCTCGTGCGCTACAACCGTCTCATCGATGTCTTCCTGGGCGTGACTGCGTACTCGCTTCAGAACCACCTTCGGACGACGGCAAGAGGCATCGGCCAGGTCGAGGTTGACGAGCTCTACGTCGCGGTGGACCGCTGGGGTGAGCAGTACATCCTTCCGGTGCAGGCCAAGGGCGGTAACGACGAGCTCGGGGTGACTCAGGCGGAGCAGGATCTCGCTGTCTGCAGGGACAAGTGGCCGAAGCTCGTCGCACGCCCGATCGCTGCGCAGTTCATGGCGGGCGGCGTCATCGCGCTGTTCGAACTGACGGTCCAGGACGACCAAATCCGCGTCCTGCGCGAGGCGCACTACAAGCTCGTGCCCGCCAAAGAGATCGACGACCAGGACCGAGCGATCTACCGTCAGGCCGCCGGGGCTGGCGTGGCGGACCTGTAGTCCCATGGCTTCGAAGCGAGTGTGGCGCGCCGGTGTCCGGTTCGACTGTCCGGAATGCGGGCTGCTCTGGCGCGACGACGAGGAGCACGCGGAGTCACTCTCGGGTGCCTGCCCGTCATGCAGCGGTGACCTGAGGCTCGTCGGCCGGGGAGAGCAGCTGGTCGAGTTCGCGAAGTGGTACCGCTGCGTCGCGTGTGGCGAGCTGGCAATGAAGCGGCGCGGCGAGATCGTCCCCACGAAGCCGCGCACGGGGTTCGCCGAATTTGCCTGACGGGGCGAAGATCGTCAGGGTGGACGTCAACCCGAAGACCAGCGCCCGCATGGCTCGAGTGCGGTCGCGTGATACGACCCCTGAAATGGCGCTACGGCGTGAGTTGCACCGCCGCGGTCGTCGGTTTTACGTCAACCGGCGGCTGCTCGGCGACCGTCGCACGGCGGACATCGTGTTTCCCCGGGCGCGGCTCGCGGTGTTCGTCGATGGGTGCTTCTGGCACATGTGCCCGCGTCACGGCACGCAATCGCATACGAACTCAGATTGGTGGCGCGAAAAGCTCAGCGGTAACGTCGAACGTGACCGCCGCACCGACGTCGACCTGGCTGCGGCGGGATGGGCCGTCCTAAGGGTGTGGGAGCATGATTCGGTAGCCGGGGCTGCCGAGGCCGTCGAGGAAGCCCTTCGTCGCCTGCGGCCGGATCTCTGAGCTGCGGGAACCCGCCGTTTTGGCGCGGGATGCAGGAGGACCAACGGGCACGGGGCAGAGTAGTGCCTTCCTCCCTGGAAAATCGAACGACGCCGGGCACTGCGCCGAGTGCGGAGCCATCGGCATCACGAGTTGATGGAAACCGGTCGCGCATCCAGGCTCACCACTGCAGTCCTCGCCACCGCAGCACCCAGCCCCACACCCAGAGGCTGAGACAGCCCGCGTGCTCGACGCACAGGTCGCTGAGCACCGGGCCGACTACCTCCTTCCCGACCCCGTCGCCTTCGTCGACCCACGCACGGTCCCACTGCCCGACGCGAATCGCTGCGACCTGCCGGCGGTGTGGGTCGAGCTGGACGACGAGCTGAACGCGACTCTCGGGGTCAACGTGAACCGTCGCGATGATGCCGCTGGCGACGAGTCGATCGGCGAGGTCGACCCCAAGGGCACCCAGCCCTGTCGTGGGCGCGCTCACTGGTCACCGCCGGCAGCCCAATGCTCGAGGAGCTCGCTCGTGAGGGCGTCCTCGGATTCGTAGATGACGCCCTGTGGCTCGAGAACGGTGCGGGCGTAGGCGCGGTACTCGTCGATGCGCTGCCGATCGCCGGTGCGAACCGGACGCAGGAGGTCGGCGCCGCCACGGCCGTCCTGCACGACGGTCGCGAACGGCACGCCGTCCAGGGTGAGCGTCGCGTCGAACGCCAGGCCGCCATCGTGGGTCACGTGGGCGCGGACGCGCGTGAGTGTGTACGGGCAGGTGGTGGGGACGCTCAGGTCGTCGTACTGGTCATCGTTCATTCGGCCTCCAGAGGCTGGTCAGGGGGTAAGGACACGTACTGCTCTTCGACGACGGCCCACATATGGGCGACCGTCAACTCACCGTTCACGTACCGCTCCACGAGGACGTCCAGGAGTGGGTCGGGCTCGTGACCAGCCAGACGAGCAGACACGAAGGCGCCAGCTGCCGCGTAGGCGCGCTGCTCCCGCTCAGGGTCGCCGTCGGGAGTGGGCGTCAGCGGGAGGCGGTCGCGTAAGACGGCGCGGGCAGGACACCCGCTGCGATGCCACGCTGGATGGTCGCACGCGAGACTCCCGACCCTCGGGCCGTGGCCGCAATGGACCGGCCAGCGCCGAGCAGGTCTCGCGCCACATCGCGGCGTTCGTCGGTCAGGGCGGGAGGGCGCCCTAAGCGGGTGCCTCGAGCTCTGGCGGCTTCGAGGCCCTCCCTTGTGTTGCGGACGATCGTTTCGCGGGCGATCTGAGCGAGCGCGCCGAAGACGGCCACGAGGAGGACGGACTCTGGCTTTCCGGGAGTTGTGTCAAATCCCTCCGCGAGGGAGCGGACGCCGACACCGCGAGCACGAAGGTCGTCGATGGTGAGGACGAAGTCCTTCAACGACCGGCACAGCCTGGACGCCTCGAGGACGACGAGGGTGTCTCCTTCGCGTAGGTAGTCGAGCGCGGCGGCAAGCTCGGGACGTCCGTCGAGCGAGCGTCCGGACGCAACGTCCGTGTAGACGCGTTCGCACCCCGCCTCGAGCAAGGCAGCGTCCTGTCGGTCCGTCCGTTGCCCGGCCGTCGATACGCGCTGATAGCCAACCAATGCCATGAGCACCACCTCCCATCGAGGGCCGGCGGTCGTCGCCGGCGCGGGACCAGTCCTACCGGCACCTGCCCACAAACGCCAGTGACGTTGTGAGCAGGGCACGCATTCTGGGCAGGATTGTGGTCACCCGCCGTCTGCGGGCGGAAGTTCGCCCGGACGAGGTGCTCGGAACCGATCGGTTGTGGGCACCACACACGGTCTTGCTCGCTAGGGTCACTTCATGGCGACGGATCCTCCAAGCGATGAGGCAACCAGCTGGAAGTTTTGGAAGAGCCCCAAGTCGTTCTTCTTCGTTGCAAGCGGGGCCGTAGCGCTTGTGGCCAGTGCTGCCGGGGCGGTCGCGGGCGTGAAGGCGCTTTTCCCCGGCGACCCCGACGCGCACATAGTTGCTCAAGCTGCATCTTCGACGCCCGATGTGACGCCGCGGGCAGAGGCTACGGCGGTGTCGAAGAGCCTGTCCTGTTTCGTCTACACCGGCATGGACGCAGCCCCGGCCGCGCACATGAGTTACGACGAGGGTCAGTTCGAGAGCGTCGACTGCGCGCAGCCCCATCAGTACGAAGCAGTCGCGCGTAGCGAGGACCAGACGTGCGAGGCAGCGGTGGAGGAGCGCCTCAACCTGTACTCGCTCGTTGGCTTCAACAGATCCGCAACGGCAGCACTGGGTCCGTACCGATGCGCTCTGGGTCGCGTCGACGGTGACGTGCTGCAGACGGACACGCATCGCCTCTCGGCGACCAAAGACCTCGTATCCACGTTTGGGTCGTGCATCGAACCGCAAGATGTCGCGGCGTTCCTGTCTGGCTCGCCCGACTACGCACACAACCTGCCGTGCTACTCGGGCCGCGTACTCCCGGCCGAGTGGTCGCTGTCCAGCGGCGAGACAGCAGCGAAGTCTTGCGCCACGAGAGCATCCGACCTTTCGGTGACTGATGTGCGCTCGGCGGACATTGACATGGGGTACGGCGGAACACCCAAGCCGGGAGCCCGGTGTGCGTTCACGCTTTGGTCAGTCAACCGCACGTAGCCCCGGCCGAACGGCGCCACGGTAGAGCGGGCCGCGTTGCTTCGAACCTGACCGGAGCCAGTCGTATGTGGGAGCCGCCCTCTACCGTCACGCCATGCGACCTCTGCTCACGCTTGCCCCCGACTCTGGGCGCATCGAACTTCCCATCGCCGCAGGAGCAGGCGTCCGGTTCGAGGACGTCGACGCCGTGGAGACTGTGATGGCGCCGCTCCTCGTAGCGCGTGAGCGGCTTCTTGCCGTCGCTCGCCTGGCCCCAGCGGTGAGCGATTGGACGCTCATGCTGACGATGCACGAGCACAGGTTCGCGCGAGTGGCGCTGCACCCCGACGGCCGAACCGCCGTCGTCCAGGTCCGCTACGAAGACCTGCGTTCGTCATCGTGGACTCCAGTCGCGTTCGAGACCTCCACCGAGGTGATCTCGTTCGGTCGTCTCGCTTCAGAGTGCGATGTCCCGTTGCTGGAAGCGGCGATGTGGAATCTGACCATCCCCAGCGGTCGACGCCCCTAGGCTCCAACCCATGACCTCTGACGCCGAGGCAGTCCGCGCCCTCGTGGATGCGCAGCTCGCCGCACCCGATACATGGAAGGACCCGTCGGGCTACCGCGGCTCGCTCGCCCTCTGCGTCCTCGACTCTGTGTTCTCACTGCGGGCGACCTACCCAGCGACTGCTCGCGTCCTCAAGCGCTTCCGGGCAGCACGGAAGGCTGCGGGCTCGGATCCCGACGTCGATAACCTGGCCGACCTGGTCGCTGCGATCGATGAGGTGGGTGGGCCGGAGCGTGCAGCTGGCCCTGCATTGTTCAGCAACGGGAGCTACGCACCCGGAACGGTCCGGAAGGGACGCCGTGGCGTCCTGAAGGCTGAGGCGGTCTACGACGGCGCTACCGGACTTCTCGCCGTCGGAATCAGCACGATCGAGGACCTCCGTGCAAACACGCCTGGTGCCGAGGCAGCGTGGCTCGCCGTTCGAGGGCTCGGCTGGGTTTCGTGGGACTACCTGCGGATGCTGACAGGTGAGACCGGCGTCAAGGCCGACACGATGCTGCAGCGGTTCGTCGCGACAGCGCTCAACGTGCCGAAGGTCACGGGCGAGCGCGCCAAGGGCGCCGTCACTGAAGCCGCCGAACTCATGACCGTGGACGCACGTGTGCTCGACCACGCCATCTGGCTCTATCAGCGAGAGCAGCCCTGATCCTGCCGCCCGAGCCCGTCGCGGCCCGCTGATGGCGTCCGGTGAGCTCAGAGCTGCGAGCGAACCTTGCGGACGTAACCGTGAAGGTCGCGCAGGGCTTTGTCGAGACCGCGAGTGGACGGGTCGAGCGATTCGATGCGGGTTAGCTGCCGTCGGTACTCAGCGAGCATCTTGAGAGCTCCTTCGGCGCGGCGTCGCTTCCGAGTCGAGCCCGTCGCTGCCTGAACGGTGGCTCGCTGGACGAGAGTGTCAATCTCCCGTCGGACCGACGGGACTCGCTTGTCTACCGACGCGATTCGCTGCTGAGCGAAGATCCCGACCCGCCGTCCCACGCCCGCGCCGCGCCGCACCATGGCATGGGCGGCCTGAGTGACAGGCTCCGCACCGTCGAAGCCGAGCACGAAGAGGGCGACACCGTTTCGGGTCGCCCACTCCTGGGCCTGGCGGGTGTACCCCGCTGACGAGTAGAAGACGCCGCGAGCCCCGGCAGCCAATGCCGTCCCGTGTAGGTCTCGAACGGGTGGCTCTCCGACGGGTCGAGCCCAGTCTTTGACCTGCGCGACGACGCCCGTGCCGACCGCATCGACGCCGCCATCCGCACCGGCGACACCTCGCCGCGCGTCCGAGAATCCGAGCGAGCGAAGGTGCTGGACGGCTCGCTGTTCTGCCCATTGCCAGCCCGAGCCGGCGAACTGGTCACTCACACCTGAGTTCTATCGCACCCCTCGAGACGCGTGCTACGACTTCCACAGCAACGGGCGGGCGACCGCTAGGTTCTTGATGTGACCAGCGACGCCATCCTGACGAACGCCCATGCGGCCCTCTTCAAGATGCTGCATCAGTGCGAGGGGGACGTCATGTTGACGAGCCCGTACATCACTTATCCCGTGGCCAGAGACCTAGCGAAGGTCGCCAAGGCTTCCACCTCTCCCTGGTCGTTGCTCACGAAGTTGGACCCGGTCGCGGTCGCAAGCGGCTTCCTGAGCCTCGCTGGCCTTCGCGAACTCCTCGACGCCGGCGTGATCGTTCGGACCTCACCATCCCTTCACGCCAAGGTGTACCTCGCTGGTCACAACGGGCTATCGAGTTCAGGCAACCTCACGAAGCGGGGACTCGGCACAGCCGCTCACCCCAACCAGGAGTTCACGGTTCGGCTCGCGCCCACCCAGGTTGACGAGGCTCGGACGATCATCGGCGAGTGGTGGGACGGCGCAGCGGTCGTCGATGACGCTCTGCTCGCCGCGACAGACAGCGACGCACGCAAAGTACGGTCCGTGCCCGCACCCGACCCTGACGAAGGCGCAGACGAAGACGAAGACACCATCGTCGAAGCGGCAGCGCTCCTCGCCGAGGCCAGAGGCGTAAATCTCTGGGCAAAGGCCGTCTACGGTGACGAAGACCCACCTGACTGGTCCGGTGACGAACCGTGGATCGCCAGCAGCAAGCGCGGGAAGCCCTCATTCGCCATCGGTGACCTCGTGCTCATCTACGCCCGCGACCTACACCTGTGCAACGCTGTCGTCGAAGTCACCGAGAACGCCATCTGGGCCCCTGACGTCATCGCGCAGGATCGACCCCAGGAAGACGCCGAACGGTGGCCGTGGCTCAACTACGTGCGCGGACGCCTATGGGTGGCCAGCGAGCACGGCATCACACCCTCAGACCTCGGTTTCACGCCGCAGGGACTTCAGGGCGGCCACCGGCGCCTCGAACTTGCCGAGTTCGCCGCTGCCGTTCGACATCTCGCTGGCGAGACGGTGTAGCCGCTCAGCCATGCGATACCTCACGACTTACGCGGTAGCTGAGTTCCCGGCGTGGCGAGAAGGCGAGACCGACGAGCTCGCCATTGACGCGTGGCACATGGACTCATCGACGGACTGGGGGCGCATCGCGGACTTGTCCGTCGCAGCGGTCGCAAGCGGCGCTGGCGATACTGACGACGCCCATGTTTGGCGCGCCTACGGGGTCCAGCACGGCCTTCGAGAGGAGGCTCTATGGGCCTTCGAGAGCCTCCACGCGGACCCGATCTGCGTCTCACCTGGGCAGTGGGCCAACGGACGCCATCGCGGCCTGCTGATTCAGCGGTCGGGAGCTCCCGTGGTCGCTGTCGTAGACGTCGAATGGGTTCCTTCGTCGGCGGGTGGCTGAGTGGCCGGCAAGCGACTAGACGCTTAGCGAGGGATAGAGACGCCCAGCGCGAACAGAGTTGTGTCAGACCGTCGTGCGATCGTGGATGCATGCGCTTGATTGATGGTGTGGAGACTGGCATCGAAGTGTTGCCGCGCCGGTGGGTGCGCCGTGGCCTGACGGTGCTCGTCGTCGGCATGGCGCTGACGGGTTGGACGGCTCCCGTTCAGTGGTTCATCCGCGAGAAGGCGGCGTCCGTCCAGGACGAAATCACACCTATCGTGACTCAGTTGTTTGCTGACCTTGCGGTCTCCCCGACGCCCCTGGCTACCCCATGACGACCGACCGTCACACCGTCACGGTCGGGCAGCTGCGCGCCGAGCTCGCAGGATGGAACGACTCCACACCCGTCCAGGTGATGCTGCCGGACAGGGCTGATGCGGGCGCTCATTGGGTGCTGCGGGTCGTGAGTGCCGGGCTCGGTGAAGACCCTGACGCACCAGACGACCCGGTGCTCTCGGTAGCGTTCCCGCTGAAGGTGGAGTGGCCTGCGAGCTGAGCGCTCTCCAAGTCACCTGCGCGTCAGAGGGATGTTCACCCGCGCCCTCGCTTCCGATATGTCCAGTTCTGCCACGAGACTTTCGGGATGATGGAAGAGCGGCAAACGGGGCAGGAGACCACGTCACTTCTGGCCGCATCGCCACCTGCGCCAGCAGTCGCCGCGGACGCACCACCGCCGGGAAATCGTCGACGAGCCCACCGCGTAGCGATGCTCGTCGGTGCTGGCCTCGTGCTCGTAGTCGCGCTACTGGTGGCAGCGTGGTTCTGGCACAACCTGCAGATGCGGTCGCTGCTGCGAGACGTGCGCGCGACCGAGCTCGTGATGGTCACCGAAAGAGACGCCGTGGCGGATGCGATCGCCCCACTGAACGCAACAACGGGAGGGCCGACGGACCAGCAACGAGCGGATGCTCGCCAAGCCATCGTGGCGGCGTCAGAACGAGGCCTCGCGGACCTGATCGCCGCGACCGGGCCGCTGGAAGACGCCAGCATCGCTCCATGGGATCGATCGCTTGCCCTAGCGCGCGACCGCTATCTCGACCACGTAGCGGCCTGGAACCGGATGTTCAAGGACGAAGCTCGCGAGTACCGGAAGGACAACCCGGCCGCTTTGTCCGGAGCCACCATTACAGGCACCTTCCTGTACGCCGGCCAGCGCATGCGCGCGGCCCTCGGCCCCGCGCCCCTGTTTGGGAACGCTTCGGAAGTGGACGAGATCTTCACCGAGTAGGCACGGCGCAGAATGGGGTGGGTGAGCGCGTCAGCAGCCCCTTGCCCATTCGGGGCAAACGCGACGCCGACCACCACCCATCCAGCCCCACCCCGGAGCGCTCGTGGAAGAGCCGATTTCGAGAGCGCTGTATAGGCGACCACCTATCGTTCGGCCAGCCCCGGATAGACCGAGGCATATCCGAATTGGTGGTGGAAAACTATGTGTGAACTACGACCGGGCCCACGGTGCGCCGGAGACTGCAGCAAGGACTTGGCTCGCGCTCGCGCAGCCTTCGAGAAGGCCCATCCTTTCGAGCAGGTTCCCGACATCCTGCGTGATGGTCGCAGGGTCATGGCGTCTCTGGATGCGGACTACGCGGTTGCCCGCCGGACGGCTCGCGCCACAAGCGCGGCGCTCGGTGACGCACGGGCGCGCGGCGCTGACGAAGCGGTCATCGCGGAGCTCGCGGCAGAGCTCGACGGTGCCACGGCCATGGCCCTGGCAGCCCAGGAGGTCCGCACCGGGCTGTGGCAGGAACGCCTCGCCACGCGCGCCCAGCATCTGGCCGCCCACGCTCACGAGGTGCTGGCTGACCAGCCGAGCGACGCGACCGAGCCAGCCGACCCGGTGCGAACCGATTCGTGGGGCCCGGACGAACGCCACAGCGTGACCGGCAGCAAGTTCGATGAGGGCGGATTTTCGAGGGCCGGCTGGCACCGGAGCTCGCGTCGAGATGCGCTCGGATATCACGAGCTCACGGGGACGCTGCTGAGCCCATCAGGGCATTTGCCCGATGGCACCCACTACTCCGACCACGGGGTGAACCGCCCCGGGTTCCGTGGAGGCTCTGGCCTGTCCCGGGTTCCGCGGAGTCGGATTTCTGGTTCTTAGGCCAGGGTGATCGGTTGTCTGTTCTCGAACTCTATGGGTGTCAGCCAGCCGATCGCGGAGTGTCGGCGCTGGCGGTTGTGGAAGATCTCGAGGTACTCGAACAT
>NZ_JEOE01000032.1 GCF_000708885.1 Cellulomonas sp. HZM | reverse complement strand
CGCGGCGACGGCGTCACACGAGGGCGCGGTGACGGCTGCGCGGTCGGCGGCGTCGGCGCGGCGGCTCCTGCTGCCGCGCCGTCTGCTGTCGCTGCTGCGGCTCCGCCTGCTGTCGCTGCTGCGGCTCCGCCTGCTGTCGCTGCTGCGGCTCCGCCTGCCGCTGCGGCGACTGCCGACGACGCCGGGCGGGTGGACGTCCGCTGGGGTGCTGTCGCGGCGCGGGGGCCGGGCTCGGCGTCCACGATCGCGGGCATCACACGCGTGACGTCGTCGCGGGCGGGCTCCGGGGCGTCGGCGACCTCGTCCGCGTTCTCGTCGGCGGTGTCGTCGGCGGTGTCGACCGTCTTCTCGTCGGCCACCGGCTCTGCGGCGAGAACCGGCTCGTCCGCGCCTGCCGCTCCATCGGTCTCGGGCTCGGCGTCAGCCCCGGACTCGTCGGTCTCCGGCTCAGCCGCGGTGACGGCCTTGGGCTCTGCCTCGTCATCGGGCTCCGCCTCGTCGGCGGTGTCGGCCTCAGTGTCAGTGTCAGGGTCAGTGTCGGGCTCGGGCTCGGGCTCGGGCTCGGGCTCCGCCTCCGCCGGTTCGTCGACCGCATCGACCACCGTCGGCTCGCCCTCGGCGCGCACGCTCGACGAGCCGAGGACGCCCGAGCCACCCCACACGGGCCAGACCACGTCGTCGAGCACCTCGGCCGACGACTCCTCGTCAGCCGCGTCCCGCGCCCCCGTCTGCTCCACCGCGCCGGCGCTCGCCCCGGAGGTCGCGTCGGACGAGGTCGCACCCTCGTCTCCGGTGGGCGGGAGCACCACGGTGTCGTCGGCGGACCCGTCGACCGGGTCGGTGCCGTCGTGGTTGGTGCCCTCGCTCATCGCTCCCCCATGGTTGCCCGGCGCACGTTGCGCCCGCGCGAGTCTACGTGCGCGGGCTGGGCGAGCCCTGGGCGCCACGTGCGTGGCGCGTGGAGATCATCCGCGCACGCCGTGCAGCCGTCCGCGCAGGTGGACGAGGCCTCCGGCCCGCGGGTCGCCCTGACGCGCCGCCACGACGGTCCCGACGACGATGTCGTGGTCACCTGCGCGGTGGATCTCGTGGGTCGTGCAGTCGAACCACGCCGCCGCGCCGTCGACCCATGCGGCCCCGGACTGCGGGCCCAGCGTGTGCGGGACGCGTTCGAGCTGCCCGACGACCGGGCGCCCGGGCGACGAGAGCCAGTCCGCGACGGGCCCCTGCGTGTCGGCGAGCACGCTCACCGCCCACGTCGACGAGTCGTCGAGCGCCTCGCGCACGCGCGCGTCGGCGTGCACGCAGAACAGCAGCATCGGCGGGTCGAGCGAGACGGACGCGACGGCGCTGGCCGTCATCGCGTGCTGCGCCCCGCGCCAGCGGACCGCCACGACGGCGACGCCGGCTGGCAGCCGCGACACGGTGTCGCGGAACAGGTCGGGGTCGCCAGGCTCGCTCACGCGCGCTCGTCGGGCGCCGTCTCGAGCCCGTCGTCCGCGACGTCCTCGGGCGGCCAACCGAACGACGCGGCACCCGGGTCGTCGTCGAAGAGGCGTGCCGGTGCGAGCGCGGCCAGCGCGAGCATCGCGACCGAGCCCCACAGCCACCAGTAGCTGATCGCCTGCCCGCTCGGGACAAGCGTGTCCCCACCCGGACCCGTCCCGGACAGCACCAGCACCCCCGCACCGACGCCGATCGCGTACCCGCCGAGGGCCGTCCACGCCCCCCATGCGCGCATCGCGACACCCGCGGCGAGCACCAGGACGAGCGCGAGCACCAGCCCCCAGGGCTGCACCGAGCGGTGGCCGATCGTGCCGAGCGTCGCGGCGACGAGCCCGACGAGGATGCCGACGACGACGCGGCCGACGCCCGCAGCGGTCCTGTTCACGCGGGTCAGGCTACTGCCACGACCTGGACCCCGGCGGGCCATGCGACGGCGCCCGGCTCGCTCCCGGGCGCGAGGACGTACGCCTCGTGCCGCGCGACGGGCTCGAGGCGCCCCAGGCTGAGCGCGAACCGGCCCGCCACGCCGTCGACGCCGTGCACCGCGTCGGCGGCCTGCACCTGCGTCTCGTGCGCGCGCAGCGCCCCGAGCAGGCGGTCGAGCACGGGGGCGACGTCCACGACGACGTCGACGTGCGCGGTCGCCGCCGACGGGAGGGGCGCCGATGCGTCGGCGTACGTCCCGGCGGGCGCGGGCGCTGCGGTGAACGCGGCGTACGCGGCGTGCAGGACGGAGGCGTCGAACGCCGCCCAGAGCACCACGGGCACGCGGTGGCCGCACACGGCCGCGAGCTCGACGGCCCGCATCGTGACGCGGTGCGCGTGCACGTGATCGGGGTGGCCGTAGCCGCCGCCGGGCTCGTAGGTCGCGACGACGTCCGGCCGACGAGCCACGAGCAGGTCCGCGAGCGGCCCCGCGGCCTCGTCGACGTCGACCCCGACGAACGCCCGCGCCGGCACGTCGGCGCCGATCCCCGCACGACCCTCGTCGTCCCACGCCATGCCAGAGTCCTCGTAGCGCACGCCGCCGACGAGCGCGTCGAGGAACGCGTGGTCGTCGACCCCGAGCGCGGCCAGCGCCGCGGCGAGCTCGCCCTCCCGGTGCGCGCCGAGCGCGTCGCCGGTCAGGTGCGCGAGCGAGGCGGGGATGACCTCCCCCGCCTCGCCGCGCGTGCACGTCACGACGGTGGCCGGACCCGCCGCCGCCCACGTCGCCAGGAGCGCGCCGGTCCACAGCGACTCGTCGTCGGGGTGCGCGTGCACCGCGACGAGGCCGCCCATCCCGGGCACCGCGGGCACCGCGGGCATCAGCTCTTCTTGTTGCGCGCCGTGATGCGCGCGCGCTCCGTCTGGTCGAGCACCACCTTGCGGATCCGGACGATCTCCGGGGTCACCTCGACGCACTCGTCCTCGCGCGCGAACTCGAGCGACTCCTCGAGCGTCAGCTTGCGCGGCGGCACGAGGTTCTCGAAGTTGTCCGCCGTGGAGGAGCGCATGTTGGTGAGCTTCTTCTCCTTGGTGATGTTGACGTCCATGTCCTCGTTGCGCGCGTTCTCGCCGACGATCATGCCCTCGTAGACCTCCTGCGTGGGGTCGACGAAGAAGGAGCCACGCTCCTGCAGGTTGATCATCGCGAACGGCGTCACGACGCCCGCGCGGTCGGCGACGAGCGAGCCGTTGAGACGCGTCTCGATCTGCCCCGCCCAGGGCTCGTAGCCCTCGGCGATCGACGACGCGATGCCCGTGCCGCGCGTGTCGGTGAGGAACCGCGTGCGGAAGCCGATCAGCCCGCGCGCCGGGACCAGGAACTCCATGCGGACCCAGCCGGTGCCGTGGTTCGACATCGTCTCCATGCGGCCCTTGCGCTGCGCGAGGAGCTGCGTGACGGCGCCGAGGTACTCCTCGGGGACGTCGATCGTCATGCGCTCCATGGGCTCGAGGACCTTGCCGTCCTCCTTCTTCGTGACGACCTGCGGCTTTCCGACGGTCAGCTCGAAGCCTTCGCGGCGCATCTGCTCGACGAGGATCGCGAGCGCGAGCTCGCCGCGGCCCTGGACCTCCCACGCGTCGGGGCGCTCGGTGGGCACCACGCGCAGCGACACGTTGCCGATGAGCTCCTTGTCGAGGCGGTCCTTGACCTGACGGGCCGTGACCTTGTGGCCCTTGCCGCCCTTGCCCGCGAGCGGGGAGGTGTTGATGCCGATGGTCATCGAGATCGCCGGGTCGTCGACCGTGATGAGCGGCAGCGGGCGCGGGTCGTCGGGGTCGGTGAGCGTCTCGCCGATCGTGATGTCCTCGATGCCGGCGACCGCGACGATGTCGCCCGGGCCCGCCTGCTCGGTGGGGACGCGCTCGAGCGCCTTGGTCTCGAGCAGCTCGGTGATGCGGACGTTCTGCATCGTGCCGTCGTGGCGCGCCCACGCGACCGTCTGGCCCTTGCGCAGGTTGCCGTTGAAGATGCGCAGCAGCGCGAGGCGACCCAGGAACGGTGAGGCGTCCAGGTTGGTGACGTGCGCCTGCAGCGGGTGGTCCTCGGTGTACGTGGGGGCCGGGATCTTCTCGAGGATCGTCGCGAACAGCGGCTCGAGCGTCTCGGAGTCCGGCAGGCCGCCGTCCGCGGGCTGCGTCAGCGACGCACGGCCGGCCTTGGCGGCGGCGTAGACGACGGGCACGTCGAGGATCGCGTCGAGGTCCAGGTCCGGCACGTCCTCGTGCAGGTCGGACGCCAGGCCGAGCAGCAGGTCCGTCGCCTCGTGCACGACCTCGGTGATGCGCGCGTCGGGGCGGTCCACCTTGTTGACGACGAGGATCACGGGAAGCTTGGCGATGAGCGCCTTGCGCAGCACGAAGCGGGTCTGCGGGAGCGGGCCCTCCGACGCGTCGACGAGCAGCACGACGCCGTCGACCATCGACAGGCCGCGCTCGACCTCGCCGCCGAAGTCGGCGTGACCGGGGGTGTCGATGACGTTGATCGTGATGCCGTCGGGCTGGCCCACCGCGGCCGCCGCGGGACCGGCGTACCGGACCGCGGTGTTCTTCGCGAGGATCGTGATGCCCTTCTCGCGCTCGAGGTCGCCCGAGTCCATCGCACGCTCGTCGACGTGCGCGTGGGCGCCGAACGCACCGGACTGCCACAGCATCGCGTCGACCAGCGTGGTCTTGCCGTGGTCGACGTGGGCGACGATCGCGACGTTGCGCAGGTCGGAGCGCACGCTCGTGGTGGTGGTGTCCGAGGACATACGGGTACTCATCTCAGAAGTTGGGGGGCGCGCAGCGTCGTCGCGCGCCGGACGAGTCTACCGTCACGGTCACTACGGCCGGGTGCGGGGACGTACGCGAGGACGTGAAGGTACGACGAAGGCTCCGGGCAGGTCGCGCCGGAGCCTTCGTCGGACCTTCG
The DNA here is from genome assembly GCF_000708885.1 of Cellulomonas sp. HZM. GTDB lineage: Bacteria > Actinomycetota > Actinomycetes > Actinomycetales > Cellulomonadaceae > Cellulomonas. The sequence continues at coordinate 24,952 of NZ_JEOE01000032.1, read as the reverse complement.
GATCAGAAGCCGCGGGGGATCTCCCGCTCGGCCTCGACCTCGCTGATCTCGAGCTTCTCCTGACGCTCGGCCTCCGCGGCCTGCCCCGCCTCGTCGGCCGCCAGCGCCACGCGCTGCGCCTCGAGCAGCGCGTCGCGCGCCTCGCGACGCTGTCGCTGGGAGTCCGGGTCCGGCACGGGGACGGCCGCGAGCAGCCGCTGCGTGTAGTCGTCCTTCGGGTGGTTGACGACCTGCGCGGTGTCGCCCACCTCGACGAGCCGGCCGTTGTGCATCACGGCGATGCGGTCGGACAGCATCTCGACGACGGCCAGGTCGTGGCTGATGAACAGGCACGCGAAGCCGTGCTCGCGCTGCAGCTCCTGGAACAGCTCGAGCACCGTCGCCTGCACCGAGACGTCGAGCGCGGACGTCGGCTCGTCGGCGACCAGCAGCTGCGGCTCGAGCGCGAGCGAGCGGGCGATGCCCACGCGCTGGCGCTGACCGCCGGAGAGCTCGTGCGGGTACCGGTTGCGCATCGCGCGCGGGAGCTGGACCTGGTCGAGCAGCCGCTCGACCGCCTTGGACATCTCCGCGCCCTTGAGCCCGCGGTGCAGCAGCAGCGGCTCGGCGATCGACTCGCCGATCGGCAGGCGCGGGTTGAGCGAGCTGCCCGGGTCCTGGAAGACGATGCCGACCTTGGTGCGCAGCGGCTTGAGGTCGTTGCGGGTCGCCCCGACCATGTCCTGGCCGACGATCTCCAGCTTGCCGCTCGTGACCGGCAGTAGCCCGACGACGGCACGCCCGATCGTCGTCTTGCCCGAGCCGGACTCGCCGACGAGGCCGACGACCTCGCCCTTGCGGATCTGCAGGTTGACGCCGTCGACCGCTCGGAACGCGGGCGTACGGCGGCGACCGGGGTACTCGATGACCATGTCCACCGCGTCGAGCACCACGGGACGGTCGTCGGCCGTGGCGGCCTTCGGCGTGGCCTCGCCCGCCGTCTGCGCCGCGACCTCGGCGGCGGCCGCCTCGGCGCTGCGGCCCAGGTGCGGAACCGACTCGAGGAGCTTGATCGTGTACGGGTGCTGCGGTGCGCCGAAGATCTGCGCGGCCTCGCCCTGCTCGACGACCAGGCCGTCCTTCATGACGATGATCTTGTCCGCCATGTCCGCGACCACGCCCATGTCGTGCGTGATCAGCACGATGCCCGCGTTGACGCGGTGGCGCAGGTCCCGCATGAGCTTGAGGATCTCGGCCTGCACCGTCACGTCGAGGGCCGTGGTCGGCTCGTCCGCGATGAGCAGCTTCGGGTCGCACGCCAAGGCCTGCGCGATCATCGCGCGCTGGCGCTGACCACCCGACAGCTGGTGCGGGTAGGAGTCGACGCGCGTCTCCGGGTTGGGGATCTCGACCAGACGAAGCAGCTCGATCGCGCGCTCGCGGGCGTCGCTCGGGCCGATCTCGAAGTGCGTGCGCAGCGTCTCAATGATCTGGAACCCGATCGTGAACACCGGGTTCAGGGCCGTCATCGGCTCCTGGAAGATCATCGCGACCTCGCGGCCGCGCACGCGGCGCAGCTTCGAGGACGGCATGCCGATGAGCTCGCGGTCGTCGAGCTTGGCCGAGCCGCGCGCGCGGCCGTTCGGCGGGAGCAGGCCCATGAGGGCCATCGACGACTGGGTCTTGCCCGAGCCGGACTCGCCGACGATCGCCAGCACCTCTCCGGGGCTGACGGTGTAGCTCACGCCGGACGCCGCGGGGTACCACGAGCCGTCGACGTAGAAGTCGACGCCGAGGTCCTTGACGTCCAGCACCGGCTGGTCGAGGGGCGGCGGGGCCGCCAGGGTGTCCGTGGCCACGGTCAGGATCCTTCCTGCTGGCGCGGTGCGTGCCCGGTCGGGGCCGCTGCCGCACGTGGGTCTGTCAGTCGTTCTGGGAGCATGGGCGCGTGGGTCCCACTCTGGAGTTCTCGTCCCGTCCGGGCCGCTGGCTGACGATCGCCGCGGCCGTCGCGTGCGTCGTCGCCGTCGTGGCGATCACCACGCACGACGGCGCCGCCGCCGGTGCCGGGGCGCTCGCGCCCACCGCGCTCGTCGTGCTGCTCGTCTGGGCGTTGTACTGGCGCCCCGGCGTGGAGGTGAGCGACGGGCTGGTCGAGGTCCGCAACGTATGGAGCACCGTGCGCATCCCCTGGCCCGCGTACCGCGGCAGCGAGCTCAAGCTGTCCCTCACGCTGCGCACCGCCGACGGCGACGTGGGCGTGTGGGCGGCCCCCCGCGAGAGCGGCACCGCACGCCGGCTGCGCTCCGCGCGCAGCATGCGCGAGCTGCCCGACCTGCCGCCCGAGGGCACCAAGCGGCTCCCCGCCACGGGCGACGCGGTCCTCGACGCGATCGAGGCGCGCCGCGACACCCTCACCGCGGCCGGTTTCCTGCCGGCGCCCGACGCGGACGTGCACGTCACCCGCGCGTGGCACCGCCGGACGCTGACGGCGGCCGTGGTGCTGGCCGTCGCCACCGTGGCGGTCCTGACGCTCGGCTGAGCGCCCGCGAGCGTGGGTCATGCGCCTGCCCCGAGCCCTGCGTCAGGGCCGAGCTTCGGCGCGGCCGTCGTCGCCGTAGGACGTGCCGCCGCCTGCGCCTTCTCCATCTTGCGCACCGACGGGATGCGCTTCTGCCGCGGGTCGAACGCGTCACGCAGACCGTCACCGATGAAGTTGACCGTCAACGCGATCACGACGATGAACAGACCCGGCCACCAGAACAGCCACGGCCGCGTCGTGAACGACTGCTGGTACTGCGAGATCAGCGAGCCGAGCGAGATCGCAGGTTCGCGGATCCCGAAGCCCAGGTAGGACAACGCCGTCTCGAGCAGGATCGCCGAGCTCATGAGAAGCGTCGTGCTTACGATGATCGTGCCGATCGCGTTCGGCAGGATGTGCTTGAAGATGATGCGCGTGCTCGACGCGCCGGCGACGCGCGCAGCGTCGACGAACTCGCGCTCACGCAGCGCGAGGAACTCACCGCGCACCAGACGCGCGAGCGTGGTCCACAGCAGCACGCCCATCGCGACCGCGAAGACGTACGAGTTCTTCTGACCCGGGATCGTGCCGGTGATCTTGCCGAGCACCGCACCGATCACCAGCACAGGAACCGTGATGAACAGGTCCGTGGTCCGCATGAGCGCGGTGTCGAGACGGCCGCGGAAATAACCGGAGAGCGCGCCGACGAGGACGCCGAGCAGGCACGACACCAGCCCGATGATGAACATGACGATCAGCGACGTCTGGACACCGTGCATGACGCGCCCGAACATGTCGCGCCCCAGCTCGTCCTGCCCGAACGGGTGGTCGCCGATCGCGAAGCCGGACCCGCCGAGGAACTCCGGCAGGTGCATCGTCGGCCGACCACCAGGTTCCTCGACCGCGAGGTTCGTCTCGGTGCCGTTGTACTTCCACCAGCCGGGGATCGGTCCGACGCCCACCGAGGTGAAGGCGAGCAGGATCGTCGCCAGCAGGAAGAACATGCCGATGAGGGCGCCCTTGTGGCGGAAGAACCGCTTGCGGACGATCTGGCCCTGGGACAGGCCCACGACTTCTTTGAGTTCGATCGCGTTCTCGTTGGACTCGGACACGGGTGCCGGCTCCTGGGTGTTCTCGGGGGTGCTCATGCGTCGAGCCGGATTCGCGGGTCGACGGATGCGTAGATGATGTCCGCGACGATGTTGGCGACGATCGCCAGGCTCGCGGTGATGAGCAGGTAGGCCATCACCGGGTTGATCTCGGCGCCGTCGAGCGAGTTCACGAAGAGTGCGCCCATGCCGGGCCGCGCGAACACGGCCTCAGTGATGACCGCTCCGCCGAGCAGCGTGATGACGTCGATCGGGACGATCGTCGCGAGCGGGATGAGCGTGTTGCGGAATCCGTGGCGGACCACGACGACCCGCTCGGGCAAGCCCTTGGCGCGCGCGGTGCGGATGTAGTCCTGGCTCATCACCTCGAGCATGCTCGAGCGTGAGTAACGGGTGTACGCCGCGAACGCGATCAGGATCAGCGTCAGCGTCGGCAGCATGAGGTGGGTGAACGAGTCGAGCACGCCCACCCAGTAGTTGCCGCCGAGCTCTGGGGTGCGGTCACCGAACGTCGGGATCGGCCGTCCGTTGAGGGCCTTGGTGTACGGCGGCCACAGCTGCATGACCTTGTCGACGTAGATCATCGCGCCCATGATCAGCGCGACGATGGCCCCGGTCCGCGCCGAGACCCCCCAGTCTGGGCCCCCGTAGAGGCGTCCGACGACGAACCCGACGACCAGCGTGATCACGGCGAGCCCGAAGATGAGCCAACCGGCCCCATGCGAGCCGACCTTGAAGATGTCGCCCTTGAAGACCGTCTGCATCGGCTCATAGAGGACGACGCCGATCGCCACCACCGTGAGCGCGGTGTAGAGCGCCCGGCGGTTGTGCAGGCCGGCGAAGATCGCGGCGATCGCGAACGCCGTCGCGGCGCCCAGGATCGCGAGCAGCACGATGCCGATCTTCGGCTCGAGCCAGAAGTCGCTGACCTGCAGGTACGCGATCATCGCGAACGTGGCCGCGGCGGAGATGCCGAACACCTGCCACCTTCGCACCGCGGTGCCGCCGACCGCGAGGCTCCACAGCACACCGGCGACGATCGCCACGATCGCGATCGTGGTCCACGCGAACTTCGGGTCCGCGAGGAAGTCGTTGAAGCCGATGGCGACCCACTGCTTGAGCAGCACCGCGACCCAGAACGAGGGCAGCGAGTACAGCAGGAACGACAGGAAGATGATCAGGTAGTCGAACGAGCTGTACTGGCGCAGCGCCGAGACGATGCCGACGACGACGCCGAGCAGCAGCGACAGGAACGTCGCGGCGGTGACCAGCTGGAGGGTCGAGCCGATCGCGTGGGCGACCAGGTCGCTCACGGGCTGACCCGATCGCCAGGCGATGCCGAAGTCGCCGTGCAGCACGTCGGTGAACCAGTGGAAGAACCGGACGACGACGTTCGTGTCGAGATCGAGCAGCTTGATGCGCGCCGCGATGAGCTGCTCCTTGTTGGGAGCGGTGCTCTCGCGCAGGTCCTTGAGCGGATCGATCGCGATGTCGACGAGCCAGTACATCAGGAACAGCGACACGAACAGCGTGATCAGACCCGCCACCAGGCGGCGTGTGAGGAAGTTGAGCACGGGTGGGTTACCTCGCTAGGGGAGCACCACGGACGAGGGGGATCGTATCCCCCTGCTGCCTGCGGGCCGTGGTCGAAGGGCCTGGGCACGCGCCAGGGCGCCGGGGGATGACGCTCCCCGACGCCCCTGGTGCGTGCCTACGACCGAGGGTGGCCGCCCTCACCTGTGGGCGAGGGCGGCCACCGCTGGGATCACTTCTTGGCTGCGTCTCCGGCCGTCCAGTTCCAGAAGCCGTAGAAGATCGTCGGAGCGATCGTCAGCTTCGAGACACCACCGATCTTGGTGGGGTTGTAGGCGGTGACGCCCGGGAACTGGAAGATCGTCACGCCGAACGCGTCCTTGACCAGCTCGGTCTCGACGCCCGACAGGATCTCCTCCTGCTTCGCGGTGTCCGTGGTGGTCTGCAGCTCGTCGAACAGGCTGTCGACCTTCTTGTTCGAGTAGCCGTAGAAGTTGTTCGCGGCACCCGTGCGGTAGTTCGCGTCCGACTCCGTCACGGCCGTCGACTGCGACTGCCAGCCGAAGAGCGCGGCGTCGTAGAACTTCGTCGCGTTCGAGAGGTCCGTGCCCCAGTCCGTCTGGACCTTGTAGGGCTCGACCGTGATGCCGGCCTGCTCGGCCGACGCCTTGATCAGCTGGTACTCGTTCTGACGACGCGTGTTCGCGGGGTCGAACAGCAGGCGGACCTTGACCTTGCTCGCACCGGCCTCGGAAAGCAGCTGCTTCGCGCCGTCGATGTCGACCGTGTCGTACGCCTTCTGGCCGTTGGCGTCGACGATGCCGTCGTACATCGGCGAACCCGGCACCTGGGTGAACGAGTTACGGATGGCGGCAGTCGGGTCGAGCGGCTTCACGAGCTTGTCGACGATCTCCTGGCGCGGGATGGTCTTGAGGAACGCCTCGCGGACCTTGAGCGCCTTGTCCTTGTCGCCACCGTAGGTCTTCGGGTCGAACGGACCGCCGTTGGTGAACTGCAGGTCGACGTGCTCGTACGTGCCCTCGGGGCCCGACGAGACCGTCGTGTTGGGGAGCTTCTTCAGCGCGGTCAGGACGTCGGCGGTCGCCTGCGGGTTGATGAGGTCGACCTCACCGTTCTGCAGCGCCGTGACCTGGCCCATCGGGTCGCCGTTGTAGCGGACCGTGACCTTGTTGAAGACGGCCTTGTGGTCGCCCTTGTAGTCCGGGTTCGCGGTCAGGGTGATGTACTGGTCCTTCACGTAGTCCGTGATGGTGTACGGACCACTGGTGACCAGCAGGTTCTTGTCGGCAGCGGCCGGCATCTGCACGAAGTTGAAGTCGTTGCTCCACACCTTCGCGATCTTCGACAGGTCCGCCGTCGTGTTGTTGTCGATCGCGGCGATCAGCTTGTCGGAGGCCTCCTTGGCGTCCGTGATGCCGAGCGCGCGCTGCGCGACGACGTGCGCCGGCAGGTTGACGTCGATGTTCGTGTCCCAGTCCGCGAAGGGCTTGGAGTAGACGAACGTGATCGACTTGCCGTCGATCTTCGGCGTCTCCTTGATGAGGGCGATGCCGGGGCTCGCGCCGTCGAAGTAGACGCCCTTGTTGAGCTCGTCCTGGTTGGTGACGTTGCCCTCGTCGTCGGTCTTCTGCTCGACGGTGTTGAACTTGCCGCTCTGCGCGGCCCACTCGAGGAGCAGGTCCTCGGGACCAGCGGGCGTGCCGTCCGACCACTGCGCCGTGTCGGCGAACGTGTACTTGATCGTCAGCGGGTCGTCGGAGACCTTTTCGTACGTGCCGAACGAGGTGTCAGGCGTGAGCTTGAGGTTCTCGTCGTAGTACTTGAACTGCGAGTTCAGCATGTACAGGATCACGTTGTTCGCCGTGGCGTTGCCCGTGATGCTGGTGCCGTTCGCCGAGTAGAACGGCTGGTTCCAGGCGATGTTGACGGAGGTCTCGGTGTTGATGCCCGAGTCGTCGCCACCGGTCTTGGTGGGGTTGGACGAGCTGTCGTCCGACGTGGAGCAGGCCGTGAGCGCGAGAGCGCTGGCGGCGGCGACGGCCGTGAACGCGACGACCTTGCGTGTGATCCTCAATGTTCCTCCTGAAGAAGGTGGCGAGCCTGCCCGTTGTGCCGGTACCGGTCACCGTCCCTCAGGACGGCACCGTTGCCGACGCCAGCAGTCTCCGCCGACGTTGGGGAGGACGCTAGTCAAACGAGAACGGACAAGTCGGACACAGACGGCCACCGACGCGTGATCGTTACCTGATTGATACTGGGCAGTATGTTTCGCATCGTGAGACACGAACCCGGTGAAATGCCTGGGAAACGCGCCTGACACATGGGTGAAGGCTGTGGATCGCCCCAAATCCTGGCGGCTCCGGCGGCCGGGTATGGTAGGCCCGCAAGCCCTGTGGCGCCCGTCACATCGCGCTGGCCTGCACAATCGTCGCATGGACCTCACGCCCGCCGTCCGCAGGCTCGGCCGCACCCGTTGGTTCGCGTGGGTCGGTGCGCGCGTCTCAGGTATTGATCGCCGCATCCAGAAGCGCACGTCGGGGCGTTGGAGCGTGCTCGGCCGAGCGCACCTCCCCCAGCTCGTCCTGACGACGACCGGACGACGGTCCGGCGAGCCCCGCGAGGCAGCGCTCCTGTACGTGCGCGACGGCTCCGCGTGGGTCGTCGTCGGCTCCAACTGGGGTCAGCAGCACCACCCGGCGTGGTCGCTCAACCTGCTCGCGGACCCGCACGCGACCGTCACGGTGACCGGGCAGGCGACGCCGGTCGTCGCGCGCCTCGCCGACGAGGACGAGCGCTCCCGCCTCATGCCGCAGCTGCGCGCCGTCTGGCCCGGCTACGACGAGTACGCGGCGCGCTCGGGCCGCGACCTGCGCGTCTTCCTGCTGGAACCGACCGACTGACCCGGGGTCCGCGTCACGACCGCGAGCGCGCTCGGTACGCGCGGGCCTTCATGACGTCGCCGCACTCGCCCATCGAGCACCACCGGCCGGACCGGTTGCGCGACGCGTCGTAGTACACCCACTGGCAGTCCGGGTTCGCACACGCCTTGAGGCGTTGCAGGCGACCGGCCCGGTGCTCGTCGAGAACGTCGACGAGCATCCCGGTCGCGGTGTCGTCGTACCCGATGGCGGGACCCGACGCCTCGAACCGCAGAGCCACGCGCCGTCCGTCGGCGAACCGGTCCAGCGCCTCGGGGCGGTCGTCGACCACGTACGCCCGCAGCGCGTCGCGGAGCCCGCGCAGCCACGCCGGCGCGTCGCCAGGCAGATGGTCGACGCGGTGGAACCGGTCGTCGGTGTTGAGCAGCGCACGCACGCGCTCGAGCGCGCCCGGGGCCACCCCGGGCTCGGTGCCGAGGGTGACCCACGGCGCGATCTCGTCCTTGACGTCCTGCACGAGGGCCACCATAGTCGTCACCATCGTTTATTGAACACTAGTGATGCGAGGACTCCTCCCATGACGACGACGACACAGGCAGCGGGCTGCGACACGTCCGACATGCTCACGATCCACGCGCTGTTCCGGCGCGCCTTCACCGACGTCCCGCGGCTCGTCCGCGGTGTCGTCGACGGCGACACCGCGCGAGCCGCGGTCGTCGGCGCGCAGGTGCGCGAGCTGGCCGAGGGCCTGCACCGCCACCACAGCGGCGAGGACCTGCTGCTGTGGGACACGCTCGAGCAGCGAGCGCCCGCGTGCGCGCTGCACGTCGGCCGGATGCGGGCGCAGCACGCCACGACGGCGGCCCAGCTCGAGGCCCTCGGACCTCTCCTAGACGAGTGGCTGCCCACGGCGACCGCACCGGCGCGCGACGCGCTCGCCGCGCACCTCGACGACGTCCGCGACACGCTCCTGCTCCACCTCGGCGAGGAGGAGACGTCGATCCTCCCGACCGCCTCGACCGTCATGACCCAGCGCGAGTGGGGCGCCCTGCACGAGCACGGCATGGCCTCGATCCCGAAGGACCGCATGCTCCTGCAGCTCGGCTGGATCCTGGACGTCGTCCCCGCCGACGAGCGCGCCGGCTGGATGCGCACCAACCTCCCGCTCCCCGCTCGGGTCGCGTGGCGCCTCGTCGGCCGCCGCCAGTTCGAGCGCCACCGGGCCCTCGTGTACGGGGAGCGCCGCTGACGAACGACACTCTGCAGGGATTCGAGACTGCAGTCTGCAGCCCTTCCGGCACGCACTCTGCAGGCACCTGCATCGATCAGGATCCGAGAAGCCCCGGCGCGCGGGCCGGTCCTAGCCTGAGGGGACCACGATCCACCTGCGAAGGAGCACCATGAGCCCGACGAAGAACGCCGCCGAGGAGACGCAGAACTTCACCGCCGAGGAGCGCGCGGCGATGAAGGACCGGGCGAACGAGGTCCGTCGGTCCCGCAAGGCGGGCAAGAACGAGGACCTCGAGCCGGAGGTGCTCGCGAAGATCGCCGACATGCCCGGCGACGACCGCGAGATGGCGCAGCGTGTGCACGACATCGTGCGCGCCGCCGCCCCGGAGCTCGCGCCCAAGCTCTGGTACGGGATGCCCGCCTACGCGAAGGACGGCAAGGTCGTCTGCTTCTTCAAGCCCGGCAGCAAGTTCAAGGTGCGCTACGGCGAGCTCGGGTTCAACGACGCCGCCGCGCTCGACGACGGGGCGATGTGGCCCACCGCGTACGCGCTCACCACGATCGGCGACGCCGAGGAGAAGGCGATCGCGGCGCTAGTGGAGCGCGCGGCGGGCTGACCGCGGTCAGCGGCCGCCATTCGTTCGCAGGTCGAGAACGACGATCGGCGGTCAGTTCCTGTTGAGCCCGTGCGTGCGTGTGTCCAGTGCGCGCTTGAAATGACTCTCGGCCTCGTCGATCACCCGTGTCGGCGTCGCCGGATCGAAGACCCTGAGCAGTGAATAGCGGAAGGTCGCGGGGTCCATGCCCCGCAGCTCGACGTTGCCGCCGTGGCCGTTGGCCGCGTACGCGCTCCATCGTTGCCGGATGCTCTCCGCACCATCGGCTTTGCCGATGTACTGGCGGCCGTCACGCGTATCGGTGATGACGTAGACCCCGAGAACTGACGACAGCGCCGTCCGCCACGCGGCATATCGGTGCTCTCGCATGACGGCCTGGAGCTGGGCCCAGTCGAGGACCAGACTGTCGAAGCCGGGGAACGGCACCGGCTGCGCATCGGCGATCTCCAGGACCGGGTACGTCGCGGCCGTCGGGCCGGTGAGGCGCCACGTGCGCGGGGACCTCCAGCCGATCACCAGGCGATTCCGGAGATCGGCCATGTGCTCCGACGGGACGAGGTCGAACGTCCGGAGGTAGCCATCACTCGACACCTCGCCGCGGTTCTCCAGAACTGACCAGAGCCGTGCACGGTCCCCGCCTTCGCGGACGAACACGACCCACAGGCGAGGCGGGTGGACCGGGAAGAAGCGCGGGTTCACCGACTGCATGCTCGTGTACGCCAGGATCTCCTCGTCACTGGAATCAGCGTGGATCCCCGCCTCCCCGGTGTCCTCGTGCTCGCGGACGAAGGCATGGCGGATCGCCTGAGCGTCTGCCGGCTCGATGCCTGCGCCGAGCATGACCGTGCCGAGAGTCAGCGCCATAGACGTCCTCGCGCGACGATCGGCATGGGCGACCGGAACTGATCGGCGAAAGCGCGCCCGTCGAGCAGCGAATCACCCACGGCCGTCCGTCCGCTCGCGGCCGGTGTCGAAGAACGTGTCGAGGTACTCGTCCGGTTCCAGAGCACTGTCGCGCATCAAGGAGAAGACCTCGGCAGAAGCGCCCGGCTCGGCCGCGAGCGCATAAGACTGGAAGCACGGAAGCACTTCACCGTCGATCTGCTCGACGTACTCCGAAGCCTCAGCCTCGGCCGCCGCGATGGCGTCGTTCGCGCTCGGCGCTTCGAAGAGCACGACACGCTCCTCGTACGTGCTGTCACCGACGTCGGGTGAGCCCCTGAACCGATAGAAGCTGCGGACGGCGAACCACGACATGGGCAGATCGTGTCAGAAGGGGCCCGGAAGGTGCGCGAGCCCTCACGCGTGTCACCCTCCCGGCGCCATGGAGAGCTCCTCGGCGAGCCAGCGGTTGCGCTGCTCGAGCAGGCGCGTCATGTACCGCTCGAGCACGGCCCGGTCGACGAGCCTGCCGACCGAGCCCGCCGGCGACACGTACTCGACGACGTCAGTCATCAACGTGCCGCCCGGCACCGGCTCGAACCGGTGCTCGTGCCACCAGCGCCGGAACGGGCCCGACACCTGCTCGTCGACGAACCGGCGTGGCCGCTCGTACTCGGCGATCCGCGACGTCATCACGAACGGGATGCCGAAGTGCCGCGCACGCCACGTCACCGTGTCGCCGAACCCCATGACCCCGTGCGTGACGCCGGCGACCGCCCGCTCGCCCGACTCGTGCATCGACGCGGTGTGCGCGTCGACCGACAGGCTCAGGTCGAAGCAGTCCTCCGGCTCGGCGGGGATCGTCGTGCTCAGGCCGATGGTGGGCACGACGACGAGGGTAGGGCCGGCCGGTCACACGTTGAAGCGGAACTCCACCACGTCGCCGTCGACCATCACGTAGTCCTTGCCCTCGATGCGGGCCTTGCCCGCCGAGCGGGCCGCGGCGATCGAGCCGGCCTCGACGAGGTCGTCGAACGAGATGACCTCCGCCTTGATGAAGCCCTTCTGGAAGTCCGTGTGGATCACGCCGGCGGCCTGCGGGGCCGTCCAGCCCTGGTGGATCGTCCAGGCGCGCGCTTCCTTGGGCCCGGCCGTGAGGTAGGTCTGCAGACCGAGGGTGTGGAACCCGACGCGTGCGAGCTGGTCCAGCCCTGCCTCGTCCTGGCCGTTCTCGGAGAGCATCTCGCGCGCCTCATCGGGCTCGAGCTCGACGAGCTCCGACTCGAACTTGGCGTCGAGGAAGATCGCGTCGGCCGGGGCGACGAGCGCGCGCAGCTCGTCCTGCATCGCGGTGTCGGCCAGGCCTGCGTCGTCGGTGTTGAACACGTAGATGAACGGCTTGCTCGTCATGAGCTGGAGCTGGCGCACGTGCTCGTCGTCGGCCAGGCCCGCGGCGAACAGGGTGCGGCCCTGCTCGAGGACCGCCTTCGCCCGCTGGGCCGCGTCGAGGATCTCGGGGGCCGTCTTCTTGCCGCGGACCTCCTTCTCGAGGCGCGGGATCGCGTTCTCGAGGGTCTGCAGGTCGGCGAGGATCAGCTCGGTCGAGATGATCTCGATGTCGTCCTTGGGGTTCACCGCGCCCGAGACGTGCACGACGTCGGGGTCGGCGAACGAACGGGTCACCTGGCAGATCGCGTCGGCCTCGCGGATGTTGGCGAGGAACTTGTTGCCCAGGCCCTCACCCTCGCTGGCGCCCTTGACGATGCCGGCGATGTCGACGAACGACACGGTCGCCGGCAGGATCCGCTCCGACCCGAACAGGCCCGCGAGGACCTCGAGGCGCGGGTCGGGCAGCGGCACGACGCCGACGTTGGGCTCGATCGTCGCGAACGGGTAGTTCGCGGCGAGCACCTGGGCCCGCGTGAGCGCGTTGAACAGGGTGGACTTGCCGACGTTGGGCAGGCCGACGATGCCGATGGTGAGTGCCACGGGCGGAAAGTCTACGGCGGTCCCGTCGCCTCCTCGTCAGTCGGACGGCGACCTCGTCACGGGAACGCGAGGATGCGCTGCAGGAGGGCGGGCCCCTGCCGGTCCAGCGCCCGCCCGCCGTAGACGATCCCCGCGGCGAGCAGCGCCCCGCCGAACCCCAGGCCGACGACGAGCGTCGCCCATGCGAGCGGTAGGGACCCCGTGCGGATCGCGACGACGCCGAGCACCACCTCGGGCAGGCACAGCCCGACGAGCGCGAGCCAGCCGGCGATCTGCGAGATCATCGCTGCCGCCGACGCCCCCTGCTTCGTCTGGAACGGGCTCTCCCCCGGTTGCTGGACCGGGTAGACGACCAGTGCCGACACGACGCTGGCCGCGGCGTACCCGGTGAGCAGCACGCCGAGGCTGATGCCGAGCAGGGCGGGCAGCACCGCCACCCGGTGGGTCACGAACGCGGAGGCGGTCGTGAACACGAGTGCCGTCGGCACGCCGAGCGTCGCGGCGGCGATCACGCGGCCCGCCCGGTCGACCCAGCCCCGCAGCGGCGCGGCGAGGTGCGTCCAGAACGCCGAGCCGTCGTAGGCGACGTCGGCCGAGATGCTCCAGCCCATGAGGAACGCCGTCACCGGACCGACGGCCACGAGGTTGCTCCCGTCGCGGTCGAGCAACCAGATGACCAGCGGCACGACCGGCACGAACGCGACCGAGAGCGCATAGCGCGGGTCTCGGATCCAGTAGGTCAGCGAGCGCGCCGCCACGGCACCGACGGGCGTCGCGGGCAGCCGCCCGAACCAGCCGAGGCCCGCGCGGCGTCCCGCCGGCTCGCTGTGCGGCGGGTTGACGAGGCTGCGCGCGACGGCGCTCTCCCAGACGATCACGATGACGGCGAGCGACGCGACCGTGATGACCAGGCGCGCGCCGGCGAGCCCCCAGGCCCGCGCGGTGACGTCGCCACCGATCGCCCAGGGCGCGCCCAGGGGTGTCCAGCCGAGCACGTGCGCGACCCGGTCCAGCACGTCCATGTCCACGTGCACGCTGCCGGCCAGGCGGTTCACGACGAGGCCGACGAGCGCGAGCGGGATCAGCGCCGCGACCGCGAGCACCTCACGCACACGGCGACGCTGCACGATCGGCAGCGCGACCGTCGTCGCGGCGCGGCTGCCCAGGACCGCGACCCCCGCACCCGCGAGCGCCCCGACCATGCCCGCGACCAGCCCCAGCGGGTCGTGCCACTGCACGCCTCCCACGGCCACCGCCGACACGACGGTCATCACGCCGGGGATGCCGACGAGCCCCGCGAGCGCGATGCCCACCAGCAGGTCGCGCCGCGGCACCGCGTACGTCACGAAGCGCGACGGGTCGACCGTCGAGTCGAGCCCGAACGCGAGCAGCGGCACGACCCACCACGCGACCACGAGCACCGACCCGACGAGCACCGCGACGGGCTGCCGCAGGGACTCGTCGGCCACGCTGAGCCCGGCCATCCCGCCGACGACGAGGAGCAGCACGACGCCCCCGTAGACCACACCCAGCACCAGCGCGACGACCTGCCACGCGCTGCGCCGCAGCCCGTTGCGCAGCAGCGCGAGCTTCAGTCGGAGGATGTGCGCAACCACGCGAGCTCCTCCCCCGTGACCCGACCGCCGACGAGCTCCACGAACCGGTCCTCGAGCGACGACTCGCCGCGCACCTCGTCGACCGTCCCCGCCGCGAGCACGTGCCCCTGCGCGACGACCGCCACGTGGTCGCACATCCGCTGGACCAGGTCCATGACGTGTGACGACACGATGACCGTGCCGCCCGATGCGACGTACCCGTGCAGGATGTCGCGGATGTTGGCCGCCGAGACCGGGTCGACCGCCTCGAACGGCTCGTCGAGCACCAGCAGGCGCGGCGCGTGCACCAGCGCGCACGCGAGCGCGACCTTCTTGGTCATGCCCGCGGAGTAGTCGACGACGAGCGTGCTCGCGTCCGCCCGCAGGTCCATCGCCGTGAGCAGGTCCGCCGTCCGGGCCGCCACGGTGTCGCGGTCCAGGCCGTGCAGCAGGCCGGCGTAGGTGATGAGCTGCTCGCCCGTGAGGCGGTCGAACAGCCGCACGCCGTCGGGGAGGACGCCGAGCAGCCGCTTGACCGCGACGGGCTCGGCCCACAGGTCGCGGCCGTGCACGTGGACCGTGCCTGCGTCGGGCTCGAGCAGCCCGGTGGCCATCGACAGCGTGGTCGTCTTGCCGGCACCGTTGGGGCCGACGAGCCCGTAGAACGAACCCGCGGGGACGTCGAGCGAGATCCCGGCGACCGCGATCTTGCGGCCGAACCGGCGCCACAGACCGTCGAGTCGCAGGGCGGGCACGGCTGCGCCGGCGTCGACCGGTCCCGTGGGGTCCGGCAGGTCGGGGGGCGTCGGCATCGCGTCAGCATAGGAGGCGGCACCGACACCGCGCGGCGGCCTTCCGGGTGGTCGCGCTCGCGTCGCGTGCCTCGCCGACGCTCGTGTCGGTGGTCGGTGCGACGCTCGGCGCATGGGCGGATCAGGGATGTGGGTCGGGCTGCTGCTGGGGCTCGTCGTCGGGGCAGCGCTCGCGTGGGTTGCGGCGGCGCGCAGGGCTGACAGGCGTGTGCGGCGGGCCGAGTCGGAGTCGGTGCGGGCGCGCGCGCTCCTCGAGGCCGCGCAGCAGCGGCAGGCGGATTCGGCCGACGACACGGCGCGGATGGGCGACCGGTTCCAGGCGCTGGCCGCCGAGGCCCTCGCGACGAGCAGCGAGCAGTTCCTCGCGCTCGCGTCCCAGCGCTTCGCTGCCGACCACCAGACGCAGGTGGGCGAGCTCGCTCAGCGCGAGCAGGCTGTCCGCGCGATGGTCGACCCGCTGAGCCGCACCCTCGACGCGGTGCGCGCGCAGCTCGGGGAGGCGGAGGTGGCTCGCGCACAGGGACAGGCGGCGCTCGACGAGCAGGTCGCGGCGATGCGCACCGCGTCCGAGCACCTGCGCTCCGAGACGTCACAGCTGGTCACGGCCCTGCGCGCGTCCCACGTGCGCGGCCGCTGGGGCGAGCTGCAGCTGCGCCGAGTCGTCGAGGCCGCGGGGATGCTCGCTCACGTCGACTTCGTCGAGCAGGAGCAGGCACGCACCGACGACGGCCTGCTGCGTCCCGACCTGGTGGTCCGGCTCGCGGGCGGCAAGCGCGTGGTCGTCGACGCCAAGGTCGCGTTCCTCGGGTTCCTCGAGGCGAGCACGACGAGCGACACCGACGTACGCGCCGCGCGGCTCGCCGCCCACGCGCGGCACGTGCGCAAGCACGTCGACGACCTGGCCGCGAAGCAGTACTGGAACCAGTTCGAGCCCGCGCCCGAGTTCGTCGTGATGTTCGTGCCCGCGGAGTCGTTCCTGCTCGCGGCGCTCGAGCAGGACCCCGCGCTGCTGGAGTACGCGTTCGAGCGGGACGTCGTCGTGGCCTCCCCCGCGACGCTGCTGGCGCTGCTGCGGACGGTCGCGTACGCATGGCGGCAGGACGCCCTCGCCGCCAACGCGCAGGCGGTGCTCACGCTCGGCAAGGAGCTGCACGGGCGGCTCGCGACGATGGGCACCCACCTGAGCCGGCTCGGGCGATCGATCAACGGAGCGGCCGAGGCCTACAACAGGACCGTGGGCTCGCTCGAGACGCGCGTTCTGGTGAGCGCACGAAGGTTCGCGGAGCTCGGCGTCGTCGACGGCAAGCTGGAGGGTCCCGGGCCGGTCGACCCGCGCCTCTCGAGCGTGACCGCTCCCGAGCTGGTCGCCTCCGCGCAGGACCAGCTCGTCGAGCTGAGCCTCGACGACGCCGGCTCTGCGGAGCGGGACGAGCGGGCATGGCAGGCAGAGGAGCGGTTGGCTGCGGACACCGAACACCTCGAGGCCGGGGCGTGAGCCGTGCGGCGGTTCCGGCCGCGCGCGGTCAGGCGGGGGTGACGTCCAGGGATCGGCGGCCCTCGCGGCGCGGACGGGCCGGGGCGTTGCCGGCGGCCTTGAGGTCCGCGCGGAGCTCACGCGGCAGCGAGAACATCAGGTCCTCGGTCGCCGTACGGACCTCCTCGACGGTCCCGAAGCCGTGCACCGCGAGCGTGTCGAGCACGTCCTGGACCAAGATCTCCGGGACCGACGCGCCCGACGTCACCCCGACGGTCGTCGCTCCCTCGAACCACTCCGGCCGGATCTCCGCGGCACCGTCGATGCGGTACGACGAGCGGGCGCCCGACTCCAGCGCGACCTCGACGAGCCGCACCGAGTTCGACGAGTTCGCCGAGCCGACGGTGATCACCACGTCGCACTCCGGTGCGATCTTCTTGACCGCGACCTGGCGGTTCTGCGTCGCGTAGCAGATGTCGTCCGACGGCGGGTCCTGCAGGTTCGGGAACCGCTCGCGCAGGCGGCGGACCGTCTCCATCGTCTCGTCGACCGAGAGCGTGGTCTGCGAGATCCACACGAGCCGGTCCGGGTCCTGCACGACGATGCGGTCGGCGTCCTCGGGCGAGTTGACCACCTGGATGTGCTCGGGCGCCTCGCCGTACGTGCCCTCGACCTCCTCGTGCCCCTCGTGCCCGATGAGCAGGATCTCGAAGTCGTCGGACGCGAAGCGCACGGCCTCCTTGTGCACCTTCGTCACCAGGGGGCAGGTCGCGTCGATCGTCTGCAGGTGGCGGGCGGCCGCTGCCTCGTGGACCGCGGGCGCGACGCCGTGGGCCGAGAACACGACGCGCGCACCCTCGGGCACCTCGTCGGTCTCGTCGACGAACACCGCACCCCGTGCCGCGAGCGTCTCGACGACGAACTTGTTGTGCACGATCTCCTTGCGGACGTACACCGGGGCGCCGTAGTGCTCGAGCGCCTTCTCGACCGCGACGACAGCCCGGTCGACCCCGGCGCAGTAGCCCCGGGGAGCGGCGAGCAGCACGCGCTTGGCGCCGGGCCGCGCGACCGGTCCAGGGGTCGCTGCGAGGGCGGTGGTCTCAGCAGGCGTCACATCGCGAGTCTAGTTGCGCGCCGGCGGCGCCCTTCCCCCTGTGCGGCGGGGAGCGTCGGTCGTCCACCCGTCACCCCGGCAACCTCCTCGGGTCGATCACACGCGCCGCCGCCGCGACCCCACGCCGCCCGGCCGCGACCGCGGCGCGCAGCCGTTTCCCACGCCGAGCCGGGTCGCGCACCGTCGGGCCGGATGTCGGAGGTGTGCGGCAGGCTGGGGGGATGACCGACGACGCCACGCCGCCCGCCGACGCCGCGCAGCGGCTGCCGCTGCCCGTGATGGCGTCGGACACCAGCGCCGAGCGCCCGTGGCCGGTGCGCCACCTCGCGCCGAAGATCGCCGACTACATCGCGCGGATGCCGCCCGTGTGGGTCGAGGGGCAGGTGCTCAACCTCAAGCGGTGGAACTCGCTGTGGTTCCTGACGCTGCGGGACACGGACCTCGACATGTCGCTCTCGGTCACCGCCCCAGCGGGCGCGATCGCGAAGATCGCCGACCGCATGAGCGACGGCTCGCACGTCGTGGTGCACGCACGCCCCCGGTTCCACGCGAAGAAGGGGGACCTGACGTTCGCGGCCGACGACGTGCGGCTCGTCGGGCTGGGCGAGCTGCTGGCCCGCATCGAGCACCTCAAGGGGATCCTCGCGTCGGAGGGGCTGTTCGACGAGGGCCGCAAGCGGGCGCTGCCGTTCCTGCCGGGCGTCGTGGGGCTGGTGTGCGCGCAGCAGGGCGACGCGGAGCACGACGTCGTGTCGAACGCGCGCGCCCGATGGGCCGCGGTGCAGTTCGAGATCCGCCGGGTCACCGTGCAGGGGCCCCGCGCGGTGCCCGAGGTGTCGGCAGCGATCGCGGAGCTGGACGCCGACCCGCGCGTCGAGGTCATCGTGGTGGCGCGCGGCGGCGGCTCGTTCGAGGACCTGCTGCCGTTCAGCAACGAGTCCCTGGTGCGCGCCGCGGCAGCGTGCCGGACGCCTCTCGTCAGCGCGATCGGCCACCACCTCGACTCGCCGCTGCTCGACCTCGTCGCGGACCTGCGGGCCTCGACGCCGACGGACGCGGCCAAGCGGATCGTCCCGGACGTCACCGAGGAGCGCGCACGGCTCGTGCAGGCTCGTCAGCGCGCACGCGCCGCGGTCCTGGGCCGGCTCGAGCGCGAGCGCACGACCCTCGAGCACTGGCGCAGCAGGCCCGTCCTCGCGTCGCCGACGACACTCGTCGACCAGCACGAGTCCCGCCTGCGCACCTTGCGTGAGAGCAGCACGCGCATGCTCGACGGTGCGCTCCGTCACGCGCACGCGGAGGTCGTCGGCCTCGCGGCGCAGGTCCGCGCGCTGTCCCCGG
This sequence comes from Cellulomonas sp. HZM, assembly GCF_000708885.1. GTDB lineage: Bacteria > Actinomycetota > Actinomycetes > Actinomycetales > Cellulomonadaceae > Cellulomonas. Next base: position 5,856 of record NZ_JEOE01000032.1, on the reverse strand, counting down.
CCGCGACGCTCGAGCGCGGGTACGCCGTGGTGCAGCGCCGCGACGGGCACGTGGTCCGCGACCCGGCGGACGTGGCCGCCGGCGACCCGCTGCGCGTCCGCGTCGCGCGAGGAGAGCTGGCCGCCCAGGTCCTGGGCTCGTAGTCGACGTCGCGGGCTCGTGGGCGACGCAAGGGTGCCGTTGCGATCCCTCCGGGGGCGGCCGTGTCGGTGGCGGCTGGTTGACTAGGCGCCATGCCCAAGCAGAGCGCCGCCGCGGTCCCCGACGAGCCGACGAACGGCCCGGGTGAGCAGCCCGCCGACGCCAACGCTGACGTCGCGGCCCTCTCCTACGAGCAGGCGCGCGACGAGCTCGTGCAGGTCGTCGCCAGGCTCGAGGCCGGTGGGGAGTCGCTCGAGGGTTCGCTCGCTCTGTGGGAGCGCGGCGAGGCGCTCGCGGCGCGGTGCCAGCAGTGGCTCGACGGCGCGCGCGAGCGGCTCGCGGCCGGTCGCGGCGGACCGGGCGAGCAGCGCACGGACGACGCGTGAGGTGTGAGGCGCGAACGTCGACGCACAAGAGGCGACGGATCCCGACGCTGCATCACGCGGCCGCGCGTGGCGTCACCTCACCCCGCCGCGCGTGACCTCTCGCGTGCCTGCGCACGCTCGAGCGACGCCTTGCGGTCCTTCTCGTTCTGCGCGTCGATCTCCCGTGCCTGCGTCTCGTCGAACGTGAGGTTCTCCCCGGACTCGGGGTCGAACACCATCGCCTTGGACGGGTCGAACCACAGCGACGCGGAGTCGCCGTCGCGTACCCGGCTCTCGGCGTTGAGCGCGACGACGAGCTGCGTGCGCATGCCCTCCCCGTCGAGGTCGCGGTCGAGCTCCTCCAGCTTGCCCGCGACGTCGGGGTTGGTCTCGAACGGGATGTAGGCGTACAGGTCGGAGCCGAGCCACTCGGTCACGTCGACGTTGACGTCGAACTGCGCGGAGTCCTTCGGCGCCTTCACGAGCGACGCGTCCTCGAAGTACTCGGGCCGCACGCCGACGATGACGAGCGAGCGCGACCCGAGCCGCGACGCGAGGTCCGACGAGACGGGGATGTCGACGATCGGCGTCTTCAGAGTGGACCCCTCGACGACCCCGGGGAGGAAGTTCATCGGCGGCGACCCGATGAACCCCGCGACGAAGAGGTTGACGGGCTGCTCGTACAGACCGCGCGGCGACGCGACCTGCTGCAGCTCGCCCTTGCGCAGCACCGCGACCCGGTCGCCGAGTGTCATGGCCTCGGTCTGGTCGTGCGTGACGTACACGGTCGTCGTCCCGAGCCTGCGCTGCATGCGCGCGATCTCGGTGCGCATCTGCCCGCGCAGCTTCGCGTCGAGGTTGGACAGCGGCTCGTCGAACAGGAACGCGTTGGCCTCGCGCACGATCGCGCGGCCCATCGCGACACGCTGCCGCTGACCGCCCGAGAGGTTCGCGGGCTTGCGCTGCAGGTGGTCCTGCAGCTCGAGCGTCTTCGCGGCGAACTCGACCTTGTCGCGCACCTCCTGCTCGGAGAACTTGCCCTTCTGCAGCCGCAGGGGGAACGCGATGTTCTCGAACACCGTCAGGTGCGGGTAGAGCGCGTAGTTCTGGAACACCATCGCGAGGTGCCGGTCACGGGGCGCCTTGTCGTTGACGACCTCGTCGCCGATCCGCAGCTCCCCAGACGTGATGTCCTCGAGCCCGACGATCATCCGCAGCAGGGTCGACTTCCCGCAGCCGGACGGTCCGACGAGGATGACGAACTCCCCGTCGGCGATGTCCAGGCTGACGCCCTTCACGGCGAGGAAGCCGTCGCCGTACCGCTTGACGATGTCCTTGAGGGTGATGGCTGTCATCGGTGGTTCTCCTTGCCGGGACGGGGAGTCAGCCCTTGACCGCGCCCTGCGTCAGGCCGGACACGATCTGACGCTGGAACAGCAGGACGAGGATGACGACGGGGATGGTGACGACGACCGCGGCGGCGGAGATCGCGCCGGTGGGCTCCTCGAACTGCGAGGCGCCGGTGAAGAACGCGAGCGCTGCCGGCACGGGCCGGGCGGCCGACGTCGAGGTGAGCGAGATGCCGTAGACGAAGTCGTTCCAGGCGATGAAGAACGCGATGAGCGCGGTGGTGAAGACGCCGGGCGCGGCCAGCGGCACGATCGCCTTGCGGAACGCCTGCCAGCTCGTCGCGCCGTCGACCTGCGCGGCCTGCTCGAGCTCCCACGGGATCTGCCGGAAGAAGGCGGCGAGGGTCCAGATCGAGATCGGGAGCGTGAGCGACAGGTACGGGATGATCAGGCCGAGCCACGTGTCGTAGAGGCCGATGTTGCGCCACAGGTTGAACAGCGGCGTGACGATCGAGATGACCGGGAAGATCGACACCCCGAGCGCGGTGGTGAGGACCAGCCGCTTGCCCGGGAAGTCGAGGCGCGCGATCGCGTACGCGGCGAGGGTCGCGAGCACGACGGCGACGAACGTCGCGATGAGCGAGATGCCGATCGAGTTGCGCAGCGCCGGCAGGAACAGGTCCTTGGCGGAGCCGGTGAGGATCTGCTCGTAGTTCGTCGTCGTCCAGGTCTTCGGGAAGAACCGGCCGAGGTCCAGCTCGCTGGGGAGCTTGAACGACGTCGCGAGGATCGACAGCACGGGGAACAGCGCGTAGACGAGCACCAGGACCGTGATGACGGCCCACCACACCTTGAGCTTCGTGGACATCGTGCGCATCACCGCTCCCCCCTCGCACCGGCGAGATCGACCCTGAAGAGCTTGATCGCGACGAAGCAGATGAGGATGACGCACAGGAACAGGAGCACGGAGATCGCCGAGCCGAGGCCGATCTCGAGGCGCCCGATCGACGTCCGGTACGCGAGCAGCGACAGCACCGTGGTGCCGTTGGAGCCGTTCGTCATGATGAACACGTTGTCGAAGATGCGGAACGCGTCGAGCGCACGGAACAGGACGGCGACCATGATCGCGGCCTTCATGTTCGGGATCAGCACGCGCCGGAGACGCTGCCACCACGTGGCACCGTCGACCTCCGCGGCCTCCTCCAGCTCGGTCGGCACCTGCGCGAGGCCGGCCAGCAGCAGCAGCGAGATGAACGGGGTCGTCTTCCACACCTCGGAGGCGATGATGACGAACAGCGACGTGCCCTGGTGCGCGAACCAGTTGGTGTCCTCGCTGATGCCGGGCAGCCACGCGAACCAGTGGTTGACGAATCCCGAGTTGATGTCGAACGCGTAGAACCACGCGAACGCGGAGACGACGGTGATGATCCCGTACGGCACGAGGATCGCGGTGCGCAGCAGGCCTCGCAGGGACTTGATGGCGCGGTGCATGACGAGCGCGAGCGCGAAGCCCAGGACCAGCTCGATCACGACCGAGACGATCATGATCACGGTCGTGACCCACAGCGCCTGCCAGAACACCGAGTCGGTGAGGATCACGCCGTAGTTGCGCAGGCCCACGAACGCCTTGTCGTCGGGGGCGGTGAGCCGGTACGAGAACAGCGAGTCGAAGAACGCCTGCAGGATCGGGTACAGCGTGACGGCCAGCATGACGACGAACGCCGGCCCGGCGAGCCACCAGCCGAGGCGTGCCTCGGCTCGGGCCCGCTCGCTGCGCGGTGTCTTCGCGGGCTTGCCGGTCGTCCGCTCGGGGGTCGAGACGTCGGTGCTCACAGCAGCTTCCTCCCGTCCAGCACGGCGGTGATGAGGTCCGTGGACGTCCGTGGCGTCGTCAGCGGGTTGACCGAGGCGGGCGGGTACCACGTCTCCTGCAGGCCGGTCGAGACCTCGTTGTAGTACGGCGTCTGCGGGCGGGGCGCCGCCTTCTGCAGCGACTCACGGATCACGTCGGCCATCGGGAACGCCTTCTTCACCGCGTCGTCGTCGTACGCCTTGGTGTTCGAGGGCGGGTTGCCGTTGGTCGCGAAGTAGTACGCCTGGTTGTCGACGCCCACGATGCACTCGGTCGCCTGGTAGGCGAGGTCCGTGTGCTTGCTGAAGGCGCCCACCCCGAGGTTGATGCCGCCGTACGGCGGGCGGGAGTCCTTGCCCTCGACGGTCTGCGGGTACAGCCCCCACCCGATGTCGTCGACGAGCGACTTGTCGAGGGTCCCCGCCTCGACGGCCGCGTTGGTCGCGGACCACACGAACGGCCAGTTGACCATGAACGAGCCGCGGTTGCCCTGGAACAGGGTCATCGACGCGTTCTCGTCGGCCGTCGGCAGGCCCGGACCACCGAGGCCCTTGCGCCCGATGCCGCCGATGATCGTCGCCGCGTCCTTGCCCGCGTCGGTCTCGAGCCCCAGCTTGAGCTCGTCGGCCGGCGCCTCGGGGTTCGTCAGGATGTGACCCCCCGCGCCCTCGATCAGTGCGTTGATCCACACCGTGAGCGACTCCGCCTTGGTGCCCTGGACGCCGAGGAACTTCTTCTGGTCGGCGGCGGCCTCCATGATCTGCTGCCACGTCACGGGCTTGCTCGACGGGTCGAGGCCCGCCTCCTTGGCGACCGACTTGCGGTACCAGAGCAGCTGCGTGTTGGCCCAGAACGGCACCGCGACGAGCTTGCCCTTCCACGTCGCGCCGTCGATCGCGCCCTGCACCACGTCCTGCGTGACCTTGTCCGCGACGTCCGAGGGCATCGGCGCCAGGAAGCCCGGCTCCGCGAGCTCGGGGATGAACGGCGGGTCCAGGCTCATGATGTCGATCGACGAGTCCTTCGCCGCGAGCCGGCGCGCGAGCTGCTCGCGCTGCGCCGCGGCGTCGCGCGGAAGGATCGACGTGATGATGCGGTACTTGCCGTCGGCCGCGGCGGTGCACCGCTTCGCGATCTCGACCTGCCCCCCGTTGTCGGGGTTGATGTACCACTGGAGCGTCGGTGGCCCGCTCTCGCTGCTGCACGCCGCGAGCGGCACCAGCACCGCCGCCGCGAGCGCACCTGCGAGAGCTCGAGTGCGTCGTCGCACGTGTCCTCCCGGACGTCGAGGCCTCATTGCTGACGAGTCCTGCCTACACGGACCGCACCCCACCCGCCACCCGAACGGAGCAACGCGTCGGGCGGCGGACACGAGTGCGCGACGGGCCCGGCACCTGCCACGATGTGCACGTGGACCGACCGACGACACCCGCACAGGCCTGGGCAGCTCTCCGCGAGGGCAACGACCGATTCGTCCGCGGGGAGATGGACCACCCGTCGCAGAGCATCGAGAGACGCACCGAGCTGTCGTCCTCGCAGGCACCCTTCGCGGTGCTCTTCGGGTGCTCGGACTCCCGTGTCGCGGCGGAGATCATCTTCGACCAGGGGCTCGGCGACCTCTTCGTCGTCCGGACCGCGGGGCACGTGCTCGACACGACGGTCATCGGGTCGATCGAGTACGGGGTGGCGGTGCTGGGCACGCCGCTCGTCGTCGTCCTGGGCCACGACTCGTGCGGCGCCGTCGCGGCCGCGACGACGGCGCTCAACGACGGCGACCTGCCGCCCGGCTTCGTGCGCGCGGTGGTCGACCGGGTCATCCCCTCGATCGTCAACCTCGTCGGCCCTCAGGGCATCGGCACGCTCGACGCCGCGACGCTCGGGCACGAGCACGTGCGGCACACCGTCCAGATGCTGCAGGGCTACTCGGTGACGCTCGCGGAGGCCGTCGAGGCCGGCCGCTGCGCGATCATCGGCCTCGAGTACACGCTCGCGGACGGCAAGGTGCACGTCGCCGAGGTCGCCGGCGACGTCTGACCGACGCTGCCCAGACCGGGTGGGGAACGGTTCGTGTAGGCAGGACTCGTCAGCAATGAGGCCTCGACGTCCGGGAGGACACGTGCGACGACGCACTCGAGCTCTCGCAGGTGCG
>NZ_JEOE01000031.1 GCF_000708885.1 Cellulomonas sp. HZM | reverse complement strand
GAGCGCGACGCGAGCGCCGCGAGCACGGAGCACGACGAGACTCGCGCCCGCCTCGTCGCGATGCGTGCCGAGGCGGTGCAGCGGCTCGCGGGGCTCGGGGTCGCGGGGGCGGACGTGGTCGGCATGGTCGTCGGTGACGTCGTGGCCGGCGCCGACGAGGTGCTCGCGCTGCCCGTCGGACCGGCGGACGCGTCGTCGTCGGGCCGGGTGGCGAGGACGACCGCCACCACGACCACGACGACCACGACGCTCACGGCGATCGCCCACCACCACGCGCGGGAGGAGCCGGACGTCTCGGGAGGTGTCTGGGTCGTCACCCCTCGATCCTGACCTACGGGCCGCCGCGACGCGCGCGCTCGGCCGTCCTCGTCACCCGCCTGGTCAACGCGCCCGGCGGAACAGCAGCCCCGCGCTCACCCGTCCGACGACCAGCAGGCCGACGCACCACGCGAGCGCCGCGAGCACGGTCGACGTGGCCGGCGTGTGCCCGAGCAGCAGCGCACGCACGCTGTCCGCCACCGGCGTCACGGGGTTCCACCGCGCGATCGACTCGAGCACCGACGGCATCGAGTCGACCGGCACGAACGCGCTCGACACGTACGGCACGAACAGGATGACGAACGTGAACCCGCTCGCCGCCTCCGGCCCGGACGCGGAGATCCCGATCGCCACGGCGATCCACGTCATCGCGAGCACGTACAGCGCGACGAGCCCGAGCGCCGCGACCCACCCGCCGAACGACGCTCCCGCGTCGAACCCGATGAGCAGGGCGACCGCGATCACGAGGCCGGTCGACAGCGCGTTGCGCGCGAGGCTCGCCACGACGTGGCCCGTGACGACGCCCGTGGAGCGGATCGGCATCGAGCGGAAGCGGTCCATGATCCCGCCCGTGATGTCGTTGGCGACGTCGACCGCGGTGCTCGAGGCACCGTACCCGGCGGTCAGCAGGACGATCCCGGGGACGACGAAGTCCACGTAGCTCGCGTGCGCCATGCCGGCGGAGATGGCCCCGCCGAACACGTACACGAACATCAGCAGGAGCATCACGGGCAGCGCGACGGCCAGCAGCAGCGTGTCGAGCTGGCGCGTGGACCGGCGTAGGCAGCGGCCGACGAGCGCGAGCGTGTCGCTCGTCGTCGGGCCGGAGGACGCGACGCGCGGGGTGAGGTCGAGGGCGGTCATCGGGTCTCCTGGAGGACGGGGGTCGCGTCGTCGGCGGCCCGGTCGGCCGTCTCGTCGGCGGGGCGGCCCGTGAGGGTGAGGAACACGTCGTCGAGCGTGGGCGTGCGGACCTGCCAGCTCTCGACCTCGCGTGCGTCGAGGCCGGACAGGATGCGGGCGACGTCGTCGAGCGAGCCGTCCGTCTCGATGCGCTCGGTGCCCGCGGCGGTGACGACCTCCACGTAGGCGGCGCCCACGCCTGCCTTGAGCTGCGCGGGCGTGCCCTGCGCGATGACCCGGCCGTGGTCGATCACCACCACGCGGTCCGCGAGCTGGTCCGCCTCCTCGAGGTACTGCGTGGTCAGCAGCACGGTCGTGCCTGCCGCGACGACGGCACGGATGACGTCCCACAGGTCGCCGCGGCTGCGGGGGTCGAGCCCCGTGGTGGGCTCGTCGAGGACCAGCACCTGCGGTCGGCTCAGCAGGCTCGCGGCCAGGTCCAGCCGCCGCCGCATCCCGCCGCTGTACGTCTTGACCGGGCGGCGCGCGGCGTCGGTGAGGCCGAACAGCTCGAGCAGACGTGCGGGGCGGGTGCGGCGCTCGTCGGCCGGCAGGTGGGACAGGCGCGCCATGAGGCGCAGGTTCTCCTCGCCGGTCAGCAGGTCGTCGACCGCCGCGTACTGCCCGGTGAGGCTGATGGCGGCGCGCACGGCGCCGGGATCGGTGCGCACGTCGTGGCCCGCGACGGTCGCGGTGCCGCCGTCGGCGGCCAGGAGCGTGGCGAGGATGCGCACGGTCGTCGTCTTGCCCGCGCCGTTGGGCCCGAGCAGTGCGACGACCTGCCCGCGCTCCACGTCGAGGTCGAGGCCGTCCAGGACGGTGAGATCGCCGTAGGACTTGCGCAGCCCCCGCACGGCGATGATCGGTTCGGTCATCGGTCCACCTTTCTGCGTACGTCGTAAACTGTGTGTGTATGTCATACACACTTATAGGATCGGGCGTCAAGGAGGTGGGCGATGTCGGACGGGACGGATCCGCACGGCGAGGTGGCCGGGCACGCACGCGACGAGGTCGACGAGGCTGCCCGGCGCGAGGCCGAGGACGCGCGGCGCGAGGCCGAGGCGCTCCGGCGCGACCGCGAGAAGGCCGACCGGCTCGCGGCACGCGAGGCGGACCGCGCGCGCCGCGACCAGGAGAAGGCCGACCGCACGGCGCAGAAGGACGCCGAGCGCGTCGCCAAGGAGGCGTCGAAGGAGACCGAGCGGCTCCAGCGCGAGGCGCGTGACGCCGCACGCGAGGCCGGCCGTGCGCAGCGCGAGGCGGAGCAGGCCGAACGCACCGCGGCACTCGCCCGCCAGCGCGCGGCGCGCGAGGCAGAGAAGGCGCTGCGGCAGGCCCAGCGCGCCGAGCCGGAGACCGCCGTCGTCGACCGCTCGGACCTCCCGCCGGACGTCGCGGTGCTGTGGCGCGCGCCCGCACCCGCGCGTCGCGGCCCGCGTCCCGGGCTCACGCTCGAGCAGATCGCCGACGCGGGGATCGCGCTCGCCGACGCCGAGGGGCTCGACGCGGTGTCGATGGCCCGCCTCGCGGAGTCGCTCGGCTTCACCACGATGTCGCTCTACCGCTACGTCTCCTCGAAGGACGACGTGCTCATGCTCATGTCCGACCGCGCGTCCGGGCGGCCGCCCGTCGTCGGGCCCGAGGTGGGCGGCTGGCGCGCGCGGCTCGAGCTGCTGCTCGGGCTGTCCGCCCCGATCCTCGGCGCGCACCCGTGGATGAGTCGCACCACCGCGCTGCTGTTCGCCGTCGGGCCCAACCGGCTCGCGTGGATGGAGGCGATGGTGGCCGCGCTCGAGGAGACCGCGCTGACCGAGGCGGAGAAGCTGCTCGTGGTCGGTGCGCTCAGCGGGCACCAGCTCGAACGGGCGCGCATGGTGGACGCCGAGCTGACCCGGCAGCGCTCCGTGGCGGCGTCGGCGGGTGACGAGGGCTCGGCGCCCGACCTCGTGATCGAGCGGCTCGTGGACCCCGTGCAGCACCCCGCGATGTCCCGGGTGGTCGCGGCGGGGGTGTTCCGGGGCGAGCCCGACGCCGATGCCGGCGCGCTCGACTTCGGGACTCGGCTGATCCTCGACGGCGCCGAGCGCCTCGTGGAGTCGGCCTCCTCCCGCTGAGCAGGTCGAGCCGTCCACAGGCACGTCCGCCGACGCGCCCGCCCACAGCCGGCGCCACGGTCGGCGGCCGTGTCGGAGCTCGGGGGGAGACTGCCGCCATGACAGCTCCCGCGCCCGTCCCCGCCGTCACCGGCCGCTGCTTCGGCGACGGCGACCCCCTGTACGAGCGGTACCACGACGAGGAGTGGGGCGTACCCGTGCACGGCGAGCACGCGCTGCTCGAGCGGCTCGCGCTCGAGGGGTTCCAGTCGGGGCTCGCGTGGATCACGATCCTGCGCAAGCGGCCCGCGTTCCGCGCAGCGTTCGCCGACTTCGACGCCGAGACGGTCGCGGCCTTCGACGACGACGACGTCGAGCGGCTCATGGCCGACGCGTCGATCGTGCGCAACCGCGCCAAGATCGAGGCCACGATCGCCAACGCCCGCGCGCTGCGCGACCTGCACGCGGCGGGCGGATCGCTCGACGCGGTGATCTGGTCCCACGCCCCGGACCGCTCCGCGTGGGTACGGCCGGCGTCGTGGGAGGACGTGCCCGGGCTGTCGCCCGAGTCGACCGCGCTCGCCAAGGAGCTCAAGCGGCTCGGCTTCCGCTTCGTCGGACCGACGACCGCGTACGCGGCGATGCAGGCGTGCGGGGTGGTCGACGACCACCTGGCGTCGTGCCCGTCCGTTGCTCCCCTCGGGTGATGCTGGCCCGGGAGGTTCTGTGACGCCAGCCGTTCGGGTTAGCCTGCCGCGCATGACCGATCCGCACATCACCGACGGCAGCGACGCCGTCCGCGGTGCGCGTGACGCCCTGACGGGGACGACGGCCCCCGACGAGCGGGTCCTCGCCGCTGTCCAGGACGGGCTGAAGTCGGTGCCCGCGTCGGCTCCGGGGTCCTGGTTCGAGGTGCCGTCCCAGCGGGGGCGGCCCGAGCCGTTCCAGCAGCCTCGCCGACGCGCCTGACGCCCGCAGCACCGCTCGCAGCGACCGACGCCCGCCGCTCCCGTACAGAACACGGCGCGGACCTGGGCGTGGAGCTCGGCGTGCCCGCCACCCGGACCTCGCGTCTCAGAACGCGAGAAGTCTTGCCCACCATGCGAGAGCGCGGTTAGCCTTCCACCAACCATCCAGAGCGGCCGAGAGACCTGGCTCGTCGACGCCGCAGCAACCCCCCTCCGCGACGAGGGTGTGGGTGCTTCCGCCAGGACCGATGGAGTGGACCATGTCGCAGACCCTGTGTCTGAGCACCTCGTGAGCGCCGCAGCGCTCGACCAGCGCGCGCCCGGTGCGCACACCGCGCCGACCGTGCGGCCCCTGGCGTCCGTCGACCGTCCCACGGTCTCGTTCGAGCTGTTCCCGCCCCGCAACCCCTCGGCAGCACCGCGCCTGTGGGAGACCGTGCGCGCGATCGAGCAGGTGCACCCCGACTTCGTCTCCGTGACCTACGGGGCTGCCGGCCGCACGCGTGAGACGTCGCGCGCGCTGGTGACCCGCCTCCTGCAGGAGACGACCCTGAACCCGATCGCGCACCTGACGTGCGTCGGGACCAGCCGCGAGGAGATCACGGCGATCGTCGGCGAGTTCCTCGACGAGGGTGTCCGGTCGTTCCTCGCGCTGCGCGGGGACCCGCCGGTCGACGAGCCGCACTGGCAGCCGCACCCCGACGGCCTGCACACCGCGAGCGAGCTCGTCGAGCTGCTGCGCGAGATCGAGGCCGAGCGCTGCGTCGCGAGCCCGTCGCAGGCCGTGCGCGCCCGCGTGCGCCCGCTGTCGGTGGCCGTCGCGGCCTTCCCGCGCGGCAACGCCGCGACCGGCGGCACGCGCGCACAGGACGTCGCCTCGCTGCTCGCCAAGCAGGAGGCCGGCGCCGACTTCGCCGTGACCCAGGTGTTCTACGACGCCGAGTCGTACCTGGGACTCGTCGCCGAGGCGCGCGAGGCGGGCGTGGTCATCCCGATCATCCCGGGCATCATCCCGACGACCGACCCGGCCCGGCTGCTGCGCGTGCAGGAGCTGACCGGAGTCCCCGTCCCCGCCGACCTGCTCTCCCTGCTCGGTGGCGCCGACGACGAGCTCGACCGCCACCGCCGCGGCACGCGCGTCGGCGTCGACCTCGTCAAGGGCGTGCTCGACGGCGGCGCCCCGGGCGTGCACCTCTACACGTACAACCAGCACCACGCCGCCCTCGACCTCCTCGAGGGCGCCCAGCTCGACGGCGGGGCCCGCTCCGCCGCACGCGACCGCACCACGACGACACCCGAAGGCTGAACCCCATGAGCAACGTCCCCCAGTTCCCGGCCGGCTCCGTCCTGGGCTACCCCCGCATCGGGCCGCGCCGCGAGCTCAAGAAGGCCCTCGAGTCGTTCTGGGCCGGCCGCAGCACCGCCGACGAGGTCGAGGCGACCGCGGCCGAGCTGCGCCGTCGCACGCGCACGCGTCTCGCCGAGCTGGGCCTGCCGACCGACGTCCCGGCGATCCCGAGCGCGTTCTCGTTCTACGACCAGGTGCTCGACGCGACCGCGGTCGTCGGCGCGGTCCCCCCGCGCTTCGCCGACCTCGTCGGCGAGGACGGCTCGCTCGACCTGGCGGGCTACTCGACCGTGGCCCGCGGCCGCGGCGACGACCTGCCGCTCGAGATGACCAAGTGGTTCGACACGAACTACCACTACCTCGTGCCGGAGATCAGCCCGGAGACCGAGTTCCGGTTCGCGTCCGACCGCCCGGTGCGCGAGTTCGCGGAGGCGCTCGCCGAGGGCGTCGTCACGCGTCCCGTCGTCGTCGGCCCCGTGACCTACCTGGCGCTCGCGAAGGCCGCCGAGGGCTCGCCCGAGGAGTTCGCGCCGATCGACCGTCTGCACGACCTGCTGCCGGTCTACGCCGACCTGCTGCGCGCGCTCGCCGCCGCCGGCGCCACGTGGGTGCAGATCGAGGAGCCCGCGCTCGTCTCCGACTCGCTCGACGTCGAGACCGACCGCCTGCTCGCGTCCGTCGTCGAGGCGTACCGCGTGCTCGCGACCGAGCTGACGACGCCCGAGCGCCCCGCGATCCTCGTCGCGGCCCCCTACGGCGACCTCGGCGCGGCGCTCCCGGTGCTCGCCGCGACCGACGTCGAGGCGATCGGCATCGACCTGGTCCGCGGCGCTGCCCCGACCGAGGCGGTGCCCGGCCTGGAGACGAAGACGCTCGTCGCGGGCGTGATCGACGGCCACAACATCTGGCGCGCCGACCTCGACGCCAAGCTGCAGGTGCTCGAGCAGCTGGAGAACCTCGGCGCCGCGGCGGTCACCGTCGGCACGTCGACGTCGCTGTTCCACGTCCCGCACACCACGGCCGACGAGCCGAACCTCGACGCCACGCTGAAGACCTGGCTCGCGTTCGCCGACGAGAAGGTCGCCGAGGTCGTCGTGCTCGCGGAGGGCCTGACCGAGGGCCGCGAGGCGATCCACGAGCAGCTGCTCGAGGCCTCCGACGCGGTCCGCTCGCGCCAGGGCGCGCCGGGCGTCGTGCGCCCTGAGGTCCGCGAGCGTGCGGCCGGCCTCACCGAGGACGCCTTCGGCCGCGGTGACTTCGACGCGCGCAAGAAGGCGCAGGCCGCGCGCCTGGAGCTGCCCCCGCTGCCGACGACGACCATCGGGTCGTTCCCGCAGACGCCGGACATCCGCAAGGCGCGTGCGGCCTTCGTGCGCGGCGAGCTCACGGCCGAGCAGTACGAGGACGAGATGAAGGCGGAGATCCGCCGCGTCGTCGACCTGCAGGAGAGCGTCGGCCTGGACGTCCTGGTGCACGGCGAGCCCGAGCGCAACGACATGGTGCAGTACTTCGCGGAGAACCTCGACGGGTTCGCCGTGACGGAGAACGGCTGGGTGCAGTCGTACGGCTCGCGCTGCACGCGCCCGTCGATCCTGTGGGGCGACGTGTCCCGCCCGGCGCCGATCACGGTCGCGTGGGCGCAGTACGCGCAGTCGCTCACGAGCAAGTGGATGAAGGGCATGCTGACCGGCCCGGTGACGATCCTCGCGTGGTCGTTCGTGCGCGACGACCAGCCGCTCGGCGACACCGCGAACCAGGTGGCGCTCGCGCTGCGCGACGAGATCGCGGACCTCGAGGCCGCGGGCATCGCGATCATCCAGGTCGACGAGCCGGCGATCCGCGAGCTGCTCCCGCTGCGCGCCGCCGACCACGCCGCGTACCTCGACTGGTCGGTCCGCTCGTTCCGCCTCGCGACGGCGGGCGTGCGCGAGGACACCCAGATCCACACGCACCTGTGCTACTCGGAGTTCGGCCAGATCATGGACGCGATCGACGGTCTCGACGCCGACGTCACGTCCATCGAGGCCGCGCGCTCGAAGATGGAGATCCTCGCGGACATCGTCAAGGCCGGGTACCCGCGCGCCGTGGGTCCGGGCGTCTACGACATCCACTCGCCGCGCGTGCCGTCCGAGGCCGAGGTCACCGAGCTGCTCTCGGAGGCCGTCAACGTCATCGACGTCGACCAGCTCTGGGTCACCCCGGACTGCGGCCTCAAGCCCCGCCGGTACGAGGAGGTCGCCCCGTCGCTGGAGCACATCCTCGCGGCGACCCGCACGGTGCGCGCCCAGCTCTGAGCCGCACCCGCACGACCCTCACGGGCCGGTCACCCTCGGGTGGCCGGCCCGTGGTCCGTCCGTCGCCCGGACCGTGCCGCCGGCACCGTGCCCAGTGCGCCGATATCGGACGAGAGGCGAGGTCTGAACCCGCGCACTCGACCGAGACCGGCGCACTCGCGGCGGGACCGTGGGGGAGGCCGGGGACGCCGGGGGCTAGCGTCGGGCGGGTGACGATCTTCGACGAGGTGAGCCTCGAGCAGCTGCGGGCGCGGACCAGCGAGAAGTGGCGCGAGTACCCATCCGACGTGCTGCCGCTGTGGGTGGCCGAGATGGACGTGCCGCAGCTCGACGCGGTGGTCGACGCCGTGACCGCGGCACTGCGCTCGGGGGACACCGGGTACGACACGGCCCACGCCTACGCGCAGGCGTACGCCCCGTTCGCGCGCGAGCGCCTCGGCTGGGAGGTCGACGTCGAACGGTCACGGTCGGTGCCGGACATCATGAACGGCGTCGCGCAGGTGCTTGCGCTCGTGACCGAGCCGGGTGCCGCAGTGGTCATCAACCCGCCCGTGTACCCGCCGTTCCCGCACTTCGTCGGGCTCGTGGGCCGACGAGTCGTCGACGCGCCCCTGGGCGCCGACGGTCGGCTGGACCTCGCGACGATCGAGGAGTCGTTCGCTGCGGCCGGTCCGGGCTCCGGGTACCTGCTGTGCAACCCGCACAACCCGACCGGCGCGGTGCACACGCCCGACGAGCTGCGCGCGGTCGGCGAGCTCGCGCGGCGGCACGGGATCCGGGTGGTGGCCGACGAGGTGCACGCACCGCTCACGCTGCACGGCGCGTTCACGCCCGCCACCACGGTGATACCCGACGCGATCGCGCTGCACTCCGGGTCGAAGGCCTTCAACCTCGCGGCCGTCGCCACGGCGCTGGCCGTCCCGGGTCCGGAGACGAGCCTCGACGACCTGCCGGAGATCGTGTCGCACGGCGTCAGCCACCTCGCGACCATCGCGCACGGCGCCGCGTTCGCCCACGGCGGCGCGTGGCTGGACCGCGTGCTCGACGGCCTGCGCGAGAACCGTGCCCTGCTGGCGGACCTGCTAGCGGAGCACCTGCCCGCGGCGCGCTGGCACCCGTGGGAGGGGACCTACTTCGCGTGGATCGACCTGCGTGGCACGAGCGAGCCGGTGCGGCCGGGCCGCGCGCTCCTCGAGCGGGGGCGGCTCGCGCTGAACGAGGGGGCGTCGTTCGGGGCGGGTGGCGAGGGGTACGTGGGGCTCAACCTCGCGGCGTCGTCGGCGACGATCACGGAGGCGGTGCGGCGGATGGCCGCGGTGCTGGGCTGAGCTGGGCTGAGCGGGACTACGCGCGCGGGACGGTCGCGACGAGGTGCTCGACGATCCGCACGTCGGCGTCGAGCCACGGCACGGTGAGCCAGTCGGCGCGCGCCAGCCACCGCAGCTCGTCGTGCTCGACGAGCGGGGCGGGCTCCCCGCTGCGCAACGTCGCCCACCACAGCCGCATCACGTACCGGTCGGTGAGGCGCCACAGCCCGTCGTCGGGCCCGACGACCTCCGCACCGAGGTCGACCTCGACCCCGAGCTCCTCGACGAGCTCGCGGTGCAGCGCGGTGACGGGATGCTCGTCGGCGCCGACCTTGCCGCCGGGGAACTCCCAGCGCCCCGCGAGCTCCGCGGGGCGCGAGCGCCGTGCAGTGAGCAGACGCGTCGGTGCGTCGACGTCGTCCACCACCGCCGCGGCGACGACCAGCACAGGGCCGGTCGGCTGCAGGTCAGGGGCGTGCGACGACAGGGCGTGTCCTCGGGTGCTCGGCCGGGAGGGTCAGCGGATGCCGTGCGCGACGGCCCAGGCGACGGCCTCGGCCCGCGTGGAGACGCCGATCTTGCGGTAGACGCTGCGGACCTGCGACTTCACCGTGTTGCGGGTGACGAAGAGGCGGGTCGCGATCTCCTCGAGGGTGACGTCCTCGGCGAGCTCGGCGAGGACGACGCGCTCACGACGCGTGAGCGTGGCAGCGCTCTGCGCGCTGGTCTCCAGGATGGTCATGATTCCTCCGGTTCGTGCGTGGCGCCGGCCCCCCGGTCGGCTGCCACGGTGGGCTGAGTACCGGATGAGAGCGAGTCCCCGGCGGCCTATGACGCCACTTCCGCAAACTCGTCTCGTCGTGCCCCGGGCCCCCGCCGTGGCGTCGCTTGCTGACCTCCACAATGAACCGAGATCCACGCCTCTGATACATCGTTCCCCGGCTGCGGCGCCCTTTCACTCGAACGGCTCAACCCAAATCACCCGGGAACGGTACCTGGTACCGCTCCGACGTATCAGCCCGCGGACTGTGCGGCGTACTCGTCGGCCGTGAGGAGCGGGCCCGTCGCCGTGACGTCGACCTTGAGCAGCCACCCGGCTGCGAACGGGTCGGAGTTGACGAGCGACGGGTCGTCGATCGCGGCCTGGTTGACCTCCGCGACCGTGCCGGTCACGGGCGAGAACAGCTCGGACACCGACTTGGTCGACTCGATCTCGCCGATCACCGTGCCGGCGGTCACCTGCTCACCGACGGCCGGCAGCTCGAGGTAGACGATGTCGCCCAGCGCGTCGGCGGCGACGGAGGTGATGCCGACGGTGGAGGGGGACCCGTCCTCGAGCCACTCGTGCTCGACGGTGTAGTGCAGGTTGCTGGGCAGCTCGGCGGCCATGTGCTGGTGCCTCTTTCTCGTTCGGGACAGGTCTACCGGGGACGACGGTAGAAGGGAAGGGGGACGACGCGCACCTGCTCGCCGCGGCCGCGGACGTCGACCAGCAGGTCGGTGCCCTCGTCGGCGTGCGCGAGATCCACGTAAGCCATCGCGACGGGGTGGCCGAGGGTCGGCGACGGGGCGCCGGACGTGACGACGCCGACCTGGTCGCCGTCGGTCGTCGTGACGGGGTAGCCGTGGCGAGCGGCGCGGCGACCGAGGCCCTGGAGGCCGACGAGGCGGCGCGTGGGCTCGGCGTGCTCGAGGGCGTCGCGGCCGACGAAGGGCAGCGGGGCGCCGTCGTCGTCGACCTTGTCGAAGCGCACGACGCGACCGAGGCCCGCGTCCTGCGGCGTGGTCGTGGTGCCGAGCTCGTTGCCGTACAGCGGCATGCCGGCCTCGAGACGCAGGCTGTCGCGCGCCGACAGGCCTGCGGGGACCATGCCGAGCGGGGTCCCGGCCTCGAGCAGCGCTCGCCACAGCTGCGGGGCGTGCTCGGCGGGGACGAACAGCTCGAAGCCGTCCTCGCCCGTGTAGCCGGTTCGCGCCAGGAGCACGTCGAGACCCGCGACGCGTGCGGGCAGGCTCGCGTAGTAGCGCAGGTCGCGAGCGGCCTGCGGGTCGTCTGCCAGGCCGGTGACGACCTGCTCGGCGAGCGGGCCCTGCACGGCGATCAGCGCCGTCGCGAGCGACGCGTCGGCGAGCAGCGCGTCGAAGCCGTGCAGCCGCTCGGTGAGCGCCTCGCGCACCACGGCGACGTTGGAGGCGTTGGCGACGACGAGGAAGTGCTCGGGCTGCAGGCGGTAGACGACCAGGTCGTCGAGCACGCCGCCGTCGGGCGCGCAGATCATCGTGTAGCGCGCGCGGCCCGGCTCGAGGGCGGACAGGTTGCCGACGAGCGCACGGTCGAGCGCCCGCGCCGCGTCGGGGCCGACGACCTCGAGCTCGCCCATGTGCGACAGGTCGAACAGGCCGGCGGCGGTGCGGACCGCCTGGTGCTCGGCGATGTCCGACGAGTAGCGCAGCGGCATCTGCCAGCCGGCGAAGGACGTGAGCGCGGCGCCGAGCGCGACGTGCTCGTCGTGCAGGGGGGAGCGGATGTCGTCGGTCATCGGGGGGCTCCTGTCTGGTGCGTCGGGCTGCTCGTGCTCGTCGTCGTGCTCGCTGCGTTCGTCGTGCTCGCTGCGTTCGTCGTGCTCGCTGCGTTCGTCGTGCTCACCGTGCTCACTCCGCGAACGCCTCGACCGGCGGGCACGAGCAGATGAGGTTGCGGTCGCCGCGGGCTCCGTCGATGCGGCGCACGGGCGGCCAGTACTTGCCCGCGCGCAGCGACGGGAGCGGGAACGCGGCGGTGCTGCGCGGGTAGGCGTGCGCCCACTCGTCGGCCGAGACCGACGCCGCGGTGTGGGGCGCGTTGCGCAGCGGCGAGTCGTCCAGCGGCCAGGTCCCGTCGGCGACCTGGTCGATCTCGCGGCGGATCGCGACCAGCGCGTCGACGAACCGGTCGAGCTCACCGAGGTCCTCCGACTCGGTCGGCTCGACCATGAGCGTGCCGGCGACCGGGAAGCTCAGCGTCGGCGCGTGGAAGCCGTAGTCCATGAGGCGCTTGGCGACGTCCTCCGCGGTGACGCCGGTGTCCTTGGTGATGTCGCGCAGGTCGAGGATGCACTCGTGCGCGACGAGGCCGCCGGGGCCCGTGTAGAGCACGGGGAAGTGCTCGTGGAGGCGGGTGGCCAGGTAGTTCGCAGCGAGCACGGCCGTCTTGGTCGCGTTCGTCAGGCCCTCGGCGCCCATGAGCGCGACGTACGCCCAGCTGATCGGCAGGATGCCCGCGGAGCCGAAGCCCGCCGCGGACACGGGCGGCACCGCGTCGCCTGGCTGCCAGCTGCGCGGGTCGGCCGGCAGGAACGGGACCAGGTGCTCGGCGACAGCGACCGGGCCCACGCCCGGGCCGCCGCCGCCGTGCGGGATGCAGAACGTCTTGTGCAGGTTGAGGTGGCTGACGTCGCCGCCGAACCGGCCCGGACGGGCGAGCCCGACGAGCGCGTTGAGGTTCGCGCCGTCGATGTACACCTGCCCACCGGAATCGTGTACAAGCCCGCACACCTCGCGCACGTGCTCCTCGAACACGCCGTGCGTCGAGGGGTACGTGATCATGATCGCGGCGACGCTCGGGCCGTGCTGGTCCAGCTTGGCGCGCAGGTCGTCGAGCATGATCTCGCCGTCGTCGGCCGTCGCGACGACCACGACGCGCAGGCCGGCGAGCGCCGCCGACGCCGCGTTCGTGCCGTGCGCCGACGCCGGGATCAGCACCACGTCGCGCTGCTGCTCGCCGCGGCTCGCGTGGTACGCCTTGATCGCCAGCAGCCCGGCGAACTCGCCCTGCGAGCCGCCGTTGGGCTGCACGCTGACGGCCGCGTACCCGGTGATCTCGGCGAGCCACTCCTGCAGCTGCGTGACCAGCTCGGCGTAGCCCTGCGTCTGGTCCGCCGGGGCGTAGGGGTGGATGCTCGCGAGCTCGGGCCAGGAGATGGGCTCCATCTCGACCGTGGCGTTGAGCTTCATCGTGCACGAGCCCAGCGGGATCATCGTGCGGTCCAGGGCGAGGTCCTTGTCCGAGAGCTTGCGCAGGTAGCGCAGCATCGCGGTCTCGGAGCGGTGCAGGTGGAACACCGGGTGCGTGAGGTACGCGTCGGTGCGCGCGGCCCACTCGGGCAGGGTCGCCGTCGTCGTCACGGGCGAGTACGCGAACGCGGCGCCCTTGATGCGGAACGTGCCGTCCGTCGACGCGTACTCCGCGGCGTCGTCGCCCACGGGGACGTCGGTCGCGCCCGCCTCGACGAACGCGAGGAACACGTCGAGCACGTGCTCGTCCGTGGTCGTCTCGTCGGAGCTGACCTGGACGTGGTCGCCGTCCGGGGCGAACAGGTTCAGGCCCTTGCGGGCGGCGGCCGCCACGACCTCGTCGGCCCGGCCCGGGACCGACGCGCGGACGGTGTCGAAGACGACGTCGTGGTCGACGTCGACGCCGACGCCACGCAGCCGCACGGCGAGCTCGTCGGCGTGCCGCTTGGTGCGCAGCGCGATCTCCCGCAGGCCGTCCGGGCCGTGGTAGACGGCGTACATCGACGCGACGATCGCGAGCAGCGCCTGCGCGGTGCAGATGTTGCTCGTGGCCTTCTCGCGGCGGATGTGCTGCTCGCGGGTCTGCAGCGCGAGGCGGTAGGCGGGTGCGCCCTCGGCGTCGACGCTCACGCCCACGAGCCGGCCGGGCAGCGAACGCTCGAGCCCGGAGCGGACCGCCATGAACGCCGCGTGCGGGCCGCCGCCGAACAGCGGGACGCCGAAGCGCTGCGCCGAGCCCACGGCCACGTCCGCACCGAGCGTGCCGGGGCTGACGAGCAGCGTGAGGGCGAGCAGGTCGGCCGCGAACGTGACGAGCGCGCCGCGTTCCTTGGCCGCCGCGACGACGCCGTGCAGGTCGCGCACCTCGCCGCTCGAGGCCACCTGCTGCACGACGACGCCGAGCAGGTCGCCCTCGACATCGGGCAGCCCCTGCGACAGGTCCGCGACGACGACGGGCAGCCCGATCGCCTGCGCGCGGCCGAGCGTCACGGCGAGCGACTGGGCGAACAGCTGGTCGTCGAGCACGACCGTGCCCGGCTTGTTGCGCTGTGCGCGCCACATGAGCGCGACCGCCTCGGCGACGGCGGTGGCCTCGTCGAGCAGCGACGCGTTGGCGACGTCGAGGCCGGTGAGGTCGGTGACCATCGTCTGGAAGTTGAGCAGCGCCTCGAGGCGGCCCTGGCTGATCTCCGGCTGGTACGGCGTGTAGGCGGTGTACCAGGCGGGGGACTCGAGCACGTTGCGGCGGATGACCGCGGGCGTGATCGTGTCGGAGTAGCCCTGGCCGATCATCTGCGTCTTGACCTGGTTCTTCGCGGCGATCTCGCGCAGCGCCGCGAGCACCTCGACCTCGGACCGGGCGGCGGGCAGGTCGAGCGCGTCGGCGTCGCGGATGCTGGCCGGTACGGCCGCGTCGACGAGCGCGTCGAGCGACTCGTAGCCGACCGCCGCAAGCATGTGCGCCGTCTCGCCGCCGCGCGGGCCGATGTGCCGGTCCGCGAAGTCGACCGCTGCGGGCGTGTGCTCGACCGCCGTGAGCGCGACCGCGGGGTCGTCGACCTGCACGGGCGGGACAGCGGGCACGGCGGGTGGCTGGAAGGCGTTCACTGCTGCTCCACGGGGTACGCCCGGCGGACCGGGACGGTCGGTTGGCTCCCCGCTCTGTCATCCGCGCGCCCGTGGGCGCGCGACCTGAGAGTTTTGCCGGTCCGCCATGCCGAACCGCTCGTCGCGGTCGGGCTCGGGGCGCGCCGGCTTGCACCGTCGGTGGGCCCGTCGCCGGGCCGCTTTCCAGAGTTGCCTCGCCGCGGCGGTACAGGGGCCTGAGAGTTTCCCGGGGAGGGT
The DNA here is from genome assembly GCF_000708885.1 of Cellulomonas sp. HZM. Taxonomy (GTDB): domain Bacteria; phylum Actinomycetota; class Actinomycetes; order Actinomycetales; family Cellulomonadaceae; genus Cellulomonas. The sequence goes on along the minus strand of NZ_JEOE01000031.1, from coordinate 15,482 downwards.
TGCTCCTTCGGCGTCCCGATCCGGCCGCGCCCGGACGGGCGCGTCAGGCGGGAGCTCTCCCGCCGCGGTTCGAGCAGCGTGTTCAGTTGTCCGCCGCCAGGGTACCGGGCCATGCGTCGGCGCGGGGCGATGCGTTCGCCGGACACCCGCCGCGCACCGATCGCGAACGAGATCGTGACGAGCCGACGGTCGTGCATGCATCGTGACGCGTCGGCGCGGACGCCTCACGGCGAGCGGCGCGCCGTCAGCCCGGACCGGCCGACCGTCACGCGCGTGGGACCGTCCGCGCCGCGAGCCGGGCGAACCGGTCGGCGAGCGCCTGCGAGCGAGCACGGCGCGCGAACGGCCACGTCCCGGCGGCATCGGATGCCGGCGCGAACGCGTACGTGCACTCGTCGCCCTCGATCACGACCGCGCCCAGCGGCACGCCGTTCCCGAACGACGACTGCCCGACGTGCACGCCGGTGACGCCGTCCCAGGACAGGTGCAGCAGCGCGCGCGGCTCCCGATGGTCCGCCCAGACGTCGACGCCGTCCTCGCCGACCGCGAGGACGACCTGCATCCCGGCACGCGCCCGGTCGGCGCCGTGGCCGCGGACGAGCTCCGCCAGACGGTCGTCGGCCATCGCGGCGACGAGCTCGAGGCCGGGAGACGCTGCGCGCGCGGCACGGGCGATCGCGTGGGACCGGCGGGCCAGGACGCCCAGCGTGATGCCGACTCCGATCGAGGCGAGCACGACGACCCCCACGACGTGGAGCCATCCGTCGTCGGTCCGTGACGCCGTGCGGGCGAGTCGGGCGAGGAGGACGATCCCGGCGGCGCCGAGAACGATGGTGCGGGTGCGAAGCGAGGTCATGGAGAGCTCTCCGTCCGGTCGGTGGGGATGAGGTTCCTCGGGTCGAGGTCTGTGGGGTCGAGGCTTGTGGGGTCGGTGGGCGCTGCGACCGAGTCGACGACGGCGCCGAACAGGTCGAGGAAGAGGTCGGCGGCCGCGACGAGCGGCGTGCTGAAGCAGACGAGCAGGAGGTCGTCGAGACCGGCGACGTCGAGCCAGTAGTCGACGCGGAGCAGATCGACCTCGGGCGACGAGCCGGCGCCGGGTGCGGGCAGCCCGGTCGGGCCCGGGTCCAGGGGTCCGTGGTCGACGCGTGCGTCGGCACCGACGGTCCGGACCCGGCGCAGCGCCGTCCCGTGCGGCGTGGCGACGACGTCGAGGAGGTCGTCGGAGCCCACCCCGTCGGCGAGCACGGCGAGCTCGGCCAGCGGCTCGTCGTGCCCGCGGGGCACGCGGTAGACCGCCAGGGAGCCGGGCAGCGGCACGTCGCGCCACTCCATGAGCGAGAACGCGAGCGCTACGGCTCCGGCACCACGGGCGTCCGCTGCGAGCCGCAGCAGCGACGAACGCAGCTCGGCGCGCAGCGGGGCGTGCCGATCGGCCCGGCCCACCCGACGCTCGACGAGCTCGCGCACGGACCGCGTCGTCGTGGGCGCGGACGTCACGTCCACGAACCACCACGAGTCCGGGAGCAGCATCTGGACGGCCCCGCTCATCGCTCGCCCCGCGTGAGGCGCACGTCGCGCACCGCGGCAGCTGACCCGTGGCCCGTCACGTCACGGACCGCGGCGACGGTCGCCTCGACGGCGTGCCAGCCACCGGGCCGGTAGTCGGCGTCCCCCGCCGCCCAGTCGCGCACGTCCTGACCGCCCGCGAGCGCCTCGGCACCCTGCGCACCAGACGTCGCGTACGACGCCGCACGCCACGCCGCGGCACGTCGGACCGCCGAGGCCGTCGTCGGCGACCTGCGTAGGAGCTCGGGCGACACGTCCTTCAACCGGTCGACGTCCGCGGCAAGGTCGCGATCACCGAGCGTCCGGACGATCCACTTCTTGGCGCCTTCCGGTGACCACCAGTCCTTCGCGCCGGTCGTCGACCGCAGGTCGCGGCCGTTGCGCGCGCCGTGCAGGTCCTTGCGCGGGTCGAGCGCGTCCTTGATCGCCGCGGAGCGGGACACCCGCTGCGCGTCACGCGCCTCGGCGAGCGTCATGGTGCGCGCCCGGGGTCCGACGAGGGACGTGAGCACCTCGTCCCGGCCACGGGCCGACGTGCGCGCGATCCGCGCCGCCTCGATCCTGGCGGTGCCGCGGGCGGCCCTCGTCGTCGCGCGCGCCATCGAACCCACCGACTTGGCCGCTCCGCCGGGGACGAGCCCCGCGACGTCCCATCCCACGTCCCCCCAGCTCACGCGGTCGTCGAGGACCAGCGTGAGGTCGGAGAGCAGCTTGACCGCCGACGCGACGAGCGCGATCAGGCCGAGCACCTCGCCGAGCCCGGGGACCCAGCACAGCAGGAGCGCCGCGATGCCCGCGGCGTTCGCGATGTCGTCGGCCACCGCGGCGACGGCGGCGGCCACCTTGCTGCCCCAGTCCTGCCACCAGCCGTCGTCGAGACCGTCGTGCATCGCGGCTCGGATCGCGCCCGCGGCCGTGAGCGCGGCGGTGTCCCGGGCCCGTGCGGCCGTCTCGAGGTCGCCCAGCGCCGCATCGAGCCGCAGACGCGCGAGGTCGCGCTCGTCCCGCGCGGCATCGAGCTCGGCGGCACCCCGCGCGGCGGCGTCGGGGTGCACGCCGTCGACCATCGCGACCAGCCGGTCGACCCGGGTCTGCGCGTCGGCCAGGTCGTCGGCCGCCAGCGCCTCTCGTCGGCGGGCGTCCTGCGCCGCGACCACGGCCTCCCCGAGTCGCACCGCGTAGACGCCCAGCGCTCGGCCGGCCGCGCGGTAGCGGTGCTCCGCGCGGCCGACCTTCGTCGCCACGTCGTCGGCCCGGTCCGCGACCGCGGCGACCGCGTCGGAGCCCGATGCGTGCAGGGACACGTGCCGCAGCCGCGCCGACGCGAACCGGATCTGCTCGGCCACGAGCTCGTACCGCTGGGCCGCGTCCCGGACCGCTACCGGGTCGCCCGTGACGTCGACGCTCACTCCTCGCCCCGCAGCGCCGCGGCGAGCTGGCCGTCCAGGTCCTCGAACCCGTCTCCGATGCCGGTGCACGCGTCCGCGAGCGCGGCGACGTCCTCGACGATCCGCGCGCGCCTGTCGTCCCAGCCTCGCGAGAAGTCGCGCACCGCGTCCGCGAGCTCCTCGTGCCCGACCTGCTCCGCCAGGGCGTGGGTGCGCGCGTCGGCCTCGACGAACTCCTGGGCGATCGCTCGCAGGTCCGTCCCCGCCGAGCGCAGCACCCCGGGTTCGAGCATCAAGCGGTCCGTCATGGTGCGTGCCCCTCCGGTCCCGAGCCGTCAGCCGCGCAGCGCCGACGCGAGCGCCTGGTCGGTGTCCTCGAGCGCGTCGGCGGCCTTGCGCAGGTAGTCGCCGAGGCTGCTCAGGCCGCCCATGAGCTCGGTCGCCCCGTGCGAGAACTTCCGGTACGACTCGGCGAACGAGACCGACGCCTGGTCGGTGACGAAGCCCGAGGACACGAGGCCCTCGATGAAGCCCTTGAGCTCGCCGAGCTTGGTGGTGATGTCGTCCTGGCCGGTGCTGAGCCGCGTGGCGGCATCGCGCATCTCGCCGTAGGAGACGTTGAGGTTCGACATGTCTGCTCCCTGGGTCCTGGGCGGTCTGGCACCGCCGGGACCTGCACCGTAGGGATTCCGGTGTCCGGTTCGTCAGGGTTTTCCACAGGCATGGTCACGGGCGTGGTCACGGCCCCGTCAAGGGCATGCGACCTGCACGCGGCGCACACGCCCGGCTTCGACCAGCAGCCCCCGGCCGGGCGGCTGCTCACCGCGGGGCGCGCGCAGGAACGGCGTGCGCAGCAGGGCGTCGCCGTCGAGGTGGTCGGGCTGCAGCACGAGCCCTCGTCGTCCTGCACGCACCTCCGCGAACAACGGCCACGACGACGACCACGCGGCCGTCTCGGCCTCCGCGACGACGAGGTGCCCGTGGCGGCGGGCCGCACGCACGGCCGCGGTGACGGGCTGCTCGGCGGCGGTCCCGAGCAGGTCGCCCAGGCTCTCGACGACGAGGGTGACCCGCTGCTCGTCCGACTCGAGCGGCAGCCCGCCGACGAGCGCCGCCGCGTCCGCCGGGTCCGTCGCGACGTCGGACCAGCCACCCAGCGCCAGCAGCGGTGACCGGGGCCGGGCGACCAGGTGGAGCGGCGCCTGCGGGGACCAGCGGCGCACGGCGGTCGCGATCGCCGCGAGCGCCGTGGTTCGCCCGCTCCCGGGTGGTCCGGCGAGCAGGAACGAACCGGTGGGGTCGAAGCCGAGCGGCTCGAGCGTGTCGTCGGCGATGCCGAGGACGGGCTGCCCGGCGGCGTCGCGCGGCAGCGAGGCAGCACGCACGAGCGTGGGGAGCCGGCGCACGGGCGGGGCCGGGGCGACGCCCGCCGCCGTCAGGGAGCACGCCAGGAGCGCGAGCGCCGCGGCCTGCGCGCCCGGGTCGGCGTCGCCGCCGAGCACCGCGACCTGCACCTCGTCGGACTCGCCGCACGGCACAGCGCGCCCGGGTGGCGACGCGGGTCCGAGCACGTCCTTGGGAACGCCCAGCAACCCGTACGCGCTCTCGTCGGCCTGCCGCAGCACCAGCCGCCGGGGGACGCCGGCCGCGAGCGACGTCGGCAGCGCGCCCGGTCGCTCGCACGCCATGACCACATGGATCCCGAGGGGCCGTCCCTCGGCCACGACACGCTGGAACGCAGCCCATGCCCCGGTCCGGCCCACGTCGGCCTCGTGCGCGTCGCGCAGCGCGGCGAGCCCGTCGACGAGCAGCACCACACGCGGCTCGTCGTCCCGGCCCGCGACCTCGCGATAGCGCGTGAGCGAGTCGGCGTGCGCCGCGGCGAACCGGGCCGCGCGCTCGTCGAGCTCGTCGCGCAGCCGGCGCAGCAGGCGCACGGTCCGCTCGGTGTCCGAGCCGTCGATCACGGCGCCCACGTGCGGGAGGACGTCGAGCATCGCGAGCCCACCCGATCCCAGGTCCAGCCCGTAGACGTGCGCGGGGCCGACGAGCGACGCCGCGACGGTCCGCAGCACCGCGGAGCGGCCGGCGCCCGACGTCCCGAACACGGCGAGCGAGCCGTGGTCGTCCGGGCGCCACCGCATCACGGTCTGCTCCTGGTGCGCGGGCCGGTCCGCGAGACCGAGCGTCACCGCGTCGGGCTGCGAGGGCTCGAGCGTGGCGAGGTCGACCACCGCGGGCAGCTCGGGCAGCCACGGCCGACGCGGCACGTGTCGCCCGGCGGCCGCGGCACGGACCGTCGCCACCACGCGCGAGATGTCGGTCGGCCCGTCGTCGTCCGCCATCGGCCCCCGCGGCAGGAGCCACGGCTCGTCGGCACCGAACCCGAGCGTCGCGACGTCCACCGACGGGCGCCCGGGCGTCTCGGGCGACACCCCGCCGGCGTGCGCGGTCTGGAACATCGCGACGCGGCCCGGACCGGTGCGCACCGCCCCGCGACCGGGCAGCGCCGGGTCGATCTGTGCGGCGATCGGCGTGCCGAGCACGTCGGTCGAGTCCGCGTCGTCGGCCATCCGCAGCGCCACGCGCAGGTTGGTGTTGGCGCGCAGGTTGTCCTTGATGACCCCCGCGGGCCGCTGCGTCGCGAGCACGAGGTGCAGGCCGAGCGACCGGCCGCGCTGGGCGACGTCGACCACGCCGTCGACGAACTCCGGGACGTCCGCGACGAGCGCCGCGAACTCGTCGACCACGATGACGAGCGCGGGCGGCGTCTCGGGGTCGCCCGTGCGCTCGAGCTCGAGCAGGTCCTTGACGCCCTTGCGGCGGAACAGGTGCTCGCGGTGTCGCAGCTCGGCCCGCAGCGACGTCAGCGCGCGGCGGACCAGCGGCGGCGACAGGTCGGTCACGAGGCCGACGCAGTGCGGCAGCTCGACGCAGTCGGCGAACGCGGCGCCGCCCTTGTAGTCGACGAGCAGGAACGTCACGCGCTCGGGGCCGTACGCGACCGCGAGGCTCAGCACCCACGTCTGCAGCAGCTCGCTCTTGCCGGAACCCGTCGTCCCGCCGACGAGCGCGTGCGGCCCCTGGGCGCGCAGGTCCAGGACCAGTCGCCCCCCGGACCCGGTCCCGACCACCGCGCGCAGACCTGCATCCGGTCCGCGCCGCCCGGTGCCGGTCTCGCGCCAACGTTCGAGCACCGCCGCGGTGCTCGAGGCGACGTCGCGCCCGGCGAGCTCGAGGAACCCCACCGAGCGCGGCAGCGCGGTCTCGTCGTGCACGACCGCCCCCGCGTCCTCGATGCCCGCGAGCGCCCTGGCGAAGCCGGCGGCGGCCGCGACGTCCAGGCGTTCGGCCCGCACCTCGCGCCGGGTGCCGCCGCTCACGTCGCCGACAGCGGCGGCCGCGTCGGTGACCTCGACGTACGTGCCGAAGGCCGCGGGCAGCCGCCGGACGTCGGGTGCGAGCCACACGAGGTGCACCCCGTGCGCCGGCCCGACCTCGGCGAGGCGGACGAGACGGGCTCGGTCGGCGGGCGCGTCGTCGTGGACCAGCACGACGACGGTCGGCGGCCCGTCGGACGGTCCGCTCCCCGCGACGCGACCGGCCACCAGCTCCTCGAGCCGTGCGACGAGCGCGGCGCCCGCGGCGGGGTCGGCCGCGAGCAGCGACCCCGCGGACGTCTCGGTGTGCGGGACCCAGGCCAGCCACGACCACCCGCCCAGCGCCGCCGCGGGCACGAGCGCACCCACCCCGACCTCGACGGGCGAGTGCAGCCCGACGACCTGCGCCATCACCGCGCGCGCGACGTCGTCCGCCGATGCGCCACCGACGACGCCCAGCAGCCCGAGCGGCGCGAGCAACGGCACCCCGCGCGCCTCCGCATGCCGGGCGACGAGCGCCTCGAGCTCCGTCCACACCTCGTCGAGCGCCCTGCCGCGACCGGGCACGCGGACCGCGACCCGGGACGACGCGTCACCGACCCCGACGCGCACGACGACGCCGTCCGCGGGTCGGCGTGACCACAGCACCGGGTCCCGCGACGACGCCCCGGCGCACACCTCGTCGGTCGACGGCGCCTCCGCGAGCCGCACCGACCGCTCGTCGTCCTGCAGGGCGCCCAGCCGGGCCCCGAGCGCCGCGAGGTCCGCGCGGAACGCCTCGGCCTGCTCACGTGCCCGTCGCCGGTCCGACGCCCGCCTGTCGAACCAGGTCGCGAACGCGACCAGAGGCGACAGCGCCAGCAGCGCGAGCGTGAGCGGGCTGCGCAGGAAGCAGTACATCGCGACGCCCATGACGAGCGGCGCGAGGATCGCGACCCACGGCGGGCGCGACGGCGGCGGCGGGTCCGGCGGCGCGGGCGCCTCGACCTCGCGCTCGTCGAACCGGTCGAGCACGCGCGGCGATCGGTTGAAGCGCACCGCGGCTGCCGGCTCGTCGCTCGCGTCGAGGGCCGAGATCCGCAGCACGCTGTCGCCGAGCAGGACGTAGTCGCCGGCGTCGACGACGGCCCGCTCGACCCGACCGCCCCCGATCACGAGACCGGTCGACGACCCCGCGTCCGCGATCTCGACCTGCGCACCCACCAGGACGCGTGCGTGCGTGCGCGACAGCATCGGGTCACCCAGCCGAACGTCGCAGCGCTCGTCGCGCCCGATCGTCGTCACCCCGCGCGGCAGCCGCACGTCGAGCCCCTGGTCAGGGCCCGTGAGCACCTGGAGCCGCGCCCCCGGCGGCCCGGCGGCGTGCGCCTCGTCGACGAGCGCGACGACCGCCCCTCCACGTACGGCAGCGTCGGACGCGCGCGGGAGGACAGTGGTCCCGTCGCTCGTCGTGACCTCCAGCGCCGACCCGGCCGGGAGCCCGGCGCCGGCCGCGAGCGCGTCCGCGACGTCCCCGACGCTCGCGCCCGCACCCGCGCTCACGACGAGGTCCTCGTCGCCCTCCGGTCGCCGCAGCGTGATCCTCGTCCGCACCCGCCGGACCGTAACGAGCACGCGCGGACCACGTCGGCCGTCATCCACAGGTCTGCGTACCCTGGCAGGGTGCCCCTCGTCCGCGCCGTCGTGCTGGTCGTGTCCGACCGCTGCGCGGCGGGCGTGCGCGAGGACCGCTCAGGCCCGGTGGCCCGCGACGCGCTCACCGCGGCGGGGTACGACGTCGACCTGCAGGTGGTCCCGGACGGGGCCGACCTCGTCGAGGCGGCCGTCCGCGGCGCCCTCGACTCCGGCGCGCGCGTCGTCGTGACCTCCGGCGGCACGGGCATCGGCCCGCGAGACCGCACCCCCGAGGGCACGCGCCCGGTGCTCGACCGATTGCTCCCCGGCATCCCCGAGCTCCTGCGCCGCTCGAGCCCGGTTCCCACCGCCGTCCTCTCGCGCGGCCTCGCAGGCGTCACCGACGGCGGCGCGTTCGTCGTCAACCTCCCCGGCTCGCCCGGCGGTGTGCGCGAGGGGCTCGAGGCCGTCATCCCGCTCCTGCCGCACCTGCTCAACCAGCTGGACGGCGGCGACCACGGATGACCTACGCGAACCTGACCGACCAGCCCCTCGACCTCACGTTTCACGTGGAACACGTGAGCGACCCCAGCGCCGGCGCGGTCGCGACGTTCGTCGGCCTGGTCCGCGACCACGACCCGTCCGTCACGGGCGAGGTGGTCGCGCTCGAGTACAGCGCGCACCCGGACGCGGCCGAGGTCCTGCGGCGCGTCGCCGACGAGGTCGCGCGCCCGACGACGAGGGTCGCCGTGAGCCACCGCACCGGCCGACTCGTCGTCGGCGAGGCCGCGATCGTCGCCGCCGTGGCCGCCGCGCACCGGGCCGAGGCGTTCGACGCGTGCCGCGAGCTCGTCGAGCGCGTCAAGGCCGAGCTGCCGGTGTGGAAGCGCGAGGTGCTCGCGGACGGGTCGCACGTGTGGGTCGGGATGGCATGAGCCTCGTCGACCGGTTCGGACGTGAGCACCGCGACCTGCGGATCTCGCTGACCGACCGCTGCTCGCTGCGCTGCACCTACTGCATGCCCGCGGACGGCGTGCCGTGGCTGCCGCGCGACACCATGCTCAGCACCGACGAGATCGTGCGGATCGCGCGCGTCGGCGTCGAGAACGGCATCACCGAGCTGCGGCTCACGGGCGGCGAGCCGCTGCTGCGGGCCGACGTGGTGGACGTGGTCCGCCGCCTCGTCGCGCTGCCGGGCTCGCCCGAGGTGTCGCTCACGACGAACGCGCTGCGCCTGCCGACGCTGGCCCAGCCGCTGCGCGACGCGGGCCTGACCCGCGTCAACGTCAGCCTCGACACGCTCGACCGCGAGCGCTTCGTCGCCCTCACCCGCCGCGACCGCCTCGACGACACGCTCGCGGGCCTCGCGGCCGCCGACGCCGCGGGTCTGCACCCCGTGAAGGTCAACGCGGTCGCGATGCGCGGCGTGAACGACGACGAGGTCGTCGACCTCACCCGATTCGCCGTCGAGCGCGGCTACCAGATGCGGTTCATCGAGCAGATGCCCCTCGACGGCGGGCACACCTGGGACCGCACCGCGATGGTCACGCAGGCGGAGATCCTCGACCGGCTGTCCGCCGCGTTCACGCTCACCGAGGTCCCCGCGCGCGGGGCCGCACCGGCTGAGCTGTGGCTCGTCGACGGCGGCCCGGCGACCGTGGGCGTCATCGCCTCGGTGTCCGCGCCGTTCTGCGGATCGTGCGACCGGCTGCGGCTCACCGCGGACGGCCAGCTGCGCGCATGCCTGTTCTCGCAGGACGAGGTCGACGCGCGCGGGGTCCTGCGCGGCGGCGGCACGGACGACGACCTCGCCGACGCGTTCCGGCGCTGCCTCGCGGGCAAGCGCGCGGGGCACGACATCGGCGAGCCCGGGTTCCATCAGCCCGCGCGCCCGATGAGCGCGATCGGCGGCTGACCCCGCCGTCCACAGGCCGCGCGCGGCGAAGCACGCGTCCTGCAGCGCGAGGTGATCAAGCGCGGTGCCGGCCCGTGGGCACTCGCCCTGACCGAACGTGGGCTGCGACCGCTCCGCCTCGACGAGGGCTGACCCGCGCGGCCGCCGTGGCACGATCGAACCCGTGACCCGACCTCCCGCCGACGCCGCTGCCCACACCGCCGACCTCGCCGCGTTCGTCACGGCGTCCCCCTCGTCGTTCCACGCCGCGCACGAGATCGCGCGCCGCCTGCAGCAGCACGGGTTCGAGCTGCTCGACGAGACGCAGGCGTGGCCCACGGGTCCCGGCCGCCGGGTCGTGGTGCGCGACGGTGCCGCGATCGCCTGGGTGGTCCCGGACGGCGCGGGGCCGACGACGCCCGTGACGGTGCTCGGCACCCACACCGACTCGCCCGGCTTCAAGCTCAAGCCGCGACCGACGAGCACGCGCGCGGGCTGGCTGCAGGCCGGCGTCGAGGTGTACGGCGGGCCGCTGCTCAACTCGTGGCTGGACCGCGACCTCGCGCTCGCGGGCCGGGTCGTGACCCGCGACGGTGCGCAGCACCTGGTGCGCACCGGGCCGCTGCTGCGCATCCCGCAGCTTGCGATCCACCTGGACCGGCAGGTCAACGACGGGCTCACGCTCGACAAGCAGCGGCACACGCAGCCTGTGTGGGGCCTCGCGGGCGACGGTCACGCCGACGTGCTGGCGGCGGCGGTCGACGGCGTGTGCGAGGCCGACGACGTCGTCGGGTTCGACCTCGTCGTCGCCGACACCCAGGAGCCCCGGGTGCTCGGCGCGGACGACGAGCTGTTCGCGAGCGGGCGGCTCGACAACCTGCTGTCCACGCACGCGGCGCTCGAGGCCCTGCTCGGCTTCGAGGGCGGCGACCGGGTCGCGGTGCTGGCCGCGTTCGACCACGAGGAGGTCGGGTCCGAGTCGCGCTCGGGCGCCGCCGGGCCGTTCCTCGAGGACGTCCTCGCGCGCGTGCGGAGCGGGCTGGGGGCCGACGACGAGCAGTCACGCCGGGCGCTCGCTGCGTCGTGGTGCGTGTCGTCGGACGTGGGCCACTCCGTGCACCCCAACTACGTCGAGCGGCACGACCCGGCCAACCTGCCGGTCGCGGGCGGCGGGCCGATCCTCAAGATCAACGCGAACCAGCGCTACACCACCGACGCCCCGGGCGCGGCGCTGTGGCGGGGTGCGTGCGAGCGGGTCGGGGTGCCGAGCCAGGACTTCGTCTCCAACAACGCGGTGCCGTGCGGGTCGACGATCGGGCCGATCACCGCGACCCGGCTCGGCATCCGCACGGTCGACGTGGGCGCGCCGATCCTGTCGATGCACTCGGCGCGTGAGCTGTGCGCGGTGGTGGACCCGTGGTTCCTGGCGCGCGCGATGGGGTCGGTGCTGGCCGGCTGAACCGGGCTGAGCGAGCCGAGCGCGGTCAGCCGCCCGCGAACGGCGGCAGCACGTCGAGCACGGCGCCGGCGCGCACGTCGTCGTCGTCCGCGTCGAGCCGCACACCGTCCGCGAGCACCGCGCACCGCGGCAGCACGGCCGCGAGCGCGGGGTGCGAGACCAGCAACGCGGACCGCACGTCGGCCCAGGTCCCGGGCGTCACCGGTTCCGAGTCGACACCCGCCGCCTCGGCCGCGGCCGCGAAGTACCGGACGGTCGTCACGCGTCCTCCCGTTGCCACGAGCCCGACTTCCCGCCGGTCTTCGCCTCGAGCCGCACGTCCGCGATGCGCACCGACTTGTCGAGCCCCTTGACCATGTCAACCACGGCGAGCGCCGCGACGGACACCGCGGTGAGCGCCTCCATCTCGACCCCCGTGCGGTCGGCCGTGCGCACCGTCGCGACGATGCGCACCCCCTCGTCGACCACGTCGAGGTCGACCACGGCCCCGTGCACCCCGATGACGTGCGCGAGCGGCAGCAGCTCCGCGGTCCGCTTCGCCCCGGCGATCCCGGCGATGCGCGCGACGGCGAGCACGTCGCCCTTCGGCACGTCACCGGAACGCAGCGCCGCGACGACGGCGGGCGGGCACGCGACCAGCCCGGACGCGGTCGCCGAGCGGACGGTGGGCTGCTTCTCGGTGACGTCCACCATGCGCGCGTGGCCGGCCTCGTCGAGATGCGTGAACTGGGTCATGGGACCACCTTCATGACGGGGAGCAGGTCGCCGACGACGACCTCGTCGACCTCGGCGGGGACGACGGCGAGACCCTCGACGAGCGCGAGGCGCACCGCGAGGTGCGAGCCGGAGCCACGGTCGGTCGCCGGCACGACGGCGTCGCCGACGAAGCGCACGGGCATGAGCTGCGCGCGACCGGGCGGCGTCCGCCACCCGACCTCCACGCGGCGCACCGCGGTGGGTCGCTCGAGGTCCGCGAGCCCCCGCATGCGCTGGATCGCGGGCCGCACGAACACCTCGAACGACGCGAACGTGCTCACGGGGTTGCCGGGCAGAGCCCACAGAGGGGTCCCGTCGAGCCGCCCGAGTCCCTGCGGCTTGCCGGGCTGGACCGCCACGGCGAGGAAGTCGACGCCGTGGCCGGTCAGCGCTGCCTTCACGACGTCGTAGGCGCCCATGCTCACCCCGCCCGAGGTGACGATCCCGTCGACCCGGGGCGCGAGGTCGCGCAGCGCGCGCAGGAGCCCGACCGGGTCGTCGGGCAGCGGGCCGACGCGCACGGCGTCGCCACCCGCCTCGGCGACGGCCGCCGCGAGGAGCCACGAGTTCGAGTCGGGAAGCTGGCCGTGTCGCAACGGCGACCCCGGCTCGACCAGCTCGTCGCCGGTCGACACCACCGCGATCCGCGGTCGCCGGTGCACGAGCACGCGCGCGCACCCGACGGACGCGAGCGCCCCGACGTGTGCGACGCCCAGCAGCGAGCCACGCGCGACCACGAGGTCGCCGGGCGCAGCGTCTTCTCCTGCGCGGCGCACGTGCGCACCCGCGACGGGCGCGACGCGGATCTCGACGACGTCCGTCGCGCCGTCGGTGTGCTCGATCGGCACCACCGCGTCGGCACCCGGCGGCAACGGGGCGCCGGTCATGATGCGCGCCGCCGCACCGGGTTCCAGCGCGCGCTCGTCGGCCGTGCCCGCCGCGAGCTCCACCGCGACCGGCAGCCGGACGGGGACGTGCGTGACGTCGGCGCGGCGCACCGCGTACCCGTCCATCGAGGAGTTGTCCCAGCGGGGCAGCGGCTCGCTCGCGCGGACGTCCCGCGCCAGCACGTGACCCGGCGCGTCGGTGAGCGACACCTCGTGCGCGGGCAGCGGCTCCGCGAGGGCGGCGGTCGCGGCCCGGTGCTCGTCGAGCGTGCGCATCACGTCGTCGCCAGCCAGGCGCGCAGGCCGCCCTCGAGGTTGGTCGCCTGCCGGCCGCGCTCGCGCAGCGCCCTCGTCGCGACCAGCGACCGGCCGCCGACGGCGCACAGCACGACGAGCTCGCCGTCGGGGATCGGTGCCGTCCCGTCGAGCACCGTCGCGAGCGGCGCGTGCACTGCGCCGGGGAACGCGGCGACGGCGACCTCGGCCGGTTCGCGGACGTCGAGGACGACGAGCGGGTCGAACGGGTCGGCAAGGCGGGCCGCGAGATCGCGCGCGGTGATCGTCGGGACAGTCGTCGGGACCCTCGTCGCCGCCTCCGGAGCGTCCTCGCGAGCGCGCACCCGGCCGCGCCCGACCAGCGGGACCGTCTCCCACCGACCCCGCAGCGCGTCCACCACCAGCACCCGCCCGAGCAGCGGATCCCCGGCGCCGGTCAGGAGCTTGACCACCTCGGTCGCCATCACGGACCCGACCTGCCCGCACAGGGCACCGAGCACGCCGGCCTCCGCACAGCTCGGCACCTCGTCGGGCGCGGGCGGCTCCGGGAAGAGGTCCCGCAGCGTCACACCCGCGTGCCGCCAGAACACCGACACCTGCGCGTCGAACCGCAGCACCGACCCCCACACCACGGGCGCGGTGCTCTCGTCGGCCACCAGGTAGCGCGTCGGGAAGTTGTCCGTGCCGTCGACGACGACGTCCCAGCCGTCCAACAGGGAGACGTTCTCGCTGGTCAGGCGCGTGCGGAACGTCTCGACGACGATCGTCGGGTCGAGCGCCAGGACGGCGGCGCGCGCGCTGTCCACCTTGGGCCGACCCACGTCCGCGGTCCCGTGCACCACCTGCCGCTGGAGGTTGGAGGCGTCCACCACGTCGTCGTCGACGATCCCCAGCGTCCCGACGCCCGCCGCCGCGAGGTACTGCAGCACGGGCGCACCGAGGCCGCCGGCGCCGAGCACCAGCACGCGCGCCGCCCGCAGCCGACGCTGCCCGACCTCGCCGACCCCCGGCAGCAGCAGGTGCCGCGCCGCGCGCTCCACCTGCTCCGCGGTCAGCGGCGGCCCGGGCTCGACGAGCGGGATCACGCGAGCGTCCGCTGCCACGCGACGATGCGGTCCACGGCCTCGCGCACCACGTCGACCGACGACGCGAACGACAGCCGCACCCATCGGTGCCCGTCCACGGGGTCGAAGTCGGTGCCGGGCGTCAGGGCGACCCCGGCCTCGTCGAGCAGCCGAGCGCACCAGGTCACGGAGTCGAGGCCGGTCGACGACACGTCCGCGTACACGTAGAACGCGCCGTCGGCGGGTGCGACGCGGGTCCAGCCGAGGTCGCCGAGCCGGTCGAGCACCAGCGCGCGCGACGCCGCGTACTGCTCGACGTTCGCCCGGGCGGCCGCGAGCCCCTCGGGGCTGAACGCGGCGACGCCGGCGTGCTGCGCGAGCGCCGGCGGGCACAGCGCGACGTTCCCCGCGAGCGCGTCGACCGGCGTGACGAGGTCGTCGGGCAGCACGAGCCAGCCCAGCCGCCAGCCGGTCATCGCCCAGTACTTGGAGAAGGAGTTGACGACGACGGCGCCGTCGGGCAGGTAGCGCGCGGCGGTCGGCGGCTGCGCGTCGCCGTATGTGATGCCGTGGTAGATCTCGTCGCTGACCAGGCGCACGCCGTGCTCGCCGCACCAGCGCGCGAGGGCGTCGAGCTCGTCGGCGTCGATCATCGTTCCGGTCGGGTTGGCGGGGCTCGCGACGACGAGGCCCTCGACCGGCTCGTCGAGCGCCTCGAGCTGCGCGACGGTCGGCTGGTAGCGGGTCTCGGGACCGCACGCGAGCTCCACGACCTCGCACCCGAGCGCCGCGAGGATGTTGGTGTACGCCGGGTACCCGGGCCTGGCGAGGGCGACCCGGTCGCCGACGTCGAACGCCGCGAGGAACGCGAGCATGAACCCGCCCGACGAACCCGTGGTGACCGCGACCCGCGAGGGGTCGACGTCGAGGCCGTACCAGTCGCCGTAGTGGCGGGCGATCGCGGCCCGCAGCCCGGGCGCGCCGAGCGACTCGGTGTACCCGAGGTCGCCCGCGGTCAGCAGCTCGATCGCGCGCTGCCGCACGACGTCGGACGCACCGGTCGACGGCTCGCCCGCGCACAGGTTGAGCACGTGCTCACCGGCAGCCCGCCGCCGGTTCGCGGCAGCGAGGATCTCCATCACGGCGAACGGCGGCACGTGCGCCCGCGCGGCAACCTTCATGCCCCCATCCTGCC
>NZ_JEOE01000030.1 GCF_000708885.1 Cellulomonas sp. HZM | reverse complement strand
CATCAAAGATGAGCCATATGGCATCGACTACTTGGCACACTGTTGAGTTCTCAAGGAACAGACGCGCATCCGATTCAGTCTCTCGACCTGCCCGGAGGCTTTCTGTTTCTCCAGCCTATCAGCACTTCTCGAGCTGATCCGCCAGTCGCTTTCGGCGAATTCTTCGCTTCCAGCTTTTCACTACTCTACCGGGCTTTTCTTTCGCTCTCGACCAGCTGGCCGGGGGCGAGATCCGGTCCCGATCCGGTTCGAGGGCGCACGAAGCGTCCTGCGTTCGGTTCGGGGGCGGCCGCCTGCGGGACCAGCCACCGGGTTCGATCCCTGGTGTCTGTTCCTCCCTGCCGGGCGACTCGGAGAACGTTACGCGCGGTCGGGCCGGGCTGGCAAATCGCTGCGCGGTGACGCCGGTCACCACGGCACGACCGGCGCTCGGCGACGTGCCGGCGCCGGTCGAGCGCCTGCTCGTGCGGCCGTCAGGCGCGGGTGTCGACCACGGCGAGCGTGCGCTTGCCGCGGCGGAGCACCGCCCACCTCCCGTGGAGCAGGTCCGACTCCGTCAGGGGCTGCTCGTCGGCGGTCACGCGCACGTTGTTGACCGAGAGGCCGCCCTCCTTGACCGCTCGGCGGGCCTCTGACTTGCTCGCGACGATTCCCGTCGCGGCGAAGAGGTCGACCACCGGGTCTCCCAGGGCGCCCGGCGCCGTGGGCAGCTCCGCGAGGGCGCCGGCGACCGTCCGCTCGTCGAGATCCGTCAGGGAGCCTCGGCCGAACAGCGCCTGGCTCGCCGCGACGACCGCGTCTGCGGCATCGGTGCCGTGCACGAGGCTCGTGACGTCGTGCGCGAGGGCGCGCTGCGCCTCCCGAGCGGCGGGACGTGCGGCGACAGCCTCCTCGAGGAAGGCGATCTCGTCGCGCGTGCGGAACGTGAAGATCTTCAGGTAGCGCACGACGTCGGCGTCGTCGGCGTTCAGCCAGAACTGGAAGAAGGCGTATGGCGTCGTCAGCTCCGGGTCGAGCCAGACCGTGCCCGACTCGGTCTTGCCGAACTTCGTGCCGTCGGCCTTGGTCACCAGCGGCGTCGTGAGGGCGTGGACCGCGGTGCCCTCGGAACGCCGGATCAGCTCGACGCCCGACAGCAGGTTGCCCCACTGGTCCGATCCGCCCGTCTGCAGGGTCACGCCGTGCCGGCGGTGCAGCTCGAGGAAGTCCATCCCCTGCAGGATCTGGTAGCTGAACTCGGTGAAGCTGATGCCCTGGTCGCTGTTGAGGCGCCGTGCGACGGTGTCCTTCGCGAGCATCGTGCCCAGGCGGTAGTGCTTGCCGACGTCGCGCAGGAAGTCGATCGCCGACAGCGGCGCGGTCCAGTCGAGGTTGTTCACCATCGTCGCGGCCGACGGCCCGTCGAACCGCAGCAGCGGCGCGATCTGGGCACGGATGCGCTCGACCCAGCCTGCGACGACGTCGCGCGAGTTCAAGGTCCGCTCGCCCGTCATCTTCGGGTCGCCGATGAGGCCGGTCGCGCCGCCGACGAGGGCGAACGGCACGTGGCCGGCGTCCTGCAGGCGTCGGACGGTGAGGATCTGCACGAGGTTGCCGATGTGCAGGCTCGGCGCGGTCGGGTCGAAGCCGCAGTACAGGCGCACGGGACCGGCGGCCAGGGCTTCGGCGAGTGCGGCGCGGTCGGTCGTCTGCGCGAGCAGGCCGCGCCACTCGAGGTCGTCGAGGATGTCGTTCACGAGAAGGTCTCCAGTCAGGGGCCAGCGGATGGGCGGGGCGCCGACGTCGTCGTCCTAGGGGACGTCCACCGACGTCGGCGGTCGATACGCCGGCCGGTAGGCGGACACCGTCCGCTCGTTGGTGAGCCAGTACCGCCACGGGAATCGGGCGCCGTCGCCGCCGCTGCCGGAGACCCCGACGCGCGGGCCGCTCGCGACCTGGGAGAGCGTGCCGGTGCTGTGCCGGTGCAGCACGACCGCGCCACCCGCCTCGGTCAGGTCCGCGCCGTTGGCCGCGAGGTCGAGCCCCAGGCACACGGCCAGCCTGGCCGGGCCGCGCGCGAGCTGGCGGCTCGAGTCGACGACGCCCGCGCTCTCGCGGCGGCTCCATGCGAGCTGCTCGCCCTCGACGACCTCTCCCCCGCGCAGCAGCACGGCCGCAGGGCTCCCGGTCGGCTCGGTGACAACGTTGAGGCAGTGGTGCAGGCCGAGGTGGCGGTACACGTAGAGCCGGCCGGGCTCCGCGAACATCACGGCGTTGCGGGCGGTGCGGCCGCGGTAGGCGTGCGAACCCGGGTCGGTCGCCCCGCCGTACGCCTCGACCTCGGTGATGCGCACGGTGACGTCACCCGCCGCCGAGCGGGCGGTGAGGTACGTGCCGAGCAGGTCGTGCGCCACGGCGTGCACGTCGCGGCCGTACCAGACGCGCGCCGGCACGGTGACGACGGCGGCCGGGTCGGCCGCGTCGGGCGTGCGGGGCGGCGTGGTCACAGGGACATCCTGCCGTACGGGCGCACGCGGGCCGCTCTCCTCGTCACGCCTCGAGGTCGCCCCACGCGCCGACGCGGACGTCGGCGCGGGCACGCGTGCCCTCGCGGTCGAAGTGCGCCCGCTCGTCGTCCATCCAGCGCACCCACTGCTCGCGCGCGTCCTGGCCGTCGCGCTCGAGGCCGCGCTCGAGGCGGAGCGCGTCGTCGGCCTCCACCCATACGCGGACGGACGCGGACGCGTCCGCCGCGCGGCGGGCCGAGCCGCACCCCTCGACCACGAGCAGTGCGGGCAGCGGGACGTCGACCCACTCCGCGAACGCACCCGATCCCCAGTCGTACCGCTGGTAGCGACCCGGCCGGCCCCGGCGCAGCGGCTCGAGCACCTGGGCGCTCAGTCGCGGCCACAGCGATCCCTCCAGGCCGGACCAGCCCTCGTACAGGTCGTCGAGGTGCAGCACGGTCGTGCCTGGGCCGGCGAGCTCGGCCACGGCCGCCGCGAACGTCGTCTTGCCGGAGCCGGCCGGTCCGTCGACGACGACGAGCCGGACCGGCCCGAGCCGGGCAGGCCGCGAGCGCGCGAGGTCGACGACCCGGCCGACGGCCGGTGCTGTCCGCGGTCGGGTGCTCATCGACGTGCGGTGCTCATCGACATTCGGTGCCCATCGACGCGTCAGGACGACCAGCCGCGCAGCTCGTGCGCACGGTCGCGCGCGCGACCCAGCTGCTCGGCGACGCGCACGGGAGCCGTGCCGCCGTACGCGGAACGGGACGCGACGGAACCCTCGACCGACAGGACGGAGCGCACCGCCGGCGTGAGGTGCGGCGAGATCGCCGCGAGCTCGTCGTCGGACAGCTCCCACAGCTCGATCGCGGGCTCGTGCGCCTCGCAGGCACGCACGCACTCCCCCGCGACCTCGTGCGCGACACGGAACGGCACGCCCTCACGCACGAGCCACTCCGCGATGTCGGTCGCGAGCGAGAAGCCCTGTGGTGCGAGCGACGCGAGCCGGTCGAGGTCGAACGTGAGCGTGGCGACCATGCCGGCGAACGCCGGCAGCAGCACGCGGAGCTGGTCGACCTGGTCGAAGACGGGCTCCTTGTCCTCCTGCAGGTCACGGTTGTAGGCGAGCGGGAGGCCCTTGAGCGTGGTGAGCAGACCCGTGAGGTCGCCGACGAGGCGACCTGCCTTGCCGCGCGCGAGCTCGGCGATGTCCGGGTTCTTCTTCTGCGGCATGATGCTCGACCCGGTCGAGTACGCGTCGTGCAGGCGCACGAAGCCGAACTCCTTCGTCGCCCAGAGGATGACCTCCTCGGCGAGACGCGAGAGGTCGACCGCGAGCATCGCCGCGACGAACGCGAACTCGGCGACGACGTCGCGCGACGCCGTGCCGTCGATCGAGTTCTCGACGGGGCCGTCGAACCCGAGCTCCGCGGCGACCTCGGCGGGGTCGAGCCCCAGCGACGATCCCGCGAGGGCGCCCGAGCCGTACGGCGACACCGCCGCACGGCGGTCCCAGTCGACGAAGCGGTCGACGTCACGCAGCAGCGGCCACGCGTGCGCGAGCAGCGCGTGCGCGAGGAGGACGGGCTGCGCGTGCTGCAGGTGCGTGCGCCCCGGCATGGGCGCATCGCCCGCGGCCGCGGCCTGCGCGACGAGCGCGTCGACGACGTCCAGCACGAGCCCGGCGATCGTGCGTGACTCGCGGCGCAGGTACATGCGCACGAGCGTCGCGATCTGGTCGTTGCGAGAGCGGCCCGCGCGGAGCTTGCCGCCCAGGTCCGCGCCCGCGCGCTCGATGAGGCCGCGCTCGAGCGCGGTGTGCACGTCCTCGTCGTCGGGAGACGGCCCGAACGCGCCGGACGCGACGTCCGCGCGCAGGCGCTCGAGCGCGTCGACCATGCCGCGGACCTCGTCGTCGGACAACAGGCTCGCGGCGTGCAGCACGTGCGCGTGCGCCACCGAGCCCGAGATGTCGACGTCCGCGAGCCGCCAGTCGAAGTGCGTCGAGCGCGACAGGTCGGCGAGCGCGGCCGCCGGACCGGACGCGAACCGGCCGCCCCACAGGGCGAGCGGTGCGTCCGGCTCCGGCTGCTGCGTGTCAGGCATCGATCCCGCCCTGCGTGCCCAGGTCGACGCCGTTGCCGAAGCGCACGTCGCGGGCCGCGGCCAGCTTGGAGGACAGGCCGTAGATCTCGATGAAGCCCTTCGCGGCGCTCTGGTCGAACGTGTCGCCCGTGTCGTAGGTCGCGAGGTTGAAGTCGTACAGCGACGCGTCCGAGCGGCGGCCGGTGACCGTGGCACGACCGCCGTGCAGGACGATCCGGACGTCGCCCGAGACGTAGCGCTGCGTGTCGTCGACGAACGTGTCGAGCGACTTCTTCAGCGGGCTGAACCACTGGCCGTCGTAGACCAGCTCGGTCCAGCGCTGCTCGACCTGGCGCTTGAACCGCGCCTGCTCGCGCTCGACCGTGACGTTCTCGAGCTCCTGGTGCGCGGCGATGAGCGCGATCGCGCCCGGCGCCTCGTACACCTCACGGCTCTTGATGCCGACGAGGCGGTCCTCGACGATG
Organism: Cellulomonas sp. HZM; assembly: GCF_000708885.1. Taxonomy (GTDB): domain Bacteria; phylum Actinomycetota; class Actinomycetes; order Actinomycetales; family Cellulomonadaceae; genus Cellulomonas. The sequence continues at coordinate 25,555 of NZ_JEOE01000030.1, read as the reverse complement.
TCGATCCGACCGACGCCCTGGGCGCCCGCACGGCGGTTCATCTCCTGGATCGCCTGCAGCGGCGTGACCGGCACGCCGTCGAGCGCGACCGGGATGCCCTGCTCGAACGTCACGACGACCTCGTCCGCGACGGGCGGGAACGTCGGGTCGTCCGTGTAGGTGTAGACGTCCTTGGTGGGCGAGTTCCAGATGTCCTCGAGGAAGCCGGTCTCGACCGCGCGGCCCCACACGTTCTGGTCGATCGAGAACGGGTTGTGCTTGGTCGTCGCGATCGGCAGGTCGTGCTTCTCGGCGAACTCGATCGCCTTGTCGCGCGTCAGCGCGAGGTCGCGCACCGGGGCGAGGCACGTCAGGTCGGGGGCGAGCGAGGTGATGCCGACCTCGAAGCGCACCTGGTCGTTGCCCTTGCCGGTGCAGCCGTGCGCGACGACCGTGGCGCCGAACTGGCGGGCCGCGCGCACGAGGTGCTTGACGATGACCGGGCGCGAGAGCGCGGAGACCAGCGGGTACCGGTCGAGGTACAGGCCGTTCGCCTTGAGCGCCGGCATGCAGTACTCGGTCGCGAACTCGTTGCGCGCGTCGGCGACGTACGCCTCGACCGCGCCGCAGTCGAGCGCGCGACGACGGATGACCTCGAGGTCCTCGCCGCCCTGGCCGACGTCGACCGCGACCGCGATCACCTCGGCGCCGGTGGCCTCGGCGATCCAGCCGATGCCCACGGAGGTGTCCAGACCGCCGGAGTAGGCGAGGACGACGCGCTCAGTCATGTTTCTTCCTTCTGTCTTCCTGGGTTCAGGGTTCGGTGGTCAGTGTGCCGCGTCGGCTCGCCTCAGGGGCGGGCGTCCGAGGCGAGAGCGAGGAACCGGGCGGCGAGGGCCTCGCCGCCCCCGGGTGCGGCGTCGCGCGCGATGACCAGCACGGTGTCGTCGCCCGCGATCGTGCCGAGCACGGCGGGGAGCACGGAGTGGTCGATGGCCGACGCGAGGAACTGCGCGGCGCCCGGAGGGGTGCGCAGCACGACGAGGTTGCCCGACGCCTCGGCCGTGAGCAGCAGCTCCTCGCACAGGCGCGCGAGCCGGGCCGCGAGCACCTCGGCGTCGCCCGGCGTGGCGCGCACCTCGCCCTCGGCCGGCACGGCGTAGGCGAGCGTGCCCGACGGCGTGCGCACCTTCACGGCACGCAGCTCGACCAGGTCCCGCGACAGGGTCGCCTGCGTGACGGTGACGCCCTCCGCGGCGAGGAGGTCGGCGAGCTGCTGCTGCGAGGACACCGTGCCGCGCGTGAGCAGAGCGCCGATGAGCGCGTGCCGGGCAGCCTTCGTCTGGGGCATCGTCGTCATCGTCACGACCGCTCCAGCAGCCACGTCAGCAGCGCCTTCTGCGCGTGCAGCCGGAACTCGGCCTCGTCCCACACGACCGACCGTGGCCCGTCGAGCACCTCGGCGGTGATCTCCTTGCCGCGGTAGGCGGGCAGGCAGTGCAGCACGATCGCGTCGCTCTTCGCGAGCGCGAGCGCGTCGGCGTCCAGCCGGAACGGGACGAACGGCGTCTCGCGCTGGTCCGCCTCACCCTCCTGCCCCATCGAGACCCATGTGTCGGTCGCGACGACGTCGGCGCCCGCGACGGCCGCGTCGCGGTCGTGCACGACGGTGACCGAGCCACCCGTCTCCTGCGCGCGACGCTCGGCATCGGCGACGACCGCAGCGTCCGGCAGGTAACCCTCGGGGGTGCCGATCCGCACGTGCAGTCCGGCGGTGACCCCTCCCAGCAGGTACGAGTGCGCCATGTTGTTCGCACCGTCGCCGACGTACGCGAGCGTCTGCCCCGCGAGGTTGCCGGTGCCGCCGCGGTGCAGCGCGACCGTCGCGAGGTCGGCGAGCACCTGGCACGGGTGGAAGTCGTCGGTGAGCGCGTTCACGACCGGGACGCCGGCGTGCTCCGCCATCGCCTCGAGCCGGGCCTGCGCGTGCGTGCGCCAGACGATCGCCGAGACCTGCCGGCCCAGCACGTGCGCCGTGTCCGGGATCGACTCCCGCGTGCCGATCTGCGCAAGCTTGCCGTCGACGACGAGCGGGAAGCCGCCGAGCTCCGCGACGCCGGTGCTGAACGACACCTGTGTGCGCAGGGTGGGCTTGTCGAAGATGATCGCGACCGCCCGCGGTCCCGCGAGGGGCGTGCGGATGTACCGGTCCGAGCGGAAGGCGAGGGCGAGCTCGAGGACGTCGTGCTGCTCGGCGGGGGTCAGGTCGTCGTCGCGCAGGAAGTGACGCGGCATCTCAGGACCTCCGCTCTCGACGGTGGCGGACGGGAGAGTCGTCCCGCAGGAAGTGACGCGGCATCTCAGGCCCCCTCGAGGTCGGTCGGCAGCGTGCGCAGGAAGTCGACGAACGTCGCGGCCTGGTCGGCCGTCAGCACGAACGGAGGCGCGAGGCGGATCGTCGTCGGCCGGCACGGGTTGACGACGAACCCGGCGTCCAGCGCCCGCGCGGCCACCTGTGCGGCCACGGGAGCCGTGAGCTCGATGCCGATGAGCAGCCCCTCGCCGCGGGCCCCCGCGACGAGCGGGTGGTCCAGCGCGGCCACCTGCGCCCGCAGGTTCGCACCGAGCTCGGTCACGTGCGCCAGCAGGCCGTCGCGCTCGATGACGCCGATCGTCGCGAGCGCCGCAGCAGACGCCACCGGGTTGCCGCCGAACGTCGTGCCGTGCTGCCCGCGCCCGAGAAGCGACGCGACGGGCTCGCCGAACGCGACGAGCGCGCCGACCGGGAACCCGCCGCCGAGACCCTTGGCGACGGTGACGGCGTCGGGCACGACTCCCCCACCGATGTGCGGGTGGTGGTGCGCGAACCACTCGCCGGTGCGACCCATGCCCGTCTGGACCTCGTCGAGCACGAGCAGGGCGCCGTTCTCGCGCGTGAGCTCGCGCGCACGCGCCAGGTAGCCCGGCGGCAGCGGCAGCACGCCCGCCTCGCCCTGCACGGGCTCGACGAACAGCGCGGCCACGGGCTCGCCCGCGAACGCCTGCTCGAGCGCCTCCGTGTCACCGAACGGCAGCCACTCGACGCCGCCCGGGAGCGGCTCGAAGGGCTCGCGGTAGGCGGCCTTGTGCGTCAGCGCGAGCGCACCCATCGTCCGCCCGTGGAAGGCGCCCTCGAGGGCGAGGACGCGCGTGCGACCCGTCCGACGTGCCAGCTTGAACGCGGCCTCGTTCGCCTCGGTGCCCGAGTTCGTGAGGAACACACGCGACCCTGCGGGCGCTCCCGCGAGCTGCAGGAGCCGTTCCGCGAACGCGATCTGCGTCGGGCTCGCGAAGAAGTTCGAGACGTGGCCGAGCGTGCCGAGCTGCGCGCTGATCGCGGCGGTCAGCGTCGGGTGCGCGTGGCCGAGGCTGTTCACGGCTATCCCGCCGAGCAGGTCGAGGTAGCGCTTGCCGTCGGCGTCCCACACGTACGGACCCTCGCCGCGCACCAGGACACGCTGGGGCGGGCCGAAGGTGTCCATGACCGCGTGCGTGTAGCGCTCTGTCCACTGGGCGACCGAGCCGTCGACCGCCTCCGCGAGAGCCGACGCGCCGTCGGCCGGCGCGTCGGAGCGGTGTCGCGCGGTCGTCGGAGTCGTCGTGGGCGTGCTCGTCGTCGGCTCGCTCACGCGGCACCTCCCGGGTTCGCGTGCACCACGGGGACGGGTGCGGTGAAGGGTGCGTCGGCCGGCTCCTCGTCGGGCAGCACCATGGTGCCGATGCCGTCGGACGTGAACACCTCGACGAGGATCGAGTGCGGAGCGCGGCCGTCGATGACGTGGGCGCGGCCCACGCCGCCCTCGACCGCCCGCCAGCAGGCCTCCATCTTGGGTCGCATGCCGGCGTCGAGCCGCGGCAGCACCTCGGCGAGCGCGCTCGCCGACAGGCGGCGAACGAGCGAGGCACGGTCCGGCCAGTCGAGGTAGAGACCCTCGACGTCGGTCAGCACGATGAGCTTGCGCGCACCGAGGGCGACGGCGAGCGCGGCCGCGGCGGTGTCGGCGTTGACGTTGAGCACCTGCGTCGGGTCGTCGATGTCGGGTGCGACCGTCGAGACGACGGGGATGCGGCCGGCGTCGAGCAGGTCCTGGACCGCACCCGGGTTGACGTGCACGACGTCGCCGACGAGACCGACGTCGACCTCGACGCCGTCCACGACCGCGGTGCGGCGGCGCGCCTGGAACAGCGCGCCGTCCTCGCCCGACAGGCCCACGGCGTGCGGGCCGTGCGCGTTCAGGAGGCCGACGAGCTCGCGCGACACCTGGCCCGTGAGCACCATGCGCACGACGTCCATCGCCTCGGGCGTCGTGACGCGCAGGCCGCCGCGGAACTCGGACTCGATGCCGAGCCGGTCGAGCATCGCGTTGATCTGCGGGCCCCCGCCGTGCACGACGACGGGACGCAGCCCGACCTGGTGCAAGAACACCATGTCCTGCGCGAACGCCCGCTTGAGGTCCTCGTCGATCATCGCGTTGCCGCCGTACTTGACGACGACGAGCGCGCCCGCGAACTTCTGCAGCCACGGGAGCGCCTGGATCAGCACCTCGGCCTTCTGGTCGGGGCGCAGGTCGGTGCGGGTGTCGAACACGAACTCGTCGCTCACGTGGAGTACTCGCTGTTCTCGGAGACGTAGGCGTGCGTGAGGTCGTTGGTCCAGATCGTCGCGAGCGCGTCGCCCGCGTGCAGGTCCACCAGGACGGTCACCTCACGCGTGGAGGAGAGGTCGACGAGCGAGCGGTCCTCGTGGCCGGCTCCCGCGCGGCACACCTGGACGCCGTTGATCGTGACGTCGACCTCGTCGGGGTCGAAGGGCGCGACCTCCTCCGGCACGGTGCCCACCTGCGCGAGCACGCGCCCCCAGTTGGGGTCGTTGCCGTAGACGGCCGCCTTGAACAGGTTGGAGCGCGCCACGGCACGTCCGACGGCGACGGCCGCCGCCTCGGTCGTCGCGCCGACGACGGTGATCGCGATGTCGTGGCTCGCGCCCTCGGCGTCCGCGACGAGCTGGCGCGCGAGGTCCCCGCACACCGACTCGAGGGCCGCGAGGAACGCGGCCGGGTCCGGCGCCACGCCGCTCGCACCCGAGGCGAGCAGCACGACGGTGTCGGACGTCGACATGCAGCCGTCGGAGTCGACGCGGTCGAACGTGCGCGAGGTCGCCGCGCGCAGCGCGCTGTCCGCGAGCGCCGCATCGACGACGGCGTCCGTGGTGATGACGCTGAGCATCGTCGCGAGCGCCGGCGCGAGCATGCCCGCGCCCTTGGCCATGCCACCGACCGTCCACGGCCCGTCGTCGCCGGGGACCGTGAGCTGGGACGTCTTGGGCACGGTGTCGGTCGTCATGATGGCCGTGGCCGCCGCCAGCCCGCCGTCCGGGCCGAGTGCGGCGGCCGCCTGGTCGACGCCCGCGAGCAGGATCTCGCGCGGCAGCCGCTCGCCGATCAGGCCCGTGGACCCGACGACGACGTCCCCGGCGGAGACGCCCAGCGTCGCGGCCACGCGCTCTGCCGTGCTGTGCGCGTCCTGGAAGCCCGCGGCGCCGGTCGAGACGTTGGCCCCGCCCGAGTTCATGACGACCGCGCTGACGACGCCGTCCGCGACGGCCTGGCGCGACCACTTCACCGGCGCGCCCTGGACCCGGTTGGTGGTGAACACGGCGGCGCCCACCTGCAGCGGCCCGTCGTTGACGACGAGCGCGAGGTCGGGACGCCCGGACGGCTTGAGCCCGGCCGTGACGCCGCTCGCGCGGAAGCCCGCGGGTGCGGTGACTCCCTCGGCAGGCGCGTCGCTGGTGGTCGTCGTCGTCATGGTGCCACTCCGTCCAGGGGGAGGCCGAGCGTCTCGGGCAGACCGAGAGCGATGTTCAGGGACTGCAGCGCGCCGCCCGCGGTGCCCTTGACCAGGTTGTCGATCGCGGTGACGGTCACGACCCGGCCCGCGTCCTCGTCGACCGCGACCTGGACGAGCGCCGTGTTGGCGCCGAGCGTCGAGGCCGTCGTCGGCCACTGGCCCTCGGGCAGCAGGTGGACGAAGGGCTCGTCGGCGTACGCGTGCTCCCACGCGGCGCGCACGTCCGCGGCGTCGCCGACGAGCCGCGCGGTCGCGGTCGCGAGGATGCCCCGCGCCATCGGGACGAGCGTGGGCGTGAACGAGATCGAGACGTCCGCCGCGCCCGCGGAGCGCAGGTTCTGCGCGATCTCCGGGATGTGCCGGTGCGTGCCGCCGACGGCGTACGGCTGCGCCGAGCCGAGACCCTCGGCCGCGAGCAGGTGCGCCTTGAGGCTCTTGCCCGCACCCGAGTAGCCGTTGGCGAGCACCGCGACGAGGTCCACCGGGTCGACGACGCCCGCGGCGACGCCAGGCTGGAGTCCTAGCGTCACGGCGGTGACGTTGCAGCCCGGGACCGCGATGCGCCGTGCACCGGCGAGCGCGGCACGCTGGGCGGCGGCCGTCGTCTCGCCCGGGTGCAGCAGCTCCGGCAGGCCGTAAGGCCAGGTACCCGCATGGGCGCTGCCGTAGTACTTCTCCCACGCAGCGGGGTCGGCGAGGCGGTGGTCGGCCCCCAGGTCCACCACGACCGACGCGTCACCGAGCTCGGCCGCGACCGCGCCGCTCGCGCCGTGCGGGAGCGCGAGCACGACGACGTCGTGGCCGGCCAGGTTCGCCGCCGTCGTCTCGACGAGCGTGCGGCCCGCGAGCGAGCGCAGGTGCGGGTGGTGCCGTCCGAGCGTCGTGCCGGCGTTGGAGTGCGCCGTGAGTGCGCCGATGCTCGCCTCGGGGTGCTGCAGGAGCACCCGCAGCATCTCCCCGCCGGCATACCCCGAGGCACCGGCGACCGCGACCGTGAACGTCATGTGCATGAACATACACTTCGATGCACGAAGATACGAACGACATTCTCGGAATGCGCTCGCGCGCGTCGTGCGTTGGCGCTGGCATGCGCGCAGTCGTCGCCACCGCCCCGGGCGGTCCCGAGGTCCTGACCGTCACGGACGTGCCGGCACCCACGATCGGACCCGACGAGGTGCTCGTCCGCACCACGGCCGCCGGGGTGAACTTCATCGACACCTACCGCCGGTCGGGCACCTACCCGATGCCGTTCCCCCACGTCGTCGGCTCCGAGGGCGCCGGGACGGTCGAGGCGGTCGGCTCCGACGTGGCCGGTCTCGCCGTCGGCGACCGCGTCGCATGGGCCGAGGCCCCGGGCTCGTACGCCGAGCTCGTCGCCGTCCGCGCGGCCGACGCGCTCGTCGTCCCGTCCGGCGTGCCCGACGACACCGCAGCGGCCGTGCCGCTCCAGGGGATGACCGCGCACTACTTGGTGACGTCGTCGTTCCACGTGCGGCCCGGCTCGACCGTCCTGGTGCACGCGGCGGCCGGGGGTGTCGGGCTGCTGCTCACACAGCTCGCGCGTCGTCACGGCGCACGTGTGATCGCCACGGTCGGGACGGCCGAGAAGGAGCAGCTGGCACGCGCGGCCGGAGCCGCCGAGGTGATCCGCTACCGCGACCTCGACGACCTGCCGACCGAGCTGCCCGCGGTCGTGCGCGACCTGACCGCAGGCCGGGGGGTGGACGCCGTGTACGACTCGGTCGGCAAGGACACGTTCGACGCGTCGCTCGCCTCGCTCGCCCGTCGCGGCACGCTCGTGCTGTTCGGGGCGTCGTCCGGCCCCGTGCCGCCCGTCGACCCCCAGCGGCTCAGCTCCGCCGGCTCGGTGCTGCTCACCCGACCGAAGCTCGCCGACCACGTCGCCGACCCCGACGAGCTCACGTGGCGGGCCCGCGAGGTGTTCGACGCGGTCCTCGACGGCACGCTCGACGTCCGCGTCGGCGCGACGTACCCCCTCACCGCCGCCGTCGACGCGCACCGTGCGCTCGAGTCGCGCTCCACCACCGGAAAGGTCCTGCTGCTCCCGTGATCACGCCCCTCGCCCTCACCCGTAACGTCCAGGTCGAGGTCTGGTCCGACGTCGCGTGCCCCTGGTGCTACATCGGCAAGCGCCGGTTCGCCGCGGCGCTCGAGTCGTTCGAGCACCGCGACCGCGTCGACGTCACGTGGCGCTCCTACCAGCTCTCCCCCGACACGCCGACCGGCCCCGGCCGGCCCGAGGCGGAGGCGCTCGCCGAGACGAAGGGGCTGCGGCTCGACCAGGTGCAGCAGATGTTCGCGCACGTCACGGATGTCGCCGCGAGCGTCGGGCTGCGGTACGACTTCGGCCGGACGCTCACCTTCAACACGTTCGACGCGCACCGTCTGCTCCACCTCGCCGCACGTGCGGGCGGCCCGGAGCTGGTCGACGCCACGGCCGAAGAGCTGTTCTCGGCCCACTTCGAGCGGGGGGTCGACCTGGGGGCCGATGGCGCGCTCGCCGCGGTGGCCGCCCGCGCAGGGTTCGGCGACCACGGCTGGGACGACACCGCCGTGACCGCCGCGCTGTCCGGCGAGGACGGCGCGGACGAGGTGCGCGACGACCTGGCGGCAGCGCGCGAGATCGGCGTGACAGGCGTGCCGTTCTTCGTGGTCGACCGGCGCTACGCCGTCTCGGGCGCACAGCCCGAGGAGGTCCTCACCCAGCTCCTCGAGGCCGGGTGGCGCGAGGCCAACCCGATCGTCGCGCTCGGGGAGCAGGGCGACGTGTGCACCGACGGGTCCTGCGCCGTCTGACGCACGGCACGATCAGCCCTGCGGCACGGGCCCGGTGCTCGCGCGGACGACGAGCTCCGTCGGGACCAGGACGTGCTCCGGCCCTGTCGGGGCTCCCTCCTCGCCGCGCGCGCGGGCGATCGCTCGCGTCAACGTCGTCGCAGCGACGCGCCCCTTGGCTGCGAGGTCCTGGCGCACGGTGGTGAGCTGCGGCTGCGCCGCGCGCGCGAGCGGGCTGTCGTCGTAGCCGACGACCGACAGGTCACCCGGGACCGCGAGCCCGCGCTCGCGCGCGACGCGTTCCACCGTCCACGCGACGAGGTCCGAGAAGCACAGCACCGCCGTCGGCCGTTCCGGCAGGTCGAGCAACGTGCGAGCGCCCGCCTCCGCGAACTCTTCCGAGTTGTCGGTGATGTGGATCGCCGTCACCTGCGCCCCCGCGGGACCGAGCGCGCTCATCCAGCCCGCCACCCGCTCGCGCGAGACGTACCCGATGCCGGCGTCCGCGGGGTCCGGCGCGACGCCGTCGGGCAGGCCGAAAGCCGTGGTCAGGAACGCGATGCGGCGGTGGCCCAGGTCGAGCAGGTGCTGCGCGGCGGCCCGGGCGCCCGGGCGGTCGTCGAGCAGGACGCTCGACGCGTCACCCGTCGGGGGCTGGTCGACGAACACGAGCGGGAGCTTGCGCCGCAGGAGCCACGTCACGGCGGTCATGTCCCCGGCGCACGAGTACACGAGCGCGCCGTCCATCGGCACGTCTCGCGCCGGCACCGTCTGCTCGGTGCCCGTGCTCGGCAGGAGCGCCACCGCGAGGCCCGTGGGCGCGAGCTCCTCGGCGACGGATCCGAAGAACGCCGCCGCGATCGGGTCCTGGAAGGCCGTCCCGACCGACTCGGTGAGCAGCACGCCGACCGCACCGGTGGTTCCCCGGGCGAGGACTCGAGCGGCCGGGTCGGGACCGACGTAGCCGAGCCTGTCCGCCGCCGCGAGCACGCGCTCGCGCAGCTCGGCCGAGAGCTGGTCCGGCCGCGAGAACGCGTTCGAGACCGTCATGCGGCTCACGCCCACCTCGTCGGCCACGGTCTGCAACGTCACGCGCGCCACGCCGACACCTCCGCCCGAGCCATGAGGCTCAGCGTAGGCGTCCGGCGCGGGAGTCGTGCTCACGCCACGGGGCCTCCGAGCACCTGTCCTGTCCGGGTCACGACGTCACGCGCGGGACGCGGCGCAGGCTCGATCGCCGCGGCGAGCCGCTCGAGCGCGTGGGCGACGAGCGAGCGGGTCCGCACGACCCGCGGCCGACGGTGGTCGTCGGCGACCGGGGCGTCCGGCAGAGCACTCCAGGCCGTGTGCTCGGCGGACCGCCTCGCCATCGCGAGAGCCAACGGCGGTGCATCCATGCTGATCCCCTCCTCGGTTTCTGTACCGCTACAGTAGATCCTTCGTCTGTACCGGTCAAGAGTTGACGAGAGAATGGCGGGCCGGCCCCGCACAGGGACCGGCCCGCCATGGCGCCCTCGAGTCAGACCACCTTCAGGGCGTGACTCGCGGACGCCGGCGCGTAGCCGTCGTCGCCCTGGTACGTCACCTCGAGCGTGGCGCCAGCCTTGACCTTCGGCAGCACGAGGGTCACGGCCCCCGCGACGAGCGTGCCCTTGGCGACCCGCTTGCCGTCGAGCGTCGCCACGACCGTGCCCGTCGGCACGTGCGCACCCGCGACACCGGTGACCTTCACGCCGACCGTCGGCCTGCTCCCCGCGGGGACGGTCCACGAGTCGACCGACAGCACGACGGCGGGATCCGCCGCGTGCACCACGAGCGTCGCGCGCCCGGTCGACGTCGTGACCTCGTCGGAACCGAGGTACACCGCGGTCAGGCGGTGCGTCCCCGCCGCGAGCGACCTCGGGAGGCTCACCCGCGCCGTCCCGGTCGTCCCGGACACGGTCAGCGGGACGGTCGTGAGCAACGTGCTGCCGTCGCGCAGCTGCACGGACCCGGTGGGCGGCGCGGTCGTGCCGACCACGGTGACGGTCGCACGCACCGACGTGCCGAACGTCGTCTCCCCGCTCGCGAGGACCAGTGACGTCGCCGAGCGCGACATGCCGATCGTGACGTCGACGGCCGGCGACGTCGAGGCCGCGTACTCCTGCGAGGCCGGCGTGAGCACCGCCGTGAGGCTGTGCGCCCCCACTCCCAGCTCGACGCTCGCCCTCGCGACTCCCTTCTTGCTCACCGCGGCCGTCACGACCTGGTCGGTGCCGTCGAAGAACGCCACCGAACCGCCCGCTGACGTCGGCGAGACGGTCGCCGTCAGCTTCTGCGTCTGGCCGACCTTCTTCCCGCCCGTCACGACGAGCGTCGTCGTCGTGGGCGTCCCCGGAGGCGTCGACGCCTCCACGACGAGCGGCAGCGTCACCGTCGTGCCGCTCGGGCTCGCCACGAGCGTCAGCACGTGGTCGCCCGCAGTGGTCCCCTCCGGCACCGTCACGGAGACCGCCGCGTCGCCGCCGGAGACAGCTGTCGTGCCGATGGACGTCCCGTCGAGCCGGACGTCGAGCGACGTGTTCTGCGGTGAGCCGAGGCTGGTGAGATCGAGCTTCGTCACCGGGAACGCGAGCTCGTCGCCCGCCGTCACGCTCGCGGGCAGGGCAGGGACGCCGACACCCTGGCGGGCGAAGTCGGGCGCCAGGTCCGGGTGCGCCTGCAGGTAGGCGATCCAGCCGTCACGGTCGACGAGTCCCGAGTCCTTGGTTCCCGTACCCGACGTGAAGACGCGGAAGTTGTCGCCGCCCGTCGCGAGGAACGAGAACGTGCCGATCCGGTAGGACGCCTGCGGGTCGATGGCCTTGCCGTCGACGGTCACCGACGTGATGTGGTGGCCGAGCGCGGCGCCCGGGTCGTAGGTGTACGTGACGTTGTCCGACAGGCCGAGCTGGAGGTACGGGCGCGACGGGATCGAACCGTCGGCGTTCGTCTGCCACTGCTGCTCGAGCATCGTCACCACCTGCGCCCCGGTCAGCGACGTCGTCCAGAGGTTGTTGACGAACGGCAGGACGCTGTTCGCCTCGGCCGTCGTCACGACGCCGTCCGACGCGTACAGGAGCTCCGCCCGCAGGCCTCCGGGGTTCACGACGCCGATGTCCGCACCGCCGAGGTCCCGCGGGGCGAGCGTGTCGCGCAGCGCGTTCGCGACGAGGTCCCCCAGAGCGGACTCGTTCGCGCGGTCGTCCCGCGTGCCGCCGGTGTACTTCCCGCCGACGTACGAGCCCCCGCTGAACGCCGTCGTGATGTCGGCGGTCACGGAGCCGACGGGCACCGAGCCGACCTCGTTCGCGTGCGCGAGCGCCGCGTCGACGATCGTCTTGACCTGGGCGACGCGCGGGTACGCCGCGACGAGGTCCGCGTCCGCCGTCGTCGTGCGCGGCACGTCGACCTGCGTGTGGTGCGTGACCTCGCCGGTCACCGGGTCGTAGGTCAGCACGATCTTGCCGACGAACTCGCCGTACGAACCGGTCTGCAGGATCGGGCGCGTCACTCCGTCCTCGCCCGGCACCGGGGCCTCCCACGCGTACTGCTTGTGGGTGTGACCCGTGAAGATCGCCGCGACCTTCGGCGACGTCTTCGTCACGATGTCGGCGAAGGCGCCGCCCGCCGCGACCTCCTGCTCGAGGGTCGCGCCGTCCGGCGTGCCCGCCCCGGCGCCCTCGTGGTACTCGGCCACGAGGACGTCGGCCTCACCGTTCGACTCGTCTCCGTCCGTGAGCTGCGCCGCCACGCGGTTGACCGCCGCGACAGGGTCGCCGAAGTCGAGGTCGGTGATGCCTCCCGGGGAGACGAGCGTAGGGGTCTCCTCGGTGACCGCGCCGATGACGCCGACGCGGACGCCGCCCATGTCGATCACGTCGTACTCGTCGAGCACCGGGTCCTGCGTGCCCTTCGCGTACACGTTCGCGCCCAGGTAGTCCCAGTCCGCGGCGTCGCGGAGGCGGCCACGCAGGTCGTCCCAACCCTTGTCGAGCTCGTGGTTGCCGATCGCCGAGACCTGCAGCCCGAGAGCGTTCAGCACGTCGATCGTCGGCTGGTCCTGCGCGACCGCGGACGCGAACAGCGACGCACCCACGTTGTCGCCCGCCGACAGGAACGCGACCGGTCCGTCGGCCGCGGCACGCTGCTGCTCGACGGTGCCCGCGAACTTCACGGTGTTGGCGTCGATGCGGCCGTGGAAGTCGTTGATGTTCAGGAGCGTGAGGTCCACCGGGGCCGCGTTCGCGTCGAGACCCACCACCACCGGGTCGTGGTCCGACGAGCGGTACTGGTCGGGTGCGTAGAACAGCGTGCCGCTGTAGTCGTACCGGCTGTACTCGAGCGCGATCGACTCCTCGGCGTTGATCTCCCACACGTCGGCACCCGTGGCCCGCTGCCGCGCGGCGTCGTTGAGCAGCACGTGGTCGAGCGAGCCGGACAGCCCGTCGAACGAGTAGGAGCGCTGGTCCTTCGCGAGCGTGGATGCCGCGTCGACGTAGCCCGCGTCGTAGAGCACCTGCAGCGGGTCCTCGTGGGTGTAGGAGTTGAAGTCGCCGACGAGCGCGACGGCCTTCGTCGTCCCCTGGATGGTCGGCACCCAGTCGCGCAGCGCGGTGGCCTGCGCGACGCGTGACGCGTTCGACGCCCCCTGGCCGTCGCCCGTGTCGGCGTCGCCCGGCAGCGGACCCGCCGAGCCCTTCGACTTGAAGTGGTTGACGACGACGAGCACCGGCTGGCCGCCGCCCACCGGCGTGAACGCCTGCGCGATCGGCTCGCGTGCGTTCGCGAACGCCTCGTCGCCCGAGCTCAGGGTCCCGAGCGCGTGCGACGCGCCGGTCCGCTCCACCGCGGCCTTCTTGTAGATGATCGCGTTGGTGATGACGTCCATCTCCGAGACCGGAGGAAGCTCGCTCGACGAGGGCACGTACGCCCACACGTCGCTGCCCTGCGCCGCGTTCAGCGCGTCCACGAGCGTCGACAGCGCCTCGTCGGCATGGCCGTCGACGACCGCCGAGTTCTCGATCTCGAGCAGCCCGACGACGTCAGCGTCGAGCGCGTTGATCGCCGTGACGATCTTCGCCTGCTGGCGCGCCAGGTCGGCCGCGTCCCACGCGCCGCGCTGCGGGCAGCCGCCGCTCACGGTCACGCCGTCGCCGTCACGGTCCTTGTACGCCGTGCACGACGCGTTCTCGGTACCGAGCGTCGTGAAGTAGTTGAGGACGTTGAACGACGCAACCTCGACGTCGCCGCCCACGTCGGACGGCTTCGCGGTCCGGTCGTTCTCGAACGTCACCGTCTCGTGCCCCGGCGTGACCTGCGACGTCGGGTCGAGCTTCCAGGCGCCGTTGCGGTAGGTGACGACGACCGGAGCCGTGAACGTGGCCTTCTCCCCCACGCGCACCGGGTGCTCGAGCGAGATGTACGGCGGGGTCTGCGACTGGTTCGCCGCCGACAGGAAGTTGGTGGTCGAGCCGTCGTCGAGGACGACGCCGCGCGCGGCGTTGTCGGCGGCGACCGCGGCCGCCGCGTCCGTGCCGGGGCGTGCGACGTCGGTGGGCTGCAGGAGCGGCTGGTCGCCGGTGGCCAGCCCGACCTCGCCGTACTGGTTGGTCGAGTACGTGTTGGTGACCGTGAGGTCCCCGGTCGGCCGGTAGAGCATCGACTCGATGGCCTCGCGTGCCGTGTCGGTGGTCGGCCACGCGCCCGTCGTCGGCGTCACGCTCGCGTCGTCGTCGATCTGCTCGAGGTCCGCCGCGGACGACACCGTCAGCTCCGTGAGCCCGTTGAACTCGCTGACCTTGCCCGTGACGCGGACGTGGTCGCCGATCTTGACCGAACCGACCGTGGCCGACGAGTACACGAACAGGCCGTCCGAGGACGTGCGGTCAGCGGACAGCGCGCCGCCCGTGCCGGGGGTCTGGATCGTGTAGCCGTTGACGCCGCCCGTGGGGTACGCCGCGGTGACCACTCCGTCCGTGACGACCGTGTCACCCACGAACGGCGACTGCGCGCCGTCGCCCTGGATCTGCGCGATCGTGCGCGCGGTCGGCGTCGGGTCTCCCGGGTCGGTCGACGTGGACGACTGGGGTGTGGGCGCGCCGGCCGTGAAGTCGGCCGCGTTGTCCGCGGTGTTCGCGTGGGTCGCGCCCCGGCTGACCGACGTCGCGTTGGTCGTCGCGGGCGCCGGGTGCCCGCCCGCGCTGTCGTTCGCCGCGCCCCAGCCGACGAGGTCGACCACGGCCGCCGCGGACGAGCAGAACGTGCCGCACGAGAGAGCGGTGGCCGAGCTGGCGAGCGCGACCTTGCCCCCGGTCCCGGACAGCGCGAGCGTCCCGTCGACGTCGGGCGTGATGCCGGGCAGCGTCGTGTTCGCGCCGGTCGCCTCGCCGACGAGCAGGTAGCCGTGCGCCGCGATCGAGCCGCTCAGCGCCGTGGACTGCCACGACGACCCGGACGCGGAGGCGTACTGGATGGACCACCCCGCGAGCGACACCGCGCTCGCGCCGGGGTTGTACAGCTCGACGAAGTCGCGGTTGAACGCGGCTCCCGAGTTGCCTCCCCCGCCGTACACCTCGTTGATCACGACGGCCGCGGACGGCGAGACGGCGGCCTGCGCCGCCCCCGCCCCTACGACCCCACCGGCCAGCACGACGGCGAGGGCTGTGGCGCCCCCGACCGTCCTCGCGACAGCACGCACGTCGGCAACTCCTTCGTCGGGAACGCGGAAGGCCGCTCGTGGCAGCCCGGTCCACCTTCCGACGAATGTCTGATTTGCCGCAACTACTGGTCGGTAACGATGCTGTGAACTCGTCCTACGACTGCTGTGAACCGCGGACGACGACGGGGCCCGGCACACCGAACCCCGTCGCCCCGGCTCACGCGCGCAGCGTCGCGCCGAACCGACGGCCTGCCTCGGCGACGACCGCGTCGCGCACGGCCGCCGTCTCCGCGGCGGTCAGCGTCCGGTCCGCCGCCCGCAGGCGCAGCGCCACGGCGAGCGACTTCTTGCCCTCGCCGACCTGCGAGCCCGTGTACACGTCGAACAGACGCACGCTCTCGACGACGTCACCGGCCTCGCTCGCGGCCGCGCCGACCCGCACCGCGTCCAGGACGTCCCGCGCAGGGACGTCGGCGTCGACCACGAGCGCGACGTCCTCCTTCGCGACCGGGAACGTCGAGACGGGCGTCGCCTGCAGCGGTGCCCCGTCGGTCGCGGCGAGCAGAGCGTCGAGGTCCACCTCGAACGCCGCGGCCCGCGCGGGGAGGCCGAGGGCCGTCACCACGTTCGGGTGCAGCTCGCCGGCGTACCCGACGACGGTGCCGTCCGCTGTCGCCAACCGTGCGCACCGGCCCGGGTGGAACGGTGCACGTGCGTCGTCCGCCGCGATGCCGAGCGGTACGCCCACGACGTCCGCGACGACCTGGGCGGCGGCGATCGCGTCCGTGTGGTCGACGCGACGCCCCGGCCCCCACCAGCCGGCCGGCTCGCGCTGGCCGGCGAGCACGCCCGCGACGCGGCGCGGCTGCGGCGGTACCGCGGCCTCGAGCGCGGCGAGGTCGTCGTCGGACGGGCGCACGCCTCCGGGGAGCCGGGGGGCCACGCGTGCGTCCGGCTGAGGGAGCGTGACGAGGCCGATCTCGAAGACTGCGACGTCGCTCTCGCCCCGAGCCACGTTGCGGCGTGCGGTGTCGAGCAGCGTCGTCAGCAGGTCGGTGCGCATGAGCGGCTGGGCGTCGGAGAGCGGGTTGAGCAGGCGTGCTGCGCGCCGGCGGTCGTCGTCCGGGCCGATCGCGAGGGCGTCGAGCTGGTCGGCGCCGACGAACGGATAGCTCAGCACCTCGACGAGCCCCGCGTCCGCGAGCGCGCGGGCCACGGAACGGCGTGTGCGCTGGCCGGCCGTGAGGCCCAGGCCCGGCCGGGCGGCCGGCACGACCGAAGGGATCGCGTCGTAGCCGCGCAGCCGCGCGACCTCCTCGACGAGGTCGACCCCGACCGTCAGGTCGGGGCGCCACGTCGGGGGCAGCACGTGCAGCACGTCACCGTCGCCGCGCACCTCGCACCCGATCTCGGTGAGCGTCGCGCTCACCTCGTCGGCCGTGTACGGGACGCCGACGAGCCGCGCGGGCAGGTCGGCGGGCAGCTCGATCGGCGAGGGAACGACCGTGCGGTCGACGTCGGTGAGCCCGTCGTCGGCGACGCCGCCGCCGTGCTCCACCAGGAGCGCGACCGCGCGCGCCACCGCGACGCGCGGCAGCTGCGGGTCGACGCCGCGCTCGTAGCGCTTGGCCGCCTCGGAGGGCAGCTTGTGCCGTCGGGCCGTGCGGGCCACCGTGACCGGGTCCCAGTGCGCGGCCTCGACCAGGAGGTCGCTCGTCGCGTCGCCCACCTCGCTGTCACCGCCGCCCATGACACCGGCCAGGCCGATGATCCGCTCGCCGCGACCGGCGGGGCTGTCGGTGACGAGCAGGTCCTGCGGGTCGAGCGTCCGCACCACGTCGTCCAGCGTGCGCAGGGACTCCCCGGTCCTGGCGCGGCGCACGACGATCGGCTCGGCGACCCGTGCGAGGTCGTAGGCGTGCATCGGCTGGCCAAGGTCGAGCATCACGTAGTTGGTGACGTCGACCGCGAGGTTGATCGGGCGCATGCCCGCCTGCTGCAGCCGGCGCTGCATCCAGGTGGGCGACGGGTCCGTGGCGCGCACGCCGCGGACCACCTGGGCGACGAAACGGTCGCACCCGGGGACGTCGTGGATCGGGGCGTCGTCCTCGAGCTCGACCGCGAAGCCCGCGGGTCGCTCGTCGGTCGGCACGGGCAGCCCGGGATCGGTGAACGACGCCCCGGTCGAGTGCGAGAACTCACGCGCCACGCCGCGCATCGAAAAGCAGTAGCCCCGGTCCGGGGTCACGTTGATCTCGAGGACCTCCTCGCCCAGGCCGAGCAGCTCACGCGCGTCGGTGCCGACGGGCACGTCGATGCCGAGCGTCGACAGCACGATGATCCCGTCGTGGTCCTCGCCGAGACCGAGCTCGCGCGCCGAGCAGATCATGCCGTCGGAGACGTGCCCGTACGTCTTGCGGGACGCGATGGGGAACGGCCCGGGCAGCACCGCACCGGGCAGCGCGACGACCACGCGGTCGCCCACGTCGAAGTTGTGCGCACCGCACACGATGCCGCGCGGGTCGCCACCGGGCTCGTTGTGCTCGGCGCCGACGTCGACGCGGCACCAGTTGATCGTCTTGCCGTTCTTCTGCGGCTCCGGCGTGCGCTCGACGACCTCGCCCACGACGAGCGGGCCGGTGACGGCGGCGGGCAGGATCGCCTCCTCCTCGAGCCCGACGCGCACCAAATCGGCGGCGAGCTGCTCGGCGGTGAGGCCGGCGGGGGTCTCGACGTGCTCGGCGAGCCACGTCAGGGGAACGCGGGGCATCAGATCTCCGTCCCGAACTGCGTGGAGAAGCGCACGTCGCCCTCCACCATGTCGTGCATGTCGGCGATGCCGTGGCGCAGCATCAGGGTGCGCTCGATGCCCATGCCGAACGCGAAGCCCGAGTAGACCTCGGGGTCGACGCCGCATGCGCGCAGGACGTTGGGGTTGACCATGCCGCAGCCACCCCACTCGATCCAGCCCGGGCCGCCCTTCTTCTGCGGGAACCACAGGTCCATCTCCGCCGACGGCTCGGTGAACGGGAAGAACGACGGTCGCAGCCGCGTGCGGGCCTCGGGACCGAAGATCGCCTGCGCGAAGTGGTCGAGCGTGCCCTTGAGGTGCGCCATCGTCAGGCCCTTGTCGACCGCGAGGCCCTCGACCTGGTGGAACACCGGGGTGTGCGTCGCGTCGAGCTCGTCGGTGCGGAACACCTTGCCCGGGCACGCGATGTACACGGGCAGCTCGCGCTCCAGGAGCGTGCGGGCCTGCACGGGGCTCGTGTGCGTGCGCAGCACCAGGCCGGCGTCGGCACCGTCGGTACCGTCCGCGCCGTCGGCGCGCGCGACGAAGAACGTGTCCTGCATCTGCCGCGCCGGGTGGTCGACGCCGAAGTTCAGGGCGTCGAAGTTGAACCACTCCGCCTCGAGCTCGGGACCCTCGGCGATCTCCCAGCCCATCGCCACGAAGATGTCCGCCACGCGCTCGGAGAGCATCTCCAGCGGGTGCCGCGCGCCGCGCGGACGACGGTCGGCGGGAAGCGTGACGTCCACGGTCTCCTCGACGAGCACGCGCGCGTCGCGCTCGGCCTCGAGCACCTCCTGCCGCGCGGCGAGCGCCTGCTGGACCTGGCCACGGGCGCCGCCGAGCAGCTTGCCCGCGGTGCCCTTGTCGGCCGGCGCGAGCGCGCCGATGGCGCGGTTGGCGAGCGCGAGCGGGCTGCGCTCGCCCGTGTGCGCGATGCGCGCGGACTTCAGCTCGTCGAGGTCGCGCGCGGCCTCGACCGCGGCGAGCGCGTCCTTCACGGCGGCCTCGACGCCCACGGCGTCGAGCGGGGACAGGGTGGGGGTGTCGTCGGACATCCGGACCTTCCGGGGTGTGGATCGGGCGGCCCGCGTCGGGCGCGAGCCATGGCCGCGCGCGAGCGCGCCGACCAGCGGTCGAGTCTATCGGCGCCCGTCCCGGGGCCCGTGCGCCGTCCACCGCTCAGCCTCGTCGGGGCGGGTCCGGCACGTGCGCGTCAGCGCGGCCCTGGTCCGGGCCGACGAAATCGGCGACCACCCGCCGCCGTGCTGCGCACCACCATGGGCCCACCCTCCCACGCGGCGCGACCGCACGACCACCGAGATCGGGTGGGATCCGGCTCGCCTCACGAGCCAGAGCCACCCGCTCGCGACGTCGCGGTCGTGGGTGTCAGCCGAGCAGGGGTGCCTCTGCGAGCGTCCGGTACAAGGGGCCGCCGCCGCGGCCCTCGCCCGGCCGCGACTCGACCAGCAGCACCGAACCGACCGTCCAGCGCGGACCCTCGTACACGGCGAGCGCACGCACGAGGGATGCCACCGGGTCGTCCGGCACCGGCTCACCGGGTCGCGCAGGCCCGCGCGGCGACCGTCGCCGCAGCGGACGGCGCTGCGTGCCGCTGCCCGGTCGTGCCCGGCCGATGGTCAGGTGCGGACGCTCGCGCGCACGACCGTCGTCGTGCGCACCGACCTGCTCCCCTGCCGCCCCGCACGCCGTCGTCAGCACGCGGTGCGCGTCGACGGCACCCGTCGCGCCGACCCACACGGTCCGGTGCGAGAACACGCCGGCACCGCGCAGCGCCAGCTCGTACGGACCGAGCGCAGAGCACTCCTCGCGCAGAGCGGCCGCGAGACCCGCGACCGCACCGTCCGGGACGTCGCCGTAGAACGCGGTGGTCAGGTGCCACGTCTCACGTGCCGACCACCGGACGGCGCCCGACGCTCCCGCCGGGCCGCCGCGCACCGTCGCGAGCGCGAGGTCGAGGTGGTCGAGCACGTCCTCGGGCGGCCACACCGCGGCGAACGTCCTCATGCGGCCAGGGTGCCAGCCCGACAGGTCGTGCTCGTGCGGCTCACCGCTGCGCTCGGCTGCTGGCGTAGAGGCACACGGTGGCAGCGGTCGCGAGGTTGAGGGACTCCGCCCGGCCGCGGATCGGGACGCGCACGACGGCGTCGGCGAGTGCCCGGTCCTCGTCGCGCAGGCCCCACGCCTCGTTGCCGAAGAGCCAGGCGGTCGGCCTCGACAGGTCCGGCGTGCCGTCGGGCAGCACGGCCGGCGACGAGCCCGACGCGGATCCGGCGACGTCGAGCAGGTCGTCGAGGTCGTGCTCACCGGCGCCGTCCGCGGCCAGGACGGTGAGGCCTGCGGCCCGCAACGCGTCGACCGCCGCCGGGAGGTCCGCACCCGTGACGACCGGGAGGTGGAACAACGAGCCCGCGGTCGAACGCACGACCTTGGGGTTGTGGACGTCCACGCTCGCGGCCGTGAGCACCACCGCGTCGGCTCCGGCGGCGTCGGCCGCACGCACCACTGCGCCCGCGTTGCCGGGATCGCGCACGTGCGCGAGCACGGCGACGAGGCGCGGCGCGGCCGAGAGCACGTCGCCGAACGGCGTCGCGAGCTGGTCGAGAACCGCGACGACGCCCTGCGCGTCCGGGCTCATCGCGTCGAGCACCTCGGTGGTACCGACGTGCACCCGCACGCCACGCGCAGACGCCGCCTCGACGATCTCGTCGTAACGTGCCGCCGCGGTCTGCGAGAGGTACACGTCGTGCACCCGTACGGACCCGGCGACGGCCTCGCGCACCGCCTGCGGCCCCTCGACCACGAACCGCCCGGCTCGCTGCCGTGCTGAACGTCCGGCGAGCGCTCGCACGGCCTTGACCCGGTCGGCGCGCGGGTTGCTGAGGATCTCGCTCACGGCCCCATCATCCCTGGTCGCGGCCCGGGACGACGCAGCTCCCGTCGCCCGGTGCGGGCGGCGGGAGCTGCGGGGTGCTGCTGGGTCGAGCGTCAGGCGGCCTTCGGCGCGTTGACGTCGGCCGGCAGCGCGTCCTTGGCGACCTGGACGAGCGTGTTGAACGCGGCGGCGTCGTTGACCGCGAGGTCGGCGAGGACACGACGGTCCACCTCGACGCCCGCGAGCTTCAGGCCCTGGATCAGGCGGTTGTACGTCAGACCCTGCGCACGCGAGGCCGCGTTGATGCGCTGGATCCACAGCTTGCGGAAGTCGCCCTTGCGGACCTTGCGGTCGCGGTACGCGTAGACGAGGGAGTGGGTGACCTGCTCCTTCGCCTTGCGGTACAGACGCGAGCGCTGGCCGCGGTAACCGCTGGCCCGCTCGAGGGTCGAACGACGCTTCTTCTGGGCATTGACTGCCCGCTTCACGCGTGCCACGTGATGCTCCTTGCTGGTCTAGGGCTCGGCTGGCCCGGGGCGCTGGTGCGCCGCCGGAGGTCAGCGACCGAGCAGCTTCTTGATCTTGGGGGTGTCGGCCGGGGAGACGACCACGTCGCCCGCGATGCGGCGGGTGCGGCGGCTCGACTTGTGCTCCAGCAGGTGACGGCCGTTGGCCTGCTCACGCATGACCTTGCCGGTCCCGGTGACCCGGAAGCGCTTCTTGGCACCGGAGTGCGTCTTGTTCTTCGGCATGGCTGCCGTGTCTCCTTGTCGTTCGCATCGCACGGGCTCGTGCGACTCGTCTGGTGCGGGCCCGCCGGTGGACCGGCCCGTCCGTCGTTCTTGTCAGGCGCTCGTCTCGCCCGTGGCGCGCGGCTTGGGGGCCGGTCGCGGTGCGGGGCGGGCGGGCTTGGCGGCCGCCGAGGTCGACACGCCGGTCGATCCCGCGGTCGCCTTGGGCGACGCGGCGCGGGCCGCGGGCTTCGGGGCGGCCGGACGCGGAGCCGCACGCGGGGCGGCCGGACGCGGTGCTGCCGGGGCAGGCTTCGCGGCCGTGGCCGACTCGGTGACCGACTCCGTGACCGATCCGGTGACCGTCTCGGTCGCGGACTCCGTCACGGGCTCGTCGGCGGACGCCGCCGGGGCGGGCGCCTCGGTCGTCTCGACGGACGCCTGCGTGGCGGCGGCCGCGACAGGGGCCGTCTCCGTGACGACAGGCTCGACCGCCGCGGAAGCCTGCGCTGCGTCGGGCTCGGTCGCGTCGGCGGCAGCGGCCGCCTCGGCGGCCTTCGCCGCGTTCGCCTCACGAGCGGCGGCCGCCTGCGCGGCGCGACGCTGCTCCTGCTTCTGGTCCGCCTTCTTCTTCGTCGGGCCCAGGACCATGACCATGTTGCGGCCGTCCTGCTTGGGCATCGACTCGATGAAGCCGAACTCGGTCACGTCGTCCGCCAGGCGCTGCAGCAGACGCACGCCCATCTCGGGGCGCGACTGCTCGCGGCCGCGGAACATGATCATGACCTTGACCTTGTCGCCCGCCTTGAGGAACCGCTCGACGTGGCCCTTCTTGGTGCCGTAGTCGTGCGGGTCGATCTTCAGGCGGAAACGGATCTCCTTGAGGATCGTGTTCGTCTGGTTCCGCCGTGCCTCGCGCGCCTTCATGTCGGCTTCGTACTTGTACTTGCCGTAGTCCATGATCTTGCAGACGGGCGGACGGGCGTCCGGGGCGACCTCGACCAGGTCGAGGTCGGCGTCCTGGGCCAGGCGCAGTGCGTCTTCCACGCGGACGATGCCGACCTGCTCGCCGTTGGGGCCGACCAGGCGGACCTCGGCGACGCGGATCCGATCGTTGATGCGGGGCTCGCTGATGTGGTGCTCCTCGGGTAGTCGTCGACGTGACGTCCGCACGTACGAAGAAGGCCTCCGTCGTGCGGTTGCACGAGCGGAGGCCCGACCCTGGTCCGAGGCGCACCGACGGACGGTGCACGTACCCGACGGCAGGCCGACGGGCCGGACTGAGAACCCGGCCCCGGTCGACGGCTCACGCCGTACGGGAGGGACCCAGGTGGGAGGATCTCCACTTGTGCTTCCGCCCAGTCGTGCCCGTGCGTCACGAGGACGCGCAGGCATGGCAGAGCGGATCAGTCGTCGACCAGGGTAGCAGACACCGAGCCGTCTCCCGGCACGACGCGGGGCAGGCCTGTGCATGGTGCGATGATCGGGCGCATGAGCGAGGCAGCACTCCCCCACCAGGACCCGCACGACGACACGGCCGACGCCACCCGCGACATCGCCGACGTCGCCGCCGTCGAGGTCATCACCACTGCCGCGGTGCACCTCATGAGCGCGGCCGCGGTCAAGTGCGGGCTGGCCGAGGACGGGCCCGACGGCTCGGGTTCCGAGTACCTCGACCTCGACGAGGCCCGCAAGCTCATCACCGCGCTCGCGGCGCTGGTCACCGCGTCCGCACCGGACATCGGCAACCAGCACGCGCGATCGCTGCGCGACGGGCTGCGCTCTCTCCAGCTCGCGTTCCGCGAGGCCTCCGCATACCCCGACGCCCCCGGCGAGGGCCCAGGAGAGAAGTTCACCGGCTCCGTCGTCTGACGCGGACCGGGGCGGCCGCGCTCGTCAGCCGAGCGCGGCCGTCTCGGTCGCCGGCTCTTCCGTCGGGACGAGCGCGGTCTGGTCCGTCGACGGGTCCGTCCGCCGGTCACGAACCGGTGCACCGGCGTCGTCGGCCCGCGAGTCGGCCCGCGAGCGTCGGGCGCGCGCGACCCGCAGCACCCCGAGCCCCACGACCGCCATGCCACCGCCGACGACACCGGCCGTCAGGAAGCCTGCCCCCGGGCTCGACCGGTCGATCACGAACCCACACACGGGTGCCCCGAGCGCGTTGCCGACCGTCGACATCGTGCCGCTCCAGCCCATGACCTCGCCACGCCGTCGCTCGTCGACGAGGGCCACGAGAGCGGCGTTGATCGACGACAGCGCGGGTGCGCAGGGCAGACCCGCCACGACGACGGCGACCGCGAGCCAGAACGGCACCGGTGCGAAGGCGGCGGGGATCGTCGCGAGCCCGAGGACCGCGACGAGCGCGAGCGGCGGGACGGCACGCGGACGGGCGCCGTAGACCAGGCCGCCGACGACCGACCCGCCGGCCCACAGCGCGATCATCCAGCCGACGTCCGACGAGCGGCCGGCCTCGTTCAGCGCAGCGACCAGCGCGACGTCCGTCCCGACGAGCACGAACGACGCCGCGAGCCCGGCCAGCAGAACGACGACGAGGGGCGCCGTGACCAGCCTGCTGCGCACCTCCTCCGTGCCGGGTGCGCCGGCCTGCGTCGGCACCGCCGACCTCGTCGGAGGGTTGGCCCACATCAGCAGCGCGCCCGCGAGCACGGTGAGCGCGCCGACCACGGTGAGCGCGGCGGTCGTCGAGACCTGCGTCGCGACGACGACGGAGAGCACGGGGGCAAGCATGAACGTCAGCTCGACGCACACCGAGTCGAGCGCGAACGCCGAGCGCTGCTGCGGGAACGGCACGAGCACCGACAGCGACTGACGCGTCACGGAGAACACCGGGACCAGGAACAGGCCCGCGACGAACGCCGCCGCCATGAGCGCCTCGAACCCGAGGTGCGGCGCGGTGAGCCACACCGCGGACTCGACGACGACCGACGGTGCGATCGCCCGGCGCAGGCCTACGCGGTCCACGAGCCGGCCGCGCCACGGCGCGCCGATCGCGGCGCCGACCGTGGCGGCCCCCGCGACGAGCCCCGCCTGCGCGTAGCCGCGGCCGAGCGTCGTCACGACGTGCAGCGTGAGCGCGACGCCCACCATCGAGGCGGGCATGCGGGCGACGAAGCCCACGACGTACAGCCGCGCGACGCCGGGCAGGCGCAGCAGGGGTCCGTACGTCGAGAGCATGTGCTCCATTGTCGCCCGGTGCCGCGGCCGCCTCGACGTGATTTCCGTCGCGGGACCCGTGCGCGCGAGCCGTCACGGGACCATGCTGGGGCAGTCGGCACGTACCCCTCAGGAGGAACCCATGGCAGACGTCCCGCGCTTCGACCCCGTGACCTTCACGACGGCCGCCACCGACACCGCGAGCGTGCGGCGCGTGTTCGGCGAGCCGTACGAGTCGCACGGCGTGACCGTCGTCCCCGTCGCACGGCTGTGGAGCGGCACGGGCATGGGCCTCGGCGACGGCGAGGGCGGCCTCCGCGCGGTCCGGCACGGCCACGCGAAGCACCCCGGCGGCCGCGGCCCGGAGGGCGACGACACCGACCACGGCCCCGACGACGGGCTCGACGACGGGCTCGGCGACGGGCTCGGCGTCGGCGACGACGAGCCCGGCCCGGACGACGAGACCGCCACCGACGGGCTCGAGGAGGACGGCACGGCCGCCACGAGCACGTCCGCGTCCGAGGCGCAGCCCGAACCGCTGCGTGGGCACTTCGCGCCGCCGTGGGGGCGCGAAGTGCCCACGCAGCGGTTCGGGCTGCGCCTCGGACGCGGACGTGCTC
>NZ_JEOE01000029.1 GCF_000708885.1 Cellulomonas sp. HZM | reverse complement strand
CTACCCCGAACGCGGCCCCGCCCCGCGGACGAGCGCGCCAGTTTCCGACGAGTGCGCGAGTCCAGACCCGCGCACTCGTCCGGAACCAGCGCACTCGCGTCGGGGGCAGGGCCGCGTTCGGGGTAGGACCGCCGCGGCGTCAGCGCTTGCGGCCGAACAAGCCCCGGCGCTGGGGGACCATCCCGGGAATCTGGCCGTCGGTCGCATCAGCGGGTCCGTTCGGCAGCGGCGGCGGCGTCACGCCAAACGCCGCCGACGACCCCGCCTGTGCTGGCGCCGCACCCGCCGCACCACCGAGATCTGCGCGCACCCGGTCGATCAGCTCGTCGACGTCGGACGGCTCGTATCCCTCGCGGAACTTCACGGACGTGAACCGGACGCGCTCCAGGTCGGCCACCGAGAGCGCGGGCACCTGCCCGGCGTCACGAGCTCGCAAGGCCTCGACCACGCGGTCGAGGAAGTCGTCGACCTCGTCCTGGTCGTAGCCATCGCGGAACTTCGTCGCACGGAACTTCGCGTTGAGCACGTCGTCAGGTGTCACGACTGGATAGTCGCACGCGTCCGCGTCGGACGCCGCGATTCGGTGGAGCCAAGGGGACTCGAACCCCTAACCCCCTGCTTGCAAAGCAGGTGCGCTACCAATTGCGCCATGGCCCCGGGTGGTGCCGGTCGGTCACTCGAACGTGTCCGTGACCTCGGACCACAGGTCCCGCTCGTCGCGGTCCTGCACGAACTTCGTGTACACCACGTAGCCGGCGACCGCGACAGCCGCCAGGAACAGGATCTTCTTCATCGGTTCCCCCACGGGTCGGGAGTGGGCCTAACAGGACTTGAACCTGTGACCTCTTCCTTATCAGGGAAGCGCTCTAACCGTCTGAGCTATAGGCCCGAGTGCGCTGCGCGCCGGACGAGACTACCCCAGAGCCGGGGCGCCGCCCAAACCGGCCGTCACTCGTCGGTCATCGTGACGTGCAGCCCGCCGACGAGCGCGGCGACGATGTTGTAGAGGAACGCGCCGATCGTCGCGATCGCCGTGAGAAGGAAGACGTCCACGACCGCGACGAGCGTCGCCGCGGACAGCACCTTCTTGAACTCGACGTACTGCAGCACGTCCGGGCCGTTGCCCTCGGTGCCGGTGACCTGCGTGACCAGGTCGTCGATCTTGGCGAACACGTGCAGCTCGTTGAGCGTGAACCACGCGACGGCGACGCCGACCACGATCATGATGCCGACAGCCACCGACAGCAGGAACGACAGCTTCATCACGGACCACGGGTCGAACCGCGAGATCGCGAGCCGGACGCGGCGCGGGCCGCCACCGGACTGGACCGTGGGGATGCGGCCCGTCGACGGTCGGGGGGCCGCTCCGGCGGGGATGCCGGCGGGCGCCGGCGTGGGGCGCGCGGCGGGCGGTGCGGTGACCGGCGAGCTCGTCATGGGGTCGTCCTCGGTGCGGGGCTTGGTAGCCGTGGTGATCGCGGCGCTGGTGGCGCCCGCGACCTTCTTCAGCCACGCCGTGGTCGAGTCCACCGCGACCGCGAGGGGGGAGGGCTGGTCCTCGTCGTCGGTCGCGGGCTCGGACGCACCGGTCGTGCCCGGGACAGTCTGACGGGTCGAGGTCGCCTCGCGGGAGGCCTTCTCCTCTTCGTCCCGGTTCTTCTCCGCGTTCTTCACCTTCGTGGCGGAGGTCGCGGTGCGGTCCGGGGCCGTCGAGGACGACGACGGGGCCGACGAGGTCGCGCTCGAGCGAGCCGACGACGACGAGCCGGACGAGCCCGCAGCAGACGAACCCGACGCGCTGCCGCCGGACGAACCGGGGCCGGCAGACGCCGCACCGGCAGATCCCGTCGACCGCGAGCCGGACGTCACCGACCGGCCGTTGCGAACAGGCGCGGTCCGCACGGGCTGCGACACGATCTCGTCGATCGCCGCGTCGTCGACCTGCGCGACTGCCCGCGCGCTCGTCGGGTTCGCGCGCGAGGAGACGGACCTGCCCTGCCCCGACCCCGACGAGGGGGTCGAGCCAGAGCCCGAAGGCCGGTTGCGCGGCGGGATCGACGGCGGTGCGGACTCGGTCATGCATCCTCCGGGGCGTCGCCGGTGGGCTCCGCCGTGGGCTGGTCGCCGGACGTGGCGTCGGGCTCGATATCAGGCACAGACGTGGCCGCCGCGTCATCGGCGGACTCGCCCACGGTACCCGCATCGTCCGAAAGGTGTCGTTCGGTGTTGCGCGCCACGGCGATGATCCGGTCCCCGGAGTCGGGCTTCGCGAAGATCACGCCCTGCGTCGTGCGACCCGTCGCATTGACCTCTGACGTGGCCGAACGGACGATCTTGCCGCGCTCCATGATGACCAGCACCTCGTCGTCGGCGTCTGTGACCAACGCCCCGACGAGATCGCCGTTCGCCTCCGGCAGGTTGGCCACGCGGATGCCCAGCCCGCCGCGTCCCTGCTGCCGGTAGTTCTCGACCGTCAGCGCGGTGCGCTTGGCGATGCCGCCCTCGGTGACCGTGAACAGGAACGCGTCCTCGCGCACCACGTCGGCCGCGAGCAGCTCGTCGTCCGCGCGGAACTTCATGCCCGTCACGCCGGAGGTCGCGCGGCCCATGGGACGCAGCGCCTCGTCGGTCGCCGTGAACCTCACCGACTGGCCCTTGCGGGACACGAGGATGAGGTCCTGGTCGGAGTCGACGAGCCGCGCCGAGACGAGCTCGTCGGGCAGGCCGTTCTCGTCCTCGCGCAGGTTGATCGCGATGACGCCGCCCGAGCGGTTGGAGTCGTACTCCGCGAGGCGCGTCTTCTTCACGAGACCGCGCTTGGTCGCGAGCACCAGGTGCTCCGCCTGGCCGTAGTCGCGCAGGTCCAGCACCTGCGCGATCCGCTCGCCGGGCTGGAACGCGAGCAGGTTCGCGACGTGCTGGCCCTTCGCGTCACGGCCGCCCTCGGGCAGCTCGTACGCCTTGGCGCGGTACACGCGTCCGAGGTTGGTGAAGAACAGCAGCCAGTGGTGCGTCGTCGTGACGAAGAAGTGGTCGACGATGTCGTCCTCGCGCAGCTGCGCACCGCGCACGCCCTTGCCGCCACGCCGCTGCGCCCGGTAGTTGTCCGACCGCGTGCGCTTGGCGTACCCGCCGCGCGTGATCGTGACGACCATCTCCTCCTCGGCGATGAGGTCCTCGATCGAGACGTCACCGTCGTAGGGCAGGATCCGCGTGCGGCGCTCGTCGCCGTAGCGGTCGACGATCTCCTGCAGCTCCTCGCTGATGATCTCGCGCTGGCGCTCCTCCGACCCGAGGATCGCGGACAGCTCCGCGATGAGCGCCTCGAGGCGCGCGTGCTCCTCGAGGATCTTGTCCCGCTCCAGGGCGGCGAGCCGACGCAGCTGCAGCGACAGGATCGCGTTGGCCTGCACCTCGTCGACGTCGAGCAGCTCCATCAGGCCCGTGCGCGCCTCGTCGACGTCCGGCGAGCGGCGGATCAGCGCGATGACCTCGTCGAGCGCGTCGAGCGCCTTGAGGTAGCCGCGGTAGATGTGGATCTGCTCCTCCGCCTTGCGCAGGCGGAACGCGGTGCGGCGCTGGATGACGTCGAGCTGGTGCGCGGTCCAGTGGCGTACGAACGCGTCGATCGACAGCGTGCGCGGGACGCCGTCGACGATCGCGAGCATGTTGGCGCCGAACGTGTCCTGCAGCTGCGTGTGCTTGTACAGGTTGTTCAGGACGACCTTCGCGACCGCGTCTCGCTTGAGCACGATGACCAGGCGCTGGCCGGTGCGGCCCGACGTCTCGTCGCGGATGTCCGCGATGCCGGCGACACGGTTCTCGCGCACCAGGTCCGCGATCTTCTTGGCGAGCGTGTCGGGGTTCACCTGGTACGGCAGCTCGGTGACGACGAGGCAGATCCGGCCCTGGATCTCCTCGACCTCGACGACCGCGCGCATCGTGATCGACCCGCGGCCCGTGCGGTACGCGTCCTCGATGCCCTTGTGGCCCAGGATCGTGGCGGCCGTGGGGAAGTCGGGGCCCTTGATCCGCTGCAGGAGCGCCTCGAGCAGCTCCTCCTTGGTGGCCTCGGGGTTCTGCAGGTACCACTGCACGCCGTCCGCGACCTCGCGCAGGTTGTGCGGCGGGATGTTGGTCGCCATGCCGACGGCGATGCCGGCCGAGCCGTTGACCAGCAGGTTCGGGAACCGGGCGGGCAGGACCTGCGGCTCCTGCGTGCGGCCGTCGTAGTTGTCGCCGAACTCGACGGTGTCCTCGTCGATGTCCCGCACCATCTCCATGGCGAGCGGAGCCATCTTGCACTCGGTGTACCGCGGCGCGGCCGCCGGGTCGTCACCGGGGGAGCCGAAGTTCCCCTGGCCGGCGACGAGCGGGTAGCGCAGCGACCAGTCCTGCACGAGGCGCACGAGAGCGTCGTAGATCGCGACGTCACCGTGCGGGTGGTACTTGCCCATGACGTCGCCGACGACGCGCGAGCACTTCGAGAACTGGCGGTCCGGGCGGTACCCGCCGTCGTACATCGCGTACAGCACGCGGCGGTGCACCGGCTTGAGGCCGTCGCGCACGTCGGGAAGCGCGCGGCCGACGATGACGGCCATCGCGTAGTCCAGGTACGAGCGCTGCATCTCGAGCTGCAGGTCGACCTGGTCGATCCGGCCGTGCTCGATGCCGTCGTCGTTGGGGAGGTCCGTCACGGGTGTCCTTTGTCAGTGGTCGGCGCGCTGCTCGTGCGTCTGAGGGGGCTCAGATGTCGAGGAAGCGCACGTCCTTCGCGTTGCGCTGGATGAACGAGCGACGCGACTCCACGTCCTCGCCCATGAGCACGGAGAAGATCTCGTCGGCCGCGGCGGCCTCGTCCAGCGTGACCTGCAGCAACGTCCGGTGCTCGGGGGACATGGTCGTCTCCCACAGCTCCGAGTAGTCCATCTCGCCCAGACCCTTGTAGCGCTGGATCGCGTTCTCCTTGGGCAGGCGCTTGCCCGCGGCGAGGCCGGCCTCGACGAAGGCGTCGCGCTCCCGGTCGGAGTACACGTAGTCGTCCTCGGAGTTCGACCACTTGATGCGGTACAGCGGCGGCTGCGCCATGTACACGTGACCCTTGGTGATGAGGTCCGGCATGTAGCGGAACAGCAGCGTGAGCAGCAGCGTGCGGATGTGCTGGCCGTCGACGTCGGCGTCGGCCATCAGCACGATCTTGTGGTACCTGAGCTTCGAGAGGTCGAAGTCCTCGCCGATGCCCGTGCCGAACGCCGTGATGAGCGCCTGCACCTCCTGGTTGCCCAGCGCTTTGTCGAGACGCGCGCGTTCGACGTTGAGGATCTTTCCGCGGATCGGCAGGATCGCCTGCGTGCGCGGGTTGCGCCCACGCACCGCGGAGCCGCCGGCGGAGTCGCCCTCGACGATGAACACCTCGCACTCGGCGGCGTTGGTGCTCTGGCAGTCCTTGAGCTTGCCGGGCATGCCACCCGACTCGAGCAGGCCGCGGCGGCGCGTGGCCTCACGAGCCTTGCGCGCCGCCATGCGGGCGGCCGACGCCTGGATCGACTTGCGGATGACGTCGCGCGCCTCGTTCGGGTGCGAGTCCAGCCAGTCGCCGAGCCGCTCGTTCACCACGCGCTGCACGAACGTCTTGGCCTCGGTGTTGCCGAGCTTCGTCTTGGTCTGGCCCTCGAACTGCGGCTCGCCCAGCTTGATCGAGATGACGGCCGTCAGCCCCTCGCGGATGTCCTCGCCCGTGAGGTTCTCGTCCTTCTCCTTGAGGATGCCCTTGTCGCGCGCGTAGCGGTTGACCAGGCTGGTCATCGCCGCGCGGAAGCCCTCCTCGTGCGTGCCGCCCTCGGTCGTCGCGATCGTGTTCGCGTAGGCGTGCACCGACTCCGAGTACGCCGTCGTCCACTGCAGCGCGATCTCGACCGAGATCTTCTTCGTCGTGTCCTCGGACTCGAACGCGATGACCTCGGGGTTGACGAGCTCGACCTTCTTGGCGCTGTTGATGTGCTTGACGTAGTCGAGCAGGCCGTCGTCGTACTTGTAGGTCACGACGCGGGCTGTGACCTCCTCGTCGTCGCCGGCGACCTCGTCCTCGGTGCCCAGGTGCTGCGGGCGCTCGTCGGTGAGCGTGATCTGCAGGCCCTTGTTGAGGAACGCGTACTGCTGGAACCGCGCGCGCAGGGTCTCGAAGTCGTACTCGACGGTCTCGAAGATCGTCGGGTCCGCCCAGAACGTCTGCTGCGTGCCCGTCTCGTCGGTCGCCGCGCCGCGCCGGATCTCGCCGATCGGGTGGCCGCCGTCCTCGAAGTCCATCTCCCACGCGTAGCCGTCGCGCTTGACGACCGACTCGACACGCTTCGACAGCGCGTTCACCACGGAGATGCCCACGCCGTGCAGACCGCCCGAGACGGCGTACCCGCCGCCGCCGAACTTGCCGCCCGCGTGCAGGATCGTCATGACGACCTCGAGCGTCGGCTTGCCCTCGGTGGGGTGCAGCTCGACGGGGATGCCGCGGCCGTTGTCGACGACGCGCACGCCTCCGTCCGCCAGCAGCGTGACCTCGATGTGGTCGCAGTAGCCGGCCAGGGCCTCGTCGACCGAGTTGTCGACGACCTCGTACACGAGGTGGTGCAGACCGCGCTCGCCCGTGGAGCCGATGTACATGCCCGGGCGCTTGCGGACGGCCTCGAGACCCTCGAGGACGGTGATCGCGGAGGCGTCGTAGGTCGCCGGCTTCGCGGGCACGGCTGCGGGGACCTCGGGGGTTCCAGGGGTGGGGAGCTGCTCGTCCTGCTCGGTCTCGTCGTTCGGACTGCGATCGTCAGCCACGGGCGGTGGTACTCCTCAACCTCTAGCACGCGCACAGAGCCCCGCTCGACCGGCCGGAGGGCGGATCACTCCATGACGCTGGACTTCCAGGCGCCACGGCGCCAGGAATGACCTTCACAGTCTACCTGGCCGATGGGCTCAGACCCCCCTGAACCATGCCGTTGTGGAGAACGCGTCGCGCCTCAGCCGTACGTGTCCCGTGCACCGCGTCCGCGCACGCTCCGGCGACCCTTGCCGAAGCCCGGTCCGCCGGGTCCGAGCACGACGATCTCGGCCACGACCCCTTCCCCGAGGTCCTCCGCGAAGTTGCGCAGCATCGCCGGCACCGAGAACGTCAGGTTCGTCGCCCATGCGGTCGACGAGGCACGCATCGTCAGCACCCCGCCGTCGAACGACTCGTACACCGCGTGCTCCGCTACCTGCGGGCCCAGGATCTGCGCCCAGCGCGCCTGCATCGTCCCGGCGGTGACACCGGACTGCCAGCCGAACTGGCCGACGAACGAGCCGAGCGACTCCGCGAGCGTGCGAGGGTCCCGCCCACCCACCGAGCTCCCGCTCAGCTGCGGCTCGAGCGGCCGCCTGCCGCGGGGAGCGTCCCCCGGGCGGATGCCGCGACGACGTGCCGCCTCCTTCGCGCGGTTGAGCGCCGCCCCCGCGACCTGCCGCTCGGGCGTGAGCTCGACGAGCTCACGCAGCGGTGCCCCGTCGCGCTGGACGGGCGGCAGGAGCGCGTCGTCAGAGGACACGCGCGACCTCGCCGCCCATGACGTCGACCCTGGCGCCTGCGAGCGGTTCGGGGACGTCGTCGGCGACGGCGGCCGTGATGAGCACCTGACGTGCGCGGGCGACGAGCTCCGCGAGCCGCTCGCGACGACGCGCGTCGAGCTCGGCGAACACGTCGTCGAGCACCAGGACCGGCTCCCCGTCGGGTCCCCAGTCGCCCGTGCCGTCCGGGTCGGTGAGCACGTCGAACGACGCGAGCCGCAGCGCGAGCGCGTACGACCACGACTCGCCGTGGCTCGCGTACCCCTTGGCCGGCAGCCCGCCGAGCGTGAGCACGAGGTCGTCCCGGTGCGGCCCGACGAGGCACACGCCACGGTCCAGCTCCTTGGGACGGAGCCTGCCCATGGCCTCGAGGAGCTGCGCCTCGACCAGGTCGACGCCGTCGTGCACCGACCCCTCGACCTCGAGCGCCGCGTCCAGGGACGCCTTGTAGCTCACGACGGCCTCGCCCTGCCCGGCGCTGACCTGCTCGTACGCGCGCGCGACGTGCGGCCGCAGCTGGTCGACCAGCGAACGCCGCTCGACCACCACACGCGCCCCCACCTGGGCGAGCTTCGCGTCCCACACGTCGAGCGTGCGCAGGTCGGCGCCGCCACCCCTGCGCGCGACGCCGGCCGACTTCAGCAACGCCGAGCGCTGCCGCAGCACGCGGTCGTAGTCCTGCAGGACGCCTG
Source organism: Cellulomonas sp. HZM (assembly GCF_000708885.1). GTDB lineage: Bacteria > Actinomycetota > Actinomycetes > Actinomycetales > Cellulomonadaceae > Cellulomonas. Next base: position 22,609 of record NZ_JEOE01000029.1, on the reverse strand, counting down.
CGAGCCGGGGCATGAGCTGGACCAGAACCTCGTCGAGGAACCGGCGCCGCTGATCCGGGTCGCCCTTGACGAGCGCGAGGTCCTCGGGTGCGAACAGCACGGTGCGCAGGATCCCGAGCACGTCCCGCGCACGGACCGGGCTACCACCGTTGACACGCGCGCGGTTCGCCTTGCCCGGCGTGACCTCGATCTCGATGAGCGTCGGCCGCGGCCTGCCCGCCTCGAGCTCGCGCACCACCCTCGCACGCACCACGGCCCGCTGCGTCCCGGCACGCACGAGCGCCGCGTCCGTGGGGACGCGGTGGCTGCCGAGCGTCGCGACGTAGCCGATCGCCTCGACGAGGTTCGTCTTGCCCTGACCGTTCGGCCCGACGAGCGCCGTGATGCCGGGCTCGAGCTCGAGGTCTACCGCGGCGTACGAACGGAAGTCGGTGAGGTTCAGGTGCGCGACGTACATCTCATGTGGTCCGGCTCAGGCGCTCGGAGGGACGGCCGCACCCGCGGCCGGGGTGGTGCTCGCCTGCGGACCGGTGGTGCCCGCGGGCTTCACCGCGTGCCCGCCGAACTGCTGACGCAGCGCTGCGACTGCCTTCATCGCGGGCGACTCGCCCTGGCGGCTGGCGAACCGCGCGAACAGCGAGGCCGAGATGACAGGCGCTGGGACCGCGAGGTCGATCGCCTCGTCCACGGTCCAGCGGCCCTCGCCCGAGTCCTCGACCCAGTCGTCGATCTCGCCAAGGCCGGGGTCCTCGTCGAGGGCCTTGACGAGCAGCTCCAGGAGCCACGACCGCACCACGGTGCCCTTGGTCCACGCGCGCATCGTGCCGTGCACGTCCGTGACCAGGTCCTTCGCGGCGAGCAGCTCGTAGCCCTCGGCGTACGCCTGCATGAGCCCGTACTCGATGCCGTTGTGCACCATCTTGGCGAAGTGGCCCGCACCGACGGCGCCCGCGTGCACGAACCCGTCGGCGCGCTCGCCCTCGGGGCGCAGCGCGTCGAACACCGGCATCGCACGCTCGACCAGCGCGGCGTCCCCGCCGACCATCAGGCCGTAGCCGTTCTTGAGGCCCCACACACCGCCCGAGACGCCGGCGTCCAGGAACCCGATGCCCTTGCCGGCGAGCAGGTCCGCGTGCGGCTTGTCGTCCTGGTAGTACGAGTTGCCACCGTCGATGACCATGTCCCCGCTGGTCAGCAGGCCCGAGAGCTCGTTGACCACCCCGTCGGTGATGTCCCCCGACGGGACCATGACCCACACGATCCGCTCACCCGCGGGAAGCTTCTCGACGAGCTCCTCGAGGCTCCCGACGTCGGTGACGTCCGGGTTGCGGTCGAACCCGACGACCTCGATGCCCGCCGCGCGGATACGCTCGCGCATGTTGGCGCCCATCTTGCCCAGACCGACCAGTCCGACCTGCATCGACTTCGCCTCTCTCGTGTCCCGATGACCCTGCGGACTCACTGTGCCGCTCGCCGCACCGTGCCGCACGCCGTGCCGGTCTCCCGGTCGTGCACCGCTCGCACGCTCCCGGGCGCGCGGTCTCGGCGCGGGCTCAGCTGGCGAAACGGATGGGGACCAGCAGGTACCGGTAGCCCTCGATGTCGTCGCCCTCGAGCGACTCCTGGCCCGTGAACTCCACGGGCTTGTTGGGATGCGTGAACGACAGCCGCACGAACGGGGTGTCGAGCGCGCCGAGCCCGTCGAGCAGGAACTGCGGGTTGAACGCGACCGAGATGTCCTCGCCGACGAGCGTCGACTCGAGCGCCTCGGATGCCTGCGCGTCGTCGCCCTGCCCGGCGTCCAGCACCACCTGGCCGTCGCTGAACGACAGCCGGATGGGCGTGTTGCGCTCCGCGACGAGGGCCACGCGCTTGGCCGCGTCCGCGAGCTGCTGCGTACCGACGACGGCGTGGATCGGCGTCTCGTCGGGGAAGAGGCGACGCACGGCCGGGTAGTCGCCGTCGACCAGCAGGCTGGTGGTCTGCCGACCCGCGGCCTCGAAGCCGATCAGGTCCACTCCGCCGCCGGTCGACAGCGCGACGGTCACCTCGCCCGCGCTGCCGAGCGACTTGGCCGCGTCGGACAGCGTGCGAGCGCGCACGAGCGCGACGGTAGAGATGTCGGGCTGGGCCGGCCGCCACGTGAGCTCACGCAGCGCGAGGCGGTAGCGGTCGGTGGCCAGCAGCGTGACCTTCTCGCCCTCGATCTCGACGCGCACGCCGGTCAGCAGGGGAAGGGTGTCGTCCCGGCTCGCCGCGACCGACACCTGCGCGACCGCGTGCGTGAGCTCGTCGCCGTCGACGGTGCCGCTCACCGGCGGCATGACAGGAAGGTTCGGGTAGTCCTCGACCGGCATGGTCAGCAGCGTGAACCGGCTGGCGCCGCACGTGACGACCACCTTGGTGCCGTCGAGCGCGAAGTCGACCGGCTTGGCGGGCAGTGCGCGGGAGATCTCGGCCAGCAGCCGGCCCGAGACGAGCACGGTGCCGGGCTCGGAGACGTCCGCAGGGATGTGCGAGCGCGCCGACACCTCGTAGTCGAAGCTCGACAGCTGGATGGACCCGGCGGAGTCGGCCTCGATGCGGACACCGGCCAGCACGGGGACGGGCGGGCGCGTCGGCAGGCTGCGTGCGGTCCACGTGACGGCGTCCGCGAGGACGTCGCGCTCGACCCGGAACCTCATCGACACACCCTTCGTCGTCCGCGTACGGCCGTCGGCCGTCGTGCCCTGCCACCTGCCGCGACCCGGATGATCATCCGAGGCACCGATTGGCCACCACCGTGGCGACCGGCGAGCGGGCGCGCAGAGGTGATGTCAGCCGAACACTACGCGACGGTGGTGACACGCCGACACCGGCGGTCGCTCGAACGGTGGACGACAGGGAGTGCTCGCGACATCGGGTCGGGCGCTGGCCGGACCCGCCACCCAACGGTGGTGTGTGGATCATCGTCATGGAGAGCTCTCGTCGTCGTCATAGCACCTGTGACTTCTGTGGATCATCAGCATCGACGCTGGTCAGCGCGGGATCTGCGTGTGGAGCGGGGCTGCGGACGACGAGGTGTCAGCGGTGGACGACCGTGGACGGCGGCCGCCACGTCTCTCGCCGTCCACGGTCAGGTCCCCGTGCGTCCACATGACAAGGGGTCGTCATCCACCGTCATCCACAGGCCTGTGCACAGGTGTGAACATTCGTCCCATGCTTCTTTCAGGTTGGGGATGAACGTTCCTCGACGAGTCGTCCGGCTTGGTCCGGGTATGTCGGGGCACGTGCCGCGTGCGAACGCTCGTCGCGCGCTCGCGTCCCGGCGCGAGGCAGGTGCTCGGACGCGCGTCAGAGAGCGCCGAGCCGGCCTTGTCGTCCCCAGGAAGAAGATCCGGCCTGTGGATAAACCCCGTCAGGCGCGGTTCTGCTGCTTGATCCGGTTGGTGAGCTCGGTGACCTGGTTGTAGATCGACCGACGCTCCGCCATGAGCTCGCGGATCTTGCGGTTGGCGTGCATCACGGTCGTGTGGTCGCGGCCACCGAAGGCCTGCCCGATCTTGGGCAGCGAGAGATCGGTCAGCTCACGGCACAGGTACATCGCGATCTGCCGTGCGGTGACCAGCACACGGGAGCGGCTCGAGCCGCACAGGTCCTCGATCGAGAGCCCGAAGTACGCCGCCGTCTGACCGATCACCTGCGTGGCTGTGATCTCCGCCGTCTGGTCGTCGGTGATGAGGTCCTTCAGGACGATCTCCGCGAGCGAGACGTCGACCTGCTGGCGGTTGAGGTTGGCGAACGCCGTCACACGGATCAGCGCACCCTCGAGCTCACGGATGTTCGTGGAGATCTTGCTCGCGATGTACTCGAGCACCTCCGGGGGAGCGTCCATGCGCTCCGAGCCGGCCTTCTTGCGCAGGATGGCGATGCGGGTCTCGAGGTCCGGCGGCTGGACATCGGTGATGAGGCCCCACTCGAAGCGGGACCGCATGCGGTCCTCGAAGCCGTTGAGCTGCTTGGGGGGCAGGTCGGACGTGATCACGACCTGCTTGTTCGCGTTGTGCAGCGTGTTGAACGTGTGGAAGAACTCCTCCATCGTCTGTTCCTTGCCCTGCAGGAACTGGATGTCGTCGATGAGGAGCACGTCGACCTCGCGGTAGCGACGCTGGAACGCGCCCGCCTTGCCCTCGGAGATCGAGTTGATGAAGTCGTTGGTGAACTCCTCGGAGTTCACGTAGCGCACGCGCACGCTCGGGTAGAGGTTCTGCGCGTAGTGCCCGATCGCGTGCAGCAGGTGCGTCTTGCCGAGTCCCGAGTCGCCGTAGATGAACAGCGGGTTGTAGGCCTTGGCCGGCGCCTCGGCGACTGCGACCGCCGCGGCGTGCGCGAACCGGTTGGAGCTGCCGATGACGAAGGTCTCGAACAGGTACTTCGGGTTCAGGCGTGCCGGCTCCGTCGCGGCCTGGGTGCGGCGGTGCGGTGCCGGCGGTGCCTCGACGGCGGGCTCGGCGTCGGCGTCCGCGGGTGCCGGGGGTGCGGCCGGCGCGACGACGTGCAGCGCCGGGGCCTCGTCGTCGACGAGGTCCGCGTCGACCGTGACCGCGAACCGCGCCTCACGGCCGAGCGCCTCGGCGAGCGCCTCGTTGACCTCGGTGCGCACGCGGGACTCGAGGTAGTCCTTCGTCAGGTCGTTCCCGACCGCGAGGAGCAGTGTCCCGTCGAGGAGGCCCAGCGGCTGGGCCAGGCGGACGAACGCGAGCTGCCGACGGGTGATGTCCGGGCTCGCCTCGAGCGTCGTCACGACGTGTCCCCAGACGCGGGTCAGCTCTTGGTCCTGCGGCAACGGGCTACCTCGGTCTTGTCTCGTGTGCGGGTGGTGCGACGTGCTCCGGCGCGTGCTCCGGGCCTGCTCGTGGACGTGCTCGCGCAGAGGACGGCGCAGGGCGACGAGTTTCGCATCATCCGCGTTGTCCACACGGTTGTCCACACCTGTGCGTAGGGCCGCCGGGCCGTTCGTCGCCGCGGATCTGCGACGACGACGCCCGCCGTGGAGCGTCCTTCGACAGGAGCCACCCGCGGCTCGTCCACAGGTGTGGGCCGAGGGTGACGAGGGACGATGCTAATGCCGTCGGGCACCCGTCCGGGAGGGGGCCAGCGGGTGACGTGGGAGCGCTCCGGCGTGTCGTCGGGGCCAGACGCGTGGGCGGGCGCTAGGTTGCCCCGCTACGGCATTTGACCCGCCGCGAGGGTGCGGCGTAACGTTGACCCGCCTTTCCTGAGGCTCCTTCCGGCGCGCCCAGACGCCACACGTTCCCACGTGCACGCGGAGATCTCGAGCTCGGCACGACAGACCTGGTCGCGCGCTACCGCGCGGCATCCCGATGGAGCAGTAGGAGATTCTCGTGAGCAAGCGGACGTTCCAGCCGAACAACCGTCGCCGGGCCAAGACGCACGGCTTCCGCCTGCGCATGCGCACGCGCGCCGGCCGCGCGATCCTCGCCGCGCGTCGCCGCAAGGGCCGCGCGGAGCTCTCGGCCTGACCTCAGCGCCGGTGCTGCCCGCAGCGCACCGGATGCGCCGTCCCGCCGAGTTCGAGCACACGGTCCGCCGCGGCGTGCGAGCCGGACGGACCGCGCTGGTGGTGCATCTGACGACACGGACCGACCCGGGGCCCGGCCCCGTGGTCGGTTTTGTCGTGTCCAAGGCCGTGGGCGGCGCGGTGACGCGCAACGTCGTGAAGCGCCGTCTGCGCGAGCTCGTGCATGCCCGGCTCGACGCGCTCGTCGACGTCGACCTCGTCGTGCGGGCGACTCCCGCGGCGGCCGAGGCGCCGTTCCTCGAGCTCGGCGCCCAGCTCGACGGAGCTCTGGCGACCGCGCGCAAGCGTCTCGTGAGCACCGGGGAGCGGTGACGTGACGGTGCTGCGAAAGGTCCTCCGGTCCGCCCTGCGCGTTCCCGGCCTGCTGGTGCTCGGTCTGCTGAGGCTCTACCAGCGGTTCATCTCGCCGATGACACCGCCGACGTGCCGGTTCTACCCGTCGTGCTCGCAGTACGCGGTGATCGCGGTGCAGCGGCACGGCGCCGTCCGAGGTACGTGGCTCGCAGCTCGTCGGCTGCTGCGGTGCCACCCCTGGAACCCCGGGGGCGTGGACGACGTTCCACCTGCGCACCACCGGTCCCACACCCATGCAGTGGCTCAGCCCACGCACTGACACCTAGGAGCTCTGTTCATGGGCTGGTTCGACTCCCTGCTGCACCCGATCATGGTCGTGGTCGCGTGGATCATGGTCATGTGGCACAAGCTGTGGACGGGTGTCGGTCTCGACCCCGACGGCGGCCTCGCCTGGACGTTGTCGATCGTCGGCCTGGTGGTCGTCATCCGGATCCTGCTGATCCCGCTGTTCTTCAAGCAGATCAAGGCATCCCGGGGCATGCAGATGCTCGCCCCGGAGATGAAGGAGATCCAGAAGAAGTACAAGGGGAAGACCGACCCCGCGTCCCGTGAGGCGATGAGCCGCGAGACGATGGAGCTGTACCGCAAGCACGGGACCAACCCGTTCGCGTCGTGCCTGCCGATCCTGCTGCAGTCACCGATCTTCTTCGCGCTGTTCCGGGTGCTCAACTCCCTGCCCCAGCTGTCTGAAGGCGTCTACCGCGGGAACCAGAACCACATCGGCCCGCTCACGCAGGACCTCGCGTACTCCGCCGAGCACGCGACCATCTTCGGTGCGCCGCTGTCGGGCACGTTCATGCGGGCCGACGGCAACCACAACATCCAGATCGTCGCAGCGCTGCTGATCATCGCGATGTCGGCCACCACGTTCCTCACGCAGCGTCAGCTGACCATGAAGAACATGCCGCCGTCGGCCCTCGAGGGCCCGATGGCGCAGCAGCAGAAGGTTCTGCTCTACGTCCTGCCGCTGATCTTCGCGTTCTCGGGCGTGAACTTCCCGATCGGTGTCCTCATCTACTGGACCACCACCAACCTGTGGTCGATGGGCCAGCAGTTCTACACCATCAGGCGCATGCCGGCTCCGGGCTCTGCCGCGGAGAAGGCGATGCTCGAGCGTAAGGCTCGTCGGTCGTCGCACCGCGGCGGCGGGGCGCTCGAACCTGCAGCAAGCACGGCCGTGATCGAGGAGAAGCCGCGCAGCGGTCAGCGCCAGCAGCCCAAGCGCAAGGACCGCGCGAAGGGCCCCGCGGGATCGCCCCCCCGCGCCGTCCCCGGTGCCGACTCGCCGGCGCCTGATCCAGCGGCGCCCGATGCGCTGGAGGCTGATCCCGCGGGCTCGGCCGACGCTGCGTCCGGGACCACCACGGGGAAGGCCTCGAAGGCCAACCCGCTGGCCGAGCAGCCGCGCGCTCCGAAGTCGTCGTCGCCGCAGAGCGGTGCCAAGCCCAAGCCCAAGCCGAAGAAGAAGAAGTAGACCTCTTCGCACCCACGATCGGAGCGATCATGACGTCATCCCAGCCCGAGGCCGTCGAGCCGACGAGCGCCTCTCGCCTCGAGGAAGAGGGCGAGATCGCCGCGGACTACCTCGAGGAGCTGCTCGACATCGCCGACCTCGACGGTGACATCGACATCGACATCGACCACGGCCGCGCCGCCGTCGAGATCGTGTCGGACGACCCGGCGGACCGTTCGCTGAGCCGCCTCGCCGGTAAGGACGGCGAGGTCCTGGATGCCCTCCAGGAGCTCACACGCCTCGCGGTGCAGACGAAGACCGGTGAGCGCAGCCGGCTCATGCTGGACGTCGCCGGTTTCCGTGCCGCTCGCCGGCTCGAGCTCGTCGCCGTGGCCGAGGCGGCGATCGTCCGTGTGCGGGAAAGCGGCACGGTCGTGGCACTGGCGCCGATGAACCCGTTCGAGCGCAAGGTCGTGCACGACACCGTTGCCGCCGCCGGTCTGGTGAGCGACTCGGAGGGCGTCGAGCCCCAGCGCCACGTGGTGATCCGGGGCGCCTGATCGTTGCGGCGTGAGGGGTGGCGGGCCGCGCAGGCCTGCCACCCCTCACGCTTCTGCGGTGCCGCGGTGCCGCGGCGCTTCGGTGCGTCGGGGTGGGCCGCGCGGCGGGTCGCTCGGACTCGTCGAGCGGGGCATGGGGCAATGTTTCACGTGGAACCAGCTCGCAGAGCGCTAGTCCCTCGTGCGGAGAGGACGCTCGTCGCACGCTGGTTCTCTGCGCGGTGTTCGGTGTAGCACTCCGTCGGCGTCGGCACTGTGGAGGGGATCGCGTCTGGGAGGGACGTCCGCGATACGGTGGTCGCTCGCCCGACAGCCGCGTGAGCACACGGCTGTCGTTTCACGTGAAACATGGGGAGTGTCGCCGGTGACTTCGGACGGTTCGCAGCACGAGCTCGACCCGCTCGACGGAGATCCGCGCCTACCGATCTACTTCGGCGACGCGTGGCCGCTTGTGTCGCGATTCCGCGACATGTTGGCGAGCGAGGGAGTTCTGCGAGGCCTGATCGGTCCGCGCGAGGTCGCGCGACTCTGGGAGCGTCACCTGCTCAACTCGAGCGCGGTCGTGCCGTCGCTGCCCGACACGGGAACGATCGTCGACCTGGGCAGTGGCGCCGGTCTGCCCGGAGTCGTCGTTGCAGCGATGCGCCCAGGTGCTCACGTGGTTCTCCTCGAGCCGATGTCCCGTCGAACCGAGTGGCTGTCCGAGGTGGTGAACAAGCTCCCGCTGCCGAACGCGCGCGTGGTGCGAGGGCGCGCGGAGGACGTCGTCGGCTCGCTTTCCGCCGACGTGGTGACGTCACGTGCGGTCGCCGCGATGGACAAGCTGTACCGGTGGTCGGTGCCACTCCTTCGGGTCGGAGGTGAGCTGGTCGTGCTCAAGGGCGCGCGCGCGAACGAGGAGATCGAGGCAGCCCGGCGTGTCGAACGGAAGCTGGGTGTGGGCCAGGTCGCCGTGCGCGAGGCCGCGACACTCGACGGTCTCGATGCCACGCGGGTCGTCCGTGCGGTGCGGGAGCGTTGACCTTGTTCAGCCGCAAGAGGCGCGGGGGCTCGACTCAGTCTTCGTCGAGTGACGCACGCACGGGTACACAAGGCGACGACACTGCCGTTGAAGCCGTTTCACGTGAAACGGCGCGTGGCGCGGATGGTTCGGAGATGCTCGCGGGGGAACCGAGCCGACGGGGGATGGTGTGGTCGCCGTCGGCTGACGCGAGCGCCGACCGTGGCGCTGCGGAGCTGCACCGGAGCACGGCGGGGCAGCTCGCGCGAGGGGCATCGGTCGCGGGGTCGTCGGCTGGCCAGGGAGAGCCGCGAGCCGGCAGCTTGGCGCCCGATGTTTCACGTGAAACCGAAACGCCGTCGGGTGGCGTCTCGGTGTCCGATCGCGGTCAGGGCAGCACGCCGACCCGGGCCGTCGAACGCTGGGATGCCGACCGTCATGACCTCACGTCGCCGCAAGCGCGTGGTGGCGCCGCACCTGATCGTGGCGCCGACGGCCCCCGTGGGCTCGGCGGATCGAGCGGCGTCGGTGTTGCCTCGGGCGATCCCGAGCTAATGCGCAGCGCCAGCAGTCCTCGCATGACCGCCGGCAGTCTTGCCGGGGTTCCCGCATCGGATGAGGCAGTGGCGGGTGGGCACGCCCTTCACGACAATCGCCCTCTCACGGCGCTGACGGCCGCGGGCGTTGGGGCGGATGGCCACCGCGAGGGCACTCAGCCGCTCGACGTTTCACGTGAAACGGTGACGCCCGAGCTGGCCGATGAGCGGCGCGGGATGACATCCGCCCGTGATCGCGACTCGGCATCGGTGGCGGACCACGCAGCCGAAGGCGACATGGAGTTCCGGCCACCTACGCCCCTGCGCGGTGCACCTCAGGTGCCGGCGGGGGTCACCCTCGATGCGGTGCAGGCCGCAACCGACGAACGTGGAACGGTCGACGCTGTCGCATCGACCGCAGGGCCCGTGGACCCGTCGATCGACGGAAGTGTGCCCGTGCCAGGAAGTGCGCGCCCACGTGCGACGATGGCATCCGCGGAAGAAGCCCGGGCGAGCGCGCCCGGTCTCCGTGACTCGAGCGTCACGCCGAGATCCGTGCCCGTTTCACGTGAAACATCGAACGACGACCGAGGGGCGAACACGCCGGTGCAGGTGCAAGATCCCGATGAGCAGCGCCGCGCGGCGCTCGTGCAGAGCCTCCCGGACGTCTCCGACGACACACCCCTGATGGCCGAGCTGCGGCTCGACGCTCGACGCCGCATCGAGCTGCGCGGTCGCCGGTTCGCCCGGCCTGCACAGACGCGTGTCTTGACGGTCGCGAACCAGAAGGGCGGCGTGGGGAAGACCACGACGACAGTGAACCTCGCGGCCGCGCTCGCTCAGTCCGGCCTGAACGTGCTGGTGCTCGACAACGACCCCCAAGGCAACGCGTCGACGGCACTGGGGATCGAGCATCGCGCAGGTACTCCGTCGATCTACGACGTACTGGTCGACGGGATGCCGATGGCGGAGGCCGTGCAGGTGTGCCCGGACATCCCGACGCTCTCATGCCTGCCAGCCACCATCGATCTCTCGGGGGCGGAGATCGAGCTCGTCTCGATGGTGGCGCGTGAGACCAGGCTGCGCACGGCGTTGGACAACTATCTGACGTGGCGCGACGAGAACGGACTCGAGCGGATCGACTACGTCTTCGTCGACTGCCCTCCGAGCCTCGGGCTCCTCACGGTGAACGCGTTCGTCGTGGGACGCGAGGTGCTCATCCCCATCCAGTGCGAGTACTACGCGCTGGAGGGACTGAGCCAGCTGCTCAAGACCATCGAGCTCATCCAGGCGCACCTCAACCGCGACCTGCACGTCTCGACGATCCTGCTGACGATGTACGACGCACGGACGAACCTGGCTCAGCAGGTCGCGGAGGAGGTGCGCTCGCACTTCCCGGACAAGACGCTGCGCACCACCGTGCCGCGATCCGTGCGGATCTCGGAGGCGCCGAGCTACGGCCAGACGGTGATGACCTACGACGCGAGTTCTTCCGGGGCGCTCGCGTACCTCGAGGCAGCCCGCGAGGTCGCGGAGCGTGGCGCCGCGCGACAGGAGACCACGAACGACGTGCAGCCGCACGACACGAACGACGTGCAGCCGCACGGTGAGCAGGAGGACCGATGAGCGAGAAGCGTCGGGGACTGGGGCGCGGCCTCGGAGCCCTCATCCCTACGGCGCCCGAGGGTGACCGCGCGAACGGTGCCGAGCGCCCGGTCGACGTGTTCTTCGGCGAACCGCGGCCGAGCGCCCAGCGCGACCGAGACGAGCGCGACCGAGACGAGCGAAACCGAGACGAGCGGGACAAGTTCGCGAGCAACGCGGCGACCCCGACCGAGTCCGGCGTCACCGAGGTCCCGAACGTCGCTGCGGAGTCGTCCTCCGCGAGGGCGTCCTCCAGTGCGGAGGACTCCACGGGCCGCGACGCGACTGACGCGGCAAAGGATGAGTTCGGTGTCGGCGCAGGTCAGGGCGTCAGGGAGGCGTCGTCCGCCGCGGACACCCGTCCCGGTGGCGAGAGTGCGAGCGTCGACGGTACGGAGCTGCTCCCCGTCCCCGGCGCACGGTTCGCGGAGCTGCCGGTCGGTTCGATCCGGCCGAACCCGCGCCAGCCGCGCACGGTCTTCGACGAGGACGCACTGTCCGAGCTGGTCGGTTCGATCAAGGAGATCGGCGTCCTGCAGCCCGTGGTCGTGCGGCAGGTGGACGACGGCTACGAGCTCATCATGGGCGAGCGCCGCTGGCGCGCGACCCAGGAGGCCGGCCTCGACACGATCCCCGCGATTATCCGGGACACCGACGACTCGGACCTGCTGCGCGACGCACTGCTCGAGAACCTTCACCGGTCCCAGCTCAACCCGCTCGAGGAGGCGGCCGCCTACCAGCAGCTCCTCGACGACTTCGGCTGCACGCACGAGGAGCTCGCGGCACGCATCAGCCGGTCGCGCCCGCAGATCTCCAACACGCTCCGTCTGCTCAAGCTGCCGCCGCTCGTGCAGCGCCGCGTCGCCGCGGGCGTGCTCTCGGCGGGGCACGCGCGAGCGCTCCTCGGGATCTCGGACGGAGCTGCGATCGAGCGGCTCGCCCAGCGCATCGTGGCCGAGGGGCTGTCGGTGCGCGCGGTCGAGGAGATCGTCGCACTCGGTGGGGACGAGGCGCCTCGGCGTCGTCCCGCTCCGCGCGCCGGCATCCGCAACGAGGCGCTCGACGACCTCGCTTCGCGTCTGTCGGACCGCTTCGAGACGAGGGTCAAGGTCAACCTCGGCAAGACGCGCGGTCGGCTGACGGTCGAGTTCGCGTCGGTGCAGGACCTCAACCGAATCCTGGCCAGCCTCGCTCCCGAGGACCCGGGCCTGCTCAAGGGCTGACGACGGACGAGGTCGGCCCTTTGGTGCGGCGCAGCAGGGGGCGTCCGTCCGAACCGGTGGGAACTGGGACGTACAGGACTAGGTGAGCGGTCGGTACGCCTGCGAGGACCCCGCGAGAGAAGCCAGCACCAGGGATCGGTACAAGTCTCCAAGGTTGTGACCGGCGGCCTCCGCGGCCTGCGGGAGGAGCGAGGTCTCGGTCATCCCGGGGGCGACGTTGACCTCCAGGAAGTGCACCCGCCCGTCGTCGGACACGATGACGTCGGTCCGGGAGAGGCGCGCGAGCCCCAGGGCCTGATGTGCGGCGACGGCGGCCGCAGCGGCCGCGTCGGCGAGTGCAGGCGACAGCCGCGCCGGGGCGAAGTACTCGACCCGCCCGGGGTTGTAACGAGCGTCGAAGTCGTACGGTCCGTCTGCCACGATCTCGACCGCGGGGAGCGCGACCGGCCCGTCGCCCAGGTCGACGACCGAGACCGCGAGCTCGGTGCCGTCGACCCGCTGCTCGACGAGCGCCGTGCCGCAGTACGCGAAGCAGTCGACCATCGCGCGCCGCAGCTCGTCGGGAGACGAGACGACCGAGACGCCGAGCGCGGAACCACCCTCGACGGGCTTCACGACGAGCGCGGAGCCCAGTCGGTCGGTGATCGCGTGCAGGACCCGGTTGACGCCGAGCTCACGGAACAGCGTCTGGGGGAGGGTGACGAAAGCGGGTGTCGCGATGCCGGCGCGTGCGACGACGGTCTTCGCGTTCGCCTTGTCGAACGCGAGCCTGCTCTGTCGCGGCCCGGTCCCGAGAACGCGCAGGCCGAGCATCTCGACGACGTCGCGCACCGAGCCGTCCTCGCCGGACGCCCCGTGCAGGAGCGGCCAGACGATGTCGGGCAGCATCTGGGTGAGCGCGGGCACGAGGTCGTCGTCGACGTCGTGGACCGACACCTCGACGCCCGCGGCGCGGAGCGCCTCGGCCACGCGCCGGCCCGAGCGCAGAGAGACGTCACGCTCGTGCGAGAGGCCGCCGGCGAGGATCGCGACGCGCGGATCGGGCCGGGATCCGGACGGAGAGCCGGAGCGGGCGGCGAGCGGTGGCGTCACGCGACGTCGGGACCGGGTGCGACCACGGAGCCCTGCGACGACCCGCCTGACACCCCGAACATCTCGACGAGCTCGCGCTCGGCCTCGACGACCCCCGCGAGCCGGCGCACGCCCTCGCGGATGCGCTCGGGAGTGGGGAAGCAGTACGACAGGCGCATGTGGTCGGCACCGCCGCCGTCGTAGTAGAACGCCGTCCCGGGGACGTAGGCGACACGCGCGGTGACGGCCCGCGGGAGCATGTCGCGCGCGTCGAGACCGTCGGGGAGCCGGACCCAGACGTAGAAACCGCCGTCGGGCACGTTCCACGAGGCCTCGGGAAGGTGCTCGGCGAGCGCGGAGACCGTCGCGTCGCGTCGCTCGCGGTACAGCTCGCGGTAGGACTTCACCTGAGCGCGCCAGTCGCACGTCGACAGGTACGACGAGATCGCGATCTGCGACGCGTTGGACGGGCACAGGATCGCCGACTCCGACGCGAGCACCAGCTTCTCGCGGACGGCGTGCGGCGCGACGACCCATCCGACGCGGTAGCCGGGGGCGAAGGTCTTGGAGAACGAGCCCAGGTAGAGCACGCCGTCGGCGTCGAGCGAACGGATCGCCGCGCGGGGCTCGCCGTCGAACGCGAGGAGGCCGTACGGGTCGTCCTCGACGATCAGGACCCCGTGCCGGCGGGCGATCTCCAGCACCTGCGGGCGCCGCGACAGGGAGAGCGAGACGCCTGCCGGGTTGTGGAAGTTGGGCACGGTGTAGATGAGCTTCACGCGCCGGCCCTCGGCAGCCAACGAGGTCAGCGTCGAGTCGAGCGCCTCGGGCACGAGCCCGTCGGCGTCGATCGGCACGTGCACGACGTCGGCCTGGTACGCCCGGAACACCCCGAGCGCGCCGACGTACGAGGGGGCCTCGGCGACGACGACGTCGCCCGGGTCGACGAACACTCGCGTGACCAGGTCCAGCGCCTGCTGCGAGCCGGTCGTCACGACGACGTCGTCGGGGTGCGCCGAGATGCCCTGCAGGCTCATGACCTCGAGGATCTGCTCGCGCAGCGTCTCGTCGCCCTGCCCCGAGCCGTACTGCAGCGCCTGCAGCCCCCGCTGCTGGACCACGCGCGCCGCGACGTCGGACAGCACGTCGAGCGGGAGCCCGTCGAGGTACGGCATGCCACCCGCGAGCGAGACCACCTCGGGCCGGTTCGCGACGGCGAACAGGGCGCGGATCTCGGAGGCACGCATCCCGTGCGTGCGCTCGGCGTAGGAGCCGATCCACGGGTCGAGGCGGGTGCCCGCGGCGGCGGAGGACGTGGGGGTGCCCGACGTCTCGCCGTGGGGCACGCTGCTCGTGGTCATGCCGCAGTGTCGCACGTCACGGACGGAGGACGACGAACGCGCTCAGATCCGCACGCGACCTGCACGAGCGCACGCCCCCACGTCAGGACGCGAGCACGCCCTCGATCTCGTCGGTGTAGACCGCCTTGGGTCGCGCACCGACGACCTGCTTGACCAGCTCACCGCCCGAGAAGATGTTGAGCGTCGGGATCGAGACGATGCCGTAGTCGGCCACGAGGCCGGGGTTGGCGTCGGAGTCGACCTTGACGATCTTCACCCGACCCTCGTACGTCTTCGACAGCTCCTCGAGCACGGGCGCGACCATGCGGCACGGGCCGCACCAGGTCGCCCAGAAGTCGACGACCACGGGGATGTCGGAGCCGAGGACCTCGGCGGCGAAGGTCTCGTCGGTGACGTCGAGCATCATGCCTCCTGCAGCAGGACGGGTGCCTCGGTGGTGGGCAGCGGGTCGGTCGCGTCGCCGAGCGACGCGAGGAAGTGCTGGGCGTCGAGCGCCGCGGCGCAGCCCGAGCCTGCGGCCGTGATCGCCTGGCGGTAGGTGTGGTCGACGACGTCGCCGCACGCGAACACGCCCACGAGGTTGGTCTGCGTGGTGCGTCCGACGACCTGCACGTAGCCGTTGTCGTCGAGGTCCACCTGGCCGACGAGCAGCTCGGTGCGCGGGACGTGCCCGATCGCCACGAAGATGCCCGTCGCGGGGTGCTCGCGCGTCTCGCCCGTCACCGTGTCGCGCAGGGTCACGCCCGTCACCTTGTCGTCGCCGTGGATCGCGACGACCTCGGAGTTCCACGCGAACTCGATCTTGGGGTCGTTCGCGGCGCGGTCCGCCATGATCTTGGACGCGCGCAGCTGGTCGCGGCGGTGGACCATCGTGACGCGCTTGCCGAACCGCGTCAGGAACGTGGCCTCCTCGACGGCCGAGTCGCCGCCACCGACCACCACGATCTCCTGGTCACGGAAGAAGAACCCGTCGCACGTCGCGCACCACGAGACACCGCGACCCGAGAGACGCTTCTCGTCGTCGAGGCCCAGCTCGCGGTACGCGGAGCCCGTCGCGAGCACCACGGCCTTCGCGCGGAACACCTCGCCGCCCGACACCTCGACCGTCTTGACCGGCCCGTCGAGCTCGAGGCGCACCGCGTCGTCCCACAGCACCTCGGCACCGAACCGCTCGGCCTGCTTCTGCAGGTTCTCCATGAGCTCGGGGCCCTGGATGCCGTCGGGGTAGCCGGGGAAGTTCTCCACCTCGGTGGTGTTCATGAGCGCGCCGCCCGCGGTCACAGAACCGGCGACGACGAGCGGTGCGAGGCCCGCGCGTGCGGCGTAGATGGCCGCGGTGTACCCGGCGGGGCCGGACCCGACGATGACGAGCTCGCGGATGTCGGAGACGGGCGTGTCGGTCACAGCGTTCCTCGGTGGTCTCGGTGTCCCGCCGGTGGGGCGGGGGCTGTCGCAGTCAACCGATCCTAGGCGGGATCTGTTCCGCGCAGGAGCGGACCCACGGCCCTGTGGACCGTGCACCACGCCTGCCCACGGTCAGGAGAGCTCGATCTCCGAGAGCTCGAGCCGGAACGTACCGTCCGCCGCGGTGGGAAGCTCGGTGATCCACAGGGTCAGCGTCCCGGTCGTCGTCGCCGGGTCCAGCGTGTACGTGACGGACGACCCGAACTCGCCCGACGCGAGCAGCGTGCCACCGCTGGGGTCCTTGGCCGACGAGTCGCGGATCTCGACCTTGCCGCCGGTGCCGTTGGCGTGCAGCGTGACGGTGCTGACCTTGGTGGGCTCCTTCAGCTTCATCACGTAGCCGACGCCGTCCTTGAAGCCCGCGAAGTCCGCGCGCTTGTACGTCATCGTGTACCAGTACGTCGACGGGTCACCGTCGAACGCCCGCTTGACGGCCTCCTGGTGCTCGCCGTCGTCGTCCGACGGGTCGACCGTCGTCGCCGAGGCGATGACCGGCGGCGCGCCGGTCTCGGCCGGGGCGGACTCGCTCTCGTCGGGAGACGGCGACTCGTCGGTCGACGTCGGCTTCGGGGCCGTGCTCGTCGCGGTCGGAACCGGGCGGGCCTGCGGCGCTCCGGTGTCGAGCGACGAGAACAGCGCCTTGAACGCGAGCACGACGCCGATCACCACGGCGATGCCCACGAGCACGAGCACGAGCGCGGTCGGGTTGAAGCGGCGCTCCGGCGTCGTGCGGACGTCCTGCTCCTCGACGAGCTGGTCGAACGAGAACGACTCGGGGCCGGAGGGTACGGCGGGGGTCGACGACGCCGTCGACGCGGCGGCCGGCGTGACCGCGGTCGGCGGCACGGCCTCGTCCGTGGGGAAGGGCCCCGGCTCAGGGGAAGGCGCAGGAGAAGACGCAGGAGAAGGTGCGGCAGCGGGTGCCGTGGGGGGCAGCGATGCGGACACGGCACCCGCGCCGGCACCGGCCGCGGCGGCGGTCCCGGCGGCGCGCGCACCGAACGCGCTGGTCCGCGTGGGTGCCGCGGGCGGCGGGGTGCCGGGCAGGTTGACCCCGGCGGGCGGGGGCTGGGTCTCGAACGTCGTGCGGATCGACTCGCGCTGCACCGCGATCGGTGCGGTGTCCTCCATGTCATCGACGTCGAACGCGTCGGGGTCGACGTGGTCGTCGTCGGCCGACAGGTTCGCGGCGAGACCGGGTGCGATGACCACGGGCGTCGGGACCGACGACGGCACCGCCCGGATCGCGCCCCACGGCTCGAGCTCACGGACGAGCTCGCCGGGGCTGTGCGGGCCGTCCTCGTGCGGGCCGAGCGTGACGACGCACAGCGTGTCGAGGTCCGCCGGCACGTCCGCCACGACGTCGGCGGGGCCGACGAGCGCATCGCCGTCGGTGGGAGCCGCGGGCAGCCCGACGATCTGCGCGAGCGCGTCGTCGGCCGGCCACCGGCCGGTGAGCGCCGCGTAGAGCACCCGCACGAGCCCCACGGTGTCGGCACGCGTCGTCGTGTGGGCGTCACGCGCGACGGTGCCGAGCAGCCCTGCGTCGAGCCCGAGGCCGCTGACCACGACGCGGCCGTCGTCGGTCACGTGGACCGCGGACGGACGCAGCGCGAGGTGGTGCACGCCCCGACGACGCGCGACCTCGAGGGCCGCGGCCGCCTCACCGACCACGGCTCGCGCCTGGTCCGCCGTGAGCGGGCCGGACGCGAGCAGGTCGGCCAGCGACGGGCCGGCGACGTTCTCGGTGACGACGTAGCCGTGGCCCTCGTGCGTGCCGACGTCGAGCACACGGACCAGGCGGGCGTCGGTGACGAGGGCGGCGCGGCGGGCGCCGTCGAGCGCCTGCGAGATGTGTCCCGACGACAGCACGCGCACCCGCACGACGCGGTCGAGGATCTGGTCGGTCGCGCGCCACGACGACGAGCCGGGCAGGTCGGACGGAGCGGGTTCGAGCACGCGGTACCGCCCGGAGAGCACGGTGCCCCGGCCCACGACCTCGTCCACCGTCACGCTCCCGTCCGCTCGCCCGGCCCCCAGACTAGACGGGGCCGCGCCGCGCCGTCGCCTCACGCGCGCCAGCACCGGGTCGATCAGGAGACCGAGCTCGGACACCCGGCTCAGGCGCAGCATCACGACGAAGACCAGGCACATCACCGGTGCGACCACCGCGCACTCGACGAGCGACGTCAGGTTCGCCGGGGGCAGCAACGATCGGATCACGGCGAGCACGACGATGCCGACCACGCCCGCCACGGCCCCCGCGACGAGCGCCTGCACGTGCGTGCGCACGACGCGCGGACCGTCGACCGTGCGCAGCCGGGAACGCAGGTGCCACATGCCGAGCACGGCGCCGACGAGGTACGAGGCGCTCATCGACAGCCCGGCGCCGACCACCCACGACGTCGGTGCGAGCACCGCGCGGCCCAGCAGCGTGCCGACCACCACGACGACAGCCATGACGACCTGGATCGGCACCATGCCGCGCGCGTCCTCGTACGCGTAGTACACGCGCTGGCACATCGACCACGCACCGAACGCGGGCAGGCCGACGGCCATCGCGAGCACCACGGCCGCGACCGCCTCGACCTGGCCGCTCGTCGAGGACCACAGCACGATGTTCGTCGCGGGGACGGCCAGCACCATGAGCACGGCTGTCGCGAGCACGGTGAACAGGCCGACGACACGCAGGCCCACCGAGAGGGTGCCGCGCACCCCGTCGACGTCGTTCTCGTGCGCCTGGTGCGCGAGCCGCGTGAACAGCGCCGTCGCGAGCGAGACCGTCACGAGCGAGTGCGGCAGCATGAAGATGAGGAACGCGGAGTCGTAGGCGGCGTTGCCAGCCACCGGTCCGTCGGGCGCGCACGCACCGCCCGCGACGCCCGCAGCGCCGGGCGCGGCGGACGCGACGCGCGAGACGACGACGTAGCCGAGCTGCCCGATCGCGAGCCCGATGAGGGTCCACGTCGCGACGCCGCCCGCGCGGCCGAGCCCGGAGCCACGGATGCCCCACCGGAAGCGGTAGTGCACGCCCGTGGCGCGCAGCGCGGGGAACAGGACGAGGGCTTGCGCGATCACGCCCAGCGTGGCCGACCCCGCGAGGAGCAGGGTCTCGCCCCCGGTCCACGTGGCGGCGGTGCGGCCGTCGGCCCCCGCGACCGAGAAGATCGCGATGAACGCGCCGAACCCCGCGATCGACACCACGTTGTTGACCACGGGCGCCCACATGTACGGCCCGAACGACCCGCGCGCGTTGAGCACCTGCCCGAGCAGGGCGTACACGCCGTAGAAGAACATCTGCGGCACGCACCAGAACGCGAACGTCGTCGCGAGCCCCTGCTGCGCCGGGCTGCACGGGTCCGCGTACAGCCGCACGAGCAGCGGCGACGCCGCGGTGAGGACGACCGTCGCCGCGAGCAGCACCGCGAACCCGAACGAGAGCAGCCGGTCGACGTACTCCTGCCCCACCTTGCGCCGGTACGCGCGCACCACCTGCGGCACGAGGACCGCGTTGAGCACACCGCCCGCGAGCAGCATGTAGAGCACGTTGGGGAGCTTGTTCGCGACCGAGAACGCGTCGGCGACCTGGCCCGTGGCCCCGATGGCACTGATCAGGACCATCTGGCGCAGCAGCCCGAGCCCGCGCGAGACGGCGGTGCCGGACGCCATGAGCGCGGCGCCGCGGCGCGCGCTGCCCGGTGCGGGCACGGCGTCGGTACCGGCGTCGGGACCCGGGCCCGGACCGTCGGCGGGGGTCGCGCCCGCGGAGGTCACGGGCGGCCCGCCTCGTCGTCGGGGCCCGGCTCGTCAGCCCTCTCGTCAGTCGGCTGCTCCGCTGCGGTCTGCCCCGCGGCCTCGTCGGCCGGTGTGCCACCGAGGACGGGCAGGCTGGGTGCCGGGCCCGTCTCCTGCTCCGTGCGCGCGCCGCGCCGGGCGCTCTGCCCGCGGCGCACGGTGCGGGCGATGCCCAGCACGAGGCCCAGGGCGAGCAGACCGCCCACGACGTACGTGCCGACCGACTCGAACTTCGGCGAGACGCGCGCGGCGAACTGCCGGGCGTCGGAGACGCGCGCCCCCTCCTGCGACTCGAGGAACGCGCTCACGGTGACGTCGCAGTTGGCGGTCGCGACGAGCGTGACGGGGATGCTCGCGCTCGACGACGCGGGGACCGTGACCAGGTCGATCGGGTCGACGCGCAGGCACGCCTTGCGCGGCTGCATCACGAGCTGCACGGTCGCGGCGACGGCCAGGTCGTTGCGGACCGCGACGCGCACGGTGCTCGTCGCGGAGAGCACGTTGAGGTCGCTCAGGCGCGCGATCGACAGTCCCTTGGTGCGGCCGACGACGTCCTCGACCGCGGCCTGCGCGAGCGCGGCGCGCCCGCTCGGGTCGGTCCGCCACGCGAGCGCGAGCGGTGCGAGCGTCTCCTCGTCCACGCCGTCCAGCAGGACGCCGGGGTCGTCGGTGACGTCGGAGAAGTCGACGGCCTGCTGGCGCGCGTCGGCCAGCGACGTGACGGTGGCGGCGTCGAGCTCGTCGTCGGCGACGGCCGACCGCGGGAGCGTCCCGGTCTGGTCCGCGGACCCGACGAGCAACGTCGAGACGGGGTCCACGCGGGACCACGGGGCCGAGCGGAACGCGGTCATCAGCGCGGACAGGGCCTCGGGATCGACGACCTGGTCGCGGCCGGGCGCGATGAGCGCGGGACCGGGGTCGCCGTCGTTCTCCCGCGCCATGAGCGCGAGCTCGGCGAGGCCGCGCTGCGCGACCGTCGCGGGCGTCGTCGCACTCGGGTCCACCGCTGCGGGGTCGACCGCGAGCGCGGTGAGCGTGCCGTCCGCGACGAGCCTGTCGACCCGACCGCCGTCGGTGGACAGCGTCGAGAGGGCGGTCGACGCCGTTCCCGCGGCGGGAGTCCGGGCGAGCACCCCGGCGGCGTCCACCGACGCCGCCGCGCGAGCCGTGGCCTGGTCCAGGTCCTGACCCGCCGCGGACCACACGAGCGTGCGCCGCCCGGTCCCGACCTCCTGGGAGGAGCGCGACAGGTCGGCGGCGACGCCCAGCAGGTCGTCCTGGTCGGCGTGGGCGATCGCGGCGACGTCGGGGTCCGACCAGGGGAGCGTGAACGTGTCGTGGCCGCGCGCCGCGGCCTGCACGGATGCCGCCCACTGCGCGGGCTGACCTCCTGCGGACACGGCGGACCTGACCAGCGCGGGGTCGACGAGCAGGCCTACCCCCGGGTCGGCGCCCACCGCCTGCAGCTCGCGGCCGAGCGTGCCGTCGGGCGCCGTGAGCGACGCCAGCCCGGGGGCCGGGCCGGTGCTGCGCGGGTCGGCGGCCGGGCCGGTCATGCCGACGAGCGCGGACACCGCGACCTGCGGGACGCTCTCGGACGGGTACCAGAGCACGTAGGACCGCGTGACGCCGGCCTGCCGGCCCCCGGCCGTCGCCTCGACCGCGAGCCCGCGCGGACCCCACACGTCAGGGAGGTCGAGCAGACCCACGTGCACGGAGTCGACCGTGAGCGTGACGTCCGTCGAGCCCCCTGCGGGGAGCGGGTCCTCCACGGCCTGCGACGTCGAGGGCGGCCGTGGGAGGTCGTCGGGGCTCCGGGCCGCCCACTCGCCGACCTCGTCGCGCGAGCTGATCCGGAAGTGGTTGATGTACAGCACGGCCCTGACGTCGTCGAGCTCGTCCGGCCCGTCGTTGCGCAGCGTCGCGTGCACCGTGAGGTCCTCGCCCGGCAGCAGCACCGCGGGCGAGATCGAGGTCAGCAGCACGGTGATCTTCGGGTCGTCGGCCGCGGCCGCGGGGGCTGCCGTGAGGCCGAGCGCGAGCGCGGTGAGGGCGAGCGCCGCGGCGAGCCCCCTGCGCGCGAGGGCGCTCGTCATGCCTCGGAGGCGAGCACGACGAGCGCGGCCTCGGCGAGCCGGCGCTCGTTCGGGTACGCCAGGCGCGTCGGCAGGTCCGCCACCGCGACCCACGCAGCCTCCTCCGCCTCGCCGTCGGGGTCGTTCTCGACGGTCAGCGAACCGCCGGTCGCGCCGAGCAGGAAGTGGTGCACCACCTTGTGCACGCGGCGGTCGTCGCCGCTGAACCAGTAGTCGATGACGCCGAGGCGCCGCAGCACCTGCCCGTCGATCCCGGTCTCCTCGCTGATCTCCCGGACGGCCGCCTGCTCGGGGGTCTCGACGCCCTCGAGATGCCCCTTGGGCAGGCACCACTCGAGCCGGCCGCCGCGGTTGCGGCGCGCGATCACGGCCGCCTCGTACGTGCCGTGGTGCAGGCGGACGACGATGCCTCCCGCCGACGTCTCGTCGACCACGGGCAGGTGCGTGGGTGCGGGGCGGGGGGCCGGCGGG
>NZ_JEOE01000028.1 GCF_000708885.1 Cellulomonas sp. HZM | reverse complement strand
CTCCACAGCCGACCAACGCTTCACCCACCTCGCAACGCCGCACACAGCCGTCCTGTCCGCGGCGTCGCGAGGTGGGTGAAGCGTTGGTCGGCTGTGGAGCGCGCACCGCTTCACGGAGCCGTCCGTGGTGCGCGGGAGGGGGGCGGCGAACCGTGCCGGGGACGGCGAAGGGCGCCGCTCCCGTGTCCGGGAGGGCGCCCCTCGTCCTGTGCGCCGGTCACGTCGCGATGCGGCTCGCGACGACCGGCACTGCTTCACTCCGCGGAGGGAGCACCGTCCGCGGCGGGCGCGCCACCCTCGGCCGGGCGGCCACCGCGCGTGCGGCGGCGCGAGCGGCTGCGGCGCGCGCCGGACCGCTCGCCCTGCGGCTGGCCTGCGGCGTCGCCACCCTGCGCGGGACCGTTCGTCGGCTGCCCGACGTGCTGCCCGGACGGACCGGCCTCGCCGCCCGACGACTGCGCTGAACCAGCACCCTGCGCCGAACCCGAGCCGTGCCCGCGGCCGCCGCGACGACGGCGCGAGCGCTGGCCGTCGCCGGACTCGCCCCGCTCACGGTGCTCGTCGGACGACCGGCGCTGCTCGCCGGAGCGACCCGAGCCGCCACCCGAGCGCCCGGCGGACGAGCCACCCGAGCGCGAGCCCTCGCCGGCGGCCCGACCGCCGCGCTTGCCGGTCTCACCCAGGTCCTCGATCGCCTCGGCCGCGAGCCCGGCGCGCGTCTGCTGCGCCTTGGGCAGACGCCCCTTGGTGCCCTGCGGGATGCCGAGGTCCTCGTACACGTGCGGCGAGCTCGAGTACGTCTCGACGGGCTCCGGGATGCCCAGGCCGAGCGCCTTGTCGATCAGGCCCCAGCGCGGGATGTCGTCCCAGTCGACGAACGTCACGGCCGTGCCCTTGTTGCCCGCGCGGCCGGTGCGGCCCGTGCGGTGCAGGTACGTCTTCTCGTCCTCGGGGCACTGGTAGTTGACGACGTGCGTGACGTCCTCGACGTCGATGCCGCGCGCGGCGACGTCGGTCGCGACGAGCACGTCGACCTTGCCGTGGCGGAACGCGCGCAGCGCCTGCTCACGGGCACCCTGACCCAGGTCGCCGTGCAGCGCGCCGGCGGCGAAGCCGCGCTCGACCAGGTCGTCGGCCACCTTCGCCGCAGTGCGCTTGGTGCGCGCGAACACGATCGTCAGGCCGCGCCCGTCCGCCTGCAGGATGCGGGCCAGGAGCTCGACCTTGTCGAGAGCGTGCGCGCGGTAGACGACCTGCTTGATGTTCTTGACGGTCTGGCGGCCGTCGTCGTCGGGGTCCTGCGCGCGGATGTGCGTCGGCTGCGTCATGTAGCGACGCGCCATCGCGACGACCGGGCCGGGCATCGTCGCGGAGAACAGCATGGTGTGGCGCGTCGCCGGCGTGGCGGCGAGCAGCGTCTCGACGTCGGGCAGGAAGCCGAGGTCCAGCATCTCGTCGGCCTCGTCGAGCACGACCGTGCGGACGTGCGAGAGGTCCAGGTGGCGCTGGCGCAGCAGGTCGATCATGCGGCCGGGGGTGCCGACGACGACGTCCACGCCCTTGGCGAGCGCGTCGATCTGCGGCTCGTACGCGCGGCCGCCGTAGACCTGGACGACGCGCACGGTGCGCTTGGCGCTCGCGGTGGCGAGGTCGCCCGCGACCTGGACGGCGAGCTCACGCGTCGGGACGACGACGAGCGCCTGCGGCTTGCCGGGCGCGGGGAGCTGCTCGTATCCGTCCTCGCCGGGTGCGACCACGCGGTTGAGCAGCGGGACGCCGAAGCCGAGGGTCTTGCCGGTACCGGTCTTCGCCTGGCCGATGATGTCGTGGCCGGACAGCGCGACGGGCAGCGTCATCGCCTGGATGGGGAACGGGTGCGTGATGCCGGCGGCGGCGAGTGCCTCGACGATCTCGGGGCGCACGTCGAAGTCGGAGAACGAGGCGTCGACGGCCTGCACCGAGGAGTACGTGCTGCGCATCGGGCGGGTCATGGGCGCGGCGAGCGCGCTGTTGTCGTCGAACGTGGGCTCGTCGAGCCCGGGGTCGGTCGTGGTCACGGTGGCTCTTCACTGCGAGGGCGGTGGATCGCGCGCTGTCCGGGCGCCGACGAACGTCGGGCTGCCGGGCGACAGCGATCGTCACTGCACGGGTGGCCGGCAGCCGATCGTGAAATTCAGTCCCGCGAGCGTCGTCCGGACCGAGGTCCGGGGCTGCGCGGGATGGTCGTGGACCGTGGAACCGAGACGACCGGGCAACCGATGTACGCGCGCAGTCTATCCGACACCCCTGACGTGCGGGTCTGGCCGGGGGCGCTCGTCGCTCCCGAAGGTGGATCGCACCCCGACGGCACCGCGACTACGCTTCGTCGGATGACGACCACGAGGCTCGAGACCACCGCCCCCGCGGCCGCAGCGGCCGGACCGGGCGCTGCTGGACCGGGAGCTGCCGGACAGGCCGACCTGGCGCAGCCGGCCGACGTGGTGGAGCTCCTGGGCCTGGTCGCACAGCTCGAGCACACCGCCTTCGTGCGTCTCGCCTCGGACTCGGCGATCGCGCCGAGCGTCGAGCAGCGGCTCGCGCTGAGCCGGTTCGCGGCGGCCGCCGTCGAGCGGCGCGACCGCGTGCTCGCGCGCATCGCGGAGCTGGGGGCCGACCCCGAGGCGGCCCTCGGACGTTTCGACGCCGTGCTCGACGACTTCGACGCCCGCACCCAGCCCGCCACGTGGTGGGAGCGCCTGCTCAAGGCGTACGTCGGGTACGGCGTGGCCGACGACTTCTGCCGGCTCGCGGCGGACGCTCTGGACGAGCGCTCGCGAGAGATCGTGCTCGAGGTGCTCGACGACGCGTCCCACGCGGATCTCGCGGTCACCGAGCTCGACGCGGCCGGTGCCGACGACGGCGTGCTGACCTCGCGGCTCGCGCTGTGGGGCCGTCGACTGGTCGGCGAGGCGCTCGGCGTGGTGCAGTCGCTGCTCACCCAGCGCCCCGGGATCGCGCGCCTCGTCGCGCGCTCGGGCGAGGTCCGCGCGGGAGCCGACGCCGGTCAGGACGGCGCCGACGTCGTCCTGGCCGCGCAGCCTGCGGTGGCGAGCCGTGGCTCGGACCCCGCCAACGTGCCCGCCAAGGTGTTCGGCGAGCTCACCGCTCAGCACACGCGGCGCATGTCGCGCCTCGGGCTGACGGCCTGACGCGCGGGGGACCGTGCAGGGCCGTCGGGCCGGCCTGCAGGACTCGGTCCTCAGATCGTGCCGAAGCCGACGCGGCCCTTCGACTCGGCACCGATCTCGACGTAGCCGATGCCTGCGGTCGGCACGATCACGCGGCGGCCCCGCGAGTCCGTCAGCTCGAGCGCGGGGCGCCCGGCGAGCGCGGCGGCGACGGCGGCGGAGGCCTCGTCGGCGGTCAGGTCCGTCTCCACGACGATCTCGCGCGGCAGGTTCTGCACCCCGATCGTGATGTCCACCGTCTGCTCCTTGCTGGTCGCGGCACATGCCTCGTCGCGCGCCTGGTCCCACCCGGGTCCGTCTCGTCGCGCCTCGTCGTGAGCGATCCTAGGTCGTCCCGGCGTGCCCGACCGTCCCGTCCGCGCTGGGCGAACGCACGTCAGGAGGGGCTGTACTCGAAGTCGTCGCGGATGAGGCCCTGCACGCCGGCCCACGCGAGCCGGGTCACGAGCTCGACGGCGTGGTCGCGGTCGGCCTCGTCGTCGGCGCTGCGCATGCGGTGCGTCGCCGCGCCCTGCGCGAGCGCGATGAGCGAGACGGCGAGGATCGCGCAGTCGTCGTCCGGCAGGCCCGTGACCGGCGCGAGCACCGCGGCGATGCGGCGTGCGGCGTGCGACGACGCGGCGTCGACGCGTGCCCGCACGTCGGCGTCGTGCGTGACGTCCGACTCGAACAGCAGGGCCGACGACTCTCCAGCGGTCTGGACGAACGACATGTACGCGCGCACGATCGCGGCCACGACGTCGCGTCCGTCGCCGGGGTGCACGGGACCGTTCTCGATCGGTGCGACGGCCTCGTCGACGGCCGTCAGCAGGTCGGCGCCGCGCTGGTCGACGACCGCGAGGTACAGGTCCAGCTTGGACGGGAAGTGCCGGTACAGCACCGGCTTGCTGACCTCCGCACGCTCCGCGATGTCGTCCATCGACACGTGGTGGAAGCCCTCCGAGGAGAACAGCTCCTGGGCGATGCGGAGCACCTGGGCACGGCGCTCGTCACGCGCCATGCGCGTGCGCTGCCGCTGGGGCTCTGCGCTCTGGGCCGTCATGCCCGCGATGGTAGCCACCGCACGTGTCGGTGGTGTGACGTTTTCCAGGTGGGATCACCCGAGGTCCCGACGGGTGGACACGATCGGGCGGACTGGATCGGGGGACGGGACCGTGCCGACCCTCCTCGCGCGTCGGCGCGACGCGTGTCAGGGGTGCGTGATGGGATCTGCGCCGTGAACCAGTCCGCCCTGCACCTCGTGCGTCCGCGCCTCGCCGCCGAGGTCGCGACGCCGTGGCTCGACGCGCACCAGCAGGCGGTCGTGGACGCGGTGCTCGAGGGAGCGCCCGCAGTGCTCGGGCTCGGCGCGCCGGGCACGGGCAAGACGACGGTCGCGCTCGAGGCCGCGGTTCGGTCCGTCGGGGCCGGCACGGACCCCGAGCGCGTGCTGGTCCTCGCGGCGACGCGGCGCGGTGCGGCCGAGCTGCGGGACAGGGTCGCGGCACGCCTGCGCGGCACGCCGGGACGCGTCCTGGTGCAGACGCCGGCGGCGGCCGCGTTCGCGGTCCTCCGTGCGTGCGCCGGGCTGCTGGGCGAGCCGGCGCCGACGCTGGTGTCCGGCCCCGAGCAGGACCTGCTGCTGGCGGAGCTCCTCGCGGGACACGCCGAGGGCGAGGGGGTCCCGCTCGGGTGGCCGGAGCACGTGCTGCCCGAGGTGCTCGGGCTGCGAGCGTTCCGCGACGAGCTGCGCGACCTGCTGATGCGCGCCGCGGAGCGCGGGCTCGACCCCGTGGCGCTCGCGGGTCTCGGGGAGCGGAACGGCCGGGCGGACTGGGTCGCGGCGGCGCGGCTCTACGAGGAGTACCTCGACGTGCTTCAGCTGCGCAGCGGGACGCCCGACGCGGGCGCGCGCTACGACCCGGCGACGGTGGTCGAGGAGGCGTCCCAGGCGCTGCACGCGTGGGACGACGAGGTCCCGCGCGCGCCCCGCCCGCGCTGGGACCTGGTGGTGGTCGACGACCACCAGGAGGGCACGTCGGCCACGGCCGGGCTGCTGTCGGTGCTCGCCGCCGACGGCGCTCGCGTGCTCCTGCTCGCCGACCCCGACGTCGCGGTGCAGACGTTCCGCGGAGCCAACCCGCAGCTCGTCGCGCGAGCCACGGTGACGGGCACCGGGCCTGGGGAGCTGGGCGCGCGGACCGTCGTGCTCGGGACGCGGTGGCGGACCTCGCCGGCCGCCACCGACGTCGTCGAACGGATCACGTCGCGCATCGGCGTGGCCGGCACCGCGGCGCACCGGCGGCGCGGCCCGGCCGACGTGGCGTCCGACGTGGTGACCGATGTGCCGGCCGACGTGCCGACCGCCGAGGCGCCCCACGGCGGCGCGCCGGTCCCGACCGCCACCGCGGTCGAGGCGGTCGCCCCGGCCGACGGTGTCGCCCCCGCCCCTGGTGGGGGCCGTGCGGCGGGTGCGCCGGTCCGCGCGGCGGTCCTGCCCAGCGGAGCCCAGGAGGCGGCGTTCGTGGCCCGCACGCTGCGCGTCGCGCACGTGCGCGACGGGGTGGACTGGGAGGACATGGCGGTCGTCGCGCGGTCCGGGTCGCAGGTCACGGCGCTGCGCCGTGCGCTCGCGGACGCGTCCGTGCCCGTCGCGGTGCTGGGCAGCGACGTCCCGCTTCGCGACGAGCCGGCGGTGCGGCCGATCCTGCTCGCGATGTCGGTGGCCGTCGGTCGCACGCCCCTCGACCCGGACGTGGTCGCGCAGCTCGCGTGCTCGCCGCTGGGAGGTCTCGACGCCGTCGGGCTGCGCCGCGTGCGGCGTGCGCTGCGCGCCGAGGAGCTCGGCGCGGGCGGCGGGCGCAGCAGCGACACGCTGCTGGTGGAGGCGGTGGCGGACAGGGACCGTGCCCTGACGCTCGCGCCGCAGGTCGCGCGGCCCGTGCACCGGCTCGCGGCGCTCCTG
The DNA here is from genome assembly GCF_000708885.1 of Cellulomonas sp. HZM. Taxonomy (GTDB): domain Bacteria; phylum Actinomycetota; class Actinomycetes; order Actinomycetales; family Cellulomonadaceae; genus Cellulomonas. The sequence continues at coordinate 25,358 of NZ_JEOE01000028.1, read as the reverse complement.
GCCGACGGACGCGACGCAGCGGCGCAGCCGGGGGCCGACGCGCAGCGCGTGCTGTGGGCGCTGTGGTCCGCCGCCGCGCTCGCCGAGCCGTGGCGGCGTGCTGCGCTCGCGGGTGGCGCCTCGGGCGACCGGGCCGATCGCGACCTCGATGCCGTGCTCGCGCTGTTCCGCGCCGCCGAGACGTTCGTCGACCGGATGCCCCGCGCGACCCCCGCGGCGTTCGTCGACTGGCTCCAGGCGCAGGACCTGCCGTCCGACAGCATCGCGGCCCGCGCGCGCCGTTCCGCGGTCCAGGTGCTCACCCCTGCGGGGGCGGCCGGGCGCGAGTGGGAGGTGGTCGTCGTCGCGGGCGTGCAGGAGGGCACGTGGCCCGACCTGCGGCTGCGGGACTCGATGCTCGGCGCGCAGCTGCTCGTCGACGTGGTCGCGGGCCGCGCGGCGCAGGTCGAGCTGCCGGCCCAGGAGCGGGCGCGCCTCGCGCGCGAGGCGGTGCTGCACGACGAGCTGCGCTCGTTCGCGGTCGCGTGCTCGCGGTCCCGCGGCACGCTCGTGGTGACCGCGGTCGCCGATGCCGACGCGCAGCCGTCACCGTTCCTCGACCTCGTCGAGCCGGTCGACGACGCGGCGGACGACGACGTCGACCCGCGCCGGACGCGCGTGGGCGCGCCGCTCGACCTGCGCGGGCTGGTCGCACGGTTGCGCGCGAGCACGGAGGAGGCGGCCGCGGCGGGTCGCACGCCGGACCAGGGGGCGCTGCGGGCGCTCGCGGCGCTCGCGGCGCAGGGCGTCGAGGGGGCGCACCCCGACTCCTGGCACGGCCTCGCGCCGACGACGAGCGACGCGCCCCTGTGGGGACCGGACGAGCGCGTCCCGGTCTCGCCGTCGCGCATCGAGACGGCGCAGCGGTGCGCGCTGCGATGGGCGCTCGAGAGCGCCGGCGGCACCGCGGGGGACAGCGGCGGCCAGACGCTCGGCACGCTGGTGCACGCGATCGCGCAGGAGCATCCGCACGGCACGTACGACGAGCTGGTCGCGGCGCTGGACGAGCGGTGGTCGCAGCTCGGGCTCGGCACGGGGTGGCCGGCCCGCGCGACGCGCGCGAAGGCCGAGGCGATGGTGCGCCGGCTCGCGGGGTACCTCGCGTCCTCGGGACGACCCGTGCTGCTGGAGGGCGACTTCGAGCTGGTGACCGAGCGCGCGCTCGTGCGCGGGCAGGTGGACCGGGTCGAGGAGACCGACGAGCCGGGGCGCGTGCGCGTGGTGGACCTCAAGACGGGCGCGTCGCCCGTCCCGCAGGAGAAGGCGGCCGTGAACCCGCAGCTCGGCGCGTACCAGCTCGCGGTCGACGCGGGCGCGTTCCCCGGGCTCGAGCCGGGAGCGACGAGCGCGGGCGCACAGCTGGTGTACGTCGGCACGGGCGCCAACGCGGCGGTGCGGGACCAGGACGCGCTCGGCCCCGAGGACGGCGGTCCCAGCTGGGCCCGCACGGTCATCGACGCCGTCGCGGGCACGATGGCGGCGTCCACGTTCACGGCGACGACCAACGATCTGTGCGACCGCTGCCCGGTCCGGCGCTCGTGCCCGGTGCGTGGCGAGGGCGGGCAGGTCGTCGCATGAGCGGCTCCACGACCTCGCGTCGCACGGTCACGAGCCCCGCGGCGGGCACCGACGTGATCCTCGGTGCCGACGACATCGCCGAGCTCACGGGAAAGCCGCTCCCGACCGAGGAGCAGCGCGCGGTCGTCGAGTCGCCGCTGCTGCCCGCGCTCGTCGTGGCCGGCGCCGGCTCGGGCAAGACCGAGACGATGGCCTCGCGAGTGGTGTGGCTCATCGCGAACGGGCTCGTCGAACCCGAGCAGGTGCTGGGCCTGACGTTCACGCGCAAGGCAGCGGGTGAGCTCGCGGAGCGCGTGCGCAGACGGCTGAGGTTGCTGCACCGGCGCGCGGCCGCCGAGGGGATCGTGCTGCCGGGTCACGGTGCGGCAGCGGACGGCCTGGCCCGGCCGACGATCTCCACGTACAACTCGTACGCCGCGTCGCTCGTCGTCGACCACGCGCTGCGGCTCGGGCTCGACCCGTCGGCCCGGCTCCTCGGGGAGGCGGCGCAGTTCCAGCTCGCGAGCGAGGTCGTGGAGGCGTGGGACGAGGACCTGGGGACCGCGGCGGCGACGTCGACCGTCGTCGATGCGGTGCTCGCGATGTCCGGGGCGCTCGACGAGCACCTGCTCGACCCGGCGCAGGCGCAGCAGCGGATCGCCGAGGTGGTGCAGGCGATCGAGGCGACGCCGCCGGGCACGAAGGGTCCACGCCAGTACGCGGCGATCGCCTCGCTCGTGGCGTCGCTCGGCGAACGCGTGCGACTGCTCGACGTCGTGGCCGCGTACCGGGCACGCAAGCGCGCTGCGGACGCGATCGACTTCGGCGACCAGGTCGCGCTCGCGGCCCGGCTCGCGCGGGACGTCCCCGAGGTCGGCGCGGCGGAGCGCGACCGGTTCCGCGTCGTCCTGCTCGACGAGTACCAGGACACCTCGTTCGCGCAGCTCACGCTCCTGCGATCGCTGTTCGGCGGTGGCCACGCGGTGACGGCCGTCGGGGACCCCCACCAGTCGATCTACGGGTGGCGCGGCGCGAGCGCGGGCGGCCTCGCCGGGTTCCCGACGGACTTCCCTGTGGTGCGCGGCTCCGACCACCGCCCCGCGGCGGTGCACCTGCTGTCGACGTCGTGGCGCAACGACGAGGCCGTGCTGGCAGCGGCGAACGCCGTCGCGTCACCGCTGCGGGCGGGTGAGGGGCGCGTCGCGGTCCCGGTCCTGCGCGCACGGCCCGGCGCCGGCCCCGGCTCGGTGCGCGCGAACGTGCTCGCGACGGCCGACGAGGAGGCGCGCGCGGTCGCCGAGTTCGTCGCGGAGCACTGGCGTCCCGCGCGGGCAGCGAACGGCGCGGAGCCCGCGGTCGAGCGTGTCACGGCCGCGGTGCTGTGCCGCAAGCGGTCGCAGTTCGAGCCGCTGCGCCGGGCGCTGCGTGAGCGCGGCATCCCCGTCGAGGTCGTCGGGCTCGGCGGTCTGCTGTCCGTGCCCGAGGTCGTCGACCTCGTCGCGCTGCTCCAGGCGGCGCACGACCCCCGCCGTGGGGACGCCCTCGTCCGGCTGCTCACGGGCGCGCGGACGCGACTCGGCGCGGCAGACCTCCACGCGCTCGCGGCGTGGGCCACCCACCTGGCCGGTCGCGCCGCACGCGACCGGACGGACGTGGAGATCGACGCGGTCGACGAGCGCAGCCTCGTCGACGCGCTGGACGAGCTGCCCCCGCCGGGGTGGCAGGGGCCGGCCGGGCGGACGCTCACCGACTCCGCGCGCGGCCGGCTGCGCGAGCTCGCCTCGGTGCTCCGGTCGCTGCGCGCGCACTCCTACCTGGCCGTCCCGGAGCTGGTCGGTGAGGCGGAGCGGCTGCTGGGCCTCGACATCGAGGTCGCAGCGCGGGCCGGGTCCGCACCCGCACAGGCGCGAGCGCACCTCGACGCGTTCCGAGACGTCGCCGTCGAGTTCGCGCGCACCAGCGACCACCCGACGCTCGGGGGGTTCCTCGCGTGGCTCGAGGCGGCGGACGCGCGCGAGAACGGGCTCGAGCTCCCGATCGCCGAGCCCGACCCCGACGCCGTGCAGATCACCACGATCCACGCCGCCAAGGGGCTCGAGTGGGACGTCGTGGCCGTGCCCGGGCTCGTGGACGGCGGCCTGCCGTCCACGCGGACGAAGGGCCCGTCGGGCGCGACCGACTCCGCGTGGCTCGTCGGGCTCGCGAACCTGCCGTACCCGCTGCGCGGCGACCGCGCGCACCTGCCTGACTTCGCGTACTCGGGCGCGGCCGACCCGAAGGACCTCGAGGACCGACGCAAGGCGTTCGTCGCCGCCGCCGGCGAGCACGAGGTGCGCGAGGAGCGTCGGCTGGCGTACGTCGCCCTCACGCGCGCACGCCGGGACCTGCTGCTGACCGCGTCCTACTGGGGCGACGGGAAGACGCCGCGGGCCGTGTCCGAGTTCCTGGACGAGCTGGTGGAGGGTGGGGTCGTCGAGGTGGTCGACGTCGCGCCCGAGCCGGTGAAGGGGGACGTCAACCCGACGGCGGGCGACGTGCTGACCGCGCCGTGGCCGGCTGACCCGTTCCAGGCGCCGGGTGGCCACGGCGCGAGCCGCCGCCCGGCCGTGGAGCGCGCGGCGCAGTGGGTGCGTGACGCGGTCGCCGAGGGGCCCGACCTCCCGGCCGGGACCGTCGCCGGGGCGTCCGACCTCCCCGACGGTCCCGGCTGGGAGGCCCTCGCCGCGCGGCTGCTCGACGAGCGGCGACGCCGCGGGTCGGCGGCACGTGCGGTCGAGCTCCCCGCCCACCTGTCGGCGTCCGCGCTCGTCCGGCTCGGCGGGGGCGCGGACGAGTTCGCACGCGACCTTCGTCGACCGGTCCCGAACGAGCCGTCGTCGGCGGCCCGCCTCGGCACGCGCTTCCACGCGTGGGTCGAGGGCTACTTCGGCAGCGCGGCTCTCGTCGACGTCGACGCGCTCCCGGGGGCGGACGACGCGGACGAGCCGCCGGTCGACCTCGACGCCGACGTCGCGACGCTGCGCGCCGCATTCCTCGCAGGGGAGTGGGCGCACCGGTCGCCGGTCGCCATCGAGGTCGACGTCGAGACCGACCTCGACGGTTACGTGCTCCGCTCGCGCATCGACGCGGTGTTCCCCGACCCGCGCGACCGGTCGAAGGTCGTCGTCGTCGACTGGAAGACCGGCGCGCCACCGCGTGACCCGCAGGTGCGGGCCGCGCGTGAGATCCAGCTCGCCGTGTACCGGCTGGCGTGGTCGCGTCGTACGGGTGTGCCGCTCGCGGACGTGTCCGCGGCGTTCTGCTACGTCGCCGCGGGCGAGACGGTCTACCCGCAGCGTCTGCTCGTCGAGGACGAGATCGTCGAGCTGCTGCGGGGCGCGACGACGCAGGACGGCGCGCAGCGGCAGGCGACGGGGACGGAGCCGGCCGGCGGTCCCGACGCGCGCTGACCGGCGTGGGCGACGTCAGGCGAGCGAGGGCTCGGCGTCCTCGTAGGTCCGCGTGTGCTCGTCGAGGTCCTCGAGCATCCCGACAGCGTCCTCGACGATCTCGGCGTCGCCCGTGCGCACGCCGTACAGGAGCCACCGCGCGAGGGCGAGCTCGCTCGCGAGCAGCGCACGGTCGACGAGGTGCGGGTCGATGAGCTCGGTGCGGCGCAGCTGGTACGCCTCCACGATCGAGTCGGCGGCGTCCTGCGGTGCGGCGACGAGGATCGACGCGAGGTCGTCGGCGGGGTCCGCGACGCACGCGTCACCCCAGTGCAGGACCCCGGAGACGACGCCGTCGCGGACCAGGACCCGCTCGTTGGTCAGGTCGCCGTGTGTGACCACCGGGCGGAACCGCCACAGCGCGACGTCCTCGAGCCGCTCCTCCCACCTGCGCAGCAGCGTCGCGGGGACGCGACCGGTGCGCGCGGCCTCGTCGACCTCCGCCTGCCGACGTGCACGGAACGTCTCCGCGTCGTACACCGGCAGGCCGGCGTCCTCGATGACCGACGGCGGCAGCTCGTGGATCGCGGCGATCGCTCGACCGACCGATGCGGCGAGCCCCGGCCCCGGCACGAGCTCGTCGGGCGAGAGCGTGCGGCCGGCGATCTCGGGGTGCACCGCCGCGCGACCGCCCTCGGGCAGGTGCGCGAAGCCGACGGGGCGCGGCACTGCGAAGGGCAGCAGGCCGGCGTCGCACGCGTCGCCCAGGCTCGCCAGGAGCGCGACCTCGGCCTCCAGCGCGGCACCCGCGGCCGCGTTGACGGGCGCCCGGACCACCCAGCGTCGACGCGCGGCGTCGATGACGATCGCGATGTCGACGTCCGTGGCGGGCCGCGCGGGTCGCCGGACGTCGAAGGCGTCCAGCCCCGGGACAGCGACCGTCGCGAGCGCGGCGAGTGCGAGGGGTGAGCGTGGCACGCGCCCAGAGTAGGCGGCACCTGCGCGTCCGACGGTGCAGCGCGCCGCGTGTCTGCCCGGTTCGTCCCCCGCGGGCCGGGCGCGTGCCGCGGTACCGGGGGTCGTCGTCGGCGCGCGTACGGTGGCGCGGTGAGGAGCGACGACCTTCCCCTGTCCCGAGCGCTCGCGGACCGTGCCGCGGAGCTGCGTGCCCGGCCGGGGGCCCTGAGTGACGCGCTGGCCGACGAGAGCACGCGCGTGGTGGTCGTGCACGACGGGGACCTGCTGACCGCGTCCGACGGACGGCTCGAGCTCCTCGACGTCGCGGCGGCGCGCGCGCTCGCGCCGGCAGGAGGGCTCGGCGCGGGTACCCGTGAGCAGACGGACGAGCCGACGGACGAGCTCGCCGACGCCCTCGACGGCCGATGGCTCCTGCTGGGCCGCCACGACGGCACCACCTTCCTCGGGCTCCGCCTGCCCGCGCACGACCCCGCACCGCTCGTCGGCCGCCCGGCGGACGTGCTCGTCCACCAGGCACGCCCGCGGCACGCCCCGCAGCCCCCGGGGTGGGTGTCGCTGCGGCGCACGGGTGCGGCGCTCTCACCGCTCGACGCGGGGCTCGCGACCGCGGCCGTCGCGCTCGACGCGTGGCACACCCGCCACCCCCGGTGCCCTCGGTGCGGTGCCCCGACGACGAGCACGCAGGCAGGCTGGGTACGACGGTGCACGCAGGACGGCTCCGAGCACTACCCCCGTACCGACCCCGCGGTGATCATGGCGGTGGTCGACGCCGACGACCGCCTGCTCCTGGGGCACGCACGGGCCTGGGAGGCGCACCGGTTCTCGACGCTCGCAGGGTTCGTCGAGCCGGGGGAGTCGCTCGAGCACGCGGTGCGCCGCGAGGTGCTCGAGGAGGTCGGCGTCGTCGTCGGGGACGTCCAGTACCGCGGGAGCCAGCCGTGGCCGTTCCCGGCGTCGCTCATGGTGGGCTTCGTCGCGCACGCGTCGAGCACGGCGCTGACGCCCGACGGCGACGAGCTCGAGGGCGCGCGCTGGTTCACGCGCGACGAGCTCGCGGCGGCCGTGCGCGAGGGGGATGTCATCCCCCCGGGGCCGTCGTCGATCGCGCGCGCTCTCGTCGAGGACTGGTTCGGCGGCGCGCTGCCCGCGCCACGCGCCTGACGTCGACGCGGCGCTGCGAGCCCGGCCGGTCGCGACGAGCGGTCAGACCCCGAGGCGCTCGCGGACCTGCACGAGCGACGGGTTGGTCGCGGCGCTGCCGTCGGGGAAGACGACGGTCGGAACGGTCTGGTTGCCGCCGTTGAGCGACGCGACGAGCTCGGCCGCGTCCGGGTGCTGCTCGATGTCGACCTCGGTGTAGCCGATGCCCTGCGAGTCGAGCTGCGTCTTGAGCCGGCGGCAGTACCCGCACCAGGTCGTGGAGTACATGGTGATCGTGCCGGGGGCGGGTGCGTCGGTCATGGGTCCTCGTCGGTCGGTGGTTCAGTCGGTGGTTCGGTCGGTTCGTCGCGGGTCGTGCCGGTACCGCTGCGGGCCGCGCCGCGACGACGCCGCCCGACGAGCCCAACGACCGGTGCCCGCGACTTTCTTCCCGGCCCCTGGCCCGGTCCCGGCGCCTGGCCCGGACCCTGGCCCCGGTTCCAGGTCCTGGCGCTCGCCGGCCTGTGCGCGACGTCCGTCCGTGTCGGTGGTGGCTGCGACACTGGTCGCGATGTCCCCCGACGACCTGCTGGCAGCGCTCGACCCGGAGCAGCGTGCCGTCGCGACCGCGCTGCGCGGCCCCGTGTGCGTCCTCGCGGGGGCGGGCACGGGCAAGACGCGCGCGATCACGCACCGCATCGCGTACGGGATCCGCACCGGGGTGTTCCAGCCGCAGCACGTGCTCGCGGTGACGTTCACGGCGCGTGCCGCGGGGGAGATGCGCACACGGCTGCGCTCGCTCGGGGCGTCGGGTGTGCAGGCGCGCACGTTCCACTCCGCGGCGCTGCGCCAGCTCGGGTTCTTCTGGCCCAAGGTCGTCGGCGGGGCGCCGCCACGGATCGTCGAGCAGAAGGCGCAGCTCGTCGCGGAGGCCGCGCGCCGGGTCGGTCTCGGCTCGGACCGCACGGCGGTGCGCGACCTCTCGTCGGAGATCGAGTGGGCCAAGGTCTCGCTCGTCGTCCCCGACGACTACGCGACCGCCGTCGCCGCGCTCGACAGGCCCGTGCCGGACGGCAACGACGCGCTCGCGCTCGCGCGCCTCATGACGACGTACGAGCAGGTCAAGGAGGAGCGCGGCGTCATCGACTTCGAGGACGTGCTGCTGCTGCTCGCGGCGATGCTCGCCGAGCGCGGCGACGTCGCGCAGGAGGTGCGCGGGCAGTACCGGCACTTCGTGGTCGACGAGTACCAGGACGTCAGCCCGCTGCAGCAGTACCTGCTCGACCAGTGGCTCGGCGGGCGCCAGGAGCTGTGCGTCGTCGGTGACCCGAGCCAGACCATCTACTCGTTCGCGGGCGCGAGCCCCCACCACCTCACCGGGTTCCGGCGCGCGTACCCGAACGCGGAGGTCGTCCGGCTCGTGCGCGACTACCGCTCGACGCCGCAGGTGGTCGCGCTCGCCAACCGGGTGATCGACGAGACGCGGCGCGCGGGCGGCCCGGCACCGCTCGAGCTGCGCGCGCAGCGGCCCGACGGGCCCGAGGTGCGGTTCGCGACGTACGCGGACGACGAGTCGGAGGCGGCTGCCGTGGCGGCGGAGGCGGCGAGGCTCGTGGCTGCCGGCACGCGGCCCAGCGAGATCGCCGTGCTGTACCGGACCAACGCGCAGTCGGAGGCGGTCGAGGAGGCGCTCGCCGCGGCCGGCGTCGGGTACCAGGTGCGCGGTGGGGACCGCTTCTTCGCGCGCCGCGACGTGCGTGACGCGATGGTGCTGCTGCGCGGCGGCGCCCGCTCGGCCGACCCGGACCAGCCGATGGCGCAGTCGGTGCGCGAGATCCTCACCGCGGCGCAGTGGCAGTCGTCGCCGCCCGCGGCCCGCGGCGCGGCGCGAGAGCGGTGGGACGCGCTGCAGGCGCTCGTCGTGCTGGCCGACGAGCTCGCTGCCGCCACCCCGACGGCGCGGGTGATCGACTTCGTGCACGAGCTCGACGAGCGCGCGGCGGCGCAGCACGCACCGACCGTCGAGGGTGTCACGCTGGCCTCGCTGCACGCGGCCAAGGGTCTCGAGTGGGACGCGGTGTTCCTCGTCGGCATGAGCGAGGGCCTGCTGCCCACGGCGCTCGCGGACTCGCCGGCGGCGATCGCCGAGGAGCGACGGCTGCTCTACGTGGGCGTGACGCGTGCACGGGAGCACCTGCAGCTGTCGTGGGCGCGGTCGCGCACGCCCGGCGGGCGTGCGAGCCGGCAGGTCTCTCGCTTCCTGGCGCCGCTGTGGCCCGGGGAACGGCGCTCGCCGGCCGGCGGCAACGCGCCCCGGACGGTCAGTGCAGACCCGGTCGCGCGTCGGGTCGCGGAGCGGCTGCGAGCGTGGCGCGACGAGCACGCCCGGCAGACGGGCGTCGCGCCCACGCGCGTGCTGACCACCACGGCGCTCGAGGCGATCGCCGATCGCCGACCCCGCACGCACGAGGAGCTGGCACGGCTGCGGGGCATGGGGCAGCAGACGATCGCGACCCTCGGGGACACGATCCTCGGGCTGGTCGCGGAGGCCGCCGCACCCGTCGGCTGAGCCCGATTCGCCGCATTCGCGGGCGCCGGAAGAACTCGTCGGAGATTTCTTCGTTAATTCGGTTGTCCGCCCTCGCACGGCACGCCTAGTGTGTTCCACGTCCTTGTAGGAGGGCTGCGTCGGGAAGGCGTGAGCCCCGCAGCGGAAGAGGAGGTGAACGGGAATGGGAACGATCACGACGAACGTGACGTCCATCGATGCGACGCGGATCTCTCCGTGGTACCTCGCGCCCGTCACCTTCACCGCTCAGGGGCGAGCTGTGCCCATCTCCGGGCTCGCCGCCCGCATGGGGGCCACGCGCACGGTCGGCTTCGTCGCCGGCCCGGTGCAGAGCTCTGCCCAGCGCCCCGAGCACACCGATCGCCGACTCCGACGGACATCCATGGTCTGACCTGACAAGGTCACCCCAGGCCGCGGAGTCCGTCACAGGATCCGCGGCCTTTCTGTTTCCCCTGGTGAACCGGGGGGACGAGGCCGGATCCACGACCTCGACCCACCAGCAAGGACCATCAGGAGGACATCGTGCGGCTCACGACGCTGCTCGACACCGATCGGACCGGATCCGGCCCGTGGCCCGGCACCACTGCCGCGCCGTCGAACGACAGCACCGCGACCACCGACGCTCGCTTCGACGAGGTCGTCTCGGCCATGATCCCGTGCCGTACCCACGACTCGGAGCTCTGGTTCGCCGAGCAGACCGCGCAGGTCGAGCAGGCGAAGGCCCTGTGCCGGCAGTGCCCCCTCATCGAGGGCTGCCTGGCCGGGGCCGTCGACCGGGCCGAGCCCTGGGGCGTCTGGGGCGGTGAGGTGTTCATCGGAGGCACGGTCGTCGCCACCAAGCGCGGCCGCGGCCGTCCGCGAAAGAACGCGATCGTCGCGTGAGGTGATCTCGCGACGACCGAGTCGTCGACATCACTGCCAGGACTGGGCGGTGCACCCGCAGGAGGGGTGCACCGCCCAGTCGCGTCTGCGGGGGACGACATCGGGCAGCGCGATCTCCCACGCCCCGTCGGCGAGCCGTCCGTCGAGGTGGTCGAGGCACAGCGTGACGCTGCTCGCCGCTGCGGAGGCCACGAGCGTGCCGGGCTCGTCGCCGGGTACCTGCGGCCTGGCGAGCGCGTCGGCGACCGCGGGCCACGCGCTGTCGAGGTCGGCGCGGTGCAGGTCGAGGCACGTGAGGCACGGGCCGTCGCCGGCGACGACGAGCGGGCCGACCTGCGCTCCGGCCTCGGTGAGCACGACCGACAGGTGCGGCACACCGGTGCTCAGCAGCACGGGCGCCCGCACGGGGTCGGCCGCGCCGTGCTCGACGAGCACCACGAGGTCGGGCTCACGCGTCGTCCCCGTGCGGGTGCGCGGGGCGGTGTCCCGGATCAGGCGCGCGACGACGACGTCCCGTCGTGACCCGACGTCTCCCCAGCGGTATCCGCCGACGCCCACGTCCGAGCTGCGCACCGGGCGCTCGTCGTCGAGCAGCACGGTGCCGACACCGGCGGCCGCGAGCATCACGGCGACGGCAGCACCCGTCGGTCCGAGACCGAGCACGCCGACGACCCGGGATGACCGTGCGGCGACCTTCGCACGTCCGGGGTCGCCCTCGAGCAGCCCCCACAGGGTCAGGTCGGCCGCTGCGGGACCGGCGCCCGCGGTGCGCGCCCGGGCGGGTCGAGCGGCGAGCCCCGCGTCCACGAGCTCGCCGCTGACGGCCCGCAGCCGGTCGGACCCGGCGGGGAGGTCGGCCCCGTGCTCGACGAGCGCGCGCACCTCGTCGGGGAGCAGGTCGGTGACGCGGACCGCCCAGCGTGGGTCGGTGCCCACCTGCACCTCGTCGGTGCTGCGCGGCAGCACCCGCAGACCGTCCCGCAACCGCATCGTCGTCCCCCTTCCGTCGCGGCCGACAGCGTGCCACGACGCGGGAGCAGGGCGCCGGGCGTCGTCCACAGGTTCGTCGACGGTGGCCCGAGACGCGACGAGGGCGCCGTCCCGCAGGACGGCGCCCTCGTGAGCAGAGCTGGGTGCGCTCAGGCCTTGCCGAGGATCCGGTTCAGCTTGGTGCCGCACACCGGGCACGTGGCCTTGGCCATGCGACGCCCGGACTCGGAGACGACGACGTCGCCCTCCGCCTCACGCTTCTCCTTGCACTTCACGCAGTAGAACTCGCCTGCATACGTCTCGGCCATCGCCGGTCCTCCCTCGGTGTCGTGCACCGGACCGGGACTGCGCCGGCCGGCGGCCGGACGCGGTTTCAACGGCCCGAGCGGCCTCAACCCTAGCCCGCGTGAGGCTGCGGAACCGCCAACCTCGCGCACGACGCTCGGTGTGTCGGGGTCCAGGTCCCGGCCGGCGGACGTGCAGCCAGGGCCGTGTGTCGGTGCACAGGTCGGGTCGTGTGTCGTCGGCAGGCGCTACCGTGCGGCTGTGCACCCGAGCCACGACGCCGCGCTGGTGGAGGTCCGCAGGTCGCGCAAGCGCACGCGGACCGTCAGTGCGTGGCGCGACGGCGACCGGACCGTGATCGCCATCCCGGCGCGCTTCTCGCGGGCCGAGGAGAAGGAGTGGGTGCAGCGCATGGTCGGCCGGCTGGCGGACCAGGACCGTCGTCGGCGACCGTCGGACGAGCAGCTCGCGCGGCGCGCGGCCGACCTCTCGCAGCGCTTCCTCGACGGTCGCGCGCGGCCGACGAGCGTGCGCTGGTCCTCCAACCAGGGGCGGCGCTGGGGGTCGTGCACGCCGTCGGACGGCACGATCCGCATCTCCGACCGCGTGCGCGGCATGCCGTCGTGGGTGCTCGACTACGTCCTGGTGCACGAGCTCGCGCACCTGCTGCACATCGGCCACGGCCCGGAGTTCTGGGCGGCGGTCGAGCGGTACCCGCGGACCGCCCGTGCGCGCGGATTCCTCGAGGGGTACTCCTACCGCGGCGACGGGTCCGGGGGCGCCGAGGCGGGCGAGGGTGACGACGGCGGCGCCGACGTCGACGGCGGCGGCCCGGACGCCGTCGGGGACCCCGGCGTCAGGGACGGTCAGCTCTTCTGAGAGAGTCCTGACGCTCGTCCGGGGGTGCTGCCGCGCTCAGCTCTCGTCCGGCTCCTCGCCCAGGATCTCTGCGAGCGCACGGTCCAGGTCCGCAGACTCGTCGATCGCGGCCGCACGCCGCGCACGGTAGCCCGCCGGGTCGTCGAGGTCGTCGCTGCCGGGCATCAGGTCGGGGTGCTCCCACACCGCGTCGCGCGCCTGGGTGCCGCCGTCGCGCGCGATCTGCGCCCACAGCGCGGACGCGTCTCGCAGCCGACGGGGTCGCAGCTCGAGCCCGACGAGCGTCGCGAACGTCTGCTCGGCCGGTCCACCCGCTGCACGGCGGCGCCGGATCATCTCGCGCAGCGCCATGGTGTGCGGCAGGTGGGGGAGCGCAGCCGCCGACGCAACCTGGTCCACCCAGCCCTCGACCAGCGCGAGCGCGGTCTCGAGCCGCTCGAGCGCGGCCTTCTGCTCGGGGGTGGTGTGGGGCGCGAACACGCCGCCGGACAGCGCCTGCTGCAGCGCGGCGGCGTCGGTCGGGTCGATCGAGCGCACGGCCTCCTCGAGCTGCTCGACGTCGATGCTGATGCCGCGCGCGTAGGTCTCGACGAGCGCGAGCAGGTGTGCGCGCAGCCACGGCACGTGCGTGAACAGCCGGGTGGCCGCGGCCTCGCGCAGCGCGAGGAACAGGCGGACCTCCTCGACGGGTGCGTCGAGGCCCTCGGCGAACGCCTCGACGTTGGTCGCGACGAGCGCCGGTGCGGGACGCTCGAGCAGGGGCAGCCCGATGTCCGTCGTGCCGAACACCTCGCGCGAGAGCGTCCCGGCGGCCTGGCCGACCTGCATGCCGAACACCGCCGAGCCGAGCCTGCGCAGCAGCTGTGACGCGTCGACGCCGCCGGGGAGCTCACCGCCGAGGCCACCCAGCGCTCCCGGGCCGCCCGCGTCCCCGAACCCGGACAGGTCCTCGTCGCGCATCGCCTGGGTGAGCGCGCCGGCCAGCGCGGAGGAGAGCGACGACGCGATCGGCTCGGTGAGCGTGCGCCACGTCGGCAGCGTCGCCTCGACCCACTCGGCGCGGCTCCAGGCGCGCGGGCGTCCCGACGACGGAGGCAGCTCGGTCGCGGCGTCGAGCCACAGCTCCGCGACGGCCAGCGCCTCGAGCAGCTCGCGCTCGCGGGCGGGGGACAGCGACGGGTCGCCCTCGGCCGCGGCCTGCTGGCGGGCGAGGTCGTGTGCCATCTGCCAGTTCACCGGCTCGTCGCCCGAGGCCGCGAGCATGCGCTGCATCTGGTCGAACGCCTGCTGGACCGCCGCGGGGTCGGTCGGCATGCCGGGCATCGACGACGGGTCGATGCCGCGTTCGCGCAGCTCGCGGATCGCGTCGTCGGCGCCCGGGCCGAGCATCGCGCGCAGCATCTGCTCCCACGGCTCGCCCTGGCCGTCGTCGGGCCCTGGCACGGCGGGGTTCTCGGAACTCACGATGACCTCCTGCGAGGATGGGGGCCGGCTGCGAACCACGGTAACCATGCAGCCGGGGAACGGGGCACGCGTGGGCAGGCAGGTTCGCTCAGGGCGCAGCACGCAGGGGGCCGCGCACGACGACGACGGGGAGCGCGCGGACGCCGCGGCGGCCGGTCTCGACGGCGCTGCCGCCGAGGTGCTGCCGGACGTGCTCGTCGTCGGCGGCGGCCCGGTCGCGCTCGGCGTCGCTGCAGGCTGGGGCTCGCCGGTGCGCACGATCGACGAGGTCCCCGAGGTCGACCCGGCCGCGGCGCTCGCGGGGGCCGAGGTCGTCGTGCTCGTGTGCGTGGGGGACCCGCCGGGCGCGGTCGGGGACGTCGCCGCCGCCGTCGCGCACGCCCAGCGCTTGTTCGCGGGCGCGCGGTCAGCGGGGGTCGCGCACGTCGTCGTCGTGACGTCCGCCGTGGTGCACGGCGCGTGGCCCGCGCGGCCGGTGATCCACGACGACGACCCGATCCCGCGCCCGGACAAGCGGGACACCGAGGGACTGGTCGCGCGCCTGCGCGCGATCGAGTCCGTCGTCGCGCGGGCGTCGGGGCGGCGTCGGCCCGCGGTCGCGGTGCTGCGGCCCGCCGCGGTCGTCGGCACGGGCGTCGACACCTTCGTCACGCGTCATTTCGAGGCGCCCCGCCTGCTGACGGTGCGCGGGTCGGAACGCGAGTGGCAGTTCGTGCACGTCGCCGACGTCGCGTCCGCCGCGCGGTTCGCCGTCGAGCACCGGCTCACCGGAGCGCTCACGGTGGGCGCGGCCGACACGCTCACACCCGAGCAGGTGCAGGCGGCGTCCGGCATGCGGCGCGTCGAGCTCGCGCCCGCGACGGCGTTCGGCACGGCCGAGCGGCTGCACCGGGTGGGCGTGCTGCCGGCACCCGCGAGCGAGCTCGCGTTCGTCGTCCACCCCTGGACGGTGGCGAGCGACCGCTTGCGTGCGGCGGGCTGGCAGGAGTCGTGGTCGAGCGCCGCGTGCCTCGACGTGCTGCTCGAGGGGGTGCAGGGCCGCCTCGCGGTGGCGGGCCGTCGCGTCGGGGCTCGCGACGCAGCTGCCCTGGGGGCGGCCGGAGCGGCGGTCGCGGCGATCGGGACGGCCGCGATCTGGCGGCAGGCGCGTCAGCGTCGTCGGCGCTGACGGGGCGCTCGCGTCGGCGTCGCGGCGCCGGACCAGGCCGCGTCGCGGCACGCGAGGTCCCGCACATGCGCGTGCGGCATGATCGGCCCGTGGCCGACGAGCACCAGCACCCCGACGTCCCGCCCGCCGACGACGACGGCGAGGCCTTCGTCGTCCCCCCGGGCGACGGTCCGCGGCCCCGCTCGCCGCGCCGTGCGATGACGCTGACCGCGAGCATGCTGGTCGCGGCGGTGGCGTTCGCGCTGCTCGTCGTGCTCCCGACGGGTTACGCGGTCAGCTCGCCGGGCCCGACGAAGGACGTGCTCGGCAAGCAGGACGGGACGCCCCTCATCCAGATCAGCGGCGCGACGACGTACCCGTCCACCGGCGAGCTGCGCCTGACGACGGTCTCGGGCACGGGCGGGCCGGGATACCCCTCGACGGTCCTGCGCGTGCTCGACGGCTGGGCCTCGAGGTGGTCGGTCGCCCAGCCGCGCGAGGTGCTCTACCCGACGCAGGAGACGCGCGAGCAGATCGACCAGGAGAACACCCAGGCGATGACCAGCTCGCAGGAGAACGCGTCGGTCGCCGCGCTCACCGAGCTGGGGTACGAGGTCCCGGCCACGCTGACCGTGGCGGGCACGGTCGAGGGCTCGGACGCGGCGAAGGTGCTGAAGAAGGACGACGTCATCACGTCGCTCGACGGATCGCCGGTGCCCGACTACCAGACGCTGCTCGACGACCTGTCGAAGGTGCAGGCGGGCGACACGATCACGCTCGGCATCACGCGCGACGGCAAGGAGCAGGACGTCTCGATCGTCACGGGCAAGAAGCCCGACGGAAGCGCGATGATCGGCGTCTACATCGACCCGACGTTCGACATGCCGGTGAAGATCGACATCAGCATCGACGGCATCGGCGGGCCGAGCGCCGGGACGATGTTCGCGCTCGGGATCATCGACAAGATGACGAAGGAGGACGAGGCGAACGGCGTCGACATCGCAGGGACGGGGACGATGGACGTCTCGGGCGACGTCGGCCAGATCGGCGGCATCCGGCAGAAGCTCGAGGGTGCTCGGCGCGACGGCGCGACGTGGTTCCTCGCCCCGGCGAGCAACTGCAAGGACGTCGTCGGCCACGTCCCGTCCGGCCTGCACGTGGCGCGGGTCTCGACGCTGCACGACGCGCGTGAGGCGATGGTCGCGATCGGCGCGGGCAAGGGATCGACGCTCCCGACCTGCGAGAAGTAGCCGCAGCGGCAGCCCTCGGCGGGTCAGTCGAGGGTGGCCCGCAGCGCGTCGGCGAGCCCCGGCACGAGGTCGGGTCCCTGCCCCACCTGGTCGTCGGCGTCGTGCGCCCGCGTGCGCACCGCTCCCCACGTGCCGCCGCCGCGCAGCACGCCCACCGCGAGCCGCACGTCCTGGCGGTCGGGGTGCGCGAGCAGGTACGCGAGCGCCTCGTCGGCGGCGGCAGGCATGGCCTCCTCCGCCGCGGGCGGGAGCACGACACGCTCGGCGGTGACCGCGACACCGTCGACGCCGGCGGGCCACGACAGACCCGCGAGCAGGTGCTCGAGGTCGTCGGCGGGGGGCAGGCCCTCCTGCTCGACCGACGTCAGGTGCCACGCGTTCTCCCGTGCGGCGGCGAGCACGGCGTCGTCGAGCTGGTCGGCGAGGCCTGGCTCGGCCTCGAGCGCGGCCTGCGTGCGGACGAGCGCGAACACCCGCACGGGTGCGTCCCAGCCGGCCTGCGCGACGTGGTGCTCGATCTCGCGCACGGCGTCGGCGAGGGCGGCCAGCGCGGTCGGGCTGCCGGGGTCGTCGTGAGAGGTCACGCGTCCCATCGTCGCACCCGACGCGAGCTCTGCCGCCCGACGCCCGGACCTGTGTGCCGCCCGGCCCCCGCATGTCGGTGGCCTGTGGGAACCTGGGCGCAGTCCGACCCGTTGGGAGAGCCGTGACCTACGCCAGCCCGTCCCGTCCGCAGCCGGCCTCCGGGCCGCGCCGGCGACGCAGCCCGCTCGTGCCCACGCTGATCGTCCTGGGGGCGATCGTCGTCCTCGTCGTGATCCTGTCCCAGGTGTGGACGGAGGTGCTCTGGTATCGCCAGCTCGGGTTCGTCGAGGTCATCCGCACCGAGTGGGGCACGCGGGTGCTGCTGTTCCTCGCCGGGTTTCTCGTCATGGGCGGCGCGGTGTGGTGGAGCCTGTCGTACGGGTACCGGTCGCGTCCCGTGTACGCGCCCAGCACGCCCGAGCAGGCGAACCTGGACCAGTACCGCGAGGCCATCGAGCCGCTGCGCCGGCTCGTGCTGATCGCCGCGCCGATCGTCGTCGGGCTGTTCGCCGGGGCTGCCGCCTCGCAGCAGTGGCAGACGGTGCAGCTGTGGATCCACGGCGGGCACGTCGGCACCTCGGACCCGCAGTACGGCATCGACCTGGGGTTCTACCTGTTCACGTTGCCGGGGCTGCGGTTCGTCGTGTCGTTCCTGCTCGCGGTCACGGTCATCTCGGGCGTCGCCGGACTCGCCACGCAGTACCTGTACGGCGGCCTGCGGATCGGGGGCTCGAACGCGACGCCGCGCACGACGAAGGCCGCGCGCGTGCACCTCGCGACGATCGGCGCGGTGCTCATGCTGCTCGTCGCCGCCAACTACTGGCTCGACCGCTACTCGGTGCTGACCAAGACGCGCGAGAAGTTCGAGGGTGCCGCGTACACCGACGTGCACGCGGTGATCCCCGCCAAGGCGATCCTCGCTGGCATCGCGGTGTTCGTCGCGATCACGTTCGTCGTCACCGCGGCGCGCGGCAACTGGCGCCTCCCGCTGATCGGCGTGGGCCTCATGATCGTCGCGGCGATCGCCGTCGGCGGCATCTACCCGGCGATCGTGCAGCGCTTCCAGGTGCAGCCGAACCAGCAGGACGCGGAGTCGGAGTACATCCAGCGCAACATCGACGCGACGAAGGCCGCCTACGGCCTGGACGACATCGACGTGCAGTCCTACTCGGCCAAGACGACCGCCGAGAAGGACGCCCTACGCCAGGACGCCGACACCACCGCGTCGATCCGGCTGCTCGACCCCCAGATCGTCAGCCCCGCGTTCAAGCAGCTCGAGGCGCAGAAGACCTTCTACCAGTTCCCCGACTCGCTCTCCGTGGACCGCTACGTGGTCAAGGACCAGAGCCGGGACACCGTCATCGCGGCGCGCGACATCAACATCGCCGGACTGCAGGCGCAGCAGCGCAACTGGGTCAACGACACCACCGTGTACACGCACGGCTACGGGGTCGCGGCGGCCTACGGAAACACCACCACCGTCGGCGGCGCGCCGGACTTCTGGGAGGGTGGCATCCCCTCGTCGGGTGAGATGGGCGACTACGAGCCGCGCATCTACTTCGGCCTCACCTCGCCGCAGTACTCGATCGTCGGCGCACCGGACGGGACCAAGAGCTGGGAGTTCGACTACCCGCGCACCGGTGACGGCGGCGAGACCGCGGTCAACACGACGTTCCCGACGCAGACCGTCTCGGCGGGACCGAGCATCGGGAACCCGCTCAACAAGCTGCTGTACGCGATCAAGTTCGGCTCCGAGCAGATCCTGTTCTCCGACCGCGTGAACTCCGACTCGCAGATCCTGTACGACCGCAACCCGCGCGAGCGCGTGCAGAAGGTCGCGCCGTACCTGACGCTCGACGGGCGCGTGTACCCCGCGGTCGTCGACGGCAAGATCGTCTGGATGGTCGACGGCTACACGACGAGCAGCGAGTACCCGTACGCGGCGTCGCGCTCGCTCGAGAACGCGACGGTCGACTCGCTGACCGAGACGACGAGCACGATCCAGGCGCTGCAGCCCAAGACGGTCAACTACATCCGCAACTCGGTGAAGGCGACGGTCGACGCTTACAGCGGCAAGGTGACGCTCTACGCGTGGGACCCGAACGACCCGGTGCTGAAGGCGTGGTCGAAGGTCTTCCCGACGTCGCTCGAGCCGGTCTCGAAGATCGACGGCGCGCTCATGAGCCACATCCGCTACCCCGAGGACCTGTTCAAGGTCCAGCGGACCCTGCTCGAGCGCTACCACGTCACCGACCCCGCGCAGTTCTTCGTCGGTGCCGACTTCTGGACGGTCCCGGACGACCCGAACCACCCGAAGACCGCGCAGCCGCCGTACTACATGACGCTGCGGATGCCCGGGCAGGACACCGCGAACTTCTCCCTGATGTCGACGTTCATCCCCGCGGGCACCGGCGCACGCAACGTCCTGACCGGGTACCTCTCGGTGGACGCGGAGGCGGGGAGCGAGGCGGGCAAGCCGTCGGCCGACTACGGCAAGCTCAGGCTGCTCGACATCAGCAGCTCGACGACGGTCAACGGCCCGGGCCAGATGGACAACATCTTCAAGACCAACCCCACCGTCAGCGGCTTCGTCAGATCGGTCGAGACGGCCAGCTCCTCGGTGGTCCGCGGCAACCTGCTGACGATCCCGCTGGGCGGCTCGCTCGTGTACGTGCAGCCGATGTACGTGCAGTCGGCGACCGCGGGCGGCACGTCGTACCCGCTGCTGCAGCGCGTGCTGGTCGGGTTCGGCAACCAGGTGGGCTTCGCGCCCACGCTCGACGAGGCGCTGGACCAGGTGTTCGGCGGCGACTCGGGTGCGAACGCCGGTGACTCCGACAACGCGGGCAAGACCGACGACGGCACGACGACGCCGCCGACCACCGAGCCGACGTCGCCGGCCGAGCCCACGGCGCCGGCGACGAACGAGCCGACGGCACCGGCGACCAGCGCGCCGCCGTCGTCGAACGCGCGGGCCGACCTCGAGGCGGCGCTCAAGGACGCCAACGAGGCGGTGCAGGCCGGCCAGGCGGCGCTCGCGAAGGGTGACTTCGCGGCCTACGGGCAGGCGCAGGCGGAGCTCGACGCGGCCCTGCAACGGGCCACGGACGCCGAGTCGCGCCTGGACCAGTAGGTCAGACGGCCACGGTCGTCGACGCCCTCGTCGAGCCGCCCGCGAGGGTGGCGTCGACGGGGGCGTCGGTCGTCGCGGCGACGAGTGCGCGCACCAGCGGGTGCCACGGCCTGCGCGACGGGCCGGTGAGCACCAGCTCGCGCGTCAGCTCGGGGCTCAGCGGGGCGAGCGTCACGCCGTCGGGCAGCAGGCCACCCCCGAGGGCGGGCATCACGGAGACGCCGATGCCCTCGGCGACCATCCGCACCATCGTCGCGAGCTCACGCACGCGCTGCGCGGGCTCGTAGGGGAGTCCGGCCTGCTCGTGCAGGCGCAGCATCTGGGCCTCGCAGCCACCCGCCGACGCGAGCAGCCCGTCCTCGCGCAGCTCCTCGATGCTGATCGCCGGCTCGCCGAGCAGCGGGTGGTCGGTGCGGACGACGGCTCGCATGTCGTCGCGCGCGACGAGCCGCGCACCGGGGGCGACGTGCACGGGGTCGACGAGGATCGCGGCGTCGACCGTGCCGCTCTCGAGCCACGGCTCGAGCTCGTCGTCGTCGCCCTCGAACACGCGGACCTGGACGTCGGGCAGCTCGGTGGACCAGCGGTGCAGGAGCGCGGGGAGCAGCCCCTGGCACACCGTGGGCACCGCGGCGAGCCGCACGGTGCCGCGGTGCCGCACGGTGGTGACCTCGGCCGTGAAGGCGTCGGCCGACGACACCGCGGCGCGCGCGTGCGGGAGCAGCCGGGCGCCGAGCGGGGTGGCGCGCACGGGTGCGGCGCGCTCCACCAGCCGGCCTCCGACCTCGCGCTCGAGCGCGGCGAGCGCGTGCGACGCGGCGGACTGGCTCGTCGCCAGCCGGACGGCGGCCTCGGTGAACGACCCTGCATCGACGACGGTGACGAGGGTGCGCAGCTGCGCGAGCGTGGGCATGAGCAAACCCTATGCCCGCATGAGCCGCATGTGTTTGCCTCATGATGATGCTCGCGCCCACCATGATCACGTGAACCGGATCGTCGCGATGTACCTGGCCCTCGCCGCCGTGTGGGGATCCAGCTTCCTGTGCATGAAGGTGGGCCTCGAGGGGCTCGCGCCCGCGCAGGTCGTGCTGGCGCGTGTGGTGCTGGGTGCGACCGCGCTCGTCGTCGTCGCGCTCGCGACCCGGGCCGCCTGGCCGCGCGGCGTGCGCCAGTGGGGCCACCTCGCGGTGCTCGGCGTGCTGCTGTGCGTCGTGCCGTTCCTGCTGTTCGCGTGGGCGGGCGAGCGTGTGCCGTCGAGCCTCTCGTCGATCCTCAACGCGACGACCCCGCTCATGACAGCCCTCGCGTCCGCGGCGCTGCTGCCCACCGAGCGGCTCACGCGCCGCCAGCGTTACGGGCTCGCGCTCGGGGCGGTCGGCGTGGTGGTCGTCGTCGGCCCGTGGGACGCCGTGCGCTCGCTCGCCACGGCCGCGCCGCTCACCGCAGTGCTCGCGTGCCTCGGCGCGACCGCGTGCTACGGCATCGGGATGACGTACCTGCGGCGCTTCGTCACGCCGCTCGGCCTCCCGCCGGTGACGGTCGCGGTGGGCCAGGTGGGCGTCGCCGCGGTGCTGATGCTGCTGGCGGCGCCGGTCGTCGCGACCGCGCCCGTGCACCTGACGACGTCCGCCGTGCTCGCGATGGTCGCGCTCGGCGCTCTCGGTACGGGTCTCGCGTACATGTGGAACACGACCGTCGTCGGCGCGTGGGGAGCGCAGCGCGCGTCGACCGTGACGTACCTGACACCGCTGGTCGGGGTGGTGCTCGGGGTGCTCGTGCTGGGGGAGCGTCTGCACTGGTACGAGCCCGTCGGCGGGCTCCTGGTGGTGGCCGGCGTCGTCGTCGCGCAGCGGGCTCGCGCTCGGACCGTGGCGCCTCCGCGGGGATCCGATTTGGCCGAGGTCCGGGGCTGACGTATGGTTGTGCCTACCGACGCGGGGTGGAGCAGCTCGGTAGCTCGCTGGGCTCATAACCCAGAGGTCGCAGGTTCAAATCCTGTCCCCGCTACTTAAAGACGAAGGCCCGGACCGATGGTCCGGGCCTTCGTCGTTCGTGCTGTCCTGATCACTCAGTGCGAGAGGGGAGCCGTGCGGCATCGACGACTCGGGCCTGTGCCGAGCATGGTGATCGCGGTCGTCATCGGACTCATCGGCATCGCGGGTCTTGTGGCCGACGCGAGCATGCAGCGCGAGCTCGATCGTTCGGGGGTCGTCGTGACGGCGGAGGTCGTCTCGTTCCACGAGGGGCACGGGCGGTCAGACGACAGCTATGTGGTCGTCCAGCTCCCGGGTGTCGACGAAACTGTTCGTGTCGATCATTTCCGTGGTGTGCCGACCCTGGGAGCGTCGATGGCCGTGCGCTACGTGCCCGGCGATCTCGATGCCGCGGCCCAGGACGGCGTCCGGGTGTGGGGTGCTCAGACCGTCCTCTACGCGTTCCTCGTCGCGGCCCGTGCCATCAGTGTCGTGATCGAGGCGCGCCGCCTCCGGGCGCGATCGCGCCCCGAGCCGATCCACAGGCGATGAGTCGCGGCCGCAAGCGGCGACAGTCGCGACGTGGACGCCGTCTGGTCGACACCGCCGCTGGCGGATGCTGTTCTGAGCGGTCGGGTCCACATGACGAGATTCCCTACTGATCCAGTAGAGAAATAGCCGAGCGCTGCTAGACCTGCCCCCGAACCGATCCACGGGGGAGGAACACATGAGCAGCACAGCACCCGGTCCCACGGTCGTCGTGGTGTCCGGCAACCCGCGCGCGGGGTCGCGGACCCTGGGCGCCGCACGCCAGGTCGCGGAGCGCGTCGCGGCGGAGGTCGGCGGCGACGTCACCGCCACGATCGACCTCGCGACGATCGCGGGCGAGCTTCTTGCGGGCGAGCACCCGGCGGCCGACGAGGCGCGCGCGACGCTCGCGGCGGCGGACGTCGCCGTCATCGCGACCCCCGTCTACAAGGCGTCGTATACCGGGCTGCTCAAGGCGTTCCTCGACCTGCATGGCCCCGACGGGCTCGCGGGCGTGGTCGTCGTGCCTCTCGTCGTGTCCGGCAACCCGGCCCATGCGCTCGTCGGAGAGGTGCACCTGCGGCCCGTGCTCGTCGAGCTCGGCGCGGTGGTGCCGACGCGGTCGTTGAGCGTCGTCGAGAGCCAGCTCGCCGACCTCGGGCCGGCGGTCGACGCGTGGCTGGCGGGTGCCTCGCAGGCGCTGCGCCGCGCGACGACGAGCGCCGACCGTGAGCTCGTGGGGGCGCAGCGATGACCGCGGAGCCCGTGGCGAAGCCGTCCGACGCGCACCCGCACGGCCAGGAGGTGCTGAACCCCGACGAGTACAAGGCCGTCTTCCGCGGGCACCCCGCCGGTGTGGCGGTCGTGAGCCTGCGCGACGACGAGACCGGCAAGCTCGTCGGCTTCACCGCGACCTCGGTCATCTCGGTGTCCGCCGCGCCGCCGCTGCTCGCGTTCTCGCTCGCGGCGTCGTCCTCGTCGTGGCCGGCGCTCGCGCGCACGAGCACGCTCGCCCTCAGCTTCCTCGCGGACCACCAGGACGACGTCTCGGCGCGGTTCGCGACGAGCGGCATCGACCGGTTCGCCGCCGGGGGCTGGCGCGCGCTCGAGACCGGCGAGCCCGTGATCGAGGGTGCGCTGTCCTGGGTGCGCGGTCGCGTCGTGCAGCGCGTGGCCGTCGGCTCGAGCTTCCTGGTCTCGGTCGAGGCGATCTCGTCGAGCGTGCGGCTGTCCACCGAGTGCGCGCATCGCGAGGGCCTGGTCGCCGCGTCCCCGCTGGTCTACCACGACCGCACGTACCACCGGATCGGCGAGCACTCCGCGATCTGAGGCGAGCGACGACGACGGCCCGCGACCTCCGCCGGAGGCCGCGGGCCGTCGTGCTCTGCGGCAGGGTCAGGATCAGACCGCGGTGAACCCCGCCGCGCGGCGCGCGTCCGCCGCGGACCACAGGTCGGTCTTCACCTCCGCCCGGACCACCGGGATCACCTCCTGCGCGAACCGCCGCAGCACGTCCTCCTGGTGCGACGGCTCGAGCAGGTGGTTGACGGAGACGGACTGCAGGTCGTGCCCGAACGAGCCGTGGTAGTCGAGGATCTTCTCCGCCACCCGCTCGGGGGAGCCGACGAGCGCGGGACCGCGCTCGACCGCGTCCTCGACGGTCGCGAAGCTCGGGGCCTTGCCGACCGCTTCGGGTCCGTAGCCTCGTCGGGCCGCGGCCGCGACCTGCCCCTCGTAGATGGGCCGGTACTGCTCGATCGCCTCCTCGGTGGTGTCGGCGAGGTAGAGACCTCCCGAGCCGGCGCCGACGAACGCGTAGGCGGGGTCGTGCCCGTTGGCGGCGTACTGCTCGCGGTAGCGGTCGATCAGCACCTGGTAGTTCTCACGTGGCTGCAGCGCGTTGGCGCTGACGATCGGGTCGCCGTGGCGCGCGGCGAGATCCACCGCGAACTGCGACGTCGCCGACCCGTGCCAGATCCGGAAGGGTCCCGCGAACGGGCGGGGGAGCGTCGTCGCGTGGTCGAGACGGTGCCGGTGCCGGCCCTCCCAGGTGACGTCCTCCTGCGTGAGCAGCAGGCGCAGCAGCTCGTAGTTCTCCTGCAGGTACTCGTACTGCTTGTCGATGTCGAGCCCCAGCAGCGGGTACTGCAGCACCTCGTTGCCCTTGCCGATGACGATCTCGAGGCGCCCGCGGCTGAGCTGGTCGATCGTCGCGAGATCCTCGGCGACGCGGATCGGGTCCAGCAGCGAGAGCACCGTGACGCCGGTCGAGAGCAGGATGCGCGAGGTGCGGGCCGCGACCGCCCCGAGGATGACCGTCGGGGCCGACGACAGCACCTCGCCCGCGTGCCGCTCACCGACGGCGAACGAGTCGAAGCCCAGCTCCTCGGCAAGCACCGCGGTCTGCACGACCCGGTTCAGCCGCTCCGACGGCGGCACGGCCGCGCCCGTGACGGGGTGCGGCGGGTTGAAGACGATGTCGAGGACCTGGAACCTCATGCGTGCGCTCCTGACGGGACGGGGGTGGGGAC
>NZ_JEOE01000027.1 GCF_000708885.1 Cellulomonas sp. HZM | reverse complement strand
GCCGACCACCCCGCCGCCGCCGAACGGACCGACGAGCAGGCTCGCGCGACGACGACGCCGCATCAGCCCCACCGCCTGGGTGCTGCGCGTGATCGCGCTGCTCTACGTGCTCGGCCTGGTCGCGCTGCCCGTCGCCTCGGTGGTCCAGCACACGTTCGCCGACGGCGTCGGCCCCGTGCTCGACGTGCTGCGCTCCCCCGACTTCCTCGCCGCGCTGCGCCTGACCGTGCTCGTCGCGGGGATCGCGGTGGTGCTCAACACGGTGTTCGGCGTCGGCATGGCGTTGCTGCTCACGCGCTACCGCTTCCCCGGCCGCCGCCTGCTGAGCGCGATCATCGACCTGCCGGTGTCGATCTCGCCCGTCGTCGTGGGCGTCGCGCTCATCCTCGTGTACGGCACGTACGGCTGGTTCGGGCCCGCGCTCGAGCGCATCGGCTTCCAGGTGATCTTCGCGGTGCCGGGCATGGTGCTCGCGACCGTGCTGGTCTCGCTGCCGCTCGTGCTGCGCGAGGTGGTGCCCACGCTCGAGGAGGCCGGCCTCGAGCAGGAGCAGGCCGCGCAGTCGCTGGGCGCGAGCGCGTGGCAGCGCTTCGTGCGCATCACGCTCCCGACGATCCGCTGGGCGCTCGCGTACGGCGTGGCGCTCAGCCTCGCGCGGTCCCTCGGGGAGTTCGGTGCGGTCCGTGTCGTGTCCGGCTCGGTGGCCGGGACCTCGCAGACCCTCACGCTCTACGTCAACGACGCCTACCAGGAGTTCGGGGCGGACGCGCAGCGCCAGGCGTTCGCCGCCGCGTTCGTGCTCATGGCGATCGCCGTCGTGCTGATCGCCGTCATCGCCGCGCTGCGGCCCAAGGAGGACCGGTCATGAGCCAGCCCACGCCCGACCAGGGCATCGTCGTGCGCGGCGTGAACCGCTCGTTCGGGAAGTTCGCGGCGCTGCAGGACGTCGACCTCGAGGTCCGTCCCGGCGCGCTCACGGCGCTGCTGGGGCCCAGCGGCGGCGGCAAGTCGACGCTGCTGCGGATCATCGCGGGCCTCGACTTCCCCGACAGCGGGACGGTCGAGATCGCCGGGCGCGACGCGACCTGGGAGCCGCCACAGCGGCGCAGCGTCGGGTTCGTGTTCCAGCACTACGCGGCGTTCAAGCACCTGAGCACGGCGCGGAACGTCGCGTTCGGGCTCGAGATCCGCCGCCGCCCCAAGGCCGAGGTCCGCGCGCGCGTGCAGGAGCTCCTCGAGCTGGTGCACCTCGAGCACCTCGCGGACCGCCTGCCGTCGCAGCTCTCGGGCGGGCAGCGCCAGCGCATGGCGCTGGCCCGCGCGCTCGCGGTGCAGCCCGAGGTGCTGCTGCTCGACGAGCCGTTCGGCGCGCTCGACGCCCAGGTCCGCAAGGAGCTGCGCGAGTGGCTGCGCCGCCTGCACGACGAGGTCCACGTCACCACCCTGTTCGTCACGCACGACCAGGAGGAGGCGCTCGAGGTCGCCGACGAGATCGTCGTCATCAACGAGGGCCGCATCGAGCAGGTCGGCTCCCCCAGCGATCTGTACGACCGGCCGGCCAACGAGTTCGTCATGAGGTTCCTCGGCCCGGTGACCCGGCTGGGTGGCGACCTGGTGCGCCCGCACGACGTCGAGGTGCTGCGCGACGAGCGCACGGGCGCGCACGAGGTCGTCCTGACGCGTCTGCACCGGGTGGGCCACGAGGTGCGCGCCGAGGCGCGGGCCGCGGACGGGTCGACCCCGTGGGTGCAGCTCACACGCGCCCAGGTCGAGGAGCAGGGGCTCGTCGAGGGGCAGACCGTGTGGCTGCGCGCGCTCGTCGACTCACCGGTGCCCGCAGCGGGCCCGACGAGCGAGCCGGCCGCCCAGACCGCCGAAGCCCAGACCGCCGCCGCACGGGCCTGAGCGTGCGGATCTCCGCGAAGGTCGACTACGCGTTCCAGGCCCTGCTCCACCTCGCCGAGCGCTCGCCCGACCTGGTCAGCGCGTCCGACCTCGCCGCGGCGCAGGGCCTCCCGCACGACTACGCCGAGACCGTGCTGGGTGAGCTGCGCAAGGCCGGCTACGTCGTGAGCCGGCGCGGCTCGCACGGCGGATACCAGCTCGCGCGGCCCGCGTCGCAGGTGCGGGTCGGGTCGCTGGTCAGCCAGTTCGACGGCCCGTTCGTGACCGTGCGCGCCGCCACCCCCGGCACGCTGCAGTACCAGGGCGTGGCGCGGAACCTGCCGTCGCTGTGGGGTGCGGTCGACGAGCGTCTGCACGACCTGCTGGACTCGATCACGCTCGCCGACGTGCTCGAGGGGCGCATCCCCGGCTGAGAGTCCGTGCTCAGCCGGGCACCAGGTCGTTTGCGACGATGTCCCCCGGACCCGAGCAGAGGAGGACGCATGCACCACGTCGAGGTGTTCCTGCTGGTGGTCGGTGCGGTGCTCGTCGCGGCCGTGTGCCGACGGCGGGGCTGGGCCGCGCCGCTCGTCGTCGTCGCGGTCGCGCTCGCCGTGTCGTTCGTCCCCGGCGTCCCACGGTTCGAGGTGGACCCCGAGCTGCTGCTCGAGTTCGTCCTCCCGCCCCTGCTCTACTCCGCGGCGCTGTCCTCGTCGTACCGCGACTTCCGCACGTCCCTCAACGCGATCACGCGCCTCGGGGTCGGGCTCGTACTGGTCAGCGCGCTCGTCGTCGCGGTCGTGTTCTGGTGGCTCGACCCCGGCGTGCCGTTCGCGGCGGCGCTCGTGCTCGGCGCGGTCGTCGCGCCACCGGACGCGGTCGCCGCGTCCGCGGTGGGCCGACGACTGGGCCTGCCCCGCCGCGTCATGACCCTGCTGTCCGGCGAGAGCCTCATCAACGACGCGACCTCGCTCACGCTCTACAAGGTCGCGCTCGCCGGGGTCGCGACCGGCGCATGGGCACTCGGCAGCGGGCTGTGGACGTTCACGGTCGCTGTCGTCGCGGGCGTCGCGGTGGGGCTCGTGCTGGGCTGGCTGGTGCACAAGGTGCGGATGCGGCTCGACGACCCGGTCGTCGCGTCCGCCGTCGGTCTGCTCACGCCGTTCGCCGCGTACTGGGCGGCAGAGGCGATCGGCGGCTCGGGCGTGCTCGCGGTCGTCGCCGCCGGCCTGTACCTGGGCCACACGTCACCGCGCGCGGGGTACGCGACGCGGCTCTACGAGGGGCCCATCTGGAGCACGCTCGACCTCCTGCTCGAGGCGTTCACGTTCGCGCTCATCGGGATCCAGCTGCCGTGGGTGGTGCGCGACGTCGTCGAGTCCGACCAGGGGTTCGCGCACGCGGCACTCGTCTCGCTCGCGGTGCTGCTCGTCGCCATCCTCGTACGACCCGTGTACGTGTTCGCGACGACGTGGGTGGACAACGTGCGGCTGCCAGGCTCGCACCGGCCCGAGCACGACGCGCTGTCCGCCCGCGAGTCGGCGGTCGTCTCCTGGGCGGGCATGCGTGGCGTCGTGACGCTCGCGGCGGCGGCTGCGATCCCGGTGACGATGAACGGAGAGCCGTTCGACCACCGCGCGACGCTGCAGCTCGCGGCGTACACGGTGGCGATCGGGACGTTGCTGCTGCAGGGGCTCACGCTCCCGCGCGTGATCGTGCGGCTGGGGGTCGGCTCGGCCGCCGAGAGCGCCGACGACGCGAGCCAGGAGGCGGCGATGCGGGTCGCCACCGCGGACGCCGTGCAGCGGCTCCTCGCGGAGCAGCGTCCGCAGTGGGCACGCGCGATGGGCGACGAGAAGGCGGATGCGGTCATCGCGAAGCTCAGCGACGTGTGGCGCACGCGTGCGGCCGCGGCGGCCGTCGTGCTCGACCCCGACAACGCCGAGGAGCTGCTGCCCGACGGCCTCGACCCGTCCGACAGCGTGCGCGGGCTCGGTCCCGCGGGACGGCCGCCGACCGGCCAGCTGCCCGGCGTCAAGGAGGTCGCGCGCACGCAGCGGCTGCGGCGCGCGATCATCGCCGCGCAGCGCGACGTGCTCATGGAGCACCGGGACGCGGGCGACCTCGACGAGACCGTGATGCGGCAGATGCTGCGCGAGCTGGACCTGGAGGACGAGGCGCTGTCGTCGTCCTGGGTGTCCCGCATCGAGGGCTGAGCCCACGACCCGGGACGCAGGTCCCGGTCCGAGGCCGACGAGCGGGCGCTCGTCGGCCCCTTCCGGCGTGCTCGGGACCTTCGCCCCACCCCACGCGCACCCCCGCTCCGTAGCGTCGAAGACGTCGAGGACGAAGCCTCCAGCCAACGCCCCGGCACCACCGTCCAGCCTCGACGCGAGGAGACCCCCGTGAGCACCACCACCGCCAAGCCCGCCAGTACCAAGAGCCGCAAGACCGACGCGTCGGTCCCGGCGGCCGCGGGGACCACCACCGCGACGACGACTCCCGAGCAGGACGTCGCGGCGCAGATCGACCGGCTCGTCGCGAACGCGACGAAGGCGCTGGCGGAGTACGCGCGCTTCACGCAGGAGGACGTGGACCACCTGGTCAAGAAGGGCTCGGTCGCCGCGCTCGACCAGCACGGCGTCCTCGCGCAGCACGCGGTGGCCGAGACGGGCCGCGGGGCGTTCGAGGACAAGGCCGTGAAGAACATCTTCGCGTGCGAGCACGTCACCAACTCGATGGCCGACCTCAAGACCGTCGGCGTGATCCGCCGCGACGAGATCAACGGCATCACCGAGATCGCCGAGCCCGTCGGGGTCATCTGCGGCGTCACGCCCGTGACCAACCCGACGTCGACCGCGATCTTCAAGTCGCTCATCTCGCTCAAGACGCGCAACCCGATCATCTTCGCGTTCCACCCAGGCGCGCAGGAGTCCTCGGTCGCCGCGGCCCGCGTGGTCCGCGACGCGGCCGTCGCCGCGGGTGCGCCCGAGCACTGCATCCAGTGGGTCGAGAGCCCCTCGATCGCCGCGACCAACGCGCTCATGAACCACCCGGGCGTCTCGATGATCCTGGCGACCGGCGGCAACGCGATGGTCCGCGCGGCGTACTCGTGCGGCAAGCCGGCGCTCGGCGTCGGCGCGGGCAACGTCCCCGCGTACATCGAGAAGACCGCGAAGCTGAAGCGGGCCGTCAACGACGTCGTGCTGTCCAAGGCGTTCGACAACGGCATGATCTGCGCGAGCGAGCAGGCCGTGATCCTGGACGACGAGATCTACGACGCCGCGATGGCCGAGTTCGCCGTGCTGCACGCGTACCGCGCGACCCCGGCGGAGAAGAAGCTGCTCGAGGAGTTCGTCTTCGGCGTCGCCGCCGGCTCCGAGAACTGCGCGGGCGCCAAGCTCAACGCGTCGGTGGTCGGCCAGTCGCCGCAGTGGATCGCCGAGCAGGCCGGGTTCTCCGTGCCCGCCGACACCTCGATCATCCTCGCCGAGGTCTCCGGCGTCGGCCCGTCCGAGCCGCTGACGCGCGAGAAGCTCGCGCCGGTGCTCGCCGTGCTGCGCGCGACGACGACCGAGCAGGGCATCTCGCTGGCCGAGCAGATGGTCGAGTTCGACGGCCTGGGCCACTCCGCCGCGATCCACACCCGTGACCACGCGCTGACCGAGCTCTTCGGCAGCCGCGTCAAGGCGATCCGCGTCATCGAGAACGCCCCGAGCTCGCTCGGCGGCATCGGCGACATCTACAACGCGTTCATCCCGTCGCTGACCCTCGGCTGCGGCTCGTACGGCCACAACTCCGTCTCGAACAACGTCTCGGCGGTGAACCTCATCAACATCAAGCGCGTCGGGCGCCGCAACAACAACCTGCAGTGGTTCAAGGTGCCCGCCAAGACGTACTTCGAGCCCAACGCGATCCGCTACCTGTCCGACATGGCCGGCGTCAGCCGCGTCACGATCGTCACGGACGCGACCATGACGACCCTCGGGTTCGTCGACCGCATCATCGAGGTGCTCAACCGCCGCGGCGAGAAGGTCGCGCTGCAGATCATCGACGAGGTCGAGCCCGAGCCGAGCGTGCGCACCGTGCAGAAGGGCGCCGCGAGCATGCGGCACTTCCGCCCCGACACGATCATCGCCCTGGGCGGCGGGTCGCCGATGGACGCCGCGAAGGTCATGTGGCTGCTGTACGAGCACCCGGAGATCGACTTCTCCGACCTCAAGCAGAAGTTCTTCGACGTCCGCAAGCGTGCCTTCAAGTTCCCGGTGCTGGGCGAGCTCGCGCAGCTCGTCTGCATCCCGACCACGTCGGGCACCGGCGCCGAGGTCACGCCGTTCGCGGTCATCTCCGACCCCGAGGCGGGCAAGAAGTACCCGCTCGCGGACTACGCGCTGACGCCGTCGGTCGCGATCATCGACCCGGTGCTGACCTCGAAGATGCCGGCGTCGCTCGCCGCGGACTCCGGCTTCGACGCCCTGACGCACGCCACCGAGGCGTACGTCAGCGTCTACGCCAACGACTTCACGGACGGCATGGCGCTGCAGGCGATCCGCCTGATCTTCGACAACCTGGCGCAGTCGGTGAACGGCTCGGCCGACGACCCGGCCACCAAGGACGCCCGCGAGAAGATGCACAACGCCGGGACGATCGCCGGCATGAGCTTCGGCAACGCGTTCCTCGGGATCGTGCACGCCATGGCGCACGTCGTCGGCTCGACCTACCACCTGGTCCACGGCCGCACGAACGCGACCCTCCTGCCGCACGTGATCCGCTACAACGGCACGGTCCCGACGAAGCTCACGAGCTGGCCGAAGTACGAGCACTACGTCGCCCCGGAGCGGTTCCAGCAGATCGCCGCGATGCTCGGCCTGCCGGCCTCCACGCCGGCCGAGGGCGTCGAGTCGTACGCGCTGGCCGTCGAGGCGCTGCGCTCCAAGGTCGGCATCCCGTCGTCCTTCCAGGCGCAGGGCGTCGACGAGCAGGAGTTCATCTCCCGGCTCGGCGAGGTCGCGATGGGCGCCTACGAGGACCAGTGCGCACCCGCCAACCCGCGGATGCCGATGATCGACGACATGAAGGACCTGATGACCGCGGCCTACTACGGAACGTCGCTGGAGGACGTCCGTGGCCGCAGGAGCGGGCAGATCGAGGTCTGACCGCCTCGGGCGCGGGCCCTGCGTCCCCCGACCGGCGGGGCGTCGCCATTTGCCGCGGTCTGTGGATGAGGCGATCCTGGTGGCACCCCACGACAGGAGCTCTCATGCCCGTGCCGCACCGCTCGTTCGTCGTCGTCCCGCTCGTCGCGGGCCTGCTCCTCGGTGCCGCCGCCTGCTCGGACGCCGACATCGACAACGCGTCCTCGAAGGCCAAGGCGGCCGCGTCGAGCGCACGCGGCGCGGTCGACGACCTGCGCGCCAGGCTCGACTCCGCGCGCGCCAGCGCGGACCAGGCCAAGGCGAAGGCCGACGAGCTCAAGGCCCAGCTGTCGTCGGCCGACGACAAGGCACGCCAGGCCGTCGAGGACGCGCAGGCCGCCGTCGCGCAGGCGCAGGCGTCGCTCGACGACGCACAGGCCTCCGCCTCGGCTGCCGGCGACGACGCACGCGCCAAGGCGCAGGCGCAGGTCGAGAAGGCGCGGCAGGCGCTCGAGGACGCCAAGTCCTCCGTGCAGGGCTCGAGCGCCGACGGCGTGCAGAGCCTGTCCGACCAGCTGCAGAAGCTCGCCGACCAGCTGAAGGCGACCTCGTAGGCGGTCCGTCTGACCGGATCGCGCCGATCTTGCACGCCGAACGGGTGATTTTCACGCTCGTCGGCGCGGTTCGTTGTCCGTAGGCGCCCGGATGCCGATCTTGGAAGACATGGCCGTCCGTCGAGCGATCCGTCGCCACCACCAGGTGGAGTGGTGGGTGGTGGCCGCGTGCATGTCGGTCGGGCTCGTGGTCCTCGCCGGCCTCGCAGCCGCGGGCGGGATGTACTGACGCCAGTCGGCCTCCGGCCTGGACGCGCGCGGACCCGGCCCGAGCGCCTACGCGCGGACAAGGCGTACTCCTCCCGCGGCAACAGCGCGCTGTTGCGCTCGCGCGGATTCGTCGCCGTCATTCCGCAGCCGCCTGACCAGATCGCTCACCGCAAGCGGCGCGCCTCACGTGGCGGACGCCCGCCGGCGTTCGACCAGGTCGACTACCGGGGCCGCAACGTCGCCGTCCTGCGAGCCATCGTCTTACGGCTCACCTACCTGCGACGCGCGACCTAAGCGATTCCTCGACCGCCGATGCGGCGCATCGTCTGGAAAGCTTCCGCACGCGTGACGCCCAGGCGCGACTGGAACTCCCATTCCTCGATCGCGTCCGGGCCGTGGAGCACCTCGTTCAGTGCGTTCACGATCGCAAGCAAGTCGTCGCCGCTCAGGACGTACTCGTCTCTGGCCAGCCACTCCTCCTCGGGGCCGGACCATCCGTCCGGCGGCTCCCGGTACCGGCCCGCCGTGAGGCAATTCCCACAGGCCCAGGCGTCCTCCGTCGCCAGCCCCAGCCAACGCGACCTCGCGCGGGCCGCCTCCGTCAACGCACCGAAGCACCAGTCGCAGTAGTCCTGGACACCTTCGCTCACCATGGCCGCAATCTAGCCGCCGTGGTGGACCAAGAACACGGACTTGGGAGACACGCCCTCGTTCACCCGCTACGGCGATACCGGAGACGAGTTCATCTGACACGTCGAGATTCTCCACGAGAGACCGACTCGGGCACGCGTCACCCTTCATCGGCGCGTCGCACGGCGAGCGAAGGCCAGACAAGAAACCACCACGACGAGGCGTCTCGGAGGCCGAGCACCGCCGTTGGATCGATGCCCAGTCGCGACAGGTCCACCTCAACCTTCGCTATGAACGCACGGCACGGCCGAAGCTGCGAAAGAACGCGCCTCCGCGTCAAGTTGAGGTCCGCGGAGGACGAGTATCACGATGACGGCCTCGCAGGCGAGCAACGCCACGATCCATAGAGCGACGCCCACTATCGCATCGCCTGCCTGATGACTGGTCGCGGCGCAAGGAATGACGCCCATGACGTGGAGGCGTTGCGACACCGATTCATCGGCTTCTCCCGGTTCTCCGTATCAGCACCAGACCGGTCAACAGCATGATGACCGCAGGCGCGATCCACCAGAGCGAGTAGTAGATCAGGAAGATCGGCGCCGCCGAGCAGCTGACGAGTGCCACGCCGACGGCGTCCCGGTGCACCCCGTTTCCGCGGATGTTGATCAGCCGCACGCGTACCTCCTCAGACCGTCACTGTATTTGACGTAGCTCGCGACGTGCCCATCAACCGAGCCGCCGGGGTGCAGACGGGCGCGGCCTCCCACGGACGCTGAGTTGCGTCCTGCCGCTACTCGATCATGAATTTGACCGGCTCGAGAGCGTCACTTCGTCGGTACCTGACCTTCGATGCGACCCGAGCGAGGATTCAGCCGCAGCCGATACCCGCTCCACGTGTTCGCGAGCACCCGGCTATCGGTTCCCATCTCTAGGCTGACGAACGCATCCGAAGCTTCGTCGCGTGGCAGTTGACCGCGCCAGAGGATCGCGCCAGCGTTCGAGATGCTAACTAGATTGTGAATACGTCCGCTACCGTCGGGGGGATCGAGGAGGACCACCGCCGACGTTTCATCTTGTGCAAGCCGCAGATCGACGACGGGTAACCCGTCGGGCATCCCGTGCCAGACGACCTGCCCAGCGCTGTTGAAGATCGAGAGAAGACCCTTCTCGACAGAGAAGTAGGCGCAGGATGCCATCGGGGCTACTCCCCCTTCCCAAAGGATGAGAGCGGGGAGAGCGACGTGCCGCGGCCAAGCTGACGGGTGGGCGCAGGTTCAACTGCTTGAGCGGATCCCACGACTTCTAGCAACCGCCCGCTCCACACGACGCGACCGGATACGCACCGAGGTAGAAGAGCCTTCATCGGAGTCACCCCTGGTTCGCGTACGAGGCCCCCGGACGTGGAGTCGTGCGAGCAAGGTAGCCGACCAATCGATCCGTCCACATCCCTCTGGCCCCATGGCACCCCTAGCCTTGCCCGCATGACCCGACGCTGGACCTCCGTCGCCCGTGCCGCGGGACTGCTGCGCGCCGACGGGACGCCGGGCGCGACGATCTTCGCCGAGATGAGCGCGCTCGCCGCGAGCACGGGCGCGATCAACCTCGGCCAGGGGTTCCCCGACGTCGACGGCCCCGCGTCCGTGGCGGCGGCAGCGCAGCGGGCGATCGCCGACGGCGCCAACCAGTACCCGCCCGGGCCGGGGATCCTTGAGCTGCGCGAGGCGATCGCCGAGCACCAGGCCGCCCGCTACGGGCTCGTCGTCGACCCGGGCACCCAGGTGCTCGTCACCGCGGGGGCGACCGAGGCGATCGCCGCGAGCGTCCTCGCACTGGCCGGCCCGGACGACGAGGTGCTGACGCTCGAGCCCTTCTACGACGCCTATGCGGCCGTGGTCGCGATGGCCGGCGCGACGCACACCACCGCTCCCCTGCGCGCGACGCCCGACGGGTTCCGGGTCGACCTCGCCGCCCTCGAGCAGGCGTTCACCGACCGCACGCGCATCGTCCTGCTCAACACCCCGCACAACCCCACGGGCGCGGTGCTCACGCACGACGAGCTGGTCGCGGTCGCGCGCCTCGCGCAGCGGCACGACGCGCTCGTCGTGACCGACGAGGTGTACGAGCACCTCACGCTCGACGGCCCGCACGGGCGCCCGCCGCACGTGCCGATCGCGTCGCTGCCCGGCATGGCGAAGCGCACGCTGACGATCTCGTCGGCCGGCAAGACGTTCTCCTTCACCGGATGGAAGATCGGGTGGGTCGCGGGGCCGGAGCACCTCGTCGCGGCGGTGCGGACGGTGAAGCAGTTCCTCACCTACGTGTCCGGGGCGCCGTTCCAGCCCGCGGTCGCGTTCGCGCTGCGGGACCCGGGCGTCGCGCAGTGGGTCGACGATCTCGCGGCGTCCCTGGCGCGGCGGCGCGACCTGCTGTGCGAGGGGCTGGTCGCGGCGGGGCTCGACGTGGTGCGGCCCGACGGGACCTACTTCGTGCTCGCCGACGCGAGGCCGCTCGGGCACGAGGACGGCGCGGAGCTGTGCCGCGCGCTGCCCGCGCTCGCGGGGGTCGTGGGCGTGCCGGTGCGGGCGTTCACCACCGCGGGCTCGTCGGCCGACGAGGCGCTCGCGTCCTGGGTGCGGTTCACGTTCGTCAAGCGCGAGGACGTCCTCGAACGGGCCGTCGAGGGGCTCGCGCGGCTCGGTCGCTGACGCGCGTCAGCCGGACCAGGCGCCGCCGCGGTGGTAGGCGGGCGTAGCGAGCGCGAGGACGACGAGCGCCGTCGCCGCGGAGCCCACCATCACGACGGCCATCGCGAGCGCGTCGCCGCCCAGCAGGCTGGTGAGCGGGCTGATGACGCCGCCGATCGCGGCGCCCGTCGCGCCGATGAACGCCGCCGCCGTGCCCGCGATCTCGCCGTGCCGGGACAGCGCGATCGCCGACGCGTTGGGCGGCGCGAAGTTGACCATCGCGAGGATGAGCCAGAGCGTCACGAGCAGCAGCGGGAGGCCGCCGGCACCCGTGATCGCGAGCGTGAGCAGGCCCAACGTGAGGGCGAGCGAGACGGGCAGCACGACGCGCACGATCCGGATGGGCGCGACGCGGCGCACCAGGTAGGCGTTGACCTGCGCACCGCCGACGAGCCCGATGCCGTTGATCGCGAACAGCCACGCGAACTGCTGAGCCGTCAGCCCGTAGCCCTCCATGAGCACGAACGGCGACCCCACGACGTAGCTCATGAGCACCGCGGTGCCGAAGCCCGGCAGCAGCGCGAGCGCGACGAAGTGCCGGTCACGCAGCAGCGTCCCGTAGCCGGTCAGGGCGGTGCGGATGCCGGACCCGCGGCGCCGCTCGGCGGGCAGCGTCTCGGGCAGCCGCCGCCACACGATCACCCAGAGCGTCGCCCCGAACACCGCGAGCGCGACGAACACCGCGCGCCAGCCCCACTCGCCCGCGATCGCGCCGCCGATGGACGGGGCGAACAGCGGCGCGATGCCGATGACGAGCATGAGCCGCGAGATCAGCCCCGAGGCCGCGGCGCCGACGAAGCGGTCGCGGATCACGGCCATCGCGACGACCGACGCCGACGCGTTGAAGAACCCCTGCAGCACGCGCAGCCCGACGAGCGCCCCGATGGACGGCACGACCGCGCACAGCAGCGACGTCACGACGTGCAGCGCGACGCCGACCAGCACCGGCGTGCGGCGACCGAGGCGGTCGGACAGCGGCCCGATGACGAGCTGGCCGACCGCGCCACCGAGCATCATCGCGGTCATCGTGAGCTGGGCCGCGGTGGCGGAGGTGTGCAGGTCGCGCGCGACGTCCGGGAGGGACGGGAGGTAGATGTCGTTCGAGATCGCCGGGAGCGCGCACATCAGGCCGAGCAGCAGGACGTACTTCGCGTTGGGGCGGTAGCTGCCGACGTCGGGGGACGACGAGGCCTGCGCAGGCGGGTGCGCGACGGGTGCTGCGGGGAGGCGTTCGGAGGACATCGGGATCCATCGTGACACCGTCGACGCACGCGACGCGAATCGATTCGATCGGCGTCCTCGCCAGCACCCGTCCGCGTCGCTCGGTCCGTGTCGGCGCCTCGTGCCACCCTGGGCGCATGTGCGGTCGCTACGCCTCCTTCCGTGAGGACCAGGCATTGGCCGACGAGTTCGCGATCGCGACCGTCGCCGACGAGGTGCGCCTGCTCGGGCCCTCGTGGAACGTCGCCCCCACCGACGGCGTGCGGATGGTCGTCGAGCGCGCGGACAAGGAGACGGGCGAGATCACGCGCCAGCTGCGCGTCGCACGCTGGGGGCTCGTGCCCTCGTGGGCGAAGGACCCGTCGGTCGGCAACCGGATGATCAACGCGCGCGTCGAGACGCTCGCGGAGAAGTCGTCGTTCGCGCGGCCCTTCGCGGCACGCCGCGCGCTGCTGCCCGCCGACGGGTACTTCGAGTGGAAGAAGCCCGCCGCGGACGCGCCGGTCAAGCGCAAGCAGCCGTTCTACCTGCACCCCGCCGACGGGGACGTGCTCGCGCTCGCCGGCCTGTACGAGTTCTGGAAGGACCCGAGCAAGGCCGACGACGACCCCGACCGCTGGCTCGTCAGCGCGACCGTCATCACGCGCCCCGCGCTCCCCGAGCTCGAGCACATCCACGACCGCCAGCCGCTCATGCTGCGCCGCGAGGACTGGGACGCGTGGCTCGACCCGGCGGTCGACGCCGAGCACGCCCGCCCGCTACTGACGGCCGAGCCGCCGCTGATCGAGGCGACCCCCGTCTCGACGCGGGTCAACACGGTCGCCAACAACTCACCGGCCAACGTCGAACGCGAGGACGAGCCGGTGTCGGATCCACGCTGACCCGTTCGTCGCACAGGTGAGAGCGGCCGACCGGACCGCCACGAACAAGGAGACGTGCCATGACGCAGTACCTGATCTCGTTCGACGACGGCTCGATGGACCACATCCCCGACGGCGACTGGGACGACGTCGCGCGCGACTCGCACGCCGTCGAGCGCGAGGGCATCGAGGCAGGAGTCTGGGTGTTCGGCGCGGGGCTCGAGCGCCAGCGCGCGAGCGTCGTCGCAACCGACGGCACCGTGACCGACGGCCCCTACCCCGAGACCAAGGAGGTCGTCGGCGGCTTCGCCGTGGTCGACGTGGCGACCCGGGAGGAGGCGCTGCACTGGGCCGCGAAGATCGCCGCGGCCTGCCGCTGCGCGCAGGAGGTGCGCGTGATCATGGACGACGCCGCGACCGAGGAGCTGCTCAGCTCTCGCCGGTGAGCAGCACGGGAGTCACCGGGCCGAGGCCCTGCAGCTCGACGGTCGGCTGCTCGTCGAGCCGCAGCCCGGCGACGCCCGCGAGCACCTGGGCCGTGGCCGGGTCGGTGAGCACCGTGCTGGGGTCGGCGATGTCCGTGAGCCGCGCCGCGAGGTTGACCGGCGGGCCGAAGACGTCGCCGAAGCGCGACAGCACGCGCCCCCACACGAACCCGACGCGCACGGGCGTGACACCGCGCGCGCCGTCGGCGAGGCCTGCCAGGCGGACGGCGTCGCTGTCGAGCTCACGGCCCAGCGTCTCGGCGAGCCCGAGCGCGACGCGGGCGCCCGTCGCGGGGTCGTCGGCGACGAACAGCACCGCGTCGCCGATCGTCTTCACGACGCGGCCGCCGCCCGCGGTGACGACGTCGCGCGCGGCGCTCTCGAAGCGCTGCACGAACTGCGACAGGTCGGTCGACCCGAGGCCCGCGGTCCGGCGTGTGAAGGACACCATGTCCGCGAAGCCGACCGCCCGCGCGAGGGGCAGGGCGCTGCGGTCCGGGCCGGGGTCGCGCAGCTCGCCGAACTCGGCGGCGTAGCGGCCGGCGATCGCTGCGAGCTGGCGGCGGTAGGAGTGCACCAGCTGCGCCTCGAGCACCGGGGCGAGGTCCGCGAGGCGGTCGAGCACGAGCAGGCGGGCCGTCGCGTCGTCGAGCTCGTACCGCGTCGACATGTCCTCGACGAGCGCCTCGACCTGCCACAGCGCGAGGCGGTCGGACGTGTGACCGAGCGCGCGCGTCAGGGTGATGACCGCGCGCAGGTCGAGCCCGTGCTCGCGCACGAGCGACGCCGCGCGGTCGACGGCCTGCGCGTCGAGCTCGGTGTACACCTCGTCGTCCGGGTCCGAGTGCGGCAGGC
The DNA here is from genome assembly GCF_000708885.1 of Cellulomonas sp. HZM. GTDB lineage: Bacteria > Actinomycetota > Actinomycetes > Actinomycetales > Cellulomonadaceae > Cellulomonas. The sequence goes on along the minus strand of NZ_JEOE01000027.1, from coordinate 19,113 downwards.
CGAGCGTCGTCCAGAAGCCGCGGACGAACTCGAGGCCGATACCCGCGCGGTCGGCCAGGTCGTTCGCGCTGAACGTGCGGTCGCCGCCCAGCAGCGCACGGTCGATCTCCTCGACCGTGGACTCGAGCGCGGCACGCTCCTGGCGGGCGGGCTCGTCGACGGCGTCGACAGCAGCCGCATCGTCCAGGGGTGGGTCCACGGGACCGTCGTCGGGCACGGGACGAGGGTAGTTCAGGCGTCCCGCACGTGGCGCACGTCACCCGCGAGCACGCGGTGCGTCGTGCCGTCGTCGGCCACGACGAGCAGCGCGGCGTCGTCGTCCAGCGCCGTCGCGGTGCCCTCCAGGAGCTCGTCGCCCGGCAGCTCGACGCGCACGCGCGTCCCGAGCGTCCGGCACACCGCCGCGACGTCCGCCGCGAGGCCCGAGCCGACGACGTCCCCGTCCGCCGCGCGCCACCGTGCCGTGACCTGCGCGAGCGACTCGACGAGCGCGACGAGCATCGTCTCGCGGTCCAGGTCCCTCGCGCCCGCGAGCGCGAGAGAGGTCGCGCTCGGGACCGCCAGCTCGTCGGACCGCTGGGCCACGTTGACGCCGATGCCGACCACGACCGCGAGCCCGATCGGCGTGGGGACCGCCTGGGTGAGGATGCCCGAGACCTTGCGTGCCGACCCCCAGCCCTCGAGCGGCTCGTCGCCCGGGACCAGCACGTCGTTGGGCCACTTCAGCTCGGCGCGGACTCCCGCGGTCGCGCGCACGGCCGTGACCACGCCGAGGCCCGCGAGGAGTGGGAGCCACCCGAGCGCGTCGACGTCGACCTCCGGCCACGTGACGAACGAACACGTCAGGGAGGTACCGGCCGGCGTCTCCCAGCCGCGGCCCGCTCGGCCATGGCCCGCGAGCTGGTGGTCGGCGACCAGCAGCCCGGTGCCGGCCCACGCGCGCGGGTCCGTGCGCAGCGCCGCGACGAGGTCGTCGTTCGTCGACCCCGTGCTCGCGACGACCTCGAGCCGGTCGAGCGGGCCGGCGGGCGCGAGCAGGAGCGTGCTCAGGGCGTCGGCGCCCAGGGGCGCACGCAGGGGGTCGGCCATGCCGTCCATCGTCGCAGCGCACACCCCTGTCTCCACACCCGTGGCCCCAGGTTTGGAGGAAACCTACGAGCGAACCGGACGGAACCGTGGCGCGGCTGCACGCACGTAGGAGCCGTCGGACAACTAGCCTCGGTCGGGTGACGCAGACGACCCCCTCGACCGCCCGCACCACGGCCGCCAAGCTCGCCGACCTCGCCGAGCGCTCCCGCTCCGCCGACGCCGCCGAGTCCGGCGCGCAGGACAAGCAGCACGCACGCGGCAAGAAGACCGCCCGCGAGCGCATCGAGGCGCTGCTCGACGAGGGCTCGTTCACCGAGATCGACGCCCTGGTGCGGCACCGCTCGCAGAACTTCGGGCTCGAGAAGAAGCGCATCCCGGGCGACGGCGTCGTCGTCGGGCACGGGACCGTCGACGGCCGGCCGGTCGCGGTGTACTCGCAGGACTTCACGGTGTTCGGCGGCTCGCTCGGCGAGGTGCACGGCCAGAAGATCACCAAGGTCATGGACCTCGCGCTGCGCACGGGCGTGCCGCTCGTCGGCATCAGCGACGGTGGCGGCGCGCGCATCCAGGAGGGGGTCGCGGGGCTGACGCAGTTCGCAGAGATCTTCCGCCGCAACGTCGCCGCGAGCGGCGTGATCCCGCAGATCAGCCTCATCCTCGGCCCGTCCGCGGGCGGTGCTGTCTACTCCCCCGCACTCACCGACTTCATCGTCATGGCCGACGGCACGTCGAACATGTTCATCACGGGGCCGGACGTCATCCGCGCGGTGACCGGCGAGGACGTGGGCTTCGAGGAGCTCGGCGGCGCCGCCACGCACAACACGCGCTCGGGCGTCGCGCACTACATGGCACACGACGAGGACGACGCGATCGACTACGTGCGCTCGCTGCTCGCCTACCTCCCGCAGAACAACCTCACCGACCCGCCGACGTTCCCGCACGAGGCGTCGCTCGAGGTGTCCGACGACGACGCCGCGCTCGACACCCTCGTCCCCGACTCCGACTCGCAGCCGTACGACATGCGCACCGTCGTGGAGACGGTGCTCGACGACGGCGTGCTGCTCGAGGTCCAGCCGCTGTACGCGGGCAACGTGCTCATCGGGTTCGGGCACGTCGAGGGGCACCCCGTCGGCATCGTCGCGAACCAGCCGCAGCAGATGGCCGGCACGCTCGACATCAACGCCGCCGAGAAGGCCGCGCGGTTCGTGCGGACGTGCGACGCGTTCAACATCCCGGTGCTGACGTTCGTCGACGTCCCCGGCTTCCTGCCCGGCACGGACCAGGAGTGGAACGGCATCATCCGCCGCGGCGCGAAGCTCATCTACGCGTACGCCGAGGCGACCGTCCCGCTCGTCACGGTCATCACGCGCAAGGCGTACGGCGGCGCGTACATCGTCATGGGCTCCAAGCAGCTGGGCGCCGACGTCAACCTCGCCTGGCCCACCGCGCAGATCGCCGTGATGGGCGCGGGCGGCGCGGTGAACATCCTGCAGCGCGGGGCGCTGAAGAAGGTGGCCGACGAGGGCGGGGACGTCGAGGCGGAGCGTCGTCGGCTGACGTCCGACTACGAGGAGGCGATCGTCAACCCGTGGGACGCCGCCGACCGCGGGTACGTCGACGCCGTCATCGAGCCGTCCGCCACGCGCGCCGAGATCACCAAGGCCCTGCGGCTGCTGCGCACCAAGCGTGCGGCGCTGCCGCCGAAGAAGCACGGCAACATCCCGCTGTGACATCGCTCCCGTCCACGAATCGCGAGGACCTCACATGAGCCACGACCACGACCACGAGCACGACGACGAGCACGAGGGTGCTTCGCACGGTCCGGCACCGCTGACCGGCGTCGACGCGGCCGACCTGCACGGCGCCGTCGACGCGCTCACCGCGGCGCTGCACTCGTACGTGGACACCGCCGTGGGCGTGCGGGCCGAGTTCGGCTCGTCGGAGGCCGACGAGGACCCGCGCATCCTGTCGCTCGAGGCGGAGATCGGCTCGCTCAACGCGGGCCTGTACGACCTGCTGCACGAGCGGCTCGGCATGCACGCCGACCTCACCGGCATGAGCTGGGGCGACGAGGACGAGGGCGACGAGGACTCCGTCGACGTCGAGCCCGACGTCGAGACGTTCCACGTCGGGTTCGTCGTGTCCCGCACCGCCGCCGCGGGCGACCGCACGCTCGACTCGGTGCTCGACGTGGTCGAGGCCGGCGGCGGCGACATCGCGCAGGCCGTGGTCGACTCCGGCTTCGACGTGCACGAGTGGGGCGTCTCGCGCGGCGCACCCGTGCTGTTCGAGGCCGACGAGGACGAGGAGGACGACGAATGAGCGACCCCCACGTCCGCGTCGTGCGCGGCACGCCCGACGAGCACGAGCTCGCAGCGCTCGTCGCGGGGATCATGGCCGCGATGTCGAGCGACGACCACGCGCCCGAGCACTCGGGCGCGCGGTCGGTGTGGACCGACCGCCGCGGCGGCGTGCGGCCCGCCGGGTGGCGGACCGGTCCCGACACGTGGCGCTGGAGCCTGCGGGGCTGATCCTCAGCCGCCGTCCACCTCGCCGAGGCTGCGCACGTCGGTGCGAACGCCCGCCTCGCCCCACAGGCGGTACGGGATGACGGCGACGACGTCCAGGGGCTCCGCCGGGAGCTTGGCGTCGCCGGTGCAGGGGCGCAGCGAGCGCCACCCGCTCACGGAGTCGCCGATCATCGTCGGGTCGACGCTCGTGCCCTCGCGCGAGTGCGCGACCACGAGCCCCTCGTCGTCGACCGCGTAGAGCTGGACGTCGCCCATGAGGCCTCCGTCCGCCTCCCTGTCGCCCGCGTCGGTGCCGTCGGGCCACCGGAGCGTCCAGGTCGGGATCTCCGCGTCGACGCCGAGGACGTCCGGCTCGTCCGTGAGGTTCGAGGTGAGCTCGAGCGGGGTTCCGCTGCCCAGCGCGGCGGGGTCCGTGCCCTCCGGCAGGCCGAGGTCGCACGCGTCGAGCTGGAGGCCGTCGCGCAGCGAGACCTGCTGGCCGCCCGTGACGAGCCGCTCGGTGCCCGCGTCGGTCGTGACGTCCTCGACGGCGGCGAGCACGTAGTCGCCGTCGGGGAGGGTCGCTCCCGACGAGCAGGAGACCGTGCCGAGGTCGCCGAGCGCCCACGGCGTGCGGTCGAACTGGTTCACGGTGGGCCACTCCTGTGCGCGGCGGAGCTCGGCACGGGCGACGACCACGTCGTCGCGCAGCAGAACGGCGGTGGCGGTGCCCAGCTGCGCGGTGACGTCGTCCTGCGTGTGCGACACGGTGGTCATGCCGACGGAGATGTCGCCGTGACCCTCGTCGTCCCTGCCGCCGGCCTCGCCCGCGAAGACCGCTGCCTCCAGGCCGTTCGCCTCGCCCGTCAGGGTCGTCGGCTCGATCACCGAGCCGCATGCGCCGGGTGTCGCCGTGGGGTCGGGGGCGGGCAGCGGGTTCGTGGTGGTCGTCGTCGGGGACGGGGACGCGGGAGGGAGCGGGTCCGTGCGCAGGCGCGTCCCGGTGGCCACCGCGGTCGTCGCGAGCGCACCGACCACGACGGCGGTCACGCCGACCGTCACCGCGGCACGGGTGCGTCGGCGTCGGCGGACCCCGCGGACCATCGTCGGCAGGTCGAGCTCGGTGCGGCCGGCGCCGTCGGCGGCGTGGGCCAGCAGGTCGTGCAGGTCGTTGCTCATGATTCCCTCCCCGTCACCGGGACACGCTCGTCGTCGTCGGGCCCGAGCGCTCCCAGCCGCTGCTGGAGCGCCTTCATGCCGTCGCTCAGGTACCGCTTGACCGCGCCCTCGGACAGGCCCAGCTGCTGGGCGACGTCCGGGACGGTGAGGTCCTCGTAGAACCGCAGGACGACGCATGCCCGCACCCGCGGGGCCAGCGTCGCGAGGGCGCTCATCACCTGGTCGCGGTCACCGACCGAGCGCTCCGGGCCTGCGTGCTCGTCGGACCGTACGAGCAGGTGCTGGACGTCGCGCCAGCGGCGCGTGCGGCGGTAGCCGTCGACGCACGTGGTGAGGATCGCGCGGCGCACGTACGACTCGGCGGCGCGCGGCTCGCGGACCCTCGCGCGGCGCGCGAACGTCGCGATGACCGCGTCCTGCACGAGGTCCTCGGCCGCCGCGCGGTCGCCCGTGAGCAGGAACGCGTAGCGCACCAGCGCCGGCCCCCGCTCGCGCACGAGCGTGTCGAGCACGCCCTCCCAGTCCTGCACGTGTCTCCCCCCGGCTCGTCGACCGCCCGAGACGCCCCCTGCGCGTCGCGGACAGTGTGTCGGGCTCATGACGTCCGGGCCCCGCGAAACGTTGGGGTCCTGGACGCTCTCACCCTTCCGGAGGCATGTCGGGGGGCGCGGGTAGGGTCGCGGCATGACGACTGCGCGAGAGACCTCGCCGATCGATGCGATCGCCGAGGACCACCTGAGGACCATCGCCGAGCTCGACCCGCTGCTGGCGACGGAGATGGGTGTGGCGGGCCACGACCACGAGATGACGGACCTGTCCCCCGCGGGCCACGAGCTGCGCGACCAGGCCGCCCGCGCCACGCTGTCGCGGCTCGACGAGCCCGAGCCGTGGGACGAGACCGACGAGATCACGCTCGCCGCGATGCGCGAGCGGCTGGGGCTCGAGGTCGAGCTGTTCGAGGCCGGCGAGCACCTGCGCGACCTGAACAACATCGCGTCCCCGCTGCAGGGGCTGCGCGACGTGTTCGACATCATGGCGACCGGGTCCGTGCAGGACTGGGAGACCGTCGCGTCGCGCCTGTCGCTGCTGCCCGGCGCCGTCGACGGGTACATCGAGTCGCTGCGCCTCGGGGCGTCGCAGGGCAAGGTCCCGGCCGTGCGCCAGGTGGAGCTCGGCATCGAGCAGGCCGACGAGCTCGCGGGGGCCGACTCGTTCTTCAGCTCGTTCGTCGCGGGCGCGGAGCTCGACGACTCGTCGGCCTGCTCGCTGGTGCGCGCCGAGCTGGAGCGCGGGGCGACCGGGGCGCGCGAGGCGTACGGGAAGCTGTCCGCGTTCCTGCGCGACGAGCTCGCGCCGCAGGCGCCCGCCGTCGACGCAGCCGGGCGCGAGCGGTACGCGCTGTGGTCGCGGTACTTCCTCGGTGCGACCGTCGACCTCGAGGAGACCTATGCGTGGGGGCTCGAGGAGCTCGCGCGCGTCGTCGCCGAGCAGGAGTCCGTCGCCGCGCAGATCGCCGGGCCGGGGGCGAGCGTCGAGGACGCCGTCGCGGCGCTCGACGCCGACCCGTCGCGCGTGCTGCACGGCAAGGAGGCGCTGCGCGCGTGGATGCAGGAGACGTCGGACGCCGCGATCGAGGCGCTCGCCGGCACCCACTTCGACATCCCCGACCCCGTGCGCACGCTCGAGTGCCGCATCGCGCCGACCCAGAACGGCGGGATCTACTACACCGGCCCCTCGGACGACTTCAGCCGACCGGGCCGCATGTGGTGGTCCGTGCCGCCGGAGGTCACCACGTTCAACACGTGGCGCGAGAAGACGACCGTCTACCACGAGGGCGTGCCCGGGCATCACCTGCAGATCGGGCAGGCGGTGTTCGAGCGCGAGACGCTCAACACCTGGCGGCGGCTCGCGTGCTGGACCTCCGGCTACGGCGAGGGCTGGGCGCTGTACGCCGAGCGGCTCATGGCCGACCTCGGCTTCCTCGACGACCCGGGCGACCGGCTCGGCATGCTCGACGGCCAGCGCATGCGCGCCGCGCGCGTCGTGTTCGACCTCGGCGTGCACCTCGGGCTGCCCGCTCCCGAGCGCTGGGGCGGCGGCACGTGGGACGCCGACAAGGGCTGGGAGATGCTGCGCGCCAACGTCAACATGCCCGAGGCGTTCATCCGGTTCGAGTGGAACCGGTATCTCGGGTGGCCCGGGCAGGCGCCGTCGTACAAGATCGGCCAGCGGCTGTGGGAGCAGACGCGCGACCGGGCCGCCGGGGCCGGGGTGTCGCTGCGGGACTTCCACCAGCGCGCGCTCGGGCTCGGGTCGCTGCCGCTGGACGTGCTGACGAAGTTCGCGGCCTGACGGTCTCGCGCACGACGGCGCCCGGCGCCCCTCGTTCTCGGGGGCGTCGGGCGTCGTCGTTCGTTCCGTCAGGCGATGAGGCTCTGGCCGTACTTGAGGACGATCATCGCGAAGAACACGACGAGCAGCGCGGCCGTGATGTACCAGTCGTAGCCGGCCGCGACGAACCGACGGCCCCACGGTCCCGCCCGGCCCGGCAGGACGACGTTGCCCTCGCGGATGTTGATGCGCGTGAGCCCGACCCACACGAACGTCGTCGTCACCGTGATGAGCAGGCACCACGGGCACAGCGCGCCGATCTTGAAGTACGCCATGCCGAACAGCCAGTACGCGAACAGGAACCCGATCGTGTAGACCACCTGCGCGCTCACCATGAACCAGCGGGGGAAGCGCACGCCGCCGATGATCGCCACGGCGACCGTGATGACGACCGACTCGGCTGCGATGCCGAGGAACGCGTTGGGGAAGCCGAGGACCGAGGCCGCCCAGTTCTTGGCGACCGTCGTGCAGCTGATCACCGAGTTCCAGTCGCAGGACGCACTGAAGTTCTTGTCCCCGGCGATCTTCACGGCCTCGATCGACAGCACGAACGAGGCGTAGAGGCCGATGACGCCCGAGACGACCATCTCGATCGCGGTGCGGCGGCGCCACTCCTGGGTCGGGGGCTCGAGGAGGTCGGGGTCGATCGCGGCGCCGTCGTCCAGGTCGTCGAACGATCGCTCGTGCACGTCCAGCCCGTCAGGGTCGGGCCCGCCGGCCGAGCCGTCGACGGCTTCGCGCGCGCCGCGCTGGTCGGGCTTCGCGACGTCCTGCCGCGGCCGTGCGTGGTTCACAACGCCTCCTCGTGCCGGCCCGACCGTGTGTCGCACCGCATGCTCGCGTGGTCGTGCTCGGGTCGCTGCGGGCCGCGAGACCCCCACCAGCGGACATTGTGCACGGGTTGTCCATGTGCGAGGGAGCGACCGAGGTCCCGGGTGCCCTGACGCGGCTCGGTCTGCGGGCTGCGCGGCCGGCCCGTGCGCACGGGTCACGCTGGCGGAGCCGTGTCCTGTCGAACCGTCCACAGGCTCAGGGCTGTGGATATCCGGCCGAGCGTTTGCGCTGATCAGATGCCGTTTTTGGGTTGACCTACGATGTCCGTTTCGGGTAGATTGATACGCATGTTCGATGATCCGATCCCGGGGGCGGCGATCGCCGACGACCAGCTGGTGCTGGTCGACGGCGACGCTCCTCGGGGTGCTGATCTGGTTCGGGCCGCGCTGGCCGCTGCGCAGGTCGCGCGCGGCCGATCGAGCGACTCGAGCGATCCCGCTCGCGGTCCGGCCACTCCCCCTTCCGCTCCCGTTCCCGGTCTCACCGCCCTCGCTTCGGCCGCCGAGGTCGTCGGTGGGGACGAGCTGGCGATCCTGGAGTCGTGGGCTCGTGCGGTGCACGCGACCGCGGAGGGTGCTCCTGCGTGGTCGGGGTCGCGGCGGGCGACGGTGCTGGCGGGTCTGGATCGGGTGATGAGCCTGGTGCGGGTGGCTCATGGTCGGGTGCTGCGTGCCGAGCAGGTCGCTGGGACGTCGGTGGGGCCGGGTGATCGTTCGTTCGTGGATGCTCGGGCCCGGGTGTCGGGTGCGGGTGCTGCGGAGGCGCGTCGTCAGGTGCGTGCCGGGGAGGTGTTGGATGCGATGCCGGTGCTGGCGGGTGCGGTGGCGGACTCGCGGGTGGGGTTGGCGCAGCTGGACGTGATCGCTCAGGTCACCGCTGAGGGGCCGCAGGGGTTGCGGGAGGCGTTGGCGGACCCGGCCGCGCAGGCGAGGTTCACTGAGGCGGTCACGGGTATGACACCGGTGCAGACCCGCAAGACGATCCTGGAGTACGCGGCTGTCTTCGACCCGGGCCGGGTGCAGGACGAGCACGACCAGGCCCGGCGGGACCGGTTCTTCAACCTGTCCGGTCACGGCGCCGGGGTCAAGGTCACCGGGTTCCTGGACGCCACCACCGGGCACGCGCTACGCCTCGCCCTGGAGGCGGCCTCACCGCGGGTCGAGGGGGATGAACGCACCGGGCAGCAACGCCGCGCCGACGCCCTGGGGACGATCGCTACGCACGCGCTCGGGTGCGGCACGGGTGAGAGCGGTGCGAGTGGCGGCGGCACGGGCGTGGGTGCCGGTACCGGCGCCGGCGGCTCGACGCGCACGGGCGCGACCGGTGGCGGGTTGTCCGGGGTGCGCAACCGTCCGCACATCTCGTTGATCGTGCCGGCCGAGACGATGGTCGAGCTGCACCGTGCGGGCCTGGCCGGCGAGACCGGTCGCATCCACCACGCCCGCCGCGCCGACGGCCGCGACCGCCCGCAGGACGACACGCGTCCCGCGCCACGCGGCAGCGGCGGCGGTGGCGTGAGCGGCGTGCCCGGCGTTGCGGGCGAGACCGACTCGTTGTTCTCCGACCTGCCCGGTCCGCGCACCGCCGACGGTGAACTGATCACCACCCGCTCCGCGGCCGGGCACCTGGCCGCCGGGCTCGCCGGGGTGCCCGCACCGACCCTGGAGGACGGGACACCGGTGGCGCTCTCGGAACTGGCCAAGGCGTTGTGCGACTGCGACATCACGAGGATCGCCATCACCGCGGACAACGTGCCCGTCGACCTGGGACGGACCGCCCGGGTGTACACCGGGGCGCACCGGCGGGCCGTGACCGTGCGGGACCAAGGATGCGCCTGGAACGGGTGCGAGACACCAGCCCGGTTCACCGAGATCCACCACATCCGCTGGTGGGACCGCGACAACGGCGAAACCTCCCTCGAGAACGCCGTGATGCTCTGCGACTACCACCACCACCGCGTCCACGAACACAACCTGACCATCGAACGACACCAACCACCGCCCCCACGGAAGCCCGGGCGGCGACGACCACGCATCGAGAACAGCGACACACCACCCGACCGCCCGGCCGGGAACCCCGACACGCCCGACGCGGCGCACGACGGGCAGTCCGGCGCGACCGGAATCGCGCATGGTGGGCGACTCAACGCGGCCGGAGCAGCGCAGGGTGAGAACGTCGCCCCACCTGGCGCGGCGGCCGTCGACAGCCCGGGTCCACCCGAGAAGCTCCCGCCGCTCGCCCGACCCAGAGCGACCTACACGTTCCGACGCACCACCGACGGCACGATCGTCAACGAACCACGACGACCCGGCGCCGCCGCCTGAGCACGGCGGCCAGCGCGACCGCGTGAGCACGGCAGCCTGCGCGACCGCGTGAGCACGGCAGCCTGCGCGACCGCGTGAGCACGGCAGCCTGCGCGACCGCGTGAGCACGGCAGCGAGCGCGGCGATGTGAGCGCGGCGGCCGGTGCGACTCGGGTGAGCGCGGCGGCCGGTGCGACTCGGGTGAGCGCGGCGGCCGGTGCGACCCGGGTGAGCGCGGCGGCCGGAGTGACATCAGCGAGCGCACGGCCTGACATCAGGGCGGCGCGACTGCAGCACAGCCTGCGAGGAACGCGGCGCGGCGGCAGCACGGGATGGCACGGCACGGCGGGAGCACGGCGCAAGCGTGACGGTACGGGTCGACCGGAGGGCTCCGTGAGAGCCGCCGGCTCATCGCCTCGCGTGCGGCTCGCTCGCGCGGATGGCGACCGAGACCCACGTGCGCCACGGGTGCCAGGACTCCGCGAGCGCGGTGAGCTCGTCCGACGTCAAGGGCGCGTCGCGGCTCAGGAGGCGGGCGGTCGCGGCCAGGACGTGGGGCTCTGTCGCGGCGAGCTCGTCGGTGTGGCCGAGCGCCCGCACCGTGGTGAGCATCGCGTAGAAGGGTCCGATGCCCTCGAGCTGCTGGAGCTCGGCGGCGACCTCGACGGCCGGACGCGAGCGCAGCGTCGCGGTGTCGAGGCGACCGTCGAGCGCCGCCTGGGCCACCCCGTGCATGCGGTGGACCTTGACCTCGGGAAGGCCGTCGATCGACTCGAGCGCGAGGATCCGCTCCGGCAGCGGGACGGCGGCCATCTCACGACCGGCCACGTCGAAGACCGCCCCGTCCGTGCGGGCCATCCGGTCGCGGACCTGCGCCATCTGCCGCTCGGGTCTGCGGGCCGACAGCACAGCCCACAGCAGCGCCTCGTACGCCGAGTAGAACAGCACGGGGCGCAGCCCGGGCGCCTGTGCCTGGACGCGGCCGACGAGCGCGTCGTGAGCACCGAGCTCGTCATACCCCGTGCCGTCGACGTCGACCGAGATCACACGGGCGACGTGCGCGGCGACCGCATCGGGGTCGGCGTCGCCGAAGACCTCGCAGCGGAGCACGTCCGCTGTCGGTTGGGTGACCGCCGCCGCCGCGTGCGTCCGGTAGCCGTCGAGGCAGAACGCGAGCCGCAGCACGTCGCCCTGCTCCGCATCGCGCTGCCCGAAGCCGAAGCCGATCGAGCGGCGCAGGTCGAACTTCCCGCCGACCGCGATGTCCACGAAGGTCCCCATGCGGCCCACGTTAGGACCCGGCGCCGACATGACCGAGAGCACCGGTCGTCGGCACCGAACGACCGGGCCTGCGCGACCGAGCCCGTACGACCGGGAGCACCGGACAACCAAGCACCGCACGACCGCGCCCGCCGCCGCGACCGGGTGCACCGACGTGACTGGGCCCGCGCCCCTGCGCGAGAGTCGGCCCGTAGGCTCCGACGCGTGACCCGCCTGCTGCTCGCCTCTGCCTCACCGGCCCGTCGCGCGACGCTCGTCGCCGCCGGGATCGACCCGCTCGTCGCCGTCTCGTCTGTCGACGAGCCCGCCGTGCTCGCCGCCGCGCGCGACCGCTACGACGTGCTCGAACCGGCCGATGCGGTGCTGGTGCTCGCGCAGGCCAAGGCGCAGGACGTCGCCGAGAACCTCCCCGACGAGGTCGACGGGCTCGTGCTCGACGACCTCGACCTGGTGCTGGTCGGCTGCGACTCGATGCTCGAGCTGAACGGCGAAATCCTCGGCAAGCCCGCCGACGCCGACGACGCGATCGCCCGCTGGCGCGTGATGCGCGGTCGCACCGGCGTCCTGCACACCGGGCACTGGGTGATGGACCTGCGCGAGCCTGCGCACGTGACCGGGACGGCGGACCGGGAAGGCGGCGCAGGCTCCGGGGGCGCGACGAGCACGACCAGCACGACGAGCGGTGCGGGTACGACCAGCGCGGCGGGTGCGGTCGGCGTGGCGAGCGCTGGCGGCCCGGACCTCGACCACGGTGGCATCGGCCACGGTGGCATCGGCCTCGGTGCCCGTCGGGGCGCAGTGCTCGGCGCGACGAGCTCGACGCGCGTCACGTTCGCGGACCTGTCGGACGACGAGATCGCGGCGTACGTCGGCACGGGCGAGCCGCTGCACGTCGCCGGTGCGTTCACGGTCGACGGGCTCGGCGGGCCGTTCGTCGAGCGCATCGAGGGCGACCACCACGGCGTGGTGGGGATCTCTCTCCCGCTGCTGCGCGAGCTCCTCGCGGAGATCGACGTGCGTATGCACGACCTCTGGCGCTGACCCCCGCGGACCCGCGGCGAGTGGCGGGGAGCGCCCGACGGGTGACTGGTGACGGCTGGCGGGCGGCGGGTGAGGCCGGGAGCAGACGCCCGCCGCACCGGACAGCTCGGACCCGGGCAGCACGCACGGGGCGACTCAGACCCGGGCAGCACGCACCGGGAGACTCAGACCCGGGCAGCACGCACCGGGAGACTCAGACCCGGGCAGCACGCACCGGGAGACTCAGACCCGGGCAGCACGCACCGGGAGACTCGGACCCGGCAGCATGCACAGGGTGGCTCGGACCCGCTCGTCGGATGTCATGGTGCGATTCCTACAAACGCCCGACCGCGACCGTTGCACGGTTCCCCAATCTTCGCCCGATCTTGGCCTGAGCCGCCGCGGTGGCTGCAGGACGCACGGACGTGGGCGTTACGGTGAGCCGTGCCCCTCATCTCCAAGGTCCTCGTCGCGAACCGCGGCGAGATCGCCGTCCGCATCGCCCGGGCCTGCCGCGACGCGGGCATCGCCTCCGTCGCCGTCTACGCCGACCCCGATCGCGAGGCCCTGCACGTCCGCGTCGCCGACGAGGCGTTCGCGCTCGACGGCGCCCGCGCGGTCGACACGTACCTCGACATCGCGAAGCTGCTCGACGTCGCGAAGCGTTCGGGCGCCGACGCGGTGCACCCCGGCTACGGCTTCCTCTCGGAGCGCGCCGACTTCGCGCAGGCCGTCGCGGACGCCGGCCTGACGTGGATCGGTCCCCCGCCGGCCGCGATCGAGTCGCTGGGCGACAAGGTCAGCGCGCGCCACATCGCGCAGCGCGCAGGTGCACCGCTCGTCGCGGGAACGCCCGACCCGGTGGGCAGCGTCGAGGAGATCCACGCGTTCGTCGCGGAGCACGGTCTGCCGGTCGCGATCAAGGCGGCGTTCGGTGGTGGTGGGCGCGGGCTGAAGGTCGTCCGCACGTCCGACGAGATCGACGAGCTGTACGAGTCCGCGGTGCGCGAGGCCGTCGCCGCGTTCGGTCGCGGCGAGTGCTTCGTCGAGCGCTACCTCGACAAGCCCCGGCACGTGGAGACGCAGTGCCTCGCCGACGAGCACGGCACGGTGGTCGTCGTCAGCACGCGCGACTGCTCCCTGCAGCGGCGCCACCAGAAGCTCGTCGAGGAAGCGCCCGCGCCGTTCCTCACGGACGCCCAGCGCACGCAGCTCGTCGAGTCGAGCAAGGCGATCCTGCGCGAGGCCGGTTACGTCGGGGCGGGCACGTGCGAGTTCCTCGTCGGGCTCGACGGGACGGTCTCGTTCCTCGAGGTCAACACGCGCCTCCAGGTCGAGCACCCCGTCACCGAGGAGATCAGCGGCATCGACCTGGTGCGAGAGCAGCTGCGCATCGCGCAGGGCGAGCCGCTCGGGTACGACGAGGTCGCGACGCGCGGCCACAGCCTCGAGTTCCGCATCAACGGCGAGGACCCCGCCGCGAACTTCCTGCCGGCGCCGGGCCGCATCTCGACGCTGCGCTGGCCCGCGGGCCCGGGCGTCCGGGTCGACTCGGGCGTCGTCGAGGGCGACACCGTCTCGGGCGCGTTCGACTCCATGATCGCCAAGGTGATCGTCACGGGAGCGACCCGCCGCCAGGCGATCGAGCGAGCACGCCGCGCGCTGGCCGAGCTCGAGGTCGTCGGCATCCCCACGGTCGTGCCGTTCCACCGCGCGGTGCTCGACGCGGACGCGTTCGCGCCCGCCGACGACGCGCAGCCGTTCTCGGTGCACACCCGCTGGATCGAGACCGAGTTCGCCGACACGCTCGCGACGCTCGGCAAGGCGCCGGCCGCCACGACCGACGAGCCCGACGAGGCGCCCACGCTCGAGCGCGTCGTCGTCGAGGTCGGCGGCAAGCGCCTCGAGGTCGTGCTGCCCGCGGCACTCGCGCTCTCGCGCGGGGGCGGCGGCCGGCCCGGTGCGGCCGGTGCCCGTCGCCCCGCGGCGCGGCGCGGCGGACCCGCGCGCGCGGCGGCGAACGGCACCACGCTGGCCTCGCCCATGCAGGGCACCATCGTCAAGGTCGCGGTCGACGAGGGGGCGCAGGTGGCCGAGGGCGACCTGGTCGTCGTGCTCGAGGCCATGAAGATGGAGCAGCCGCTCGTCGCGCACCGCGCGGGCACCGTCACGGGCCTCAAGGCGGGCGTCGGCGCGAGCGTGAGCGCGGGCACCGCGATCTGCGAGATCGTCGACTGACGTGAGCCGCCCAGCAGTGAGCCACCCAGCGGACCGCACCGCCGCGTGACCGCTCCCCTGCGCCACGAGCCCAAGCCGGGCGACGGCTGGGTGGACTGCCGCTGCGGCCACCGCCACTGGGGTCTGCTCGGTGCGGCCGGGCTGCTGCTGGTGCGGCGCGACGAGCGGGGTCACCCGACCCACGTGGTGCTCCAGCACCGTGCGCCGTGGAGCCACCACGGCGGCACGTGGGGCGTGCCCGGGGGCGCCCGGATGCCCGGCGAGAGCGCCGCGCAGGCCGCGCTGCGGGAGGCGCACGAGGAGGCGGGGATCGACCCCGCGTCGGTCGTCGTGCGCTCGGAACGCGTGCTGACCCATCCCGACTGGTCGTACACCACGGTCGTCGCCGACGAGCGGACGAGCATCGAGCCGCAGGTCACGGACGACGAGTCCGTCGAGGTGGCGTGGGTCGCGGTCGTCGACGTCGCCACGCTCCCGCTGCTGCCCGCGTTCGGCGCCGGCTGGCCGGATCTCCTCGCTGACCTGCAGCGGCACTGACGAGAACAGTGCCCCGACGACCCCACCCGTGAGGCGGATCACAGACCAAGGTGCGGCCACCCGTTCCCGCCAGGCCGGTCCGGGAGTAATGTCCCCCGACGGTGAGGCAAGCCTTTCCTCATCTGGTCCGGGTCAGCCCGCGGACCATCCTCGTCGGAAGAACGTCCATGGTCGCCAACTTCCTCATCGGCCTGCGTGAGGGCCTCGAGGCCGCGCTCGTCGTGAGCATCCTCGTCGCCTACCTGGTCAAGACCGGGCGGCGTGACCTGCTCCCCGCGCTCTGGACAGGCGTCGCCGCGGCCGTCGGCGTCTCGCTCGCGTTCGGCGCGCTGCTGACGTTCGGCCCGCAGGGGTTGTCGTTCGAGGCGCAGGAGGCGATCGGCGGCTCGCTGTCGATCGTCGCGGTCGGACTGATCACCTGGATGATCTTCTGGATGGCCAAGACGGCCCGCCACCTCAAGGCCGACCTGCAGCACAAGCTCGACGACGCGATCGCCGCCGGCAAGGGCGCCGTCGTCGTGATGGCGCTGCTGGCCGTGGGCCGCGAGGGCCTCGAGACGGCGCTGTTCCTGTGGGCGGGCGCGAAGGCGACGAGCTCGAGCACCGCCCCCCTCGTCGGCGCCGCCCTCGGCATCGCCGCCGCCGTCGTCGTCGCATGGCTCATGTACCGCGGAGCGGTCCGGCTCAACCTGCGCGTGTTCTTCGCGTGGACCGGCCTGTTCCTCGTCTTCGTCGCGGCCGGCGTGCTGTCCTACGGCGTCCACGACCTGCAGGAGGCGGGCATCCTGCCCGGCCTGCACAGCCTCGCGTTCGACGTCTCCGCGACGGTCCCGCCCAGCAGCTGGTACGGCACCCTGCTCAAGGGCATCTTCAACTTCACGCCCGAGACCACCAGGCTCCAGCTCGTGGCCTGGGTCGCCTACGTCGTGCCGGTCCTGACGATCTTCATCCGCACCACCTGGGGCCGTACCTCTGCCCCTGCCGCACCCGCACCGACGCCGGCGACAGCGTCCGCCAACGTCTCGTCCTGAGTCCCGTCCTGAGGAGTCCGATGTCCCGCACCACCGTCGGCGTGCTCGCGCTCGCCGCCCTGGTCCTCCCGCTCGCCGCCGGCTGCGTCTCCAACGAGTCGCCCGCCACGTCGTCGTCGGGCACCGCCACCGCCCCCGGCAGGCTCACCGTGAGCTCGACCGCGGACGCGTGCAAGGTCTCCGCGACGCAGGCGCCCAGCGGCAACCTGACGTTCAGCGTGAAGAACGACGGCAGCGACGTCACCGAGTTCTACCTGCTGGCCGACGACGGCCTGCGCGTCATCTCCGAGGTCGAGAACGTCGGCCCCGGCATCACGCGCGACCTCGTGGTCCAGGTCAAGCCCGGCTCGTACTTCACCGCGTGCAAGCCCGGCATGGTCGGCGACGGCATCCGCGCCGCCTTCACGGTGACCGACTCGGGCGTCGAGGTGGGCCCGACGGGCGACACCGCGGACCAGCTCAAGGCCGCGCAGACGCAGTACGTCGCCTACGTGAAGGACCAGGTGGGCGCGCTCATCGCCGGCACCAAGGAGTTCGCCGAGGCGTACAAGGCCGGGGACGACGACAAGGCACGCGCGCTGTACGCGACGACGCGCGCACACTGGGAGCGCATCGAGCCCGTCGCCGAGTCGTTCGGCGACCTCGACCCGCTGACCGACGCGCGCGAGGCCGACCTCGAGGCGGGCCAGAAGTGGTCCGGCTGGCACTACATCGAGAAGGACCTGTGGCAGCCCGACGCCGCGGCCAACGGCGGCAAGAAGTACACGCCGCTGACCGACGCGCAGCGCACGGCCGCCGCCGACCAGCTGGTCGGCTACACGCAGCAGCTGGTCGACGAGGTCAACAAGCCCGACTTCACGGTCGAGGCGTTCCAGATCGCCAACGGCGCCAAGGGCCTGCTCGACGAGGTCGCGAGCAGCAAGGTCACCGGCGAGGAGGAGATCTGGTCGCACACCGACCTGTCGGACTTCCAGGCCAACGTCGACGGCGCGCGCGTCGCGTACGAGGGCCTGCAGGACGTGGTCCAGGCGAAGAACCCCGAGCTCGCGACCCAGCTGACGGACCGGTTCGCGGCCGTCGACGCGCTGCTCGCGAAGCAGGGCTCGATCGCCGACGGGTTCACCTCCTACGACAAGCTGAGCCAGGAGCAGGTCAAGGCGCTCGCCGCGGCCGTCGACGCCCTGTCCGAGCCGCTGTCGCAGCTGACCACCACCGTCACCGGTTCCTGAGCCGCTCGTGTCCGCCCCCACGGACCCCGAGCAGCCGGTACCGCACGACGCAGCACCGGACGTCCCGCCTCCCTCGACCGGGGGCGGGATGTCCCGTCGCGCCGTCCTCGGCCTGGGCGGCGGGCTCGCCGTCGCGGGTGCCGCGGCGGGGTTCGCGCTCGGCCGCGGCACGGCGCCGGCCGGCGCGGCCGCGTCGTCGTCGGCCCGCACCTACCCGTTCACGGGCGTGCACCAGGCCGGCATCGTCACGCCCGCGCAGGACCGGCTCTACCTCGCGGCGTTCGACGTCACGGCCGGCACACGCGCCGACCTCGTCGCGATGCTGCAGCGCTGGACGACGATCGCCGCACGGCTCACGCAGGGCCTGGCGGCCGGCCCGTACGGTCCCGCGTCGGGACCGTACGACGCACCGCCCGACGACACGGGCGAGGCCGCCGACCTCGGCGCCGCCGGCCTGACCATCACGTTCGGGTTCGGGCGCTCGCTGTTCGACGGCCGGTTCGGGCTCGCCTCCCGGCTCCCGGGCGGGCTCGTCGAGCTCCCGCACTTCCCCGCGGACAACCTCGACGCGGCGCGCAGCGACGGCGACCTCGTCGTGCAGGCCTGCGCCGACGACCCGCAGGTCGCGGTGCACGCGATCCGCAACCTGTCCCGCGCGGCGTTCGGCTCGGCGACGATCCGGTGGACCCAGCTCGGCTACGGGCGCACCGCGTCGACGTCGACCGCACAGCGCACACCTCGCAACCTGTTCGGGTTCAAGGACGGCACGGCCAACCTCAAGGCGGAGCAGCCCGCCGCGGTCGACGAGCACGTGTGGGTCCCCGCCTCCGCGGCGACCGCCGACGCCGCCGCGTCGCCCGCGACCGACTCGACGTGGCTCACGGGCGGGTCCTACCTCGTCGCGCGACGCATCCGGATGCGGATCGAGACGTGGGACCGCACGTCGCTGCGCGAGCAGGAGGGGCTCGTCGGGCGGACGAAGGGCGACGGTGCGCCACTCTCGGGCGGCACCGAGTTCACGGAGCCGGACTTCTCGGCCGTCGGGGGCGACGGGACGCCGCTCGTCGCGATGAACTCGCACGTGCGACTCGCGCACCCCGAGCAGAACGACGGCGTGCAGATGCTGCGCCGCGGGTACAACTTCACGGACGGCAACGATGCGCTCGGGCGGCTCGACGCCGGGCTGTTCTTCCTCGCGTACGTGACCGACCCGCGCACGCACTACATCCCGATGCAGAACCGGCTCTCCAAGAGCGACGGGCTCATGGAGTACCTCGAGCACACGGGCTCGGGCCTGTTCGCCGTGCCGCCGGGCGTGCCGGACGGAGCGCTGGTCACGGGCGCGGACGGCACGCCCATGACGACGAGCCGCTCCCCCTTCGTCGGCCAGGCCCTGTTCACCTGACCCGGCCCGCACACGCACCCCCGATCGCCACCTCGCCATCGGACACTCTCGCGCACTCTCCTCCCC
>NZ_JEOE01000026.1 GCF_000708885.1 Cellulomonas sp. HZM | reverse complement strand
CCCACACCACCGACACGTCCCACCACCACGCCCCCCAGGGCGCCCCCAGCGCGCCCACCAGCGCGAGCACGCCCGCGACCAGGCAGACTCGCCCGCATGGTCGTCTACCCCCGCCCGCTCGTCGACGGCGACCTCGTCGGCGTCACCTCCCCCTCCGCGGGCGTCGGTCCCCGCTTCGCCTCGCGCCTCGCCGCCGCACTGGCCACCGTCCGCAGCGCGGGCCTCGACCCGGTCGTCGGCGACCTCATGTCCGACGCCGGGATCGTGAGCGGCCCGGCCGACGACCGCGCGGCGGAGCTCGAGCGCATGCTGACCGACCCCCGCATCAGCGCGGTGGTGCCCCCGTGGGGCGGCGAGATCGCGATCGACCTGCTGGGCAGGCTCGACTGGGACGCGATCGCGGCGGAACCCACGTGGCTCGTCGGCTTCTCCGACATCTCCACGCTGCTGCTCCCGCTCACGCTGCGCACGGGTGTCGCGACGCTGCACGGCCAGAACCTGGTCGACACCCCGTACGCGCAGCCCGACGGCGTCGCGCACTGGCTCGACGTGGTCCGCACCCTGCCGGGCGGAACGGTCGAGCAGCGCTCGCCCCGCAGGTTCCGCGCGCACGGGTACGACGACTACGAGAAGCACCCCGACGTCACGGAGCTCACGCTCGACGCCGCCGGCGGGTGGACGAGGCTCGACGCGGACGCCCCCGTCGACGTCTCCGGCCGCCTGGTGGGCGGGTGCCTCGAGACCGTCTCGCACCTCGCGGGCACCCCGTACGGCGACGTCGACGCGTTCGCGCGGGAGCACGCGCCCGAGGGCCTCGTCGTCTACCTGGAGTGCGCCGAGTCCGACGCCGCGGACACCACGCGACGGCTGCAGGGCCTGCGCTACGCGGGCTGGTTCGACCACGCGAACGCCGTCCTGATCGGACGCACGCGCGGCGCGGACCTGCCGGGCTGGACGCAGCACGACGCGGTCCGGCACACGCTGGGCGACCTCGGCGTCCCCGTGCTCGCCGACGTCGAGTGCGGCCACGTCCCGCCGCACCTGTGCCTGGTGAACGGGGCCCTGGCGACGGTCCGGCACGACGAGCGCGCGTCGACGATCACGCAGGAGCTGCGCTGACCACCTCCGCATCGAGCCGCCACGCGCCCGACCCGTCCGGGTCCAGCCCGACGACGAGCGCGCGCCGGCACACGCCGTCCGCGACGTCGTCGCGCGCGGCCTCGAGCGCGTGGGCCCGGGCGGCGGGTCCGACGAGCGTCACCGACGGCCCCCGCACGTCGAGCGCGACGCAGATCCGCCCCGCCGCCGCGTTGGCGAGCGTGTACGGGAACGCGCCGGGCGCCGCGAGCGCGGGACCGGTCGCGAGCGCGGCGGACCAGAACGCCACGGCCTCGTCGGCTCCGCCCCGCGACGTGCCGACGTAGAGCGCGTCGAGCCCGGCGCCGGCCCACACGGTCGCGAGGACGTCGGCGGCCCAGGCCGCCACGGCGTCCCCGGAGGCGACGAGGCGCGACGCGTCGACGAGCCGCGTCACGGCAGCGGACGACGACGGCCCGGTCATCAGGCCACCCTCCCCAGCAGCAGCGCGGAGTCGAGCCCGCCGAACGCGTACGCGCAGTTCAGCACCCACCGCAGGTCGGCGGCGTAGGGCCGCACGACGACGTCGATCCCGAGCCCCGGGTCGGGTTCCGTGCCGTTCACGTTGGGCGGTGCGAGCCCCTCCTCGAGCGCCCGCACGGCGAGCACGGTCTCGATCGCCGACGCGGCGCCCATCGTGTGCCCGATCGCGCCCTTGACGCTCGAGACGGGCACGCCGGACGGGAAGACGGACCGCAGCGCGAGCGCCTCGGCGGCGTCGGACTGCGCGGTCCCCGTGCCGTGCGCGCTGACCCATCCGACCGCCGTGGGCAGCACGCCCCCGCGGCCCAGCGCGGCGCTCATCGCGGCGGCCATCCCGGAGCCGTCGGGCCGCGGGGACGTCGGATGGTGGGCGTCGGACGCGAGCCCCAGTGGGCCGACGACGGCGCGCGACCGCACCGGCGCACGCGACGCCCGCAGTGCCACCCGGTGCTCGGGCTCCACCACGACGAACCCCGCGCCCTCGCCGATCTGCATGCCGCGCCGGCCCGCCGTGAACGGGCGGCACACGTCGGGAGTCATGGCCCGCATGCGTGAGAAGCCGGTCATCGCGATGCGGGAGAACGGCTCGACCCCGCCGGCCACCGCGACGTCGAGACGCCCCGCGCGCACCGCCGCGGCGGCAGCCCCGATCGCGTAGCTCCCCGCGGCGCACGCGGTGCCGTAGGCACGCGTGGTCCCGGTCGCGCCGACGAGCCGCGCGACGTGCGTCGCGATCCCCCACCCGCTGAGCTCGTCGGGGTCCACGGGGACCCCCGAGGCGCCGGCGAGCTCGAAGCCCGCGGACTCGCCCATCGTCGTGCCGACGAACACCCCGACGCGCGACGGGTCGAGGTCCTGCGCGAAGTCGGGCGCGAGCCCGGCGCTCGCGAGCGCGTCGAGCACCGCCCGGCCTGCGAGGTCCCGCCCGCGACGCACCGGGTCACCCACCGGCACGTGCGTGACGCGGCACGCGGTGGTCGCCGTGAAGCCCTCGTCGGCCAGGTCCTGCCAGCTCCGCGCGGCGCACCGCCCGACGAGCACCCCGTCCCACGTCGCACCCGCGTCCCCGAGCGCGGTGACCGCGCCGTACCCCGTCACGACGGCTCCCCCGACGGCTCCCCCGACGCCGCTCACGAGTGCGCGCTCACGTACGCGGCCAGCGACGCGAGGGTCGCGACGTGCTGCCAGTCCTCGTCGGGCACGACGACCCCGAACGCCGCCTCGACGCGCGCGACGAGCTCGAGCACGTCGAGCGAGTCGATCTCGAGATCGTGCTTGAGCGTCGCGTCGGGCGGTGCGGTCGCGGCGATGTCGGGCCGGATCGCGGCCAGCTCCGTGCGGATGCGGTCCATCACGTCGGTGTCGAGCGTGGTCATCACGCCACCTCCTGCAGGGTCGGGAACGACGCGTCGTCGACGAGCGGCGCGGTGGGGTCGCCGACGAGCCGGTAGCGGTCGGCGAACGGGTCGGCGGCGGCGACCTCGGCGACGAGGGCACCGACCGTGGTGGCGCGCGCGGCGCCGGTGGCGACGCGCAGCGCCCAGCGCGAGTTGGCGGTGTGCAGCGTGGGCCCGACGGCCCCGACCGACGCGGCCGTCACGCCCCGCAGCACGAGCGCCTCGCTGAACGACAGCCCGGTGCGCTGGCGGCTCGCGGTGCGGCACGCGAGCGAGACGACGGCCCCCACGGGCCGGGCCGGTCGCCCCGGCCGGCCGAAGTGGTGCGCGCGCAGCCCGGCGTACCCGACCCACCCGATCGAGCGCCCGTGCCCGACGTACACCGCGAGCGCGGGCCCGTGCCCGAGGCGGTCGACGAGATCGTCGCGCACCACGTCGTACGACGTCCACCGCCGCACGTCCACACCGGACCCGGGCAGCACGGCGCGCTCGATGCGCCCGGCGAGGTCGTCGTACCGTGCGAGCCGCTGCCCGAGCACCGCGACCGTACGACCGGTGCCCGCGCGGGCGTGGACCTGGGCGGCACCCTCGGCGAACGTCGCGAGCCCGGCCGACGAGCGCATCGGCACCCACCCCACCGGCACGCCGCGCTCCCCGTCGGCCACGACCGGCCCGGGCACGGCGGTCCGGGGCGCGCGGCGCGCGGAGCCGACGACGAGCACCGCGTCCGCCCCGCGCGCCAGCGCCGAGAGCTCCCCCGCGGCCGGCGGCTCGTCGGCCACCACGTGCTCGACCGACCAGCACGCCGCCAGCGGCGCGAGGGGTGCCCGCGCCGCCGACGGTGCCACCAGGACGACGTTCACGACGCCCGCACCACCGCGACGTACGGGTCCCACGGCGCGACGTCGGCGCCCGTGCGGCCCTGCAGGACCGTGCGCACGAACCAGTGCATGACGATCTGTGCCTGCTGCTCGCGGTTGAAGTGGTCGAGGTCTCCGTTCGCGGCCTGCAGGTCGTCCTGCCCGCCCTCGCCGGTCGCCTCGCCGCGGTCCTCGTTCTTCGTCGTGCCGGCGTAGTCCGTCACGACCGGGACCGACGCGACACCCTCGTCGTACCCGTAGTCGTAGCCCTCGCTGGTCATCTGCGCGTGGATCGCCTCGACGAGGTAGAACGGGCCGGTCGTCTTGAACTGCCACACGTGCGTGAGCTCGTGGATCATCTTGCGGCGCTCGAGCGGGCCGTCGCTCACGTCGAAGTTGATGAGCGTGTCCGTGACGAACGCGCGCGAGTCCGGGTTGCCGGTGAAGAAGTCCTGGATCCCGAAGATCACGTCGTTGGTGAGGCTCTCGGTCGCGACGTACACGTCCGACAGGTCGAGTGCCGGGCCGAAGACGGCGGCCGCGTCGGCCTTCTCGTCGGCCGACATCTCCCGGTAGGACGCGAGCGTGCGCAGCAGGATCGCCACCGCGGACGCGAGCGCCCCGCCGACCACCTCGAGCGCGGCCTTGAGGATGTCGACGACGGCGTGGCCGACCTCCTTCGCGGCGAGCACGAACCGGTCCCACGCCTCGCCGCCGATGCTCCACACGTCGGACGCGATCGTCGTCAGCGCCTTGCCGAGCGCGTCGAGCGCCTTGAGCAGGTTGGGCAGCGCGTCGCCGGGGTGCGCGATGGTCGCGACGACGAGCTGTCCGATCGTGACGCCCGCCTCGAGCAGTGCCTCGACCGCCGTGACGAGCGTCTGCAGCGCGCGTTCGACGGCCCACGCGAGGATGCCCGCGACGGCGGCCCCGGCACGCAGCGCACCCTTGATGACCGACGCGATCGCCGGCAGGACGTCCTTCTCGACGTACGTCAGCACGTAGGACAGCGAGTTGCCGACCTTGACGGTGAGCTCGCCGAGCCACTCGAGCGCCGTGGCGCCGGCCGCGATGGCCCAGTCGATGACCTCGGCGATCGCCGAGCCGACGGCCTCGATCGCCCGGAGCACCGCCCCGAAGACCTCCTTGGTCTTGGTGAGCGCCCAGGACAGGATCTCGCCCACCGCGTTCTTCACGAACCGCACCGCGAGCACGGCCTGCCGCCACAGCTCCGCAGCGAGGTCGGCAGCGCGGGCCAGCAGCCAGTCGAACACCGCGGCGACCGAGCCGAGCGCCTGCAGGATGCCGTTCACCATGCGCCGGAACACGAAGTACCCCTGCTCGACGACCGACTCGAGCAGGTCGGCGACCGCGGCACCGGCGGCGATGGCGGCCTCGACGAAGCGGGCGGCCTGCCGATAGGTGTACCGGACCATCTCGGCCGCGAACTCCGCGATCGTCTTGCCCAGCTCGAACGCCGCGCGCAGCACGTCGCGCAGCGTCGAGACGACCGCCTTGGCGAGCTCCTTGAGCAGGTTGCCGAGCGTGCGGCCCAGCTCGAACACGGCCGCGACGACCTTCTTGAGCGCCGCGAAACCGGCCTTGGCGATCTCGATGACCAGGCTGATGAGCGAGCTGGTCGCGGCGAGGATGCCGGCGACCACGGCCTTGACCGCGGCCGCGGCGGCGTTCGCGATGAACGCGGCGAGCTCGGCCAGCGCGCCGGCCACGGACGCGACGGCCTGCGCCATCTTGCGCAGCAGGTCCAGCCCGATCGCGAGCGCCTGCCCCAGCAGGTCGGCGAGCGCGTGCCCGACGGACTGCAGCGCGCTCACCACGCGCTGCAGCAGCGACAGCGACGCGTTCGCGACCGCGGACAGGATCTCGCCCACCGCGCGGCCGAGCGCGACGAGCGCGCGCACCACCTCGTCGACGAGCGACGCCGCCGCGGCCGCGGCCTGCGCGATGAGGTTCCCGATCGTCTTGCCGATCGCGAGCAGCGCGTCGATGCCGCGACGCACGAAGTCCGCGGCCTTCCCGACGAGGAACGACAGGAGCTGCCCGAGCGTGCGACCCAGCGAGTCCATGGCCCGCAGCACGGACACCAGCGCGTCGCGCGCGAGCTGGAACGCGGCGTCGAGCATCTCGAACATCGACTTCCCGATGTCCTGCAGCCCCTGGATGATCTTGCGCAGCACGTCGTACCCGGCGGTCAGCACCTCGGTGAAAAGCTCGCCCAGCGTGGCGAACGCCGACAGCAGCGAGCGCGCGAGCGACTGCACCTCGTCGGCTGCCCAGCTCACGACGTCCTTGATCGCGTCGACGAACGCCTGGCCCGCGGCCTTCACGGCGTCGACCACCGCGCTGACCGCGTCGCTGATCGCGTCGCCCACGTCCTCGACGAAGTCGACGATCGCGTCGTCGTGGTCCTCGGGCGCGGCCGGGACCTGCGCGTCGAGCATCTGCCGGCCCGCGTCGCGCAGCCACAGGCCCACGGCCCGCGCCGACGCCTTGTCGACGCTGCCGTCCTCCTTGAGCACCAGGTCCTTCATGATCGTGTGCCCCTGCGCGCGCGGCAGCAGACCGATCGCGTGCACCACGGCCGTGGCCTGACCCGCCTTGCGGTAGCCCGAGACGAGGGCTCGCCGCTCGGGCTCGTCGTACGACGCGGCGGTCTGGAACAGCTGGCGGTGGTCCTCGACGCTGGGCAGCGCCCGCGCGTAGGCCGTCGCGAGGCTCACGGCCCGGTTCGGGCTCCGCTCGAACGCCTCCTTGAGCGCGGGCGCGAGCTCGACGGGCCGGAACCCGGAGGCAGCTACCTGGTCGGCCATCTCGGTGACGTCGCGCAACGGGACGCCGCCCGTCGCCTGCGTGATGCGGTTCATGTGCGGGTCCTCTCGGTCGCGCCGCGCGGAGGGTCGTCGACACCGACGACCACGGGTGCCCGCGGGCTTGCGTGAGCAACCGAGCAGGAGCCCCGACCCGGGCACGCGGATACGGTTCGTCCCGATTTCTCACCCGCTCGCGCGAGCACCGCGACCCGCGCCGTCGCGCCGGACGTACCCTGGGCTCCTCCCCGCTCGCGCGCAGCCCAGCCGTGCCCGGGGCCGACGAGAGGTGCGCAGGATGACGGGCGCGGCCACGCCGCCCACCGGGTCACGGCCCGGCGCGACCGTCACCGCACCCTCCCCTCGCGCTGCGTCCCTCGTGCTCGCCGCCGCTGCCACCGCCTACTTCGTCGGCGTCACGCACCGCACGGCGCTGGGCGTCGCGGGCACGCAGGCGATCGAGCGCTTCGGGCTCACCGCGACCACGCTCGCGCTGTTCTCGGTGCTGCAGCTCGCGGTGTACGCGGCGATGCAGATCCCCGCGGGCCGCCTCATGGACCGGTTCGGGCCACGCGCCGTCATCGTCACGGGCTCGCTCGTGATGGCCACGGGGCAGCTGGTGCTCGCGGTGTCGACGCACGTACCGACGGCGCTGCTCGCGCGCGTGCTCATCGGCGCAGGCGACGCCGGCATCTTCATCAGCGTGATCAGGCTGGTGGCGGTCTGGTACCCGCCGCGCAGGATCCCGGTGATGGTGCAGGTCACGGGCCTGGTCGGGCAGTCGGGGCAGCTCGCGTCCGCGATCCCGGTCGCGTGGCTGCTGCACGAGAGCGGGTGGACGACGACGTTCGGCAGCCTCGCCGCGGTCGGCGCGGCCGTCGCGGTGCTCGCCTTCGCGGGCGTGCGCACACCCCCCGGCGCGGTGAGCGTGCCGACGACGCCCGAGCACGGGTTCTGGCACACGGTGCGCGCCGCGACCCGTCCCGCGGGCACCCGCCTGGGGTTCTGGAGCCACTTCGCGACGCCGTTCAGCGCCAACGTGATCGCGATGCTGTGGGGCTTCCCGTTCTTCACCACCGCGCAGCAGCGCACGCCCGCCGAGGCGAGCCTGCTGCTCACGCTCCTGACGCTCACCGCGATGGGCACCGGCCCGGTCATCGGGATGCTCGCCGGTCGGCACCCGCTGCGCCGCACGTGGCTGGTGCTGGGCTCGTGCCTCGCGACGCTCGCGGCGTGGCTGCTGGTACTGGTGCCCGGCACGCCGCGTCCGCTGTGGGTGCTCGTGCTGTTCGTCGTGGTCATCGGGGCGGGCGGGCCGACATCGCTCGTCGGGATGGACTTCGCGCGCTCGTCGACGCCGCCGCAGTGGCTGGGCACCGCGAGCGGGTTCGTGAACACCGGCGGGTTCATCTCGACGATCGTCGGCGTGCTCGCCGTCGGCCTGGTGCTGCAGGCGCTGTCCCCCGCGGGCGCTGCGACGTACTCGCTCGACGCGTACCGCGCGGCGTTCAGCGTGCTCGCGGTGCCGTGGTTGCTCGGCGTGCTGGGCGTCCTGCGCCAGCGGCGGCGCACGCGCGCCGAGCTCGCCGCCGCTGGCACCGTGGTGCCCCCGATCCGCGAGGTGCTGCGCCGGGTGCGGTGAGGTCCGGCGTCACGGCACGCGCAGGTACGTCCGCACGGACGTCACGCACGGGCGCGGCGGGGTCGACGAGAAGCCGAACCGCGTCGCCGGGAGCACGGGACGCAGCGCGCCGCACGGCTCGTCGTCCCACGAGACCTCGGCGTCGACGACCGCGCGCTGCCCCGTCGCGGCGTACCACTCGGTGCGTCCGCCGCCCGCCGACCCGCGCGTGCGCACGCCCGGCAGCAGCGCGCGTGCCACCGGGTCGGCCGCCGCGACGAACCACCGCGAGCGCGCGATCGGCCGGGGCACCGCGGCGAGCGCCCGCCCCACGGCGGTCGGACCGCCGACGACGAGCCGTGCCCGCAGCGGGCCCGCGTGGACGCGCCAGCTGCGCGTCCGCTCGTCGGTGACCACCGTGACGGGGACGACGAGCACGTCGTCGAACCGGTAGGTCGCCGCGACCTCGTCGGCCACGTCCGGACGAGGCGCAAATAGGGTCCGCCGGCCCGTGACGTCCTCGACCATGACGTCGGCGAACGCCCCGAACCGGCTGCGCAGCCACCGCCCGACGACGAGACGACGTCCCGACGCGGTGCCGGCACCGGCGATCGCGCCCTCGTACACGTCCACCCTCGCCGCACGCGCCACGGCACCAGTCTCCGCCGCGCGCACCGGCGCAGCCCGACCTAGCGTGGAGGAGAACCCACGAGGAGGAACCATGCCCGTAGCCACGAGCCGCGTGCTCACCATCGTCAGCAACTACGGCGTCGAGCAGGACGAGCTCGTCGTCCCCGTCGGCCGCCTGCGGGACGCGGGCGCGACCGTCACCGTCGCAGCGGTGAAGGACGAGCCGGTGCGCACGCTCGTCGGCGACAAGGACCCCGGAGACGTGGTGACGCCGGACGCGACGCTCGGGGACGTCGACGCCGCCGACTTCGACCTGCTGGTGATCCCGGGCGGCACGCTCAACGCGGACCAGCTGCGGCTCGACGACGACGCGCTCGCGCTCGTCGACGCGTTCGCGACCGCGGGCAAGCCGGTCGCGGCGATCTGCCACGGCCCGTGGCTGCTCGCGACCGCGGACAAGGTGCGCGAGCGCTCGATGACGTCCTACGCGTCGCTTCAGACCGACCTGCGCAACGCGGGCGCGACGTGGTCCGACGAGCCCGTCGTGGTCGACGAGGGCGCGTTCACGCTCATCACGTCACGCGACCCCGACGACCTCGACGACTTCGTCGGCGCGATCACGACGACGCTCGGCTGAGCTCTCGCGGTCGGGGCCCGTGCCGCGCCGGCCCGGCACCGACATCGGACGCCCGCACGGCGAACGCCCCCGCCGCGAAGGTCCCGGCGTCGACCGCCCGCGCGTCGGGCGTGAGCGCGAACGCCGCGACGGCGCCGTGCGCGACGGCCCACGCCGGTCCCGCCTCTCCCATGGCGAGAACCGTCGTGGCGAGCACGTCGGCCGTGCACAGGTCGCGTGCGACGACCGTCGCGGCGACCAGCTCGAGGTGCCGCGAGCCCGTGCGGCCGTCCCACACGTGGGCCCCGCGCTCGTAGGTGCCCGACGTGGCGACCGCGCCGTCCCGCACGGACAGCACCGCGACCGTCGTCGTCGGGTCCCACGGGTCGCGCACACCCACGCGCCACGGGCGCCCCGGCTCGGGCTCGCCGTGCACCACGGTGTCGCCGCCCGCGTTGAGGCAGAAGTCGCGCACGCCCGCCGCGACCAGCACGTCCGCCGCGCGCTGCGCCGCCCACCCCTTCACCACGCCGTCGGTGTCGAGCACGCCCTCGGGCGACCGCACGTCGAACACACCACCCGAGCGGGCGCGGGCCGAGCGCGCGATCTGCAGCACCTCGCGCATGTCGGGGCTCGGCTCGCGGACCTCGCCTCGGCGCAGGCGCGACAGCTCGCTGCCGCCGTGCCACGCGCTGAACCGGGCCTCCGCGTCGTGCAGCACGGCGAACGCGCGGTCCAGCGCGGCGTCGAGCGCCGGCGTCCGCTCGTCGCGCACGTCCATCGACACCGGCAGCCCCATGACCGTCTCGATCCTGCGCACGCTCACCCCCGTTGGTCGATCGCCGACTGGAGCGACTCGCGGTAGCCCTCCGACGTGAACGTCGCGCCCGAGACGGTGTCGATGTCCGCCGACCCGGCCGCGACGGCCTCCTCGGCGAGGATCGGCAGCGCCTGCGCGTTGATCTCGACGCTGTGCTCCCGCTCGTCGGGCGACTGCAGCGCCTGCACCGACGTGATCCGGTCGCCCGTGAACGTCACCGCGACCTGGACGGGCCCCCAGTGCACCTGCACCACGGCGCCGACGACCGTCACGGAGCCGGACGGGTCGGGTGCCGCGTCCTGGGTCGGGGTGGACGTCGGGCTGGACGTCGGGCCCTCCGCTGCACGCGCCGACGAACGTCCGGTACCCGATCCGCGCGCGTCCGACGAGCCGCCCGACGAGCCGCCCGACGACGTCCCGGCCGACGCGCCGTCGCTCGTCGGACCCGATGCCGTGGGCTCGACCGCGGCGCCCCCGGCGAACCGCGCGACCGCGACCGCGGCCACTCCCGCCACGGTGCCCGCGTAGATGAGCGTCCCCCGCCACGGCCGCGCGCTCATGCGAGGCTCAGCTCCTCGTGGTGCACGGCCGACCGGGGGACTCCGAGGCGGCGAACGGCCCGCACGACGGCGTCGGTCATCGCCTCCGGCCCGCACACGAACACGTCCCGCTCGCGCACGTCCGGCACCGTCGTCGCGATCCGCGCGGCCGTGAGCGGGTCGTGACCCAGCTCGGAGCGGCGTCCCGCGACGGGCACGTAGCGCAGCGACGCGTGCACGGGGAACTCGGCCGCCAGCGCAAGCCGCCCGGCGGAGCGGGCGCGGTGGAGCACCACGACGTCGCGCCCGGTGGCGACCAGCTCCTCCGCGAGCGCGCGCACTGGCCCGATCCCGGCCCCGCCCGCGACGAGCAGCACGCGGCGTGACCGCGCGAGGTCTGCGGTGCAGCGGCCGAACGGCCCCTCGAGCACCACGCGCGTGCCCGGCCGCAGGTGACGCACGGCCGACGAGTGGTCGCCGAGCTCGCCCACCGTGAAGCGCAGCCGCCCGCCCGCCGGGAGCGCCGAGAGCGAGTACGGGTGCGCCGTGCCGAGGTGCCCGCGCGCGAGGAACCGCACGAGGTAGAACTGGCCGGCGCGCGCGTCCTCGTCGTGCCGGCCGCGCAGCCACACGCTCGTCACGCCGTCCGCCTCGGGCACGAGCGCGTCCACCCGCCAGCCCGCGCGCGCGTGCCGCACGAGCGGCGCGACCACGCGCCAGCCGAGGATCGCAGCCGCGGTCGCGAGGTAGAGAGCCGTCCACGCCGCGCGCGCGACGGTGGTCCCCGCGAGGTGCGTCCCGCCCGCGATCTGGTGCCAGAACGCGAGGTAGATGCCCACGTACACCGTCAGGTGCAGCCCGAACCACCACTCGTAGGGCAGGCGGCTGCGCAGCAGGCGGGCGCTCGTGGTGCCGACGAGCAGGAACAGGCCGGTGCCGACGAGCGCGACGAGCAGGTCGGGCGTCGTCGCGAGCAGCGTGCCGAGCTCGCTCCACGGCGTCGTGCGGTCGACGAGCATCCCGCCGACGACCATCGCGAGCACGTGCGTGCACACGAGCAGCACCACGGCCGTGCCCAGCGAGCGGTGCCACTGCACGAGGCGGTCCATGCCGACCGCACGCTCGACCCACGGCACGCGCGCGACGAGCAGCAGCAGCACGCACACCAGGAACGACCCGAGCAGCCCGACGAGCTCGCCCACCGCGATGAGCGCCCGGCCCGGGGTGCCGCCCGCAGCGGGCGACGTGCCCGCCCACCAGAACCAGGCGAGCAGGCCGCACCCGGCGAGGATCGCCGCGCGCAGCAGCCACGAGCCCGTGTCGCGCACGACCGGACGCGCGGGGCGCGCGGGGCGCAGCGACGTGCGCGGCGCGCGTTCGTCGGCCGGGAGGGCGGGGCTCATGCGGTGCTCCGGGACGGCGGCCCGTCGGCGTGGGCCTCCGGTGCCGGGCGGCGGTGCGTCACCGTGATGCCGGGGCCGCGGCGGCGTCGGTCCGGACGTCGGTGTCCGGCCCCGGTCCGCACTGGTTGCTCACGGTCCGGGAGAGCGCTTTCCCGAGCGTAGGCCAGCACGTCCGGTTCCTCCCACTCCCTGCCCACATCGTGGGCAGGGCTCGTCGGCGCCCGTGCCCCGGGTCGCACGACCCGGCGCCTGGGGTGAGGCTGGACCGATGGCCCTCAGCGCACTCGTCCTCGTCGGAACCCTCACGCCCTCCCCCGCACGGTCCAGCAGCGAGCTGCTCGGCCGGCAGGTGCTCGACGCCCTCGCGGAGCACGACGTCACCGGTGAGGTGGTGCGCCTCGTCGACCACGACGTCCGGCCGGGGGTCCAGGTGGACATGGGCGACGGCGACGCGTGGCCCGCGATCCGCGCGAAGGTGCTGGCCGCCGACATCCTGGTGCTCGCGACCCCCATCTGGATGGGGCAGCCGTCGTCGGTGACCAAGCGCGCGCTCGAGCGCCTCGACGCCGAGCTGTCCGAGACCGACCACGAGGGGCGGCTGCTCACGTACGGCAAGGTCGCGGTCGTCGCGGTGGTCGGCAACGAGGACGGCGCGCACCACACCAGCGCCGAGCTCTTCCAGGCGCTCGACGACGTCGGGTTCACGATCCCTGCCGCCGGCGTCACCTACTGGGTGGGCGAGGCCATGGGGTCCACCGACTACCAGGACCTCGACGAGACGCCCGAGGCGACCGCCGGGACCACGGCGACGGTCGCACGGCACGCCGCCCACCTCGCGCGACTGCTGCAGGCGAACCCGTACCCGGCCGGCTGAGCGCCGGCCGGGCGACGGCTGCGCCGCACCCCGGCCCCGATCGGGCCGTCGTCAGTTGCCGGGCCGCAGCCGGATACGCGCCTGCCCGTTCGCCTGGGCCTTGCCGATCTCTACCTGGCTGTGGCGTGCCGCGACGAAGTCGGTGAACGACGCGAAACCGAGCGGCTTCTCCGTGAACGCGGGGTCCATGCGCAGCATCTGGTTCTTCACCTCGCCGTAGGACACCCACGGGTCGTCGGGGTGCTTGGCGTGCACCAGGCGCATCGCGCGCATGAGCAGCTGGGTCGCGGCGCGCTGCGCGCCCTTCGACGGGCCTGACGCCACCACCGGAGCCGGCTCCTGCTTGGCCTGCTCCTTGCGCGACCGCTTCGCCGGGGTGCCCTCGTCGGCCGGTGCCGCGTTCTCACCCCTCGTCGGCGTCGTGCCTGCGGGCGCGTCGTCGAGCTTCTCCTGGGCCTTCCCGTCGGCGGCCCTGCCGCGTCCCGAGGTCTTCGCGGGCGCCACGACGGGCACGTCGTCCTCGTCGTCGGCCACGTCGTCGGGTCCGTGCTGCTCGAGCACGTCGTCGTAGTCCGCGAACTCGTCGCACGCGGCCATGAGCGCGCGGCTCGTCGCCCCCGCGACGCCGATCCCCACGACGTACCGCCCGAGCCTGCGGGCGCGCTGCGCGAGCGCGATGTAGTCCGAGTCGCCCGCGACGATCACCACGTGCGTGACGTCGTCGAGCCGGAAGAGGTCCTCCACCACGTCCACCGAGAGCCGGATGTCGGCACCGTTCTTCATGCCCGCGGTCACCGAGAAGAGCTGCGTGAGGTCGACGGCCCGGTCGACGAGCTGACGCTGATAGGCCGCGTTGGCCGGCGACGACCAGTCGGCGTACGCGCGCGTCACCGCGAACGTGCCGAACGACGACGCGTAGTCGAGGATCGCGTCGACGTCGACCGCCGCCTGCGCGAGCTTGCGCCCCACCTCGTCGGTGTCGCCCTTCCCGTGCACGCGCGCGCGGTCCTTGCCCCACGACCCGCGCCCGAAGACCTGGTCGTAGCGGGAGATGACGATGTTGTCGAAGTCGACGTAGACGGCGACCTTCGCGTCGCTGGGATCGGCCATGGCGTCATCCTGGCACCCGCGTACGACACGGGCCCGACGACCCGGGCACGGCCGCGGCCGGCACGGGCCGGAGCGCCCTCGCGCACGAGCCCCGGCGCGGCGCTACGTTGGCCGGGCCGGCGAGGTCACGTCGCAGGCGTCGCGCGAGCCCCAGGAGGACCGATGTCCGCACAGAGCGCCACCACCCTCGTCCGCAGCCGCAGCGGCTGGGACGTGATCCTCGGCATCCTGCTGCTGGTCGGCGGGTTCATCGTCCTGGGCGACGTCGTCGTCGCCACCGTCGTGTCGGTCTACGTGCTCGCGTGGACCGCGCTCATCGGCGGCATCGTGCTGCTGGTCTCCGCGATCACCAAGATCCGCGCGGGCGGTGCCCTGTGGGCCGCGATCGGCGGCGCGATCCTGCTGGTGTTCGGCATCTTCGTGCTGCGCAATCCCCTGCTGGGTGCGGTCGCGCTCACCGTCATGGCCGGTGCGCTGTTCCTCACGGGCGGCATCGCGCGGCTCGTCGCCGCGTTCTCCGTGCCCGGCAACCGCGTGCTGCTCGCGGTCAGCGGCGTCGCGGGCGTCCTGCTCGGCGGGTACGTGCTGATCAACCCGGGCGCCGCGACGCTCACGCTGCTCGGCGTGCTGCTCGGCGTGCAGCTGCTGGTCGAGGGCATCACGCTCGTCGCGCTGGGCCGCCTCGTCGCCGCACCCGCCACCGCCGAGACGACGCCCCCGCTCCCGACGAGCCGGCCCGAGAAGCCCGCTGCCGCCCAGCCGATGGCCGACGGCGTCGACCCGCTCACCAAGGACTGAACCACGGCGCTGCGGGATCAGGTCCTGCGGCCCGCACGTCGACTCCCGTCACCCCGCCCGGCGCCGTCACCCCACCCGGCGCCGCCGGGTCATGACCAGCGCCGCTCCGCCCAGCATCAGGAACGCGGTCCAGCCGAGGAACCCGGCGACGTCCGCACCGGTGCGCGGCAGCACGCCCGGGGCCGGGCCACCGCCGTTGTCGGCGCACGAGTCGGGCAGCGTCGACGGGTCGAGCGCCGAACGGACGGCACCCGCGGCGCCGGTACCTGCACCTGACACGCCCGACCACGTGTTGACCACGTTGACCGGCGTGCATGCGTCGTCGCCCGTCGGGACGGCGAACGACGAGGAAGCGGGCGTCACGTCGTCGGGGTTGGTCACCGTGCTCTCGCCGTCGACGACGATCTGCACGCTGTCGGCGTCGCGCGTGTCGGTCTCCGTGAGCACGCACTCGGCTCCCTGCGGGAGGTCCTCGTACGTCGCGGTCCAGTCGCCGGCGGCCGAGAGCACGCGGGTCGCACCACCGGGGATCGTGACGGGCTCGGTGGCGCCGTCGACGTCCTGCGTGCACGCGAGGCTCACGGTGTAGATGCCGTCGACGTGGTCGGCGGCGCCGGATCCGGACAGCGTCTTGAACACCTTGATCGACCCGACATCGAAGCGGTTGGTGACCGTCACGTCGATCGAGCCGGAGCTGGGCACGACGACCGCGCCGGGCTCGCCGCCGTCGGTCGACGAGACCGTCGTCGAGGTCGCTCCGCCCGTCGTCGGCTCCGTCACGGTGCACTCGGCACCGCTCGGCAGGCCCCCGTAGAGCACGGGTGTGCCCGGCGTGAGCTCACGTGTCGCTCCACCCGGGATGTCGACGTCCGTGCGCTCGAACGTGCACGCCAGGCGCACCTCGAACGGCCCCGAGCCGTACAGGTCGGCGCCGTCGCCGGAGACGACCTTGTCGACCCGGATCGCGCCCTCGTCGAACGTGTTCGTGACGACCACCGACGCGGTCGTCTCGTGCCCGGCGACGTTCCTCGGGACGACGACGCCCGCCGACGTCCCCTCGGTGACCACCGGACGGTGTCCCGGCGTCTTGACCGAGATGCTCGTCGACGACGCACCGCCGTCCTGCGACTCGCTCACGGTGCACGTGGCTCCAACGGGCAGGTCGTCGTAGACCACCTGGTCGCCGGGCACGAGGGTCCGCGTCGCGCCGCCCGGGATGCCGATCCTCTCGCCGTCGTACGTGCACGCGAGCCGCACCTGGAACGGTCCGGAGCCGAAGTCGTCGGCGCCGTCGCCCGTCACCTCCTTGTCGACCGCGATCCGCCCGACGTCGAAGCGGTTGGTCACCGTCACGGCGACCGGCTCGTCGCCGTCCCCGATGACGACACGAGAGGGGGTGATCGTCGTCGCGGTCGCGCCGCCGTCGTCGGGCTCGGTCACGCGGCACACCGCACCGACGGGCAACCGGGCGATCTCGGCGTCGAGCGGACCGGCGCCGCCCAGCACCACCGGGCTGTCGTAGACCACCCTCGGCCGGTTCGGGCCGTCCCCGTCGTCGTCGAACGTGCAGGTGACGCGCAGCGCGAACGGTCCGGCGCCGTAGCGTTCAGCGCCGGCGCCCGTGACCACCTTGTGCAGGTCGAGCTCGCCGACGTCGAAGGTGTTGGTGATCTCCGCGGTGTTGCGGGGACCGCCGTCGAGGTCGCCGACGAGAGTAAGGCCCGCCGACGTGCCGTCCACGTGGACCGGCGGTCGCGCGCCCTCCTGCACGGTCACGTCGATGTCCGTCGCGTTGCCGGTCGCCGTCTCGGTGACCTCGCACTCGGCCCCTACCGGCAGCCCGGTGAGCGTGATCTCCCCGCCGTCCTCGATCGTCAGGTCCATCGGGTCGTCGGGGCCGTACCCGTCGGCGTACACGGGGTTGCCGAGGAACGTGCAGTCCACGTGCACCTGGAAGGGGCCGAACTCGTCTGGGTCGCCGTTCTCGTCGGTCGCGTCGCTGATCACCGACTTGGAGATCACGAGCGACGCGAGGTCGTACCGGTTGACCGCCGTGATCTTCGTCGGGGCGTCCGGGTCCTCGCTGTCGATCGTCACGGTGCCGACGATGAGCTGCGTCTGCCCGTTGGGCGGCGTGGCCTCGGCGATGGTGCACTCGGAGCCGTACGGGATGTTCGGCACCGTGACGGGCGTCCCCGGGGTGACCGTGATCGGGATCGGTGGCAGCTTCGTCTCCAGGAACGTGCCCACGGCCGACGTGCACACCACGTCGAGGTGGAACTGCGCAGGCGCGTACTGCTTCCCGTCGCCGATGACCTCCTTGGTCACCTCGAGGGGGCCGCTGGCCGTGGCGACGCCGACCTTCGTGCCCTCCGTCGGCAGCAGGTTGCGCGGGCCGTTGTCGGTGATCGCCACGCCGTTGACCGCGGCGGAGTTCCACGCGATCGAGTGGTCACCGGCCGCCGGGACCACCGCCGGGGTCGCCGTCATGCCCTCGACCGAGAGCTTCTGCGCGGGCCGGAACGGGCTGTCGTCGGGGAAGGTCAGCACGATCTTGAGTGCGACGATCGAGCGGTAGACGGCCTCGTCCTCGCCGCCTGTCATCTGCTTCCACCCCGTGTCGGGGTCGCCGGTCGGGCAGACGGGCTCGTCGACCGGGTGCTCGATGTCGTCCATGCAGTAGTCCTGCACGGTGGTGTAGAAGAACGTGACTGTCGTCCCCGGTGGTGCGTTGACCAGCTCCGGCGGGTGGCTGACGTCGGGGACCGGCCGCCACTGCGAGCCGCGTGGCTCCTTGTCCGTGCCGTTGTCGTACGAGCCCGTGTCCCCGGGGATCGGGAGGCGGTCGTACAGGACGAGCTTGCTCATCGGGAGGTTGCCGACGTTCTCGACGTTCACGCGCCAGGTCTCGTCGTGCCCCGGCTCGATCACGGGTGTGCACGGGTAGGAGTAGAAGCCGTCGGCGTCGGGCGTGCACGTCACGGACTGGTCCGCTGCAGCCGGGTCGACGATCACACCGAGCTGGTCGTCGTCGGTCGCCTTGACCGACTTGGTCTGCGCGATCACGGCGGCGGGCAGCGGCGTGATGTCAGCGTCCGCCTCGCACGCACCGTTGTCGTCGTTGAGCCGGCTGATGCATCCGTCCCACGGCCGGTCACCCGTCACGGCCGCCGTGTTCCTCACCTTCGTGCTCGACTCGAGCCCGACCCGGAACTGAACCATGACCGTGATCGTGTAGGTCTGGCCGACCTCGAGCACCGTGCCGGGCGGGAAGGTGAACTCGAGCGACGACAGGTTGCCGCTCGAGTCGACGGTCACGTCGTCCGGGTCGGTCGGCATCGCGGGGCCGTTGGACGGCGTCGGCGCGGCGCCGTCGAGCGCGTACGTGTACGGCTCCGCCACACCGTCGGCGAGCCGCAGCTCCGGCCCGTCGGGGTCGGAGGGCATCGGGTCGGTGACGACCGGGTCGTAGATCGGACGGTTGCCGGTGTTGGTGACCGCGATGTTCATCGCGACGACCGAGCCCGGCGCGGCGGTCCCGCCGGTCACCGTCCCGTTGAAGTCCTTGACGATCTTCACGGCGTTGTTCGTGTGCTCGTACCGGATCGTGCCCGTCGCGTCCGCGTCCGAGCTCACCTGGACGAGCGGCCCGGTCGGGTCGTCGGGGTTCACGACGAGGTCCGCCCCGGTGACGGTCGCGGTGACGTCGTTCGTCGCGACTCCGGGTGCGTCCTCGCCCGGAGCCGGGTCGTTGGTGGACAGGTCGCTCGGCACGGGCGTGCCGGGGTCGGACCGGAGCGTGTCGCGCACCTGCACCTCGAGGTTCACGGGCTGCACCGGGTTGGCGGGGTTCTCCCAGATCGCGCCGTCGTCGCGCGTGAACGTGAACCGCAGCCCGACGACGGCCGACGCCTGCACCGTGCCGGGGAGCGCGAACGTCGTCCCGGGCGTCCCGTCGGTCCACGTGCCGCCGGTGAACGTGTCGGTCGCCTCGTCGTACGTGCCGCCGGTGTACGCGTCGACCTGCACGCGGTCGATGGGCGCCGTGAGCGCCGACGAGTCGAAGCCCACCAGGTCGTACTGGTTCCAGAAGCTGCCGTCGACGTCGGTGAGCGTCATCGACACCGCACGCGACGGACCGGTCGGCTGCCCGGTGATGGTCAGGGTCGACGTCGGGTTGGTCTCGGTGTCGGAGCCCGGCTCGACGATCGTGGCCGGGCCGAACGACTTCGACTCCACCATCGAGATGTGCGCGTCCCGCAGCTCCATGTCGGCGTCGTCCCACGCCTGCGGCTTGTCCGCGGAGGTGCCGCCGGGGTCCGTGACCTCGGCACCCGCGCTGTTGGGCACGGGTGACTGGTCCACCATCACGCGGTCGCGCGTGTACCGGTCGAACTCGCGCAGCCGGAGGGTGAGGTCCACGACACCGCTCGCGGTCGAGTCGATGCGGCCGTCGAACCGGACGTCGACGGCGACGACGCTCGTCAGGTCGTCGGCCGAGAGGCCTTCGGCCCCGGCCTCGTCGAACGTCCTCGTCGCGCCACCTAGTTCGGTGAGCACGACCGTCGTCGTCTCGGCACCCGCCGGCGGCGTGATGTCGATGTGCGTGAGGTCGAACACGTCGAACGGCGGCGTCCCGATCGCGGTGACCGGGTCCACCGCGCCCGGCGGGGACGACGGGTCGACGATCCGCAGCTCGTCCACGCGGGCCACCGAGTTGTTGGTCGCCGTGAGGATCGCGTGCGTCGACGGGTAGGCGCTGGCGGGGGTGCCCTCCGGCGGGACCGACAGCGGGCCGCCGGTCCACTCCTTGGTGATACCGACGTTGACGGGCTGGTCGATGATCAGGACGTCGTCGTCGTCCGTGTCCGTGCGGTCGACGCCCTGGAACGTCGCCGTGCCGCGCGCCGTGTCGTTGACGAGCCCGGGGTTGTCGTCGCCCCGGTTGTAGACCGTGCCCTTCGTCGAACCGAGCGCCGGCTCGCCGTCGCTGCGGCGCTCGTCCCGGAGCTCGAAGTCCAGGCGCAGGTGCCTGCCGTCGGCCTGCGTCGAGCGCGCGACGCCGGACCCCTGGGCCGGCACGGTCGGGTCGGACGGGAACTCGGCGCGGGAGGGTGACTCGGTGTACCTCAGACGCACCGACGTCGCCGCCGCCCGCTCGTCCGGGGACAGCGTGTAGCCCGGGAACGACCCGTCGCACGGGGCCGCCACGCTGCAGGGGTCCGCCTCGGCGTCGACCCACGCGCCGCCGATGTAGAGCTCCACCCCCGTGATGGCGTCGTACTGCATCTTCGGGTCGACGGACGAGTCGATCGGCTCGACGCGCGTCAGGTCGAACGCGTCGTAGAACGAGTTCGCGATGGCGGGGCTGCTCGCGGCGACCGGGTCGGCGGTGTCGCTGATGATCATCGGGTCGACGCCCTCGAAACCGTTCGTCGACCACGTGATCTGCGCCGTGATGGGGTCCTGCGTGCGGGCCCGCACCGTGTACGGGCGTCCCGACTGCCCGTCCGGCGCGAGGAAGGTCTTGTCGATGAAGTCCAGGTCGCCCGGGTTCGTCGGGACCGGGAACGGGTCGA
This sequence comes from Cellulomonas sp. HZM, assembly GCF_000708885.1. Lineage (GTDB taxonomy): Bacteria > Actinomycetota > Actinomycetes > Actinomycetales > Cellulomonadaceae > Cellulomonas. The sequence continues at coordinate 14,008 of NZ_JEOE01000026.1, read as the reverse complement.
TGGTGTCGCAGCCCTCGGCCGGCTCCGTCGGGTCGACGGTCGACGACTCGGCCGTCGAGGCACCGCAGTTCGTCAGCGGGTCGTCGGCGTCCTGCGGCCCGTCGTAGGTCGCGACGAAGTTCGGCTGGAACGAGGTCCCCGGCGGGAAGCCGGCGTCCGAGTGGTAGTGGAACTGCACGCCCTGCGCGTCCGGGGGCAGGTCGCAGTTCACGCTCGTGGTGGACGGGTTGCTGAACGTGCCGCAGTCCGGGTCCGTCACCCACTGCGTGCCGTCCCAGTAGCTGATGGTCAGCGTCGAGCCCGGAGGGACGTCCGTCGAGCGGACCGAGGTCGCGTCGAAGTCGTCCCAGAACGAGCCCGGGTTCGCAGGGTCGGTGGGGTCCTGCACGACGACGTCGTTCGCATTCGTCGTCGAGCCGTCGGGGCCGAACGGGAGGAGCTCGGTCGGGAGCTGGACGACCACGGTCTGACCCGGGAGCGCCGGGATGGTCGACGGTGCGATGCTCTTGGTCGTGTCGGTCGCGAGCCGGTCCGTGAGCGTCGTCAGCGTCGCGTCGTCCGTGTCGTCCGCGTTCGGGATGTGCGCCGAGATCTCGTTGGGGTGCTCGACGTCGCGCTCGGTCTGGTCCGGGTCGGTCGTCGCCATGAACGGGATCGACGCGTCGGCGCCCGTGACGATGTCGCCCGTGAACTCGACCGTGAAGCCCACGACGACGCATCCCGCGGGCGGGTTCGGCAGCGTGTTCGGCGCGGTCGCCTCACGCGTCGGCGTGCTGCCGTCGGCGCAGGTGAAGGTCACCGACGCCGCGTCGGCGTCCGCCGGCCACTGCACGCCGGTCCCGTCGCCGGTCGGGCCGAACCCGGTGAACGTCAGGGGGTCGTCGCCCTCGAACGGGCTGTCCGTCCCCGCCGCCGGTTCGGTGATCGACATCGACGTCGTCGGGTCGCCGTCGTTCGTCGCGCCGATCGTGACCTTCGTCGAGCCGCCCGCGCTCACCGTCGACGGGTCGAAGGACTTGTGCGCGGTCACGCTGTTGTTCGGCGGCGTGATGACGTACGTGTCGTCGGCGGTGACGGGGTCGGACTCGTCGTCCCCGTGCGTCACGTGCGACGACGCGTCGTTCGTGACCGTCGTCGGGTCGGTCAGGGTGGTGACGGCGTCGGTCTGCTCGACCTGCACCGGGACGCTCGCCGTCGCCCCGGGCTGGATGTCACCGCTGAACGTGTAGCGCACGCCCTGCACGTCGGCCGGGTCGACCGAGTCGTCGAGCGGCTCCCACGAGTCGCCGTCCCAGTACTCCTCGGTCACCGTGTCCGCGTTCGGCGGGTAGACGATCGTGCCGGTGCCCGTGTAGCCGAGCAGCGTGAACGGGTTCGGGTCCGCCGTGGGGTCCACCGGGTCCTGGATGACGAGCGTGTCGACGGGGTCGTTCGAGGTGTTGGTGGAACCGAGAGTGATCGTCGCCGCCGTCCCCGGGCTCGCGATGGCTCCAGGCGGGTCGATCGACTTGGTGGTGTCCGAGTCGAGCACGAGCGGGACGACCGGCGTGACGGTGTCCGACGCGGAGTTGTCCGGCGTGTTGTCGCCCGTCACCGTCGCGGTGTTGGTGATCGGGACGCCGTCCTGGCTGTACGGGAGGTCGGGGTCCACCTGCGCGGTGACGACGATCTCCGCCTGGCTGCCGTTGGGGATGCTGGGCCAGTTCGCGGTCACCGTGTCGGAGTCGGTGTCGACGTCGATCGTGCCGCCCTGCGGGCTCTGGATGTCCGCGGAGATCAGGTCCAGCCCGTCGGGCAGCGGGTCGGTGATCGTCGCGTTCGTGCACGGGTTCGCGTTCGGGTCGGAGCAGGAGATCTGGATCGTCCACGTGACGTTGTCACCCGGCTCGTAGGGCCCCGTGCTCGTCTCGAGCTTCTGGATGCCCCACGACGCCGCGGACGCCGGCGCCGCGGAGACGAGCGCGAGCGGCCCGGCGAGAAGCACCGCGGCTGCGAGGGCCGAGACCCACCGGACCCCCCGGCCCCGTGCCCGCACGGGGTGCCGAGCCGTTCGTCCCGAACTCTCCCGAGCCGCCACCGGATGGTCCCTCCGTCGCCCGACCACGCGGCCCGCGCGACGTCGCTGCGGGCCGTCGCCGGTGACCTCTCGCGGCACCCGGACCCGGCGACACCCCGTGCGCAGCCCCGCGACGTGTCCCGGCCCGTCACGGCACCGGTTCCTCCCGACCTGTCCGGGTACGTCCGATGCTGGCTGAACTGCACAGATGCGTCAACCGCATCCGCTCACCCCGTGAGGGGTGAACCGGTCGGCGTCGACCCGCTCACACCGGTCGGCGTACGGGCGCCCCGAGCACGGTCAGCGCACGACGTACTTCGTCGTGACCGACCGCGGAGCGATCGTCGAGCTCCCGTTGTACCGAACCGCCACCTTGCCCCTGTGCTTGAGAAGCACTCGCACGTCCGCGACGTACGACCGGCCGTGAGCGACCAGCTTCGTGGTGGCGACCCGGTGGCCGCCGACACGAACCGTGACCGTGCCGGTGGACGGAGTGCTCGCTCGGACGACGACGTGGATGCTCGTGCGCGCGCCCCGCTTCACGTGGCTCGCGCGCACAGTGACCGTCGGTGTCGCCCGACGTACCGTCATCGACGCCGTCGCGCGCGAGCCCGCGAACCCCGCCGACGGCGTGAACACCGCGGTCAGGCGATGCGCGCCCGGCTGCGCGGTCGCGGGCACGGAGAGCGACACCCTGCCCGACGACGGGAGCGCGACCCCCGCCGCGATGGTTCGCGAGCCGTCCATGAGGCTCACCCGTCCGCGCACCGCCGCTACGCCTCCGTCAGCACGCGTCACGACGACGGACACCTTGGCCGGGGAGCCGTACACCGCGCCGGCCGTCGTCATCCGCGTGACTGTCGATACGAGCGGCGTGGGCGCCGTCGGGGCTGCGGGCTCCGCCAGGCGTACGCCTGCCGTTCCCGCCCTGACGCCACGGACCTCGACCATGACGTCGAGCTCCGCCGCGAGGTCGTAGCAGCCGCCGGGCACCGCCGGCACGTCGAACGCACCGGCGGCGTCGGTCGTCGTCGTGGGCATGTGGCCGAGATCGACGGTCGCGCCCGACACGCAGTCGACCTGGGTGCCCGTCACGTGGACGCCCGCTGCCGGGGAACCGTCGGCGCGCGTCACCGACCCGCTGACGGGATCGCCTCGGGTCAGAACCTGCCTCGCGAGCATCGTCGTGCCCTCCGGCAGGTCGATCACGCGCACGACCGGTGCATACCCCTCCGCGTCGAAGTAGAGCCGGTACTGACCCGGGGCGAGGCTCCCGATGGAGTACAGCCCGCTGGCGGAGACGTAGCCGCTGACCCCGAACGGGCTGTCCATCGGGTAGACCGCAACCGTGGCTCCGATCGCCGGCGACACACCGCCAGTGACGACGGCGGCACGCGCGAGCTCGACGTCGGGCACGAACCCTCGTCCATCGACCACGTCGACGACGGCATGCCCGTACTGGTAGTAGCTCGACCCGACGAAGGTGACGTCGTAGTGCCCGTCGGGCACGCCACGCGCACGGCTCGTGCCGTCGGCCTGGACCACTCCGCCGTACCCAACCTTCTTGCCGGTCGTCGAGTCGGTGACCCTGAGCGAGATCTCGCTCAACGCGTGGCCGCCCGGGCTCGTCGCACGTCCGACGACGACGCCGCCCTCGGCGACCAACACGTCCGCGACGGCGACGTGGCCGGCCTCCACCGAGACCGTGCGTCGCTCGACGCCGTAGCCCACGTCGGTCGTGACCGCGTAGTCGCCCGGGACCAGGTCCTGGACCCAATAGCGACCCTGTTGGTCGCTCCACGTCGTGGACGTCCCCGATGCGCCCGTCACGGTGACCTTCTCCGTCGCAGGCGTGCCGTCGTGGTAGGTGACGACACCGCGCAGGTCGACCAGCGTGGTCGCCTTCACCGTGACCGCGGTCACCTCGCCCTCCACGACGGTGAAGCTCACGCGAGCCAGGTCATACCGATCCGACAGCAGGTCCATCCGGTAGTCGCCGGGGGCCGCAGGCTCGACGCCGTACGGGTCGTCGACGTACGCATACCCCGGATCGCCCTCGTACGTGGCGGCCGCGAGCTGCATGCGGAGATTCCCCATCGGAATGGCGTCGTCGAGCCCGTCGAACTGGATGACGAACCCCGTCGGCGCTACCGCGACGGCTGGCGTCGCCAGTCCCAGGAGGGCCACTGCGAGGGTCACGACGGCGGCGGCGGCGGAGCGCACGGGGCGCCGGAGGGAGAGCATGGATGAGCCTTCGTCGAGCAGCGGTCAGGGGCCCCGGGCGGGGACGGTACACAGGTATCGGCACGCCGAGGCAGAGAGATGAGCGGTGTGCGCCTGGGCAGATTCGAACTGCCGACACCCGCTTTAGGAGAGCGGTGCTCTATCCCCTGAGCTACAGGCGCGAGGGGACCGGCGAGCCCGATCACTCGTGCCTGCGGTCCTCGTGGATGCTACAGGAGAGGCGCCGGCCGCTCCGTGGTGGTCCGGGGGCCGGCGGCCGCGCGGCGGAACCTCGCGGCGAGGCGGCCGAACGCCGCCGCGAGCTCGTCGCCCTCGATCACCTCGACATCGGCGTCGAGCTGCGCGAGCCACAGCGCGAGCCGGTCGGGGTCGTCGGACCCCAGCTCGAGCCGGCACGTCGACGCGTCGACCTCCTCGAGGTCGAGCGGGATGCCGATCAACGCCCTGACCCGGGCGGCGGGAGCGTGCACCAGGACTCGGGCGCGGTACGTCCAGGAGGCCGTGCTGACGCGGGCGACGACGAGATCGACGGCCTCGTGCTCGGCCATCGGGCGCGGTCGGAACCTCGCTCCGGTCGGGTGACGCAGCACCATGCGGTCGACGCGGAACACCCGCCAGTCGTCGCGGTCGAGGTCCCACGCGAGCAGGTACCAGTACGGCCCCCACCTGACCAGGCGCTGCGGTTCGGTGTGGCGGTCGGCCTTGCCGCCGCGCTTCGTCGTGTACCCGAACCGGAGCCGCTCGTGGCCACGGATCGCGGAGGCGACCGCACCGAGGGCCGAGACGTCGAGCGCCGGCTCCGGGTTGGGGACGGCGCTCGTCGACTCCCGCACCGCCTCGACGCGTCGACGCAGCCGCGAGGGCAGCACCTGCTCCAGCTTCGCGAGCGCGGTCAGGGACGTCTCCTCGACCCCGAGCCGCTGGGTGGCGGCCGCGCCCAGGGCGACCGCGACCGCGACGACCTCGTCGTCGTCGAGGAGCAGCGGCGGCATCGCCGTCCCGGCGGCCAGCCGGTACCCGCCCGCGACACCGGGGCGCGCGTCCACGGGGTAGCCGAGCGCCCTGAGCCTCGCGACGTCGGCGCGCACGGTCCTGGTGCTGACCCCGAGCCGGGCGGACAGCTCGGTGCTCGTCCAGTCGCGCTTGAGCTGGAGCAGGGACAGCAGCTCGAGCAGGCGGGCGGAGGTCTGCAGCACGATCTCGAGGATGGCAGAGATAGCGGAAGCAAACCTGCCGCATCGACTGGGAGCGTCACCGTCATGGACAAGGACACGACACCGGCCCCCTTCCGCATCGACATCCCCCAGGCGGAGGTCGACGACCTGCGTGACCGGCTCGCGCGCACGCGCTGGCCGATCGCCACGCCCGGTCGTTCGGACCGCACCGACTTCAGCCGCGGCATCCCCCTGCCCTACCTCCAGGAGCTCGCCGAGCACTGGCGCGACGGGTTCGACTGGCGCGCGCAGGAGGCGCGGCTGAACCAGCACGAGCAGCTCACGACCGTCGTCGACGGCCAGATTTTCCACGTCGTCCACGTGCGCTCGGCGAACCCGCAGGCCATCCCGCTGGTCCTGAACCACGGGTGGCCCGGCTCGTTCGTCGAGTACCAGCACCTGATCCCCCTGCTGACCGACGAGTTCCACGTGGTGATCCCGTCGCCGCCCGGCTTCGGGTTCTCCGGCCCGCTGTCGGGGACGGGGTGGGAGCCGGCGCGGACCGCGGAGGCATACGCCGAGATCGTGACGCGCCTCGGCTACGAGAGGTTCGCCGTCCACGGCACCGACATCGGCTCGGGCATCGCCGGCCTCCTCGCGGCGCGCCACCCGGCGCGCGTCATCGGCATGCACATCGGGTGCGAGTCCCGGTTGCTCGCGATGGTCGGCGACAAGTTCCCCTACCCCGACGGCCTGTCCGACGACGAGATCGCGCAGATCGACGCCGTGCGCGCCGACGCCGCAGCCGACCGCGGCTACCTCGAGATGCACAACCACCGTCCCGACACGATCGGCCCGGCGCTCACGGACTCACCCGTCGCGCTGCTCGCGTGGATCGTCGAGAAGTTCAAGTCGCGCAGCGTCGGCGACGCCCGGACGCCCGACGAGACGGTGGACCGCGACCAGCTCCTGACGAACGTGAGCCTGTACTGGTTCACCCGCTCCGGCGCGTCGAGCGCGCAGCTGTACTACGAGGGCGAGCACTCCGGGATCGACTACTTCGGCATGGCCCCCGGCGTGCCGTCCGGGTGGGCGGTGTTCGACACCCACCCGCTGATGCGGCGCGCGATGGACCCGTCGGGGGCGATCGGCCACTGGACCGAGCACACCGAGGGCGGCCACTTCCCCGCGATGGATGCCACCGGGCTGCTCGCGGACGACCTGCGCGCGTTCTTCCGCAACCTGTCGTGACGCCGCGGAGCGCGGCTACCGCAGCACCTCCGCCAGCCCCTCGCGCGAGTGCACGCCCGTCTTCGCGAACACCCGCGCGAGGTGCGAGTCGACGGTCCGCACGGACAGGGTCAGCCGCGCGGCGATCGCCCGCGACGTCATGCCTCCGGCGGCCAGCGAGGCGATCTCGCGCTCGCGCGGGGTGAGCGCGACGGGGGGCTCGAGCGGGGGCAGCCACAGGCCGGCGCGGTTGAGGTCGCGCTCGGCGATGCGGGACAGGTCGGGGTCGTCGTGCACGAGGGCCGTGACGTGGGCCGCGACGGAGGCCGCGCGCGAGCCCTCGACGACGGTCGCGAGCTCCGCCACGCGCGCCAGCACGTCCGGTGAACGGTTGCCGGCGCGGACCAGGCGGTGCAGGGCCTCGAGCTCGACGCGCGCGTGCCCGCGCGACGCCGCCCACGTGGCGAGCGCGGCGGCCTCGACCGTGAGCCCCGGGTCGCGCAGCCAGCCGAGCGTGTCGAGCACGAGCAGTCGGATCTCCGGCTCGAGCGCGGACGCGGCGCGCAGCGGCTCGCCCGCGATCCCCGCCAGGAGCTGGCGGGCGGAGGACGACGAGCCGGACGCGGCGACCGCGAGCGCCTCGGCGGCCAGCGTGAACGAGGCGATGCCGCCGCGGTCGCTCACGCGCAGACGTGCGTTGGCGGCCCGCAGGTCGGTCGCGGCCTGCGACCACGAGCCGTGCGCGACGCCCGCGAGGCCGCGGCCCGCCTGCGCGGCGACCCAGTCGACCGGCACGGCCTCGTCCTGCACGGCGTGCAGCGCGTCGACGCGCAGTGCCGAGACGTCGCCCTGCCACAGGCTCGCGAGCATCCCGACGAGCGTGATCTCGCCGGTCGCCCAGCGGTAGCGCTCGCCGTGCGCGCGCGAGACGGGCAGGTACCGGGCGCACAGCGCGAACGCCTCGGCGAAGCGGCCCGAGTCGGCGAGCGAGATGACCGTGGGCGCGACGAGGCGCAGCGCGACGGCCGGCGACGTGGGGTGCGCGAGGACCGCGAGCGCCTCCGTGCGGGTCGCCGCACTCTGGCCCGCCCAGCCCTGGCGCACGAGGCGCGTGACCGCGAGCTCGTCGGCCCAGGTGCCGAGTGCGTCGACGGACGTGAGCCACGCCGCGGCCTCGTCGACGAGCTCGAGCACCTCCGTGATGTCGGCGCCCGACGAGTGCATCGTCGCGGCGAGGATCTGCACCGCGTCGGAGTGCCGTGAGGCGAGCTCGGCGTCGGGGGTCCCGGACGCCCGCACCAGGCGCACCACGTCGGACGCGTCACGGCTCGCGCGCGCGAACTCGCTCTGCGACCACCACGCCTCGGCACGCACGATCGTGAGCCGCGCACGCTGTGCGTCGGCGAGCGTCCCGGCCCGCAGCGCGAGGTCGACGAGGCGCACGACGACGTCCGCCTGCTGCAGCGTGAACGCCTCCTCGATCGCCGCGTCGAGCCGCCCGGGACCGACGTCGAGGCCGGAGTCCATCGCGAGCATCACCGACCGCACGAGCGACGCACCCGTCGACGCGTGCGTGGAACCGGCGACGAGGTCGAGCACCTCGCGGCGCCGGCCGCCCGGGACGCGTGCGCGCACCGCCTCGGCGTACAGCGCGTGCGCGAGGTCGACGACGACGTCGGTCCCGCCCGCGGCCGACAGCTGCGGGCGCATCGTCGCGACGCCCATGTGGACGAGCTCGTCGACCGCGGCCCGCGGGACCACGTCGAGCAGCAGGCTCATGGGTGCGGGGCACAGCAGCGCGACGACCTCGAGCGCGCGGTGCGCCTCGGCGGACAGTCGTGACACGTCGTTCTCGACGAGCTCGAGCAGCCGCGCGCCCGACGCGGCGCGCCCGGTCCACACCCACACGCCGTCGAACTCGCGCAGCGCTCCCGACGAGCGCTCGGCGCGCACCAGCTCACGCGCGTGGAACACGTTGCCGCGGGTCTCGCCCCACAGCCGCCGCACGGTGTCGGCCGTCGGGGTGCCGGCCAGCTCGCCCGCGAGCCAGTGCTCGAGCTCGTCGACCGTGAACGGCTCGACGTCGATGCGGTCGACGACGTCGTCCTTCCACAGCTCGAGCCACGGCGAGCCCGCGGCACCCGAGGGCCGCGACGTCGCGACGAGCAGCACGTCCCCCTGCCGCACCAGCCACCCGAGCGCCTGGGCCGACGCGACGTCGAGCAGGTGCGCGTCGTCCACGCGCAGCACGAGCGGCGAGCCGGCCGAGAGCGCCGCGAGCGAGTCGGACAGGGTCCGCACGGTCCGCGCGAAGCTGCCGATCGCGAGCAGGCCCTCGTCGCCCAGGAGCGGCTCGAGCGCGGACAGCGGGAGCCCCGCGCGGCCCGCCGCGCCCGAGAGCGCGACGACGTACGGCGCGCGCCCGTCGATCGTCATCTCGTCGAGCGCGCGTGCCGCGAGCGCCGTCTTGCCCACGCCCGCCTCGCCCACGACGAGCACGCTGCGACCGTCGCGCAGCGCGGCACGCAACGCCTCGACGGCGTCCCGCCGCGACGCCGGCATCACCCAGGTCCGCGTGCGTCCGGCGACGCGCGGCCGACGGGCCGCCCGGGGCCGGTCGATGCCGCCGGGAAGGTCCCGATCGTCCCGCTCGTCCCCGGCGCGCGCGGAGCCGCGCGGCTCGCGGGATGCGGGTGGCACGGGCGGGGCACCTTTCGACCGGTCGCCGGCGACGACGAGGGCGGGACCTAGGTCCCCCATGATGACCGAACCCCCTGTGACCGGCGCCAGGACCGCCCGCAACGTGGACGATCCGGCCCGACACCCTGCCCGCGAGCGCGCGACTTCCGGTCGAGAGCGCGCGTCTGGACACGCGCTCTCGTCCGGAACGAGCGCGCTCGCGCGCGGCCCGAGCCGACGCCGAGCCGACGCCGACACGGGCGCCGAGCGGGCGTCGCGCAGACGTTGCGTAGCGATTACCGATGCCCCTGCGGACGCCCGTTCCTAGCCTCGGGGACGACTTACCTGCGTCTCCAGACCGCCCCGCGCCGGTTGCCCGACCCCAACGCGGGGGCCGCCGCCGAAAGAAGGATGGCCAGTGCCCACTTACACCGCACCCGGCGTGTACGTCGAGGAGATCCCCTCCTCCCAGAAGGTCCTCGCGTCGGCACCCACCGCCGTCGCCGCTTTCGTCGGCTTCACCGCGCAGGCGCCGCAGGACGACCCGAACGACCCCGACGGCCTGGCCCCGCGCCTGGTGACGAGCTGGACCCAGTACGAGGCGCTGTACGGCGGCTTCGTCGAGGGCGCCCTGCTCCCCCTGTCGGTGTACGGCTACTTCCTCAACGGCGGCGCGTACGCGTACATCGTGCGCATCCCCAACGCCGAGCCGTCGGGCGAGCCCGCACGCCTCGAGCTGCCCGCCGTGGACCGCTCGCTGGGCCTCCCGCTCGCGATCGAGTCGGTCGAGCCGGACGCGGACATCACGGTCGTCGTCCAGGCCTCCGAGGCGCCCGACGACGAGGACGGGCCCGCGCCGTTCACCATCACGATCGTCGAGGCGGGCGAGCCCGTCGAGCAGTACGAGGACCTGACGCTCGGCGGCAAGCGCGACGCCGCGACCGTCATCAACAAGACGTCGACCAAGGTCAAGGTCGAGCTCAAGCTCGCCGAGGACGTCGACCTGTCGAGCCAGCTCGAGCTGCTCAAGCCCGGTGCGTACGCGCTCGAGAAGGCCGAGCCGGTCAAGGTCCCCGTCTCGGGCCGCAAGTTCGCCGGCTCGGAGACCGCCCGCTCCGGCATCAACGGCCTCGCGATCGCGGAGGACGTCACGATCGTCGTCGTCCCCGACCTGCTGACCGCCGCGACCAAGGAGGACGGCTCGCTCGACCTCGGGCTGTGGAAGGCCGTGCAGACGAGCCTCATCGCGCACTGCGAGCTGCACGCCAACCGCGTCGCGATCCTCGACGCCCCTCCCGGGATGTCGCCCCAGCAGGTCAAGGAGTGGCGCTCGGACGCCGCGCAGTACGACTCGGCGTTCGCGACGCTGTACTACCCGTGGGTCAAGGTCGAGAACCCGACCGGCACCAACGGCAACAGCGAGATCCTCGTCCCGCCGTCGGGACACGTGGCCGGCGTGTGGGCGCGGACCGACGAGACGCGCGGCGTGTGGAAGGCCCCGGCCAACGACACGATCCGGGGCGTGCTCGACGTCGAGCGCTCGATCACCCAGAACGAGCAGGGCGTGCTCAACCCGATCGGCATCAACGCGATCCGCCCGTTCGGCACGCGCGGCATCCGCATCTGGGGTGCGCGCACGCTCGCGTCGGACACCGACTGGCAGTACATCAACGTGCGCCGCCTGTTCAACATGATCGAGTCGACGATCCTCGAGGGCACCCAGTGGGCCGTCTTCGAGCCGAACGACGTCGCGCTGTGGGAGGGCGTCAAGCGCACGCTCAACGCGTACCTCAAGGGCCTGTGGCAGGCGGGCGCCCTGTTCGGCTCGTCGCCCGACCAGGCGTTCTTCGTCAAGTGCGACGAGACGACGAACCCGCCCGAGTCGATCGACGCGGGCAAGCTCGTCGTCGAGGTGGGCATCGCGCCGGTCAAGCCGGCCGAGTTCGTCATCTTCCGGATCAGCCAGAACAAGCAGGTCGCGAACTGACGCGTCCGACGCGCCGCGACCACCCCACCACCCCTAGACGAGGAGCACGCAGATGCCCAACGCCCTGATCGACTCGGACCCGCTCATCGCGCAGAACTTCTTCCTGGAGATCGACGGGTCCGTCGTCTCCATCCTCTCCTCGGTGTCGGGCCTCGACATCGAGATGGAGGTGGCCACCACCCAGCAGGTCGGCAAGGACGGCAAGTCGCAGACCATCAAGACGCTGGCCGGCCGCAACAAGCAGGGTGACATCACCCTCACCCGCCTGGCCCCGCCGGACTCCACGCAGGACAAGCTCTGGCAGTGGTTCCACGACATCCGCAACAAGGGCATCCTGCAGTCGGACCGCACGAACAACCGCAAGAGCGGGTCGATCGTCATCTTCGACTCGACCCACAAGGAGGTCGCGCGGTTCAACTTCACCAACGGCTGGCCGAGCAAGATCTCGACCGACCAGCTGAGCGTGGACTCGAACGAGCCGGTCAAGGAGAACGTCACCCTCACGATCGAGACGCTCGAGCGGATCAAGTGACCCTCAAGACCCGGTACGAGTTCACGCTGCCGCGCGGCTACGTCGACCGCGACGGCGCCGTCCACCGCGACGGCGTCATGCGGCTCGCGACGGCGCGCGACGAGCTCGAGCCGCTGCGCGACCCCACGGTCACGGGTCCCGACGACCCGCGGCTGACGATCGTGGTGCTGGCCCGCGTCGTGGAGAGCCTCGGCTCCCTCGCGCTGGTCACGCCGCACGAGATCGAGGGTCTGTTCGCGGCGGACCTGGCGTACCTGCAGGACTTCTACGGCGTGATCAACTTCGGCACCGCCGAGGAGTTCGACGAGTTCGTCGCTGCGCAGCGCTCGCTCGGTGCGGCGCCGGGGACCACCTCCCCGGCGCCCGCCGAGGCGGCCGACCCGGCACCGGCTCCGGCCGGCCCGCCGTCGGCCGACGCCCCCGCACCCGACGCCTCCGACGCGCCCGTCGCCCTGCCGCGCCCCGGCCGGTCGGCGATCGAGGAGATCCGCACCGAGGCCCGCTAGCGATGCTCCGGTATCCCGTCGACGCGCTGTGGCAGGAGATCGCCTACCTGGCGTACCACCTGCACTGGCCGTTGTCCGACCTGCTGGACCTGGAGCACATGGACCGCGTGCGCATGGTGCGCGCGGTGTCCGCGATGAACGCCCGAGCGTGGGAGGCGGTGAGGGACAGTGCCTGAGCAGCCGCTGGGCGGCGACGCCCCCGTCGCAGCCAACTTCCTGTTCGAGGTGGACGGCGTCGAGATCGGCACCTTCATGGAGGTGACCGGCCTCGAGCTGGTCGTCTCCACGCAGGAGTACGTCGAAGGTGGTCAGAACCAGTACGTGCACCGGTTCCCCGGCGTCATGCGCTGGCCCAACATCGTGCTGCGGCGCGGGCTGGTGAGCTCCGACGCTCTGTTCCAGTGGGTCGGCAAGAGCTCGGGCGACGGGTTCGGCGGCAACCAGAACAAGCTCACGCGTGCGACGGGCGCGGTGACGGTCGTCGACCACACCGGCAAGCGCCTGCGCTCGTGGGAGCTCGACGGCGTGTTCGCCGTCGCGTGGTCGGGGCCGCAGCTGGCCGCCGACCTCAACGCGCCCCTCGTCGAGACCCTCGAGGTGGCGCACAACGGGTTCAAGGCCAGCACCGGCTGAGCCGGCCCGCACGACGACAGGACGACGAGTGAGCGGCGAGACGCAGCGCGCGACGGTCGGGAGGAGCCTCCCGACCGTCGCCGGCGTGCCCGCGGCCACCGGCGGCGCCGACGACCGCAACCGCCTCGGCCGCTCGGTCGCGCGCCGCATGCAGGCGCCCGGCCCGCGCGTCGGCACGCAGCGGCCCTCGCGGATCGGGTCGCTCGCGTCGTCGTCGGCCCGCTTCTCCGCCGGGTGGGGGCGGCCGGTCGAGGTGCGGCGCGCGCTCGCCGGGCCCGCGTCGCCGGTGCGCGTCCGCTCGTCGGCCGGAGCACCCGTCGCGCCGCCGCGGTGGTGGGCGCAGACCGCGGCCCTGCGCACCACGGTCGACGAGCAGGACGTGCGCGAGACCCCCCGCGGGCTGCCGCTCATGGTGCAGCGCGTGCCCACCGAGGCCGGGCGTCGTCCCGGTGCGGTGCCCGCACGGCTCGTGCCCGAGACCATCCGGGTGCGCGTCGCCGACGACGTGCGCGCGGCCGGCCGCATGACGACCGCGTCCGACGAGGCCCGGCCACGCTCCGCACGCGCCGCGGCAGTCGCCGCACGCGATGCAGCACGAGACGCAGGACGAGACGCCGGCCGGGCGGCCCCACCGGGGAACTCCCCGGGGGCCGGGCACGCGTCGCCCCCCGCGCCGGACGGCCGGGGCGCCCGGTCCCTCGCGCCGACGACTGCCGGTGCGTCGACCCCGTCGCCGGCCGCGTCCGCCTCGTCGGCCGCGTCCTTCTCACCTTCGCCCGGTGCCTCGTCGGGTACCACCTCTCCCGCCGCGCTCCTGCAGCACGCGGGCTCGCGGTCCGCGGCGCCGTCGCCCGGCGGGCGGCTGCTGCGCCGGCGCGCGCTCGCCACCGCCGTGACACGGGCCCGGACCGAACGGGCCGTCGCGGCCGCCCCCGCCGGTCGCGGCGGGTCGGCGGGGGCTGCCCGCCGCGGGGGGCCCGGGGGGGC
>NZ_JEOE01000025.1 GCF_000708885.1 Cellulomonas sp. HZM | reverse complement strand
GGGCCGACGAGGGGAGCAGGACCGTGAACGTCGTGCCGCCGCCAGGGGTCGGGGTGGCCTCGATCGTGCCGCCGTGCGCGCCGACGACCGCCTGCACGATCGCGAGTCCCAGTCCGGTCGAGCCGCTGCCGCGCGTGCGGGACGCGTCGCCGCGCGTGAACCGCTGGAACAGGCGGTCGCGCAGCTCGTCGGGGATGCCGGGGCCGTCGTCGACGACCTCGACCCGCACGCCGGCGACCCCGCGCGCGGGACCCGCCTCCGCGCTCGGCACAGCACCCGCCACTGCGCTCGGCACAGCACCCGCCACCGCACCCGCCACTGCGCTCGGCGCTGCGCTCGGCACCGCACCAGACGCCGCGGGCTCCGGCCGCACGCGCACGGTCACCGTCGTCCCCGCGGGGGTGTGCAGGCGCGCGTTGGCCAGCAGGTTCGCGAACACCTGCCGCAGCCGGTGCTCGTCGCCTGTCACGACGAGCTGGTCATCGGACTCCTCGGCGTCCGGCACGTCGAGCAGCCACACGTGGTCGGGGCCTGCGGCGTGCGCGTCGCCGACCGCGTCGAGCGCGAGCATCGTCAGGTCGACGGGCTCTGCCTCGAGCGGCCGGCCCGCGTCGAGCCGTGCGAGCAGCAGCATGTCCTCGACGAGCGTCGTCATGCGCGACGCCTCGGACTCGATGCGTCCCATCGCGGTGACCGCACCGTCGGGCAGCACCTCGTCGGAGCGTCGCACCAGCTCGGCGTAGCCGCGGATCGACGCGAGCGGTGTGCGCAGCTCGTGGCTCGCGTCGGCGACGAACTGGCGCACCTGCACCTCGGACTCGTGCCGCGCGGAGAGCGCGGCGCCGACGTGCCCGAGGAGCTGGTTGAGCGCCGAGCCGACCTGCCCCACCTCGGTCGCGGGGTCGGTGTCGCGCTCGGGGACGCGCTCGGCCAGGTCGACCTCGCCGCGGTCGAGGGGGAGCTGCGTGACGCGGGTCGCGGTCGCGGCGACGCGGTCGAGGGGGCGCAGCTCACGGCGCACGAGCACGAGGCCGGCGGTGCCGGCGGCGAGCAGCGCGAGGAGCGCGATCACGCTCTCGACCAGCACGAACGTGGTGACGGTGTGCGTGACCGCGGTCGTCGGCAGCGCGGTCACCGCGGTCGCGCCGCTGCGGCCCGTGCCGGACAGCGCGCGGTAGGAGCCGAGGTCGCCGAGGTCGACGACGTGCACGTCGTCGTCCTGCGGCACGGCGAGCAGGGTCGTCACCTGCGCGTCGTCGAGCTGCTGCAGCGTCCCGGTGTCGTCGATGTAGTCCGCGCGCACCTCGTCGCCGTCGGAGAAGAGGTTGACCGTGCCCGTGGCCTGGCCGGGCTGCAGGTTGCCGGGGGAGGGCCGACGGTCGTCCGAGTCGCCCGACGTCGGCTGGCCCGACGACTGCCCGTTGCCGTTCGTCAGCCACATCGGCGCGTTCGAGGCCCGCTGGTGCGCAGCCCGCAGCTGCTCGTCGACCTGGTTGGTGAGCGACGTGTGCAGCGCGAGCGCCGAGAACGCACCCATCCCGACCGCGACCACCGCCACGAGCGCGACGACCATCACGACGAGGCGCCGCCGCAGCGTCCAGCGCATCACGCGGGCTTGAGCACGTAACCCACGCCGCGCAGCGTGTGCAGCATCGGCTCGCGGCCCTTGTCGATCTTGCGTCGCAGGTAGGACACGTAGAGCTCGACGATGTTGGCCTGCCCGCCGAAGTCGTACTGCCACACGCGGTCGAGGATCTGCGCCTTCGACAGCACGCGCTTGGGGTTGCGCATGAAGTACCGCAGCAGCTCGAACTCGGTCGCGGTGAGGCGGATGTCGGTGCCGGCGCGCGTCACCTCGTGGCTGTCCTCGTCCATCACGAGGTCGCCGACGACGAGCACCGCGTCGTCGCGAGCGGTCGTCGCACCCGTGCGGCGCAGCAGCGCACGCAGCCGGGCGACGACCTCCTCGAGGCTGAACGGCTTGGTGACGTAGTCGTCGCCGCCCGCGGTGAGCCCCGCGATGCGGTCCTCCACCGCGTCGCGCGCCGTCAGGAACAGCACCGGCACGTTGGGGTGCGTGTCGCGCACGCGGCGCAGCACCTCGAGGCCGGACAGGTCGGGGAGCATGACGTCCAGGACGATGACGTCCGGGTCGAGCTCCTTGGCGCGGCGGACCGCGCTGATGCCGTTGAGGGCGTGCTCGACCTGCCAGCCCTCGTACCGCAGCGCGGTGGAGAGGAGCTCGGCGAGGGTCGGCTCGTCGTCGACGACGAGGGCGCGCACGGGGGAGCCGTCGGCGCGCGTGAGGGGCTGCGGGCGGGAGGCTGTGATCGACATGACCTCAGCGTCGCGCCCCAGGCTGCCGAACGCCTGGGCGGTTCCTGTGAAGTGCCTGAGTGCCGCTACTGCGTCGTCTCGGTGCGCGGTGCGTGCCCCTTGACGAGCGTCGCGGACAGGATCGCCTCGATCGCGAAGGTCGTGGACTCGGGCAGGTCGACGGTCTCGTCGAGCAGCCACTGCACCTGCAGGCCGTCCATCACGCCGATGATCGCGCTCGCGGCAAGCACCGCGTCCTGGTGCGGCACGCGCCCGCCCGAGATGTCGTCGATCGCGTCGGCGATCTCGCCGCGCAGCACCTCGAAGCGCTCGGTGACCCAGGCCCGCGCGGGGTGGTTCTCGGTCACGGACTCGCCCGTGAGAACCGAGTAGCCCTGCACGATCCCGCGTCGGTCGACGTTCATGCGCGCGGTGCGCACCAGGTGCGCGAAAAGCTCCTGACCTCCGGGGATGTGCTGACCCTCGAGGTCGCGCACGTCCTCCTTGTCGCGGTACTCGAGCACCTCGATGAGCAGCTGCTCCTTGGTGCCGAAGTGGTGCAGCACACCTGCGTGGGTGATGCCGACCTGCTCCGCGACGTCGGTGAGCGAGCCGTTCTTGTAGCCCTTCGAGCCGAAGGTGTTGGCCGCGGCGCGCAGGATCTCCGCGCGTCGCTCGGCGGTCCCCTTGCGGGGGCGGCGCGCCTTGGGGCGCGGGGTCGGGGAGGCGTCACCCGGTGGCACGTCGTCGTCCATGACCGCAACCATACTGTGACCATCGGCCTTACTGACAAGTTAGTAATGTGTGCTTTGATGTGCCGCACGACGACAACGACGTCCTTGGATGGAGCAGCCCGAACGTGTCCCTCGACACCGCCTTGCAGCCGACGGCAGACCGCCCGGCGACCGACCTCGCGCAGCTGCGCTCGCAGCTGACGCTCGAGGAGAAGGTCCGCCTGCTGGTCGGTGCCGGCCTGTGGAGCACCACCGCGGTCGAGCGGATCGGCCTGCGTGCGATGCACCTCTCGGACGGCCCCGCCGGCGTTCGCGGCGTGTCCGAGGACGGCGCCGAGACGTCCGCATCGTTCCCCGCCCCGAGCGCGCTCGCCGCGACGTGGGACGTCGACCTGGCCGACGAGGTGGGTGCGGCCTTCGCGTCCGAGGCGCGTCGCCACGGCGTCGACGTCGTGCTCGCCCCGCAGGTCAACCTGCAGCGCACGCCCGTCGGCGGCCGGCACTTCGAGTGCTACTCGGAGGACCCGCTGCTCACGGGCGACATCGCGGTGCACGTCGTGCGCGCTGCCCAGGAGCGCGGCGTCGGCATGTGCGTCAAGCACTTCGTCGCGAACGACTCCGAGACGCAGCGCACCTCCTACCTGTCCCGCGTCGACGAGCGCACGCTGCGCGAGGTCTACCTCGCGCCGTTCGAGCGCCTCGTCGCCGAGGCCCGCGCCTGGTCGCTCATGGGCGCCTACTCGGGCATCGACACCGGCACCACGGCCGCCCCCGCGCTCGAGCACCGCGAGCTGCTGCACGACGTGCTCAAGGCGGAGTGGGGCTTCGACGGCGTCGTCGTGAGCGACTGGGTCGCGACCAAGTCGGTCGCGGCCGCAGCGCACGGCGGGCTGGACCTGCAGATGCCCGGCCCGGACGGGGTGTGGGGCGACGGCCTGCTCGCGGCGGTGCTCGCGGGCGAGGTCGACGAGGCGACGATCGACGAGAAGGTCGACCGCCTCCTTCTTCTCGCGCAGCGCGTCGGTGCGCTCGAGGGCTGCGAGCCGTCCGGCGCGCTGCGCGACCACGTGCACGACGTCGACGTCCCGGACGTGCTGCGCACGCTCGTGGCTCGGTCGATGGTCGTGCTGCGTGACGAGGGCGGGGTGCTCCCGCTCGGCGTCGACGACGTCGCGACCGTCGCGCTCGTCGGCCCCAACGGCGCGGCCCCGTTCGTGCAGGGCGGCGGCTCGGCGTACGTGCGGCCCGACCGCAGCTCGACGCTGCAGGACGCGATCGGTGCCGCTCTCGGCGCCGACGTCGACGTCCACGCCGGCGCCGTCTCGCGGTTCCTGCCCCCGACGCTCGACCTCGCGACGCGCTGCACCGCTCCCGACGGCTCGGTCGGCGCTCTCGTCGAGGTGCTCGACGCCGACGGCACGGTGATCGACTCCGCCGTCCGCACCGAGTGGGGCGGCTGGCTGCGCGAGCCCGCGGAGCACGCGGCGAGCGTGCGCATCCGCACGACGGTCGCGCTGCGCGAGCCGGGCACGCACGAGGTCGGCGTCGGCACGGTCGGGCGCCACCGGATCGTCATCGGCGGGCGCGAGCTGTCCACGTCGGAGCAGGTGGTGGGCGCCGAGGTCATCCTCGACTCGAGCGTCAACGCCCCCGCGCCGGTGGTGCTGCGGATCGAGGTCGACGAGCCGACGACGGTCGAGCTCGACGCGACCGTCCAGGCCGTGCACCCCGTCGGCTACGCGTCGTTCGCACGTGCCGAGCTGGTGCACCGCGTCCCGGTGAAGAGCGCGGACGAGCTGCTCGTCGAGGCGGTCGCCGCCGCAGAGCAGGCGGACGTCGCGATCGTCGTCGTCGGCACCAACGAGG
The DNA here is from genome assembly GCF_000708885.1 of Cellulomonas sp. HZM. GTDB lineage: Bacteria > Actinomycetota > Actinomycetes > Actinomycetales > Cellulomonadaceae > Cellulomonas. The sequence goes on along the minus strand of NZ_JEOE01000025.1, from coordinate 33,537 downwards.
AGATCGAGTCCGAGGGCTACGACCGCACCTCGCTCGCGCTGCCCGGCAACCAGGACCAGCTGGTCAAGGCCGTGCACGCGGCCAACCCGCGCACGGTCGTCGTGGTCAACGCGGGGGCGCCCGTCGTCCTGCCGTGGCTCGACGAGGTCCCGTGCGTGCTGTGGGCGTGGCTCGGCGGCCAGGAGTGGCCCGAGGCGCTCGGCGACGTGCTCGCGGGCCGCACCGAGCCCGCGGGCCGGCTGCCCTGGACGCTGCCCGCGTCCGAGGCCGACGTGCCGGTGCCCGACGCGGTCCCGGTCGACGGGGTGATCGACTACACCGACGGCGTCCACGTCGGCTACCGCTCGTGGCTGCGGCTCGGCCGCACGCCCGCGGCGCCGTTCGGCCATGGCCTCGGGTGGTCGACGTGGGAGCACGACGCCGCGGTGGCGGGCGTGCTCGAGGACGGGTCCGTCGTCGTCGACGTGACCGTCACCAACACCGGCCGGCGCGCGGCGCGCGAGGTCGTCCAGGTCTACGTCGAGCCCCCGGTGGGGTCGCCTTCGGGCGACCGGCCGGTGCGCTGGCTCGGCGGTTTCGCTGTCGTGCACGCCGAGCCCGGCGAGAGCACGACGGCCCGCGTGCGGGTGGACGCCTCGGCGTTCCGCACGTGGGACGAGGAACGCCACGGCTGGGTGACCCCCGCCGGGACGTACCAGCTGCGCGCGGGCCGCTCGTCGGGCGACCTGCGGCACACGGTCGACGTGAGCCATCCGGGCTCGCGCGCGACGAACCCGGACGGCTAGCCCGAGCACGACTCCCCAGCAGTGCCGCACGACGAAGTCCCGCACCACCCAGCACGACAACCAGCACGAACCTCGTAACTCGACGCGATCCGCAGTCACGTCGACATCGAACCGAGACGGGACCGTTCCCAGAACGCAGCGTCTCAGCACGTACCGTCATCGCAGTTTCCGTTGGTACCCCGAAAGTGCAAGGAGGCACTCGTGATCAACCGCAAGCTCGCAGGGATCGTGGCCGGTACGGCCGCCGTCGCCCTGCTCGCGACCGCCTGCTCCGGCGGCGACGACAACAACGGGTCCAAGCCCACCGACAAGAGCACCTCCACGGCCCCGGCCGACGCGAAGCGCTCGGACAAGATCCTCGTCGTGGGCATGCCCAACGGGCAGCAGAAGCCCAACCAGAACCCGCTGGCCAACGGCTCGGCGTCGCTCTCGCTCGGCTACGCGTTCGCCGTGTACGAGTCGCTCATGCAGGTCAACGAGATCAAGCCGACCGACCCGCCGACCCCGTGGCTCGCGCAGTCGATCGAGTGGAACGAGGACTCGACGCAGGCGACCATCACCCCCCGCGAGGGCGTGAAGTGGTCGGACGGCGAGCCGTTCACGGCCGACGACATCCAGTTCTCGATCGAGCTGCGCCAGAAGAACGACGCGCTGAACACCGACTTCCCGGGTCAGTACGACTCGGTCACGACGGACGGCAAGACCGTCGTCGTGAAGTTCAAGTCGGGCCAGTACGTCAACCGCTCGAAGCTCTACAAGCTGCTCATCGTCCCCAAGCACCTGTGGGCGGGCAAGGACCCGGTCAAGTGGACCGACGACGAGATGGTCGGCACCGGTCCGTTCAAGCTCAAGTCGTTCACGCCGCAGTCGGTCTCGCTCGAGCCGAACGACTCGTACTGGGGCACCAAGCCGCTCGTCGGCGCCCTGCGCTACGACACGTTCAACGACAACAACGGCCTGACCACGGCGCTGACCACGGGCCAGGCGCAGTGGGGCTGGACGTTCATCCCCGACTACGAGAACACGTTCATCGCCAAGGACCCGGAGCACTTCCACCAGGTCGCGGGCGGTGGCTTCGGCGTCGACGTGCTGTTCCTCAACAACGCGAAGGGCCCGTTCCAGGACGTCGCCCTGCGCAAGGCGCTCAACATGGTCACCGACCGTGCCGACATCTCCGCGACCGCTGGCTCCGGCGTGTGGCCCGAGATCAAGAGCGTGACCGGCCTGCCCCAGCCCTCGGGTGACTCGTTCATCTCGCCCGAGTTCCAGGGTCAGAACCTCACGGTCGACGTCGACGGTGCCAAGCAGGTCCTCACCGACGCCGGCTACACGTGGGACGGCAGCGGCGCGCTGCTCGACAAGACCGGCAAGAAGGTCTCGTTCACGCTGACGGACCCGACGGGCTGGACCGACTACCTCGACGCGCTCAACATCATCCGCGACGGTGCCAAGAAGCTCGGCATCGACGCCAAGACGGTGGGTGCGAACCAGGACAAGTGGTTCAACGACATCATCCCGTTCGGCAACTTCGACGCGACGCTGCACTGGACCGACGGCGGTGAGACGCCGTGGAACCTGTACTCCAACATCATGGACGGCGCCTCGTTCGTCGACCTGGGCAAGACGGCGACGTGGAACTTCGGTCGCTACAAGAACGACGACGTCACCAAGGCGCTCGCCGACTTCAAGGCGGGCACGACGGAGGACCAGCGCTCCGCCGCACTGGCCATCGTGCAGAAGCACTTCGTCGAGGACGTCCCGGGCCTGGTCATCTGGTCGCGCCCGGCCGTCGCGCAGTACTCGACGGTGAACTACACCGGCTTCCCCACGGCTGACGACCCGTACGCGAACCCGCAGCCGACGGGTCCGCAGGCGGCGCTCATCCTGTCGAAGCTCGTCCCGACGCAGGGCTGATCTCACGTCCGCGTGACGATCTGACGAGAGTGCGGCGGGCGCGCCACCCGCGCGTCCGCCGCACCCTCGTGCCACGACCCGTTCCTTCCCCCAGGGTGATCCGATGACTGCTCAGCCCTCGGGCCCGCCGACCGCCACGCGGCCGGGCGCGCCCACGCCAGACGACGTCCCCGTCCTCGCAGCGGTGGACCTCAAGAAGCACTTCCCGGTACGCGGGTTCCGCTCGCAGAAGGTCGTGCACGCCGTCGACGACGTGAACCTCGAGCTGTACCGCGGGCGCGTCGTCGCGCTCGTCGGCGAGTCCGGTTCCGGCAAGTCGACGATCGCGCGGCTGCTCGCGCAGCTCATGCCGGTGACCGGCGGCCAGGTGCTGCTGCACGGCGAGGACGCGATCGTGAAGAACCGCCGCGCGTTCGGCCGCTACGTGCGCCGCGTGCAGATGATCTTCCAGGACCCCTTCGGGTCGCTGAACCCGATCCACACCGTGCGCTACACGCTCTCGCGCAGCCTGCGGATCCACCGCGGCCGCCTGCGTGGCGACGCGCTGGAGAAGGCGCTGACCGAGCTGCTCGAGCGCGTGCAGCTCACGCCGACGAGCCGGTACGTCGACAAGTTCCCCCACGAGCTCTCGGGCGGCCAGCGCCAGCGCGTCGCGATCGCGCGCGCCCTCGCGGCCGACCCCGAGGTGCTGCTCGCCGACGAGCCGATCTCGATGCTCGACGTGTCGATCCGCCTCGGCATCCTGAACCTGCTCCGCGACCTGCGGGACCGCCTGCACATCGCGATCCTCTACATCACGCACGACATCGCCTCGGCCCGCTACTTCGCGGACACGACGATGGTCATGTACGCCGGCCGCGTCGTCGAGAAGGGCGACTCCGAGTCGGTCACGCAGGACCCCAAGCACCCGTACACGCAGCTCCTCGTGCGCTCGGCGCCGGACCCCGACGACCTGGACGCCCGCGCCCGCGGTGCACGCGGCGAGGCCCCGAGCCTCGTGCGGCCCCCGAGCGGCTGCCGGTTCAACCCGCGCTGCCCGTTCGCGAACGACCTGTGCCGCACCGAGGTGCCCGCACTGCTCCCCGTGGGGGAGGGCCGTGAGGCCGCGTGCTGGGGCTACTCCGACCGCCCCGACCGGCCGACCCTCGGCTCGGTGCTCGACGCCTACGGCGAGCGCCCCGCGGTCGACGTCACCCTGCTGCCCGTCGTCGACGGCGAGCTCGCCAAGGAGGGCGACCGATGAGGTTCTTCGTCCGACGGATCATCTTCTACGTCATCACCCTCTGGGCCGCGGTGACGATCAACTTCTTCATCCCGCGCGTCATGCCGGGCGACCCGGTCTCGGCGATCCTCGCGCAGTCGGGCGGCCAGATCAGCCCCGACGCGATCCCGGCGCTGCGCGCGCTGTTCGGCCTCGACACCGACCAGTCGCTGTGGCAGCAGTACGTCAGCTACATCAACCTGCTGCTGCACGGCGACCTGGGCGTCTCCTTCACGTACCAGCCGTACTCGGTGGCCTCGGTCATCGGTGACGCGCTGCCGTGGACCATCGGCCTGGTCGGCATCGCGACGATCCTCAGCTTCACGATCGGCACGCTCATCGGCAGCGGCATCGGGTGGCGGCGCGGCACGTGGGCGGACTCGCTCCTGCCGATCTCGACGTTCTTCTCGGCGGTGCCCTACTTCTGGCTCGCGCTGATCGCGATCTCGATCTTCTCCGTGAAGCTCGGGTGGTTCCCGTCGAGCGGCTCGTACGACCGCAACCTCATCCCCACGTGGTCGTGGGAGTTCGTGAAGTCGGTCATCTACTACGGCATCCTGCCCGCGCTGACGATCGTCATCTCGTCGATCTCCGGCTGGATCCTCGGGATGCGCAACATGATGGTCACGGTCTCCTCGGAGGACTACGTGACCGTGGCCCACGCCAAGGGCCTCAAGGAGCGCAAGGTCCTGTTCGGCTACGCGGCTCGCAACGCGATCCTCCCGCAGATCTCGAGCTTCGCGCTGTCGCTCGGCTTCATCGTCGGCGGCGCGCTCATCATGGAGATCGTCTTCTCCTACCAGGGCATCGGCTACCTGCTGTTCAACGCGGTCAACGCGAAGGACTACCCCCTCATGCAGGGCTGCTTCCTGGTGATCACGCTCGCGGTCCTCGTCGCGAACATCCTGGCCGACTTCGTCTACGGCGCGCTCGACCCGCGCACCCGTCAGGAGGGCTGACATGACCGTCGACGCAGAGATCCTCGAGCAGGACCTCGACCTCACCCCCGACGCCGAGGGGCCTACCCACGGCAAGCGCAAGTTCCTGTTCCTGCGCAACGCCAAGGCCATGACCGGCATCGCGATCCTGGGCTTCTTCACGCTCATCGCGATCATCGGTCCGTGGATCGCGCCGTACGACCCGGACGAGCGAAGCAAGGACATCCTGCAGCCGCCGTCGTGGCAGCACCTGTTCGGCACCACGCACATCGGGCAGGACATCTTCTCCCAGATCGTGATCGGCACCCGGGGCGTCATGATCGTCGGCTTCATCGCCGGCATCGTGGCCACCGCGATCGGCGTGCTCATCGGCGTCACGGCCGGCTACATCGGCGGCATCGGCGACGAGAGCCTGTCGGCGCTGTCGAACATCTTCCTGGTCATTCCGCAGCTCCCGCTCATCATCATCATCGCGGGCCAGCTGCCCGACGCGGGCGGCCTCACGGTCGCGATGGTCATCGCCGCGACGGGATGGGCGTGGGGTGCGCGCGTGCTGCGCGCCCAGACGCTGTCGTTGCGCAAGCGCGACTTCGTCGAGGCCGCCCGGGCCAACGGCGAGAAGACGTGGCGCATCATCACCGCGGAGATCCTGCCGAACCTCACGGCGATCATCGCGGCCGGCTTCGTCGGCACCGTGGGCTTCGCGGTCCTGTCGCAGATCACGCTGTCGTTCATCGGCATCACCAACGTGAGCGACTGGAACTGGGGCACGGTCCTGTTCTGGGCGCAGGGGCAGCTCGCGCTGCAGCGCGGCGCGTGGTGGTGGTTCGTCCCCGCCGGTCTGTGCATCGCCCTGCTCGGCATGGCCCTGACCCTCATCAACTTCGGGATCGACGAGTTCGTCAACCCCCGCCTGCGCAGCACCGGCCTCAACGCCCGCAACCTGCGCAAGCGCAAGATCCGCCCGCGCATCGGCTTCACGCCCGTGGTCGACGAGGCCCCCGCGCCCGTCGCCGACGACCCGGTCCGTGCCGGGGCGAAGCGCGCAGGCACGCACGCCGAGGAGGCGAAGGCATGAGCGCGCAGACGCAGAGCTGGTCCCCGGGAGGTGCGGCCGCCCCCGCCAAGGACCCCGTGCTCGAGATCAAGAACCTGTCGGTCGACTACGGCTACGACAACCCGTCGCACGTGCTGCGCAACGTCTCGCTCACGCTGAACCGCGGCGAGGTGCTCGGCCTCGCGGGCGAGTCGGGCTGCGGCAAGTCGACGCTCGCCTACGCGGCGACGCGTCTGCTGCCCCCGCCCGGTCTGATCACCGGCGGCGAGGTGGTGTTCACCGACCGCGACGGCGGCAAGCAGGACATCCTGCGGCTCAACGACCGCCAGCTGCGCGACTCGCGGTGGCAGGACATGGCGATCGTGTTCCAGGGCGCCATGAACTCGCTCAACCCGGTGTTCCGCATCGGTCGCCAGATCGCCGACGGCATCCAGGCGCACGTGCCGGGCCTGACCAAGAAGCAGGCGCTCGAGAAGGCCGCGGACCTGCTGGAGCTCGTGGGCATCTCGCCCGACCGGCTGCGGGACTACCCGCACCAGCTCTCGGGCGGCATGCGTCAGCGCGTGATGATCGCGATGGCGCTCGCGCTCGACCCGCAGGTGCTGATCATGGACGAGCCGACGACCGCGCTCGACGTCGTCATGCAGCGCCAGATCGTCGAGCAGATCGCGGAGCTGCGCGACCGGCTCGGGTTCTCGGTCATCTTCATCACGCACGACGTGTCGCTGCTGATCGAGATCGCGGACCGGATCGCGATCATGTACGCCGGCGAGATCGTCGAGGACGCGTCCGCCCAGGACGTGTACCGCCGGCCCCGCCACCCGTACGCCGACGGTCTGCTGCACTCGTTCCCGCCGCTGCGCGGTCCGCGCCGCGAGCTGGGCGGCATCCCGGGCTCCCCGCCGGACGTGTCGAACCTGCCCACGGGCTGCCCCTTCCGGGCCCGCTGCCAGTTCGCGTTCGACGCGTGCGCGACCGTGCACCCGCGGCTCACGCACCCGGCCGTGCAGCTCGACGACCCGGCCCGCCAGGTGGCGTGCCTGCGCCACGACCCCGCCCGGGTCGAGGCCGCCGGCTTCGAGCCCGTGCCCGTGCCGCCGCAGCTCGCGATCCGCTGACGCGAGCCCCCGCAGGACCCCGGCCCCGCCGTGCGTCACCCGCGCGGCGGGGCTGCGGCATGCCCGCACGGGGTGCGGCGCGAGGGTCGCGAGATCGGTGGGAGCCGGACGCGGCTCGTCGGGTGCGTGACGTAGCGTGGCGCGCGTGTCGAGCGTGAGCGGGTCCCGGGCCGTGGTGGCCGTCGCGCCCGGACGTCGTGTCGGTGCGGCCGCGGCGGTCGTCGTCGCCTCGGCGCTGGGCGTGTGGCTGCTGTGGCGCGCGTTCGTCGACACGTGGGCCGGCCAGCGCGTGGACCAGGCCGCGGTGGACGGCGCGCAGTACGGGCGCACCGAGCTGTGGCGCGTCGGCGAGCGCGTGCTCGACGTGGTGTCGGTGGGGCTGATCGCGGCCGTGCTGCTCGCCGCCGTGGTCATCGCGGTGCTACGCCGGCGGTGGGAGCTCGCGGTGCAGGTCGCGATCGTCATGGCGGGTGCCAACCTCACGACGCAGGTGCTGAAGAAGTGGGTGTTCGAGCGGCCCGACATGGACGTGCCGGGCGACTACGGCAACACGCTGCCGAGCGGGCACACGACGGCCGCGGCGTCCATCTCGGTGGTGCTGCTGCTCGTCGTCCCGCCGCGCGTGCGGCCGTGGGCGGCGGTGCTCGGTGCGGGGTACACCGCGCTCACGGGCGTCTCGACGCTCGTCGGGCAGTGGCACCGGCCGTCGGACGTGGTCGCCGCGGTGCTCGTCGTGCTCGCGTGGACGGCGGCGACGTGCACGCTCGTCGTGTTCGTGCGGCCCGACGGCGGGACGGCCGCACGCGGCATCCCCGCGGTCGACGCGGTCGACGCGGTCGACGCGCCGGACGCGTCGCGCGCGCTGCGGCGCGGCGTCGTCACCGCGCTCGTCGTGGCCGGGCTCGCGGCAGGTGCCGTGGCCGTGATCGCCCTCACTGGCACGTATCAGCACCGGTACGCGTTGACGTCGAGGACGGAGCTGCTCACGGCGTACGCGGGCGGTGCCGCGGGCATCGTCGCGGCGTCGGCCCTCGCGTTCGCCGCGGCACTCGTGCTCCGGCACACGGCGGCTCTCGGATTGCGGCGCGCTTGACGCGTGGTCGTAGAGTCCGCAGCGGTAGACGAATCGGAAGTCGTTCAGGAAGAAGGCCGTCGTTATGGCACGCAAGCTCGTCATCGTGGAGTCGCCCGCCAAGGCGCGCACGATCGCCGGGTACCTGGGCGACGGCTTCGACGTGGAGGCGAGCGTCGGCCACATCCGTGACCTGCCGCAGCCGTCGGAGCTCCCCGCGGACATGAAGAAGGGCCCGTACGGCAAGTTCGCGGTCAACGTCGACGAGGGCTTCACGCCGTACTACGTGGTCGACGCGGACAAGAAGAAGAAGGTCGCGGAGCTCAAGAAGCTCCTCAAGGAGTCCGACGAGCTCTACCTCGCCACCGATGAGGACCGCGAGGGCGAGGCCATCGCGTGGCACCTGCTGCAGGAGCTCAAGCCCAAGGTCCCCGTCAAGCGCATGGTGTTCCACGAGATCACTCGCGAGGCGATCGGCCGTGCGCTCGAGAGCACGCGCGAGCTCGACGACCGCCTGGTCGATGCGCAGGAGACGCGCCGCATCCTCGACCGTCTCTACGGCTACGAGGTCAGCCCGGTGCTGTGGCGCAAGGTCCGCCAGGGCCTGTCGGCGGGCCGCGTGCAGTCGGTCGCGACGAGGCTCGTGGTCGAGCGTGAGCGCGAGCGCATGGCGTTCGTGCCGGCCGACTACTGGGACGTCACCGGCACGTTCGCGGTGGCCGCCGCGGGCGAGCCGGCGTTCCCCGCGCGCCTGTCGGGCCTCGACGGGCGCCGCGTCGCCACCGGCCGCGACTTCGACGACCGCGGCACGCTGCGCTCGGGCGAGGTCACGCACCTCGACGAGGCGGCCGCGACGTCCCTGGTCGCCGCGCTCGACGGCGCGTCGTTCGAGGTCCGCTCGCTCGAGACCAAGCCGTACACGCGCCGCCCGGCGGCCCCGTTCACGACGTCCACGCTGCAGCAGGAGGCGAGCCGCAAGCTCCGCATGGCCTCGCGGCAGACGATGCGCACCGCGCAGACGCTGTACGAGAACGGCTACATCACCTACATGCGTACCGACTCGCCCGTGCTGAGCACGCAGGCGATCGACGCCGCGCGCCGCCAGGCCGCGGAGCTGTACGGGGCCGAGTACGTGCCGGACAAGGCGCGCGTGTACACGAGCAAGGCGAAGGGCGCGCAGGAGGCGCACGAGGCGATCCGGCCCGCGGGGGACCACTTCCGCACGCCGGCGCAGGTGGCACGCGAGCTGTCCGGGGACCAGTTCAGGCTGTACGAGCTCATCTGGAAGCGCACGGTCGCCTCGCAGATGGCCGACGCGCGCGGCTCGACCGCCTCGGTGCGGATCGGCGCCGTGGCGAGCGACGGGCGCGACGCGGTGTTCTCCGCATCCGGAACGGTCATCACGTTCCGCGGGTTCCTCGCGGCCTACGAGGAGGGCCGCGACGTGTCGCGCTACGGCGACGACGACGAGCGGTCCGACGAGAAGGGCGACGCGCGGCTGCCGCGCATGGAGCAGGGCGACCCGCTCACGGGCACCGACCTCGCCGCCGACGGCCACCGCACGTCCCCGCCTCCCCGCTACACGGAGGCCTCGCTCGTCAAGGCGCTCGAGGAGCGCGGCATCGGCCGCCCTTCGACGTACGCCGCGACCATCGGCGTCATCCAGGACCGCGGGTACGTGACGTCTCGCGGGCAGGCGCTCGTCCCGTCGTGGCTCGCGTTCGCGGTGACGCGGCTGCTCGAGGAGAACTTCGACTGGCTGGTCGACTACGACTTCACCGCCGAGATGGAGCAGGACCTCGACGCGATCGCGTCGGGCGACCAGGACCGCGTCGCGTGGCTGAGCCGCTTCTACTTCGGCGACGGCAGCGGCAGCACCGAGGGCGAGGGCCTGCGCGACCTCGTCGCGAACCTGGGCGACATCGACGCGCGCGAGGTCAACTCGATCGAGATCGGCGACGGCATCGTGCTGCGCGTCGGGCGCTACGGGCCGTACCTCGAGGACGCGAGCGTCCTGGCCGACGACGGCACGCCGCGGCGTGCGTCGGTGCCCGAGGAGCTGGCCCCCGACGAGCTGACGGTCGAGCGCGCGCGCGAGCTGCTCGAGACCGAGCCCGAGGGCGACCTGGTGCTCGGCACGGACCCGTCGACCGGGACGCAGGTCGTCGCGAAGAACGGCCGCTACGGCCCGTACGTGACGGAGCTGCTCCCCGAGCCGCAGCTCGACGAGGGCCTGTCCGCCGCGGCCCGCAAGAAGGCGCTCGCAGCGCTCCCCAAGCCGCGCACGGCATCGCTGTTCAAGTCGATGTCGCTGCAGACGGTGACGCTCGACGACGCCCTGCGGCTGCTGTCGCTGCCGCGCGTCGTCGGCACGGACCCCGAGACCGGGGCCGAGATCACGGCCCAGAACGGTCGCTACGGCCCGTACCTCAAGAAGGGCACGGACTCGCGCACGCTCGCCTCCGAGGAGGCGCTGTTCACGACGACGCTCGAGGAGGCGCTCGCGATCTACGCGCAGCCCAAGCGCGGGCGCGGTGCGACGGCGGCGCCCCCGCTCAGGGAGCTGGGCGAGGACCCGACGAGCGGCAAGCCGATCGTCGTCAAGGACGGCCGTTTCGGCGCGTACGTCACCGACGGCGTCACGAACCGCACGCTGCCGCGGGACACCACGCCGGAGTCGATCACGCGCGAGCAGGCGGTCGAGCTGCTCGCGGAGAAGCGGGCCGCCGGGCCGGCCAAGAAGAAGGCACCGGCCCGACGGACCACCACGCGCGCGAAGGCGACGACCAAGAAGTAGCAGCCGTTACGCGGTGTGCCACTTCTGGTTGGCGGTGCCCGCGCACGTCCAGATCTGCAGGCGCGCCCCGCTGGTGTTGTTCCAGTCCTTGATGTCGAGGCACTTGTTCGCCTGCGGGTTCACGAGGTCACCGGCACCGGACAGCACCCACTGCTGGGCCGCGTTGCCGCTGCACGTCGCGAGCTGCACGGCCGCGCCGTCGGCGGTCGAGCCCCACGCGACGTCCATGCACAGCCCGCCCGCGCGGAGCGTGCCGTCCGTGCCGAACGACCACTTCTGCGCGTTCGTGCCGTTGCAGGTCCACATCTGCAGCTGCGCACCGTCGGTGAAGCTGCTCGACGGCACGTCGATGCAGCGGCCGTTCCAGTCGGAGACAATCGCCTTGGCGCCCGTCGTCGTCCCGCCGCCGCCCGTACCGCCGCCGGTGCCCCCGCCTGTCCCCGTGCCCGGCCCGCTGAACGGCTGCAGCACCACGGAGGCGGAGCGCGGGTCGTCGGCGTGCACGAGCGACTCGAAGTTGCCGACGTCGTCGAACGCGAACGCGTACGCCTTGCCGTCGGCCATCGCGGCGTGCACGGCCTTGGCGTACTCGTTCGTGGGGCTGCTCGTGTAGAACTTGCTCGCGTCGGTGCTGGGCTGAGTATCGATCGTGCCGAGCGTGCCGCGGTTCAGGGCGGCGCACAGCGTGCGCGCGATGGGCCCGACGACGAGGTCGTTGGGGGCGAGCAGTCGGCCGTCGCAGCCCCACACGTCGGCGCTCGTCGGCTTGGTGAACGACGCGACCTGCTGGCCGGACGTGTTGGTGAACGTCATCGTGCTGCCCGACGTGCGGCCGTAGAACTTGGTGCCCGGCTGGTCGGTGAACGGCACGACCGTGAGCGTCTTGGACGTGTACGCGTTCCAGGCGGACGAGATGTACGAGTCGAGCAGCGTCGTCGAGACGAGCCCGGCGCCCGCGGCGTGGCCCGGCGAGAGGACGCGCAGCACGGTGCCGTCCGAGCGCGTCACCACGCTGCCCGCCCACGCGCTCTTGCCCTTGATCGCGTTGATCACGCTGTCACGCCCCGCAGAGCCGAGCGCTCCGGTGGTCGAGGTCTTGCCCGCCGAGTCCGTGACGCTCACCGCGTGCGGGACGGCGTACATGTCGACCTGGGAGCTGTTGAGCCACAGGCCCGCGTCGTTGTAGGTCAGCTCCGACCAGTCGAACAGGATGTTCGCGCTCGGGTCGCCGCCCGCCCACGGAGCGGGCTGGACCAGGCCGTCGGGCGTGAGCTTGAACGGCAGCTTGGCGCCGAAGGAGAAGTAGATGCGGCCCGAGAAGCCGCGCGGGACCTGCACGGTCGCCTTGCCGCCGTTGCCAGGCCCGGCCTGCGAGGCGTCGGGGGCGGCGACCGGCGGGTTCGCGCCCGCGGGCCAGGGGTGGAACGCGCCGCCCGCGTCGGCGTACCCGAGGCGGCCCGACGCGAGGTCGGTGCCGATCACGTACAGGTAGGTCGCGTCGCCGCGCCCGGTGCTGTTGGTCACCGAGATGGGCAGGCGGTCCGGGCCGAGGGCCTGTGCCCCCGTCCCGACGGCCACCAGCGAGGTGGCCGCGAGGGCGAGCACGCCGAGGATGCTCCTGATCTTCACGTCGTCTCCAGTCGTCGGTCGGACGCGGGGGCGCACGCCGTCGTCGTCGACGGCGCGTGCGTGCGTCCGGTGGCGGCCCATGAGGGGTGCGATCGGGCCGCCGACGGCCGCGACCCGATGGGGCCGCGGGTGAAATGTACGGTTCCCGAACATATGGAGGCAGGTGGTGGACCACAAGGTTTCCGGCTCCCACGTTGCGCGGGCCCGCGGGCCCTCGGCTCCCACGGCCTCCCACGGAGATCAGCCCTCGGCGACGGCCCATCCGCGTGGACCGACCACGACGCCCGGCGCGTGCCACTCGTCGTCCGTGAGGTTCAGGCCGACGACCAGACGCGACGACCCGTCGCTCACCTCGTAGCAGAACCGCTCGTTCTCGAGCTCGACCGTGCGCGTCGTCGCGCGGTGCAGCCACGGGTGGCGACGACGCAGCGCGACGAGGTCGCGGTGCAGGTCGAGCGCCCATCCGCCGTCGTGCACGTCGTCGGGCGCCGCGGGCATGCGCGGGCGGACCGCGTCGTCGCCGCCCTCGCGCTCCTCCTTCACGCCGTGCAGCGCGAGCTCGTCGCCGTAGTAGACCGCGGGCGTGCCGCCCACGGTCATGAGGACCGCGAGCGCGTGCCCCAGCCATTCGTCGCCCACCTGCGACGCGATGCGCGTCACGTCGTGGTTGCCCACGAACGTCCACGGCGCGAACCGTTCGACGAACCCGTCGTGCCGGTCGAGCGCCCACGCGAGCTCCCACCAGTTCCGCGTGCGGATCGCGGACCAGATGGCCTTCCACAGCTCGTACTGGGTCACGGAGTCCGCGTGCGACTCCTCGACGAACGCGACGTAGTCGCCGTGGATCACCTCGCCGACGACGTACGCGTCGGGGTGCCGCGCGCGCACGCGGTCGAGCACGGGCGCCCAGAAGCCGGTCGGCACGGCGTAGGCGGCGTCGAGCCGCCAGCCATCGGCCCCCGCGGCGAGCCAGTGGGACATGACGTCGACCACCAGGTCCGCGACCTGGGGCGAGGAGTGGTCGAGCGTCGCGAGGTGGCGGTGGCCCTCGAAGCAGTCCCACGTGGGGCGGTCCTGGGCGTCGATGTCGTGGACGTCGTGGTGGATGCGGAACAGGGCGTTCTCCGGTGCGTCGCGGTCCGCGAGCGCTGCCTGGAACAGCGGGTGGTCGGTGCCGACGTGGTTGAACACGCCGTCGAGCAGCACGCGCAGCCCGCGCGCGTGCGCCTCGTCGCACAGGTGGCGCAGGTCGTCGTCGTCCCCCAGGCGCGGGTCGACCGAGAAGAAGTCGGTCGTGTCGTACCCGTGCGTCGACGACGAGAACACCGGGCCGAGCTGGATCCCGGAGCACCCGAGCCGCACCGCGTGGTCGAGCCACGCGACGACGTGCCCGAGCCGGTGCCGCACACCCTCGGCGGCGGCCTCGCCCGCCGCATCGCGCACCGCGCCGTCGGGCGTCGCACCCGTGCTGGGCTTCGTCGGCTCTGCGCCGACGAAGCCCAGGGGGTACACCGCCCACCAGATCGCGTGCTCGCGCCAGCCGCTCATCCCGCCACGCTAGCCAGCATCGGCGGGACCCACAGCGGCGCCCTCGTCGGCGCGCCCGTCGGCCTGCGCGGGCGGGCGGCGCAGCAGCACCGCTCGGCCGACGACGAACACGAGCATCACCATCGCCGACGCGCCGAGCGTGAGCGCGACGCGCTCGACCCCGAGAGTCGCGGAGTCGCCCGAGGCGCTCGTCACCAGGATGACGCTGATGGTGAGCACCGCGGCGTACTGCGCGTACGGCCGCGTCAGGTTGGCGACGACAGACACGACCCCCGCGAGCACGCCGAGCACGACGAGCACCTGCACGCTGGGCACGACGAACGTCAGCACCGCCGCGACCACCGCACCGACGACCGTCCCCGCGGACCGGGCCCACGCCCGCGCACGGGCCCGGGCGTACGTCGGCTGCACCACGACGAACAGCGTGAGCAGCGCCCACCACACGTGCGTCCCGGGGAACCAGCGCATCGCGACGTACGTGCCGACCGCCGAGAGCGGGGCGAGCGCGATGCCGTAGAGCACCGCGGCGCGCCGGTCGACGGGCGCGGCGAGCCGCAGCGGCCGCGGCAGCGCACCGAGCAGCACGCTCGCGACGCCGCACGCCCACAGCCCGCCGAGCGCCATGGCCGCACCCGCGACGCCGAACCGCACGGGGTCGTGCACACCACTCGTCGTGACCGGGAGGTGCTCGAGCGCCGGTGGCGCGACGAGCGCGAGCGCGAGCTGCGTCGCGGCGAGCGGACCCGCACCGGGGTCGCCGCGGTGGGCAGCCCACGCGACGGCGCACGCGACCACGAGCATCGTCGCGGCACCCGCGAGCGGCCAGGGGCTCAGCACCACCCCGAGCGCGACGAGCGCGCCCGTGACGAGCGACGCGACCACGCCGTCGCGCGTGCTGCGGGTCCACGCGAGCAGCCCGGGCGCGACGCCGAGGACGAGCAGGAACGCGCCCGGGTACCAGGGGGAGAGGGCGACGACCAGGGCGGGCGCGAGCAGCAGGCCGAGCGCGGCGGCGAGCCGGCCGCCGGGGACGAGCGGCCCGGCTGCGTCCGGTGGCGCGGTGGGCGTCGCGGCCGACGACGACGTCGAGTCGCTCATGCCGTCGCCCTCCCGTCGTCGCGCGTCGTCGCCCCTGTCGTCGTCGCCGCTGCTGTCGTCGCCGTCGTCGCCGTCCCTGTCGCGGCCGCCTGTCGTCGTGCCCGCGCCCACTGTCCCACCACGCGTGACGCGGAGGCGCGCCGTCCCGCTAGGTTGGGCGCATGGCTCGCACCGAGGATCCCCGCACCGCACCGCCGATCCGCTGGGGCATCCTCGGCGCCGGCGGCATCGCCGCCGTCTTCGCCGACGGCGTCAACCGCTACACGCGCGCGCAGCTCGTCGCCGTGGGCTCGCGCAACAAGGACCGCGCCGAGCGGTTCGCCACCGCGCACGGCATCCCGACGACGCACACCGGGTACCGCGAGCTCGTCGAGGACCCGCAGGTCGACGCGGTCTACGTCGCGACGCCGCACTCCGAGCACCACGAGCACGCGCTGCTCGCGATCCGCGCCGGCAAGCACGTGCTCGTCGAGAAGGCGTTCACGCGCAACGAGGCCGAGGCGCGCGAGGTGCTGGACGCCGCGCGCGAGGCGGGCGTGTTCGTCATGGAGGCGATGTGGACGCGGTTCCTGCCGCACGTGTCCGCGCTGCACCAGGTGATCGACGCGGGCGAGATCGGCGACATCGTCAACCTCACCGCCGACCACGGGCAGTTCATGGCGTTCGACCCGCGCTCGCGCCTGTACGACCCCGCGCTCGCGGGCGGCGCGCTGCTCGACCTGGGCGTCTACCCGGTGTCGTTCGCGCACGACTTCCTCGGTGTCCCGGACTCGGTGCAGGCCGTCGGCACGCTCACCGAGACGGGCGTCGACGGGCAGATCTCGATGGTGCTGTCGTACGGCGAGCGCACGCAGGCGACGCTGCACACCACGCTGTGGGCCAAGACGCCGACGATCGCGTCGATCTCCGGCACCGAGGGGTTCATCTCGGTGGCGGGCGACTTCTACGGCATCTCGTCGTTCCGCGTGCAGCGGCGCGACGGGCGCACGTGGACCTTCGACCAGCCGGGGCCGAAGGGGCTGCAGTTCCAGGCCGCCGAGGTCGCGCGCCGGGTCGCGGAGGGCGCGACCGAGAGCCCGCGCATGACGTGGCAGGGCACGCTCGACGTGATGCGCACGATGGACCAGGTGCGTGCTCAGGTCGGGGTCGTCTACCCGGGCGAGTGAGCTCTGTCGGTTCGTGCGGCTCGTGCGGCTCCCATGTCAGGGGGCGCCGTTACCCTTGCGGGCGTGACGGCAGGCGGCGTGTTCGTGTCCTTCGAGGGCGGTGACGGGGCGGGCAAGTCCACCCAGGTCGGGCTGCTCGCCGCGTGGCTGCGCGCCCACGGACGTGAGGTCGTCGTGACCCGCGAGCCGGGCGGCACCCCGCTCGGCCAGACGCTGCGGGACGCGGTGCTGCACGGCGAGGACATGGACCCGCGGACGGAGGCCTTGCTGTACGCCGCGGACCGCGCGCACCACGTCGCCTCGCTCGTGCGCCCGGCCCTCGAACGCGGCGCGGTCGTGGTGACGGACCGGTACCTGGACTCGTCGGTCGCGTACCAGGGCAGCGGCCGGGACCTGGGGGCCGACGAGGTGGAGCAGCTCTCGCTGTGGGCCACCGGAGGCCTGCTCCCGGCGCTGACCGTCCTGCTGGACCTCGACCCGGCCGTGGCGCGCACGCGGCTCACGGGGGACCCGGACCGGCTCGAGCGCGCGGGCGACGAGTTCCACCGCCGCACCCGGCAGGCGTTCCTGGACCGTGCCGCGGCCGACGAGGGTCGTTGGCTGGTGCTCGACGCCGCGCGGCCGGCAGACGACCTGGCCGGTGCCGTGCGTGCGCGCGTCGCCTCGCTGATCGGGGTCGCGGCGTGACCGTGTGGGACGAGCTCGTGGGCCAGGAGCCCGCGGTCGCGGTGCTGCGCAACGCGATCGAGGACCCGTCGGCGATGACGCACGCCTGGCTCCTCACCGGCCCGCCCGGGTCGGGCCGCTCGAACGCGGCGCGCGCCTTCGCCGCGGCTCTGCAGTGCGTGCACGGCGGCTGCGGGCACTGCCACGACTGCACGACGACGCTCGGCGGCACCCATCCGGACGTCACGGTGGTCGCGACCGAGGGCGTCGTGATCCGCGCCGAGGTCGCGCGCCCGCTCGTCGAGCTCGCGCAGCGCTCGCCGTCGCAGGGGCGCTGGCGCGTGATCGTCGTCGAGGACGCGGACCGCCTCAACGAGACCAGCGGCAACGCGCTGCTCAAGGCGATCGAGGAGCCGGCGCCGCGCACCGTGTGGATGCTGTGCGCCCCGAGCCCGCAGGACGTGCTCGTGACGCTGCGCTCGCGCTCGCGCTCGGTCGCGCTGCGGGTTCCGCCGGTGGACGCCGTCGTCGCGCTGCTCGTCGGGCGGGACGGGGTGGACCCGGCGGTCGCCGAGACGGCGGCGCGCGCGGCGCAGTCGCACGTCGGCATCGCGCGGCGGCTCGCGCGAGACCCGCAGGCGCGTGCACGGCGTGATGCGGTGCTCGCGGTGGCCTCGCGCATCCGGGGGGTCGGGGACGCGGTGCTCGCCGCCGGGGAGCTCGTCACGACCGCGCAGGCGGACGCGAAGGCCGCGACGGAGGAGCGCGACGCCGGCGAGCGGGCCGCGTTGCTGCGCTCGCTGGGCGCCGAGGGCGCCGCGACCCTGCCGCCGCCCGTGCGCGCGCAGGTCCGCGCGCTCGAGGAGGAGCAGAAGCGGCGGGCGACGCGTGCGCAGCGTGACGTGCTCGACCGCGCGATGGTCGACCTGCTCTCGCTCTACCGGGACGTGCTGGTGGTGCAGCTCGGTGCGGACGTCGGCCTCGTCAACGTGCAGCACGACGCCGCGGTCCAGGACCTCGCGCGCCGCAGCACGCCCGAGCAGACGCTGCGCCGCATGGACGCCGTGGGCGAGGCGCGGACGCGGCTCGCGGGCAACGTCGCACCGCTGCTCGCGGTCGAGGCCATGACGATCGCGCTGCGGCCCCAGGGATGAGCGCCGCACGCCCGGGCCCGATGCGCGCGCGGGCCGTCTACCCTCGTCGGGTGCCCCGCCCTCGCGCCCTCGCCGCCCTGCTCGCGGTCGCCGCCCTGCTGCTCGCGGGCTGCTCCGTCCCCGCCAAGCACCAGTCGTCCCCGACCGCCACGTCCGGCTCGTCGGCCGCACCCAGCGACGTGCCCGCCGCGCTCGCGCCGTTCTACACGCAGACCATCGAGTGGAAGAAGTGCGACGAGGGCCAGTGCGGCACGCTGCGCGTCCCGGTGGACTACGACGACCCGTCGGGCCCGTCGATGCAGCTCGCGGTCGCACGGCACCAGGCGAGCGGCGACCGGATCGGCTCGCTGCTCGTCAACCCCGGCGGCCCGGGCGGCTCGGGCGTGGACTTCGTGCCGCAGCTCGCGGGCCAGGTCACCCCGAAGCTGCTCAAGGCGTACGACATCGTCGGCTTCGACCCGCGCGGCGTGCAGCGCTCGACGCCCGCCGTGAAGTGCGTGGGCGACGCCGCGCTCGACAAGCTGTACGCGTTCGACCCGGACACCAGCACGGACGCCGGGCTGCAGCAGATGATCGACATGACGGCCGACTTCAGCGTGCAGTGCCTGAAGAACACCGGTTCCGGGCTGGGCCACGTCGACACCGTCGCGGCCGCCAAGGACCTCGACGTGCTGCGCGCAGCGGTGGGCGACGACGAGCTGCACTACCTGGGCTTCTCCTACGGGACCAAGCTGGGCGCGACGTACGCGGCGCTGTTCCCGCAGCGGTCCGCGCGCCTCGTGCTCGACGGCGCGCTCGACCCGACGCTGACCTCCGACGAGGTGGACCAGGGCCAGGCCGCCGGCTTCGAGGGCGCGCTGCGCGCGTACGTGAAGGACTGCCAGGGCGGCAGCAAGTGCCCGCTGACGGGTTCGGTCGACGATGGCATGCAGCAGGTCCGTGCGCTGCTGGACCGCGCGCGCGCCAACCCGCTGCCCACCAGCTCCGACCGGCGCCTCACGCAGTCGCTCGCGTTCTCGGGCATCGCCGTCGCGCTGTACTCGAAGAGCTTCTGGCCGACGCTCACGGTCGCGCTGCGTGCCGCGATCGTCTCCGGCAACGGCACGGTGCTGCTCGCGCTGTCCGACGTGTACTACGACCGCGACCAGTCGGGGCACTACACGACCAACGCGATGGAGGCGTTCCGCGCGATCAACTGCCTCGACCAGCGCTCCAGCGACGACTTCGCGACCATGCGCGCCGAGGCGAAGCAGGTCGAGGCGGTCGCGCCCACGGTCGGCCAGTTCTTCTCCTACGGCGGGACCTCGTGCGCCGACTGGGCGGTGCCCGAGGTCGGCGGCCTGAAGGACTACTCGGCGCAGGGCGCGCCGCCGATCCTCGTCGTCGGCACCACGAACGACCCGGCGACCCCGTACGCGTGGGCGCAGAGCCTGGCGACGACGCTCTCGTCGGGCGTCCTGCTCACCTACCAGGGCGAGGGGCACACCGCGTACCGCAAGGACAACACGTGCATCGCGAAGGTGGTCGACGCGTTCCTCGTCGACGGCACGGTGCCAGCGGACGGCACGCGCTGCTGATCGCCGCGTCGGCGGGACCCGCTTTGGAACCTGCGCGCCTCAGCAGGTACAGTGGGCGCGCTCGCCGGGTCGCACGCGTCCGGCGATGCCGCCTTAGCTCAGTCGGCAGAGCGTCTCACTCGTAATGAGAAGGTCAAGAGTTCGATTCTCTTAGGCGGCTCAGACAGCACCCAGAGGCCCCTTCGGGGGCCTTTGGCGTTTCTCAGGGGCCGGTCGCCTAGCCTGGGCGTGTGACCTCCCCACCCCGACGAGCGCAGCCCTGACGTGCCGTCCTACCGGGTGTCCGCCGACGTCGGGCTGCTCCAGCCGGGCACGCAGCCGCAGGACGTGCTCCCCGCGGCGGTGGACGTCGCGCGCGAGGGGGCGACGGTCGAGGCGTTCGACGTCGCGGTGGTCCGCGGGCGCGCACGTGTCACGGTGCGCTACGAGTGCGCCGACGACCTCACCGCGCGTCGGGTCGGCTGGGAGGTGCTCGCGCGGCTCGACGAGCTGGCGGACATCAGCGGGCGATCCGTGACCCGGCGCTGGGGCAACCGCTGGCACCCCGTGCGCGTCTGACTGCGCGTCCGAGCGTGCGTCCGAGCGTGCGTCTGCGCCTGCTCGGGGCCCGTCAGAGCAGCGCCGGGCCTTGGCCGACGATCACGAGCTCGCCCACGGGTCCGTGCTCGAACCGGTGCGCCACGACGAGCGTCGCGGCACCCCGGTCACCGGCCTCCACGACGACCGCCGGGTCGCCGGTCTCGGTCAGACGGCCCTGCTCGTCGACGCGTGCGACCCATGCCACCGCGGCTCGCTCGCGAGCGAGGCGGGCCGCGTGGCGCGTCGCCGTCGCGTCGGTCGCGGCGCGCAGCGGCATGGGGGCGTCGGCCGCGACGAGGTGCAGCGTGGCCGGGTCGGCGGCGGCGGTGGCGAGCGCGAGCGCTCGGTCGAGGACCTCGAGCGCGAGCATCTGGACCGCGACCGACGGTGGCTCGGGGAGGTCGCCCGGCAGGTGCGGGCGCGGCACCCGGGCAGCGCGGCGCGAGGTCGGGGCTGCGGCAGGCCGGGCGGCGCCGACCGGAGGCGCGCCCGGTGTGGCGGGTGACTGCGTGATGGGTGACTGCGCTGCGGGTGACTGCGTGGCGGCTGACTGTGCTGCGGCTGACTGCGTGCCGGATGACGGTGTGACAGGTGACGGTGCTGCAGCCGACTGCACGGTGCCGGACTGCACAGTGCCGGACTGCACAGTGCCGGACTGCGCTGCAGCCGACTGCGCTGCAGCGGACTGCACAGTGGCGGACTGCACGGCGCCCGACTGCACGGTGGGCGCCGCGGCGGCGGGTGACCAGCCGGCGGTTGACGAGGCTGAACGCGCCGGGGTGGCCGGCGAGGGTGCCGCCCCACCGCGGTGAGGCAGGGGAGCGCTCGAGGCGGCGACCGGCGGTGGCGTGCTCGCGGTCGCGCCGAGGTGCTGCGCAGCGGCGGCGACGTAGTCCACGACCCACGCGACCGCACCGGCCTCCCAGCGGGAGCGCACGTCGTCGAGCGGCACGACGGCCGCGGCGTCGTCAGCCCCCAGCAGCGCGGGTGCGGGACGGGGGCCCGCGGTCCGCAGCACCCAGCGCGCGCCCGGCGCGAGCGCGAGCACCAGGTCGCCGAGGCCGACCCCGAGCGCGGCCAGCATCGCCTCGGGCAGCTCGGCGGTGCGCGCCGAGGCCCACCGCGCGCGGGTCTGGTCGAGCAGCGCGGACAGGGAGGACGCGTCGGTCACGTCGGCGCCGCTGCCGCGCAGGAACGCGCGCATGCGGTCGAGGTGGGCGGCCTCCGCGGGCGTCAGCGGACGCATCCCGACGGCGATCGGCCCAGGCACCATGAGGGTCGGATCGGCGTCCGGATCGGGCGCCTTGAGGGGCGCGGACGCGGACCACCCGTCTGCCCCGGAGCCGCTGGTCCGGGCGGGGGCGCTCACGCGGTCGACGGCCGGACGGCGGCCGCGGTGGAGGGGATGGTCGCGGCTGCGACGAGACCGCCGGCCGCGAGCAGGCCCGCGCACACGAGCATCGCGGTGTGGTGCGCCGGCTGCAGCGTGGTGGCGTCGGTGAGCGATGACCCGACGCCCGCGGCGAGCGGCAGCACCGCCACGGCGAGCAGCCCGGCGATGCGCGCGACCGCGTTGTTGACCCCGCTCGCGACGCCGGCCAGCCGGTCGGGCGCGGCGGCCAGGGCGGTCGTCGTCAGCGGCGCGACCGTGAGCGACAGCCCCAGGCCGAACACGACGACGCCCGGCAGCACGTGCGTGAGGTACGGCGCGTGCGGCCCGATCGACGCGAGGACCACCGCACCGGCCGCACACACCAGCGGCCCGATCGTCATGGGCCACCGCGGCCCGATCCGCGCCCCGAGCACGCCCGCGCGCGGCGACAGCAGCCACATCAGGATCGTCACCGGCAGGGGAGCGAGCCCCGATGCGAGAGGCGAGTAGCCCGCGACCACCTGCAGGGTCACGACGAGGAAGAAGAACACGCCCGAGAGCGCGGCGTACACCAGCAGCGTGGCCGCGTTGACGCCCGCGAACGGTCGCCACCGGAACAGCGCGGGCGGGAGCAGCGGTGCCGGGTGGTGCGCCTCGACGACGACGAACGCGACGAGGGCGACGACCCCGAGGGCGAGCGTCGCGAGCACGGACGCGTCGGCGTGCGACGCGCCGGTCCATGCCGTGAACCCGTAGGTCAGCCCCGCGAGCCCGACCGCGCCGAGCATGGTCCCCGCGACGTCGAGCCGGTGCGCGGCCTGCGGGTCCGCGGACTCGGGCACGTGCCGCAGCGCGACGAGCACCACGACCGCCGCGAGCGGCACGTTGATCGCGAAGATCCACCGCCACGAGGCCGCCTGCACGATCCACCCGCCGAGGAACGGCGCGAGCGCACCCGCGACGCCGGACATCCCCGACCACGCCCCGATCGCCCGCCCACGGTCCTCGCCGACGAACGTCGACTGGATGATCGCGAGCGACCCGGGCGTCAGCAGCGCCCCGCCGACACCCTGCAGCACGCGCGCAGCCACCAGCACGCCGACCGTCGGTGCGAGCGCGCAGACCACCGACGCGACGGTGAACCACACGACGCCCACGAGGAACACGCGCCGCCGCCCGAACCGGTCCCCGAGCGATCCGCCGAGCAGCAGGAACGCGGCCAGCGTCAGGCCGTACCCGTTGACGGTCCACTGCAGCGCGGTGGTCCCGGCGTGGAGGTCGTCGGCGATCCGGGGCAGCGCGATCGTGACGACGGTCGCGTCGATGAACGCCATCGCCGACCCGAGCACGGTCGCGAGCAGCACCCACCGCCCGCGCGCGGAGGAGTAGGCGGGCGGGTCCGTCGCGGGGACCTCAGCGCTCGCGGTCACGATCCTTGCTCGGTTGCACGCGCTTGGGCTCGCCGGGCATCTTCGGGTACTCCGGCGGGTAGGGGAGGTCGCCGTGGCCCTCGTCGTGCTCCTGCCGGTCGGCGAGCTCGAGCAGCGACTCGATCGAGCCGCGCGGGCTCGCGTGCGCCGCGAGCGGTGCGAACAGGTCGCCCACCTGCGCGAACCGCGCCGGCATCGTCAGGACGTCGAAGTCGTCCGGGTGCACGTCGGGCACCTCGTCCCACGTGAGCGGTGCGGAGACGGTGCCGCGGGGGTTGGCGCGGATCGAGTACGCGGAGGCGATCGTGCGGTCCCGCGCCATCTGGTTGTAGTCGACGAAGATCTTCGAGCCCCGCTCCTCCTTCCACCACTTCATGGTGACCTCGTCGGGCATCCGGCTCTCGAGCTCGCGACCGAACGCGATGGTGGCTCGCCTCGCCTCGACGAACGACCACCGAGGTTCGATCGGCACGAACACGTGGATCCCGCGGCCGCCCGACGTCTTGGGGTACCCCACCAGGCCGTGCTCCTCGAGCAGCTCCCGCACGCGCGGTGCGATGCGCGCAGCGTCGGAGAAGTCGGTGCCGGGCTGGGGGTCGAGGTCGATGCGGAGCTGGTCCGGGCTGTCGACGTCGTCGGCCGTGACGGGCCACGGGTGGAACGTGAGCGTGCCGAGGTTGGCGGCCCACGCGACGACCGCGAGCTCCGAGGGCGCGACCTCGTCCGCGGTCCGGCCGCTCGGGAACGCGATGCGCGCGGTGCGCACGTAGTCCGGCGCACCCGCGGGCACGCGCTTCTGGTAGAACGCGTCGCCCGACGAGTCCGTGCGGGTCGCCAGCCTCGCTCCCTCGAACACGCCCTTGGGCCAGCGCTCGAGCGTCGTCGGCCGGTCCAGCAGCGCGGCGAGGATCCCGTCGCCGACGGACACGAAGTACTCCACCACCTGGAGCTTGGTGATCCCGCGGTCGGCGAAGTACGGCTTGTCCGGGCTGCTCACGCGCACGGTGCGGCCGCGGACGTCCAGCTCTGTCGCAGGTGGTCGCGCGGCGCTCGTCGACGGCATGCCGCCCACCGTAGGCCGCACCACTGACACCCGCGACGTCACCCGCGACGCCGCCAGCGATACCACCCGTCCGCCCAGCGTGCCCGTCCGGCGGAACCCGGCCGCTTCGGGCACGCTGGTCGGGTGGGCGAGGTCAGGGATCTGCGCAGCGCGCCGAGCATCCGGCGCGCCGCCGCATCGGGTGCGTCGGTGGACGACGAGCTCGTCGTGCGTGCCGAGCCGCACGCGCCGCGCGCCGCGCGCCACTGGGTCATGCGGACCATCGCCGGGCACGGCGTCACGGGCATGGCGAACCAGGTGGTGGAGCTGCTGACCGCCGAGCTCGTGTCCAACGCGGTGGTCCACGGGCCCACGGGCGAGGAGGTGCGCGTGGGGCTGCGCGTCACCGGGCCGGTCGTGCGCGTCGAGGTCTCGGACCACGGCGGCGGGACGCCGCGCGTGCGGCACCCCGAGCCCACGGCGCCGAGCGGGCGCGGGCTCGCGCTCGTCGAGGCCCTCGCGACCGACTGGGGGACGATGGGCGTCGACGGCTCGACGACCGTGTGGTTCGAGGTCGACGGGGACGCCTGAGCGGGCGCGCGACGCGCGCGGCGCGGATGCCCCGGCGGGGCACCGAGCCGTCCCCGAACGGTCTGCGGGCCGTGCGCGAGCCGTACCCGAACAGTCCTCGAGCCGTGCCCGAACAGTCCTCGAGCCGTACCCGAGCGGCTCCGTGCCGACCGGCCCGCACGGCTCCGGCGTGGACAAACGCCCTGATTCGCGTAGTTTCGCACTCGTGGGCACCGTCGTACGGGTGCCCGGTGAGCGAGGAGCGACGCGATGGCTGACGTGGACGAGGCCGTGAGGACGGACGGGCCCGGCGTGCGGCTGCCCGAGATCGAGGCGGAGGTGCGCGAGGACGGCACCGGCCGGCTCACGGTCGACGGCCGGGTCGAGCAGATCCGCCGCGACACCCTGGCCGAGGCGGGCGCGGCCATCACCACGCGGATCGCGGAGCTCGCGGACGAGGTCGGCAGCGCGCTCCCCGTGAGCGTCCGGGACCCCGAGGGCGTGTGGTCGCTCCTCATCCACCCGGACGGGACGGTCGACGAGGCACCCACCGACGACGCCTCGGATGAGCCCGCCGCGTCCGTCGGCGAGCCGGCACCGGCAGCGAACGCCGCGCCAGACCCCTCGGGCGAGGGTGCTGCGGGCCAGGGTGCTGCGGGATCGGCGACGGCCCCGACGACGACCGGGTCCGGCGGCCACGAGCTCCCGGCGCCCGGTGCCCCGCCGAGTGCTCCCGCGAGCTCGGGTTCGAGCGCCCCGTCGAGCCCGTCGTCGGGGGGACCCGCCGACGCACCGGGCGACGCACGCGCGAACACCCCGGGGGCGTCGTCGGCCTCGTCGTCCGCCCCGACCTCGACCCCGTCGTCGGCCCCCTCGCAGCCGACCGCCCCGAGCCCCACGACCCGCGCCGCCTCGACCCCGCTCCCCACGCTCGACGACCTGCTCGCGGCGCGGCACCCGGTCTCCCCGGGGCCGGCGGAGCACGGCTGGCGGGTCGGGATGCGGCGCGTCACCGGCGGGCTCGTCTCGCCCGGTCCCGGCCGCGCGGAGCAGCGCCGGCGCGTGCAGCAGTCCGCGGTCCGGCGAGGGTTCGACGGGCCGAAGACGATCGTCGTCGTCAACCCCAAGGGCGGCGCGCACAAGACCACCGC
Organism: Cellulomonas sp. HZM; assembly: GCF_000708885.1. GTDB lineage: Bacteria > Actinomycetota > Actinomycetes > Actinomycetales > Cellulomonadaceae > Cellulomonas. The sequence continues at coordinate 7,613 of NZ_JEOE01000025.1, read as the reverse complement.
GACGCTCATGCTCGCCGCGACGTTCGGGCTCGAGCGCGGCGGGTACACGCTCGCGTGGGACAACAACGAGACGCGCGGGACGCTCGGCTGGCGCTCGGCGCACGCGGGCCACACGCAGACCGCGGTGGACCTGCTGCGCTCGCTGCCCACGCTCGGCGACTCCGACCAGGTGCGCGTGGGCGACCTCGACGCGTACGTGCGCACGCAGTCCGCGCAGCAGTTCGACGTGCTCGCGTCCGACGAGGACTCGGCGTCGGCCGCCAACGTCGACGCGACCGCGTTCCGCTCGCTGCACGACGTGCTCTCGCGGTTCTACCGCGTGCTCGTCGTCGACACCGGCAACAACATGCGCGCCTCCAACTGGCAGGCCGCGGTGGCAGCCGCGGACCAGATCGTCGTCGTCTCGACGATCCGCGAGGACACCGCGCAGTCAGCGGCGTGGGCGCTCGACGCGCTGCGCGCGACCGGGCACGAGGAGGCCGTGCGGCACGCGGTGACGATCCTGTCCGAGCCCGACCGCCGCGTCGACAAGGACCTGCGCAAGCGCCTGCGCTCCCACTTCGGGGCGCTGACCAGGGCGATCGTGGAGGTCCCGCACGACAAGGCGCTGGTCGACGGCGGTCCGCTCGACTACGACGCGCTCTCGTCGGACACACGCGACGCGTGGCTGCGCGCGACCGCGGTGGTCGCGGACGGACTCTGACCCGTCGGAGATCGCCGGGGGTGCAAGATCGGCCCATGACGTGACACATGCACGTCGAGCGGCGCGCCGCTCGCGCGCGGGCGGCTGCCCGGGCGCGGACGGGAGGGGGCAGCGTGAGCGTGGGGACGGCCGAGGGGCAGCGGGTGGGGACGACGAGCGGCGGCAGGGAGGTCGACGGCGTGCCCGCGGCCACCGACCACCCGGCGCCGGAGCGGGACGACGACACCGCGGCGCCCGCGCACCATGGCATCGCGGCGCCCGCGCACGACGACACCGCGGCGCCCGCGCACGACGACACCGCGGCGCCCGCGCACGACGACACCGCGGCGCCCGCGCACCACGGCATCGCGGCGCCCGCGCACGACGACACCGCGGCGCCCGCGCACCGCGACACCGCGGCGCCCGCGCACGACGTCCCCTGGTTCGACGACCTGGTCCGCACGCACGCCACGCCCCTGCACCGCTACCTCGCGCGCCGGGTCGACCGCTCCGACGTCGAGGACCTCGCGGCCGACGTCCTCGCGGTCGCATGGCGTCGCCGCGACGAGGTGCCCGACGGGCACGAGCTCGCGTGGGTCTACCGCACCGCGGGCTTCGTCGTCGCGAACCATCGCCGCAAGCAGCGGCCGGTGCTGGTCGCAGACGTGCCCGACGAGCCGGACGACGACGACCCCGCGCTGCGGGCCGTGCGCGACGACGAGGTCCGTACGGCGCTCGCGGCGCTCTCTCCGCGTGACCGCCAGATCGTGCTGCTGCACGCGTGGGAGGGGCTCACAGGCGAGGCACTCGCCGCGGTTCTGGGGATCACCCGCGGTGGTGCGGACGCCGCTCTGAGCCGGGCGCGCTCGCGGCTCGCGGCCGCGTGGCGGTCCGTCTCCGACTGACCGCCGTGCAAGACGGGGGCCGTCCGGGACACAGGTGGGGTGGAGGACGACACCGACCCCGGAGGGCAGCACCGTGACGAGCACACCGGACGACGAGGCACGCGACACCGCTCGCGACGACGCGCAGCGCGCGCTCGACGCGGTCGCCGCTGCCGACCCGGCCGCGGGGACGTCGCCCGACGTGGAGCGACTGCGCGCCGCGGTCGCGGCCCAGACCGGCGTCACGTGGCCGGCCGCGAGGACCACCTCGTCGGGCGAGTCGCCCGAGCGTGCGGACGCGGCCGCCACCTCGCCTGCCGACGTCCCGGCCGACGCTGGTGAGACCGCCGAGGTCGTGCCGCTCGGGTCCGTCCGCGCACGCCGTCCTGCGCGCTGGCTGCAGGTCGCCGCCGCGGTCGCGGGTGTCGTGGTCGTCGGTGGCGGTGGGTACCTCGTCGGCACCCAGCACGAGGCGACGCCGACGGCCGAGGGCTCGTCCCATCGGGTCGCGCAGAAGGGCGGCGTCGAGATGTTCGACCTGCCGGCGCACGGGGCGCAGGACTCCGGGGCATCCCAGGGGCTCGCGTCGCCCCAGGGCCTGGCGGGGACGTCGGCCTCGAGCGCTTCGGGCTTCGCCTCGTCGGCGATGCTCCGCTACGGGTACGGCCGGACCGTGTTCGCGCAGAAGGGACTGTCCGCGGACGGCGGCTCGGCCCAGGCGTGGTCCTACGACGCGGCCTCGACGTACTCGAAGGACTCCGCGGCGCGGGTCGCGAAGGCGCTCGGTGTGACCGGGACGCCGACCATGAGCTGGGGCTGGACGGTCGGCCCCGACGACGGCTCCGCCGCGACCGTGACGCTCGCACCCGACGGCACGACGTCGCTCAGCTACTACGACCCGACGAAGACGACGGGCGGTTGCGAGTACCGCTCGGCGCCGGACAAGACCAGCGGCGACGCGATCGAGCCGGACCCCGTGGGGACCGCCGAGCCCGGCGGCATCGCGCCGTGCGCGACGCCGTCCGCGGGGGACGCGCCGACGAAGAAGGACGCGGTCGCCACGTCGAAGGACGTGCTCGCGCGCATGGGGGTCGACACCGCGGGGCTCACGTTCGTCGTCGGCGACTCCGGGGACCCCGCCCAGACGTTCGTCACCGCGACGCGCACGGTCGAGGGCCAGGGCGCCGCGGACCAGTGGCAGGTCTCGCTCACGGCCGACGGGATCGTGTCGATGAACGGTCCCCTCGCTCCGCTCGTCACGCTCGGCAGCTACGACGTGGTCAGCCCCGCGGTGGCCGTCGACCGGCTGGGCGACCCGCGGTTCGGGTCGTCCGGCGGGGGCTGGGGCGGCGTGATGCCGTTCGCGGCCGACGCCCAGGGCTCGACTCTCGCGGCGCAGGGGGCCGCCGTCGCCCCGTCGCAGGCTCCGACGACCGCACCCGACCCGCTCGACCCGGGTGCCGCGATCCCGTGGCCCGTCTCCGAGGTCACGATCGACCACGCGACGCTCGTGCTCGGGACGTACACGGCCGACGACGGCGCGGTGGTGCTCGCGCCGACCTACGAGCTCACGGGCACGGACGGCTCGCAGTGGACCGTGATCGCGGTCGTCGACTCCCGGCTCGACCTCACCGCCGGGCGGTAGGGCACCCAGACCCGGGCGAGGGCCCGCGCCGCACTGAGGGGAGCGGCGTGGCCCTCGTCCGCGACATGTCGCGCGGAGCACCCGCGTGGGGGAGACCTGGCGCGGTGCGACCACTAGCGTGAGCAGGGTCGACGCGAGGTCGACGTGAGGTTCGACGCCAGTTCGACGTCGGCTCGACGCCAGGGAGGCTCGTGATGTCCTCAGGTGTGGTGGTCCTGCTCATCGGTCTGCTGCTGTGCTTCTGGGGCATCGGCTCGGTGAACCTCGCGCTCCTCGCGTCCGGGTTCGCCGTCGGCTACCTGGTGGGCGACGCGCTCGGTGCGACCGGGTGGGACCTGTTCTGGATCGCGCTCGGGACGGGGATCGTCGCGTGGCTCGTGGTCTCGCTCGTGTTCAGGTTCGCGACGTTCGTCATCGGGTTGGTGACGGGAGCGGTGATCGGTTCGAAGATCTGGTCGGCGCTCGGGAACGACGCGACGAGCGTGCTGCTGGGCATCGTCCTGGTGCTCGTCGTCGCGTACGCCGCCGCGACCCTGGCCGAGAAGTACCACCGGCGGGCGCTGCTCTGGTTCACCGCGCTCGGCGGCGCGAGCCTGACGATGTCCGGGATCGCCACCGTCTGGCCGTCGCTCGGCCTGCTCGCGCACCCCGACGACGGGTGGCAGCAGCTCGTCATGACCGTCGTGTGGCTCGCGCTGTCCGGAGCCGGGTGGTGGGTGCAGCGGCAGATCTTCCGCAAGCGGTTGGGACTCCCGCCGAAGGAGCCGAAGCAGGCGGCGACCGTGGCGGCCCCCGTTGCGGCACCTGGGGCGACCCCTGAGGTGGCCACGGGTCCGGGGTCTTCGGCCGCGACGAGCCCCGCTGCGTCGCCCGCCCCCGCCGCCGGTCCCTCGACCGGTCCGAGTGCCGCCTCCGCGACCACCCCACCCCCGACCTCCGGGAGCACCGCGTGACCGAGTCGCGCCTGCTGCTCCTCGACACGGCCTCCCTGTACTTCCGCGCGTACTTCGGGGTTCCCGACTCGGTGCGCTCGCCCGACGGGCAGCCCGTCAACGCCGTGCGTGGCCTGCTCGACATGATCGCGCGGCTGGTCGTCGACCGTCGGCCCACACGTCTCGTCGCGTGCTGGGACGACGACTGGCGCCCCGCGTTCCGCGTCGACGCGATCCCCACGTACAAGGCCCATCGCGTCGCGGTCGCCGCGCCCGAGGGCGACGTCGAGGAGGTGCCGGACACGCTGCAGCCGCAGGTGCCGGTGATCGTCGACGTGCTCGCCGCGTTCGGCATCGCACGGCTGGGGGCCCCCGGGTTCGAGGCCGACGACGTCATCGGCACGCTCGTCGCACGTGAGCGCGAGCGCCCGCCCGCCGAGCGCGCCGCGATCGACGTGGTCACGGGGGACCGGGACCTGTTCCAGCTCGTCGACGACGAGGCGCGGGTGCGCGTGCTCTACACGGTGCGCGGCATCAAGGACCTCGAGGTCGTCGACCAGGCGCGCCTCGTCGAGCGCTACTCCGTGCCCACGGGTGCCGCTTACGCGGACATGGCGGCGCTGCGCGGTGACCCGAGCGACGGGCTGCCCGGCGTGCCGGGCATCGGCGAGAAGACGGCCGCGGCGCTCGTGCACCGCTACGGCTCGCTCGCCGGGATCCTCGCGGCGCGCGACGCGCACGACCCGGGCCTGACCGCGACGCAGCTGCGCCGGCTCACGGAGGCCGCGAAGTATCTCGATGTCGCGCCCGGCGTCGTGCGGGTCGCCCCGGACGCGCCGGTGGCACGGGACGACGACGCGCTCCCGGCGACGCCCGCGGATCCCGACGCGCTCGTCGCCCTCAGCGAGCGGTGGGGGCTGACGTCGAGCGTGCGCCGACTGGTCGACGTACTGGCCGACGCGGCCGTCTGAGCGGTGCGGGCCGCGCGCTGCGTGCGAGCGCTGTGCTCCGGTGCGACATCGCGATCCTCGTGGTCGCGGGCGACGACCGCGTCATGCCACGACGATGCGAGGCGCTCTGCCGTCGAGTGCTGCGGTCGGTGGCATCGCTTCGGGGCGCCGTGACGTGAGCTGGTCGTCAGGCGTGCTCGTACACGCCGGACGCGAGCTGGTCGTCAGGCGTGCTCGTACACGCCGGACGCGAGCTGCTTCCAGCCCTCGCCCGTCGGGACCTTGCCGCCCTGCGGCACGAGCTGCACGGCCGGGCCGTCGACGTCCGGCTGCAGCAGGACCACCGCACCGGCGCGCGGCCGCGTGCACGACGTGGCGGGCAGGTCGCCCTTCGGCACCGCGAGCAGGCACAGGCGGCCGTTCGCGGTGGTCGCGGCGTACAGGGTGCCGAGGCTCGACATCGTGAGGAACCGCGTGCTCGTGGAGACGAGCGAGGTGCCGTCGAGCGCCGCCGCGGGCGGCTGGTCGCGCACGTTCTGCGGCTGCGCCAGGAGCGGCTCGAGCTGCTCGGCCGTCACGGTGGCGACGGGGGTCGAGCTGCGGTCCGCGAACAGCCACACCAGCCCGCAGCCGACGAGCACCGCCGCGAGCAGCATGGCGACCGCCGTGATCCAGCCACGATGACGGCGCCCGGTCTCCTCGCTGGGCGAGAAGTCTTCGAACGCCTCCGCCAGGTCGAGGTCCTCGAACGTCGTCATGCATCCGAGTATCGGACGAACCGGCCGCGAACATGAGACCTTGCGCCCCGCGCGTCGTCGGACGAGCACAGCCGAGCCGGTGACGCGCGCGTTCTGCCTGTGGCGAGTGTCGCCGGCCGAGTGGCACCGACGTGCCGAGTGCGGCAACAGGTGAGTGGCATCGACGTGCCGAGTGCGTCGCCGGCCTCAGGCGGCGGCTCCTGATCGTCGTGGCTCATTGACGACTGTGCCGTCGCCGGCGCGCCGGAAGGTGTAGGTCGCTCGGGGCCGCGCGAGCGGCGGCAACCCCTCGGGCGAGCTGAGGCTGCCGACCGCGGCATCGACCTCGTCGATGTTCCCACCTCGCGACGCGCGGGCCGGATCGCGCTGCCCGCCGTGCGAGGTGCCGGGCGTGCCGGACTGCCCGTCCTGCGCCGCGTCGGGCGTGCCGGACTGCCCGTCCTGCGCCGCGTCGGGCGTATCGGGGTTCCCGGCCGGGCGGTCGGGTGGTGTGTCGCTGTTCTCGATGCGTGGTCGTCGTCGGCCGGGCTTCCGTGGGGGCGGTGGTTGGTGTCGTTCGATGGTCAGGTTGTGTTCGTGGACGCGGTGGTGGTGGTAGTCGCAGAGCATCACGGCGTTCTCGAGGGAGGTTTCGCCGTTGTCTCGGTCCCACCAGCGGATGTGGTGGATCTCGGTGAACCGGGCGGGTGTCTCGCACCCGTTCCAGGCGCACCCCTGGTCCCGCACGGTCACGGCCCGCCGGTGCGCCCCGGTGTACACCCGGGCGGTCCTGCCGAGGTCGACGGGCACGTTGTCCGCGGTGATCGCGATGCGGGTGATGTCGCAGTCGCACAACGCCTTGGCCAGCTCCGAGAGCGCCACCGGTGTCCCGTCCTCCAGGGTCGGTGCGGGCACCCCCGCGAGCCCGGCAGCCAGATGCCCCGCAGCCGAGCGGGTGGTGATCAGTTCACCGTCGGCGGTGCGCGGACCGGGCAGGTCGGACAACAGCATGTCCCCGACACCCGCGACCGTGTCGCCTCTGCCCTCGGCGGCGACTGTGTCGCCTCTGCCGCCCGCGGAACCCGTGACGCCACCCATGCCGCCCGTGCCGCCCGCGCGGCCGGTGCCGCCGGTGTTGTCGGTGTTGCGCGCGTGCCCGGTGTCGTTGCTGTCGCGACGGGCGAGATCCGCCGTGGGGCCTGTGTCGTCCTGCGGCCGGCCGCGGCCGTCGGCCTGTCGGGCGTGGTGGATGCGACCGGCCTCTCCGGCCAGGCCGGCACGGTGCAGCTCGACCATCGTCTCGGCGGGCACGATCAACGAGATGTGCGGGCGGTTGCGCACCCCGGACAACCCGCCGGGCTTGCCGGTGCGCGTCGAGCCACCGCTGCCCACACCTGCACCCGCGCCGGCGCTCGTGCCCGTGTCCGTTCCGCCGTCGCCGGTGCCGCACCCGAGTGCGTGGCCGGCGATGGCACCCAACGCGTCGGCGCGGCGTTGCTGCCCGGTGCGTTCATCCCCCTCGACCCGCGGCGAGGCCGCCTCCAACGCCAGGCGTAGCGCGTGCCCGGTGGTGGCGTCCAGGAACCCGGTGACCTTGACCCCGGCGCCGTGACCGGACAGGTTGAAGAACCGGTCCCGCCGGACCTGGTCGTGCTCGTCCTGCACCCGGCCCGGGTCGAAGACCGCCGCGTACTCCAGGATCGTCCTGCGGGTCTGCACCGGTGTCATACCCGTGACCGCCTCAGTGAACCTCGCCTGCGCGACCGGGTCCGCCAACGCCTCC
>NZ_JEOE01000024.1 GCF_000708885.1 Cellulomonas sp. HZM | reverse complement strand
CCAACCGGCCCACGACGCACGCCCCACCCTCCCCCTCGGCCCGAACCCTTGTCCTCGAGGGGGATGGTGGGGCGTGCGTCGTGGGCCGGTAGGTTCGGGGGATGGAGGTCGCGGTCAGCGCCTTGCGCGCGGAGCTCAAGCAGTGGATCGACGCCGCCCGGGCGGGTGAGGACGTGGTGGTCACCGAGCGGGGTGTGCCCGTGGCGCGGCTCAGCGGCATCGCGTCAGCCGACCTGCTGACGCGGCTGCAGCGCGACGGCCTGCTCACCTCGCCGCAGGACGCGCGGCCACCCGCAGAGGTCGAGCAGGCGCGGCCCGGTGGCGCGGTGAGCGGCCTCGTACGCCGCCTGCGGCGCTGAGGGCCCGACGATGGCGGTCGCCTACCTGGACACGAGCGCGCTCGTGAAGCTGTGCGTGCGTGAGCCGGGATCCGAGCTCGTCGGCGCGCTGTGGGACGGTGCGGACCTCGTCGCCACGTCGCGGTTGGCGGATGCGGAGGTGCGCGCGGTGCTCGCCGCCGGCCGGCGCGCTGGCCGGCTCGACGACGCGACCGCACGCGACGCGCTGCGCCGCTGGGAGCGGCTGTGGCCCGGGCTGCACGTCGTGGAGCTGCAGGACGTCATCACGGCGTCGGCCGCGACGCTCGTCGGGATGCACCCGCTGCGGGCCGCCGATGCCGTGCACCTCGCGTCCGCGTTGCAGCTGCGCTCGCCGGACCTGCTGGTGGCCGCGTGGGACGAGCACCTCGCCGCCGCCGCGCGTGCCGAGGGGCTGCGGGTGCTGCCGTGACGCGGGCTCGCCCCGTGGCCGTCGGGGACGACGAGCGACACGTGTCGGACGCCTCTCGTAGGCTCGCCCCGTGATCGCGACGGTGCAGGTGGGCATCTACCTGGTCTTCATGCTGGCCATCTTCCTGCTGTGCGTGTGGGCGCTGATCGACCTGCTGCGGCGCCCGTCCGCCGCGTTCGTCTCGGCCGGCAAGCGCACCAAGGGGTTCTGGGGCGCGATCATCGGGGTGTCGACGGCCGTCTCGTTCGCCGCGGTGCCGTTCCCCAAGGGGATCCCGACGTTCCCGCTGTTCCTCGCGCTGCTGTGCGCGGTCGCGGCCATCGTGTACCTCGTCGACGTCCGGCCGGCCCTGGGCCCGTACTCGCGTCGCGGCCCGCGGGGCCCCCGCGGTCCGCAGGGGCCGTCGCGGGGCGGCTGGTGACCGACGTCGGCGCCCGGGCGGTCCCGCTCGCGCGGGTGGTGCGCGGCGGGGTCGTCGAGTCCGTGCACCTCGGGCACCTCGTCGTGCTCGCCCCCGACGGATCGACGCGGCTCGCGCTCGGCGACCCCGAGGTCGTCGTGTGGCCGCGGTCCTCGCTCAAGCCCGTGCAGGCCACGGGGATGCTCGAGGCGGGCCTCGACGTGGCCGACGAGCACCTCGCGCTCGTGTGCGCGAGCCACAACGGCGAGCCCGCGCACCTCGACGTCGTGCGCGCGATCCTTGCCGACGCGGGCCTCGACGAGAGCGCCCTGCAGAACACACCCGACTGGCCGCTCGACCCCGATGCGGCGTGGTCCGCGCGCCCGGGCGGGCCGCGACCGCTCACGCAGAACTGCTCGGGCAAGCACGCGGGCATGCTCGCCACGTGCGTCGCCGCAGGCTGGAGCACCGACGACTACCTCGCGCCCGGCCACCCGCTGCAGCAGCACCTGCGCGCGACGACAGAGCGCCTGACGGGAGCGCCGGTGGAGCACGTCACGGTCGACGGCTGCGGCGCGCCGCTCTTCTCGTCGACGCTGGTCGGCCTGGCGCGCTCGTTCACCCGCCTCGACCCGCGCGTCGTCGTGGCGACGAGCGGCTTCCCGTGGTTCGTCGCGGGCACGGGGCGCGACGCGACGACGTTCATGCAGGCGGTCCCGGGGCTCGTCGCGAAGGACGGCGCCGACGGCGTGTACGCGGCTGGGCTGCCCGACGGGTCGGCGCTCGCGTTCAAGGTGCTCGACGGGTCGTCGCGGCCCCGACCCGCGCTGCTCGCCGCTGCGCTGCGCGCGGCCGGTGCGGATCCCGGCGACCTCGGCCGCACGCCGGTGCTGGGGCACGGGGTGCCGGTCGGCGCGGTCGAGCCGACGTTCTGATGCGCGCCGTCGTCCAGCGAGTGACGCGCGCGTCGGTGACCGTCGGGGGTGCGGTGGTCGGGGCGATCGACGGGCCCGGTCTCGTCGTGCTGCTGGGTGCCACGCCCGGTGACGGGCCGGCGCAGGTGGAGCTGATCGCGCGCAAGGTGGCCGAGCTGCGGATCCTGCGCGACGAGCGGTCCGCCCTCGAGGAGGGCGCGCCCGTGCTCGTCGTCAGCCAGTTCACCCTGTACGCGGACACCCGCAAGGGCCGACGCCCGTCGTGGAACGCCGCCGCGCCGCGTCCGGTCGCCGAGCCTCTGGTGGACGCGGTGGTCGATGCTCTGCGCGGTCGAGGGCTCGAGGTGGCGACGGGCGTGTTCGGTGCCGACATGGCGGTCGAGCTCGTCAACGACGGCCCGGTGACGATCCTGCTCGACTCCGCGCCCGCCTGACACCTCGCGCCGACAACCTCCCGCCCGCCGGCTCCTCGCCCGCCGGCTTCGGTGCAGAACCAGCGGCACTTGGGACACGAGAGCACGCACGGGACTCCGCCAGTGCCACTTTGGTCACTCCAGTCCCAAGTGCCGCTGATCGCGTCGCCCGGTTGCCGGCTCCGTCGGTGCGTCCGACCATCGGACGAGGGTCATCGACGACCCGCAGCCGAAGGAGGACGAGATGACGACCACCCCCGAGGAAGGCGAGAGCACGGCGGACATCGTGAGCAGCGAGGAGGGCCTGAGCCCGACGACGGGCGGCGCGACCCCCGGCCCGGGACCGGAGATCCCGGACCGCGAGCTGACCGAGCCCGACCTGACGGAACCGGACCTGAACCAGCCCGACACGGGCACGGGAGCGCCGGAGTCGCAGATCCCCGGCGATGCCGGCATCGAGACGCCGACCCCGGTCGACGACGGCGTCGCTCGGGTGGACGAGCGTGAGCACGCGCCGCGGCACATCGCGGACCCCGGGCCGGAGGTCTGACCTCGCGCTCCGGCGCGGGCGCCACGGGAACGGCCCGAGCGCATCGGGCACGGCGCGGGCGCCACGGGCACGGCGCGGGCGCCACGGGAACGGCCCGAGCGCATCGGGAACGGCCCGGCGCGGGCACACGGAAAAGGCCCCTCGGAGTAAGCGTCCGGGGGGCCCTTCCGTGACTGCAGGTCGACAAGTTCCGGACGAGCCGGTGACCGACGCCGCTCCGACCGTGCGGTCTCGCTCCGACACCGGGTGGTCCGGCGAACCGGTCCGCCGCGGGCGGTGCGACTGCAATCTGCCTCGCGGTCCGTTGCGACCCCCGCTGGTCGTGTGCGGGTCGGTGCGAGTCTCCCCGCATCGATGTGGTCGCCCGTTCTCCGGTCGGCCCGTCCTCGTCGTCCCTGTCCCCGCTGTCCCGCTGGCTCCCGAAGGGGCCTTCGTTCCTGCGGTTCTCGATCCGTCGAGGTCGATGACGTAGTTCTAGTCCCGCTGCTCGGAGCCCTGCAAGAGCTTCGGGAGCACGAGTTTTGTCCACCGCGGCATGCACATGTCGGTCCACAGGATGTCCTGCGGAAACACGCGCCGGACACAGGCCTGTGGACGAAATTTGTGGACGAGCCGCGCGTCGTTCACCCGTTCGCCCCATCCGCTTCCGTAACCTGGAGATCGACGAAGGCCCTTCGGTGTAAGCGACCGAGGGGCCTTGTCGCGTCCCCGGCGTGCGAGGCCGGCGTGCGAGGCCGGCGTCCGAGGCCAGCGTGCGACGCCGGCGCGGGGGCCGGTGCGTCAGGCGGGACCGAGGTCCCCGCGCGCGACGCACATCCGCCCCGCACGATGGACTCATGCACATCGAGGCCGTCCGCGGGGACATCACCGAGCAGGACGTCGACGTCGTCGTCAACGCCGCCAACTCCACGCTGCTGGGCGGCGGGGGCGTGGACGGCGCGATCCACCGCGCCGCAGGTCCGCGCCTGCTCGAGGCGTGCCGTGAGCTGCGCGCCACGCGGTTCCCGGACGGGCTGCCGACCGGGTACAGCGCGATCACGCCCGGCTTCGACCTGCCCGCGCGCTGGGTGGTGCACACGGTGGGGCCGAACTGGCACGCGGGGGAGCGCTCGTCGTCGCTGCTCGCGCACTGCTTCGGATCGTCGCTCGAGCTCGCGGTCGACGTGGGCGCGCACTCGATCGCCTTTCCCGCCGTGAGTGCGGGCGCCTACGGCTGGGACGTCGACGAGGTCGCCCGCGTCGCCGCCGGCATCGCCGCGGCCTGGGCCAACGGGACCGACGGCGACGCGGACGCCAACCCGTCGGGCATCGAGCTGGTGCGCTTCGTGCTGTTCTCCGACGAGGCTCGCGCGGCGTTCGAGCGCGCGCTCGCCTGACGCGCTACGCGTCCACCAGCTCGATGCTCGACGGGTCGGCCTCCGGCTCGGCCCGCCGTGCGAGCGGGGACGGCCACCACATGGCCGGTCCGATGTCGAGGTTCAGCGCGGTGACCAGCACCGACCGCACGATCAGCGTGTCGAGCAGCACCCCGAACGCGACGGCGAACCCGATCTCCGCGAACGCCACCAGCGGCAGCGTGCCGAGCACCGCGAACGTGCCCGCGAGCACGAGCCCGGCCGACGTGATGACCCCGCCGGTGGCGGCGAGCGCGACGAGCGAGCCGCGGTGGTGCCCGATGCGCTGCGCCTCCTCCCGCACGCGCGTCATGAGGAAGATGTTGTAGTCGATCCCGAGCGCGACGAGGAACACGAACACGAACAGCGGGAACGACGTGTCCGCCCCGGCATACCCGAACACGTGTCGGAACACGAGCGCCGAGACGCCGATCGCCGCGCCGAACGAGAGCACGACGGTGCCGACGAGCACGAGCGGTGCCGTGATGGATCGCAGCAGCACGCCGAGGATGAGCAGCACCACCAGCAGGATGAGCGGGATGACGACCTTGTTGTCGTGCGCGGAGGCCCGCTCGACGTCGAGGTTGACGGCGGTGGTGCCGCCGACCAGGGCGTTCGCGCCCGGCACCGCGTGCACGGCGTCCCGGACCCGGTCGACGGTGTCGTACGCCTCGTCGCTGTCGGGCGCCGACGTGAGCGTGCCCTCCATGTACGCCGTGCCGTCCTTGACGACGGGCTGCGTGACGGACGCGGGGTCGATGCCGTCGACGCCTGCGAACGCGGCGCGCACCTCGTCGGCCTGGTCCGCGTTCGACACCACGACGACCGGCGCGCCCGCGCCGCCCGGGAAGTGCTGCGCGAGCACCTTCTCACCGGCGATCGACGGCTGCTCGGTGGTGAACGAGTCGGCGGTGGACAGCCCGGTCGCGTTGAGCTGGACCACGCCGATGCTCGCGACGAGCAGCAGCGCCGCGGTGACCACCCACGTGCGGCGCGGGTGCCGCTCGATGCGTCGGCCCACACGGGCCCACACGCCGTCGGACGTGGGCTCGTGGTCCCCGACGTGCGGCACGCGCGGCCAGAAGATCCACCGTCCGCACAGCACCAGCAGCGCGGGCAGGAGCGTGAGCATCACGAGCAGGCCGACCACGATGCCGATCGCCGCGACGGGTCCGAGCCCCGCGGTCGAGTTCATGGTCGCGAGCAGCAGCACGAGCATGCTCAGCGCGACGGTCGCGCCCGACGCGATGATCGCCGGCGACGCGCGGTGCAGCGCGACGGCCATCGCCTGGTGCCTGTCGTCGTGCCGGCGCAGCTCCTCCCGGTACCGGGCCGTGAGCAGCAGCGCGTAGTCGGTGCCGGCGCCGAACACGAGCACGGTGAGGATGCCCGCGCTCTGCGCGTTGACCGTGAGGTCGAAGTTCTTGGCCAGGAGGTAGATCACGGCCTGCGCGACCGTGAGCGCGATGCCCGCCGAGACGAGCGGCAGCACCCACAGCACGGGGCTGCGGTAGGTGAGCAGCAGGATGACGATGACGACGCCCGCGGCGGCGTACAGCAGCGTCGAGTCGATCCCGGCGAACGCGGCCGACGAGTCCGCCGCCTGCCCGGCCGGGCCCGCGATGTAGACGTCGGTGCCGGCGGGCAGCCCGTCCGTCGCGGTCGCGCGCAGGTCGTCGACCGCGTCCGCCGCCTTGTCCCAGCCCTCGGGGCCGAGGTCGAGCGGCACGATGACCTGCGCAGCCTGCCCGTCCTTGGACGGCACGGGCCCGACGACCTTCCCGTCGAGCGTGTCGAGCTGCGAGAACTGCTGCACGTCGGCGGTGATCGCGGCCATGTCCTGGTCGGTCAGGCCGTCGGGGTTGGCGTAGACGACGACCGCGGGGATCGTGTCAGCCGAGACGAAGGACGAGGCCTGCCCGAGCACCTGCGTGGACTCCGCGTCCGACGGCAGCCAGCTCGAGGCCTGGTTGTCCTGGACGTCCGAGAGCTTGCCGGCGAGCGGGCCGAGCAGCGCCACGACGACGAGCCAGAAGGCGATGACGGCGAACTTCGCGTAGCGGTGGCTGATCCACCCTGCGACCTTGGGCATGACTGTTCCTCGGGGAGTCGGCTGTGACGAGGCTGTGCGGTATGAGCCTGCCGTCCAGGAGCACCCGACGGCATCGGGAATACCCCCGAGATCGAGGTCAGGGTTCCCCGAGCGTACGCAGCCAGTCCGACACGACGGCAGCGACCGCCGAGTCGTCCCGCGGCGAGTGGTCACCGGGGACGACGACGAGCGTGAGCGGACCGCCCAGCGAGGCGAGGTGCTCGCTCAGCTCGTCGGGCGAGCCGAACGGGTCACGCTCGCCGGAGACCGCGAGCACGGGCACCCGCACGTCCGGCAGGTGCTCGACGCGGAGCCGGTCCGGCTTCCCGGGCGGGTGCAGCGGGTACGACAGCAGCACGAGGCCCGCGGCCGGCTGTCCCTGCGCGACGGCCATCGACGCCATCCGGCCGCCGAACGACCGGCCGCCGAGCACGATCCGCTCCGGGCCGACCCCGAGCGACGCCGCGAGCTCGTCGGCCTGCGCGCGCAGGCGCTCGATCGCGGGGCCGGGTCGGTCGGGGGCCGAGCTGCCGCGCAGGCGGTTGGGGAGGTCGATGCGTCGCGTGGGCAGGTCGGTCGCGTCGTCGACGGCGACGAGCGTGCGGTGGTCCCGCCCGGCGCCGGAGCCGGGGGCGAGCAGCAGGCCTGCGGGTCGCATGTCCGCACGGTAGCCGGACGCGCGCGGCGGTGGACGATCGAGCGCGCGCTCGCGGTTCGCCTGCGGTCGTTCCTGTTCGTTCGCCGCGCGCATCTGCGCGAACGGTCCTAGCGTTTCCTCCGGCGTCGTGGCCGCGGCGCCGTCCGAGAGGATCTGGAGGCCCGGCCCGATGATCATGCCCGCCGACACCGACGTCCTGCGGCTCGACGCGAACTTCGTCGACTACACGCTCGTCGCGGTCTACTTCGTGTTCGTCATCGGGATCGGCCTGGCAGCCAGGCGGCAGGTCTCCACCAGCCTGGACTTCTTCCTGTCCGGGCGGTCGCTGCCCGCATGGGTCACCGGCCTCGCGTTCATCTCCGCCAACCTCGGTGCGGTCGAGATCATGGGCATGAGCGCCAACGGTGCCCAGATCGGCATGGCGACCATGCACTACTACTGGATCGGCGCGATCCCCGCGATGCTGTTCCTGGGCGTCGTGATGATGCCGTTCTACTACGGCTCGAAGGTGCGCAGCGTCCCGGAGTTCATGCGCAGACGGTTCGGCACCGGCGCCCACCTCGTCAACGCGCTGAGCTTCGCGCTCGCGCAGCTGCTCATCGCCGGCGTGAACCTGTACCTGCTCGCGACGATCGTCAACGTGCTGCTCGGCTGGCCGCTGTGGGTCTCGCTCATCGCCGCCGCCGCCGTGGTGCTCACGTACACCGCGCTGGGCGGCCTGTCCGCGGCGATCTACAACGAGGTGCTGCAGTTCTTCGTCATCGTCGCCGCGCTGCTGCCCTTGACGATCGTCGGCCTGCACCGCGTGGGCGGGATCGACGGGCTCGTCGACAAGGTCAACAACGGGCCGGTCGAGGGGATGCTGACGTCGTGGCCCGGGCAGAACCTCACGGGCTTCTCGTCGGCCACCGCCTCGGTCATCGGCATCGTGCTGGGCCTCGGGTTCGTGCTGTCGTTCGGCTACTGGACGACGAACTTCGTCGAGGTCCAGCGCGCGATGGCGTCGAACTCGATGTCGGCGGCCCGCCGGGCGCCCATCATCGGCTCCTTCCCGAAGATGTTCATCCCCTTCATCATCATCGTCCCGGGCATCATCGCGAGCGTCCTGGCGCCCGAGATCATGAAGCTCAACGAGGGCAAGGGCGACGGGTCGGTGCAGTACAACGACGCGCTGCTGATCCTCATCCGCGACCTGCTGCCCAACGGCATGCTCGGAGTCGCGATCGCGGGCCTGCTCGCCGCGTTCATGGCCGGCATGGCCGCGAACATCTCGGCGTTCAACACCGTCTTCAGCTACGACCTGTGGCAGCAGTACGTGAAGAAGGACCGGCCCGACGACTACTACACGCGCGTGGGCCGCATCGCGACGATCGCCGCGACGGTCGTGGCCGTCTTCACCGCGTTGCTCGCGTCCGGCTACAGCAACCTGATGGACTACCTGCAGACGTTGTTCGGGTTCTTCAACGCGCCGTTGTTCGCCACGTTCATCCTCGGCATGTTCTGGAAGCGGATGACGCCGGCAGCCGGTTGGGCGGGCCTCGCGAGCGGCACGATCGCCGCGATCACGGTCGCGGTGCTGAGCCAGGACGCGCTCGGCTCGCTGAGCGTCGGCGTGCTCGACCTCAAGGGCCAGGGCGCGAGCTTCGTCGCCGCCGGTGCCGCGTTCGCCGTGGACATCCTGGTGAGCGTCGTCGTCACGACCTTCACGCAACCGAGAGCGGAGAAGGAGCTGCGGGGGCTGGTGTACTCGCTGACCCCGCGCGAGGACCGCACCGACCCCGACGAGGGCAGCCTGCCCTGGTACCAGCGCCCGACGCGGCTCGCGGCCGTGTCGCTCGTCATGGTCATCGCGCTCAACGTCATCTTCCACTGACCGGCAAGGAGACCCTCGTGCCCGAGAACCGCGCCGGCACCCCCGGCAACGACACCGCGACCACTCCGGCCCGCAGCCACGCGGTCCGCGCGTTCGACCTGCGCACCATCATCGGCACCCTCATGGGGATCTACGGGATCGTGCTGCTGGTCATGGGACTCGTCGTGGGCGACGACGCGCTCGACAAGTCCGACGGCATGAACGTGAACCTCGTGACGGGCATCGTGATGCTCGTCGTCGCCGGGGTGTTCCTGCTGTGGGTGCGGCTGCGCCCGCTCATGGTCCCCGACGACGCGAGCGGGGCGGACGCGGCCGACGACGCGCACGTCGAGTAGCCCGCGTCGTCGGCGCCGACCCTCGACCGAGCGGTCAGGCGGCGCGCACGCCCACGAGCGCGCCGCCTGCCCTCTCGACGTCGTCGCGGTCGTTCCACGCGTGGAACCCCAGCCGCACGCCGCCGGCGCGACCCGCGACCCGGCAGCCGGCCGCGCGCAGCGCGCCGGCCAGGCGCTCGTCGGGGTCCGGCAGCGAGACGATCGCGCTGCCGCGAGGCGCGAGCCCGATGCGTGACAGCAGCGCGTCGGCGAGGCCCACGGCGTGGTCGCGGACGGCGTGCGCGTCTGCGCCCGCCCACGCCTCGAGCGCCGGGGCCGCTCCCACCCAGCACAGCCACGCGGGGGACACGTCGAGCCGTCGGGCGTCGTCGGCGAGGCGCATGTGCGGGCCGTAGCAGGACCCCCACCGGTCGTCGCCCGCGTACCAGCCCGCGTGCAGGGGGCGCAGCTGCGCGAGCGCGGGGCGTGCGACGGTGAGGAAGGCGACCCCGCGCGGCGCGCACAGCCACTTGTAGGCGGAGCACACCGTGATGTCGAAGCGACCCGCGTCGACGGGCATCCAGCCCGCCTGCGTCACGTCGCACAGCGTGAGGGCGCCCACCGCGGCGGCGGCGCGCACGATCGCGTCGGCGTCGGCCACCGCACCGTCGCGGGACTGGACGAGCGAGAACGCGACGAGCGCGGTGCGCGGGCGGATCGCGTCGGCGAGCTCGGCGAGGGGGACGTGCCGCACCGTCACGCCACGGTCGGTGTGCGCGAGGAACGGGAAGACGACGGACGTGAAGTCGTCGGTCACGGTGAGCACCTCGGCGCCGTCCGGGAGCGAGGCGGCGACGAGGCCGACGAGCGCGGAGGTCTGCGACCCGATCGCGACGTCCTGCGGTCCCACGCCGACGAGCCTCGCGTACGCGCGGCGGCTGCGGTCGACGGCGTCGTCGTACACCGCGAGGTCGGCGCGGCCCGCCTGCCAGTCGTCGACTGCGGCGCGCATCGCGTCGGCCGTGGCGCTCGTCGGCAGGCCGCACGTGGCGGCGTCGAGGTAGCCCGGTGCGGGTGCGAAGGTGAGGGCGGCGATCGGGTCGGGCATCCTCCGATGGTCCGGGACGACGACGCATCACACAACGACTGCTTGCTGCGTTGACGCATAACATGGCGTGATGATCGAGACCCTGGACGTCGGCGCCCTACGCATGCTGCGCGCGATCGCCGACACCGGGAGCGTCACGGGCGCGGCGGCCCGGCTGGGCACGAGCCAGCCCGCGGTGAGCCAGCACGTGCGCCGGCTCGAACGCCGCCTGGGAACGGCGCTGCTCGACCGCACCGGCCGCGGCGTGCGGCTCACCGAGGCCGGCGAGGTGCTCGCGCGGCACGGCACCAGCGTCGACGCGGCGCTGCGTGCGGCGCAGGCCGAGGTCCTCTCGCTCACGGGGCTGCAGGCGGGGCGTGTGCGGCTCGTCGCGTTCCCCTCGTCGTCGGCCACGCTCGTGCCCCGCGCGCTCGCCGCCCTCCGCACGCGGCACCCCGGCCTCACCGTGACGCTCGACGAGGCCGAGCCGCCGGAGTCGCTGCAGCTCGTGCGCTCGGGCGACGCAGACGTCGCGCTCGCGTTCGACTACCCGGGCGTGGCGCTCGGGCGCGGCGAGGACGACCTGCGCGGGCTCGCCACCCGGCACCTGCTCGACGACCCGTCGTTCGTCGCGCTCCCGCCGGGCCACGCTGCCGCAGCCGACGAGAGCGTCGACCTCGCCGCGCTCGCGGACGAGTCCTGGATCGCGGGCTGCCCGCGCTGCCGCGGCCACCTGCAGGCCGCCGCGCACGCACGCGGGTTCGACCCGCAGATCGCGTACGCGACCGACGACTACGTCGCGGTGCTCTCGCTCGTCGCGGCGGGACTCGGCGTCGCGCTGCTGCCCGGGCTGGTGCACGAGACGGCCGCGCGACACCCGGGTGTCGTGCTGCGACCCGCGGCGGGGTCGTCGTCCAGGGCCGTGCACGCCGTCACCACGCCCGACCTGCTGCGCGTGCCCGCGGTGGCCGCGACGTTGCGCGCGCTGGCGGCGGCGGCGCGCTGACGCTCCTCGTCGGGCTCGTCGGGCTCGTCGGCTCGTCGGGCTCGTCGGGCTCGTCGAGCTCGTCGGCCCCGTCGGCGTCGTCGGGCTCGTCCGTCCGAGTCCTCAGAGCCCGAGCGCCGCCCGCAGCGTGCGCACCACGCCGTTGTCGTTGTTCGTCGGCGCCACCACGCGCGCGACCGCCCGCACGTCCGGGTGCGCGTTGTCCATCGCGACCGACCAGCCGGCGGCCTCGAGCATGCCGAGGTCGTTGTGGTAGTCGCCGAACGCCATCGTCTGCTCGCGCGTCACGCCCAGCACGTCCTGCACGGCGCGCAGCGCGAGCCCCTTGTCGACCTCGGGGTCCATGACGTCCACCCAGTGCTCGCCGGACACCACCACGCGCTGCGGCCCGTCGAACCGACCCAGGACGGCGTCGGTCAGCTCCTGCGAGGACGCGAAGTCGTACACCGCGACCTTGAGCACGTCGTCGTCGCGCACGTCCGTGAGGTCGTCGACCAGTTCGAGCAGCCGGTAGTAGGGCCGGACCTGCTCGAGGAACGCCTCGTCGGTGCGCTCGACGTACGCCGACCGCTTCCCGCACAGCACGGTCCCGGTGTCCCGTCCCGCGGCCCGCACCGCCCGCACCACGTCGTTCGCCGTCGCCCGGTCGATCGTGCGCGACGACACCTCGCGCCCCTCGTGCACCACGTACGCGCCGTTCTCCGCGATGTAGACGAGGTCGTCGCGGTCGAACTGCGCGCGCAGCGTCGCGTACTGCCGCCCGCTCGCGGGGCACACGACGACACCGCGGTCGTGCAGCTCGTCGAGCAGCGGCCAGAACGACGGGTCGAGGCGCTTGTCGTCGTCGAGGAGGGTGCCGTCCATGTCGATCGCGACGAGGCGCAGGTCGGGCAGGGGGTCGAACGTCGGGGCGATCACGCCCTCCATCATCCCTGGGTGGTCAGCGCGTCCTGCACCCCGGTCTCGTGGCCGCCGAACTTCGGGTCCCGGCCGACGAGCGCGTCCCACGCGGCCTTGTACGACGCCGGGACCTCGCGGACGCGCCACACCACGGCCTGCTGCGGCGTCACGCTCGACGCCGAGACGCCGACGCCCGTGACGCGCATGCCCGCGGCCCGGCACGAGAACAGCGCACGCGGCAGGTGGTAGTCCTGCGTGACGACGACCGCGTCGTCGACCCCGAACACGGTGTGCGCGCGCACGCACGAGTCGTGCGTGTCGAAGCCGGCGAAGTCCGCGACGACTCTGTCCGCCGGGACGCCGTGCGCGACGAGGTAGTCCTTCATCGCGGTCGGCTCGTCGTGCTGGACCGTTCCGTTGTCGCCGCTGACGAGGATGACGTTGACCTTGCCCTGGTCGTACAGGGCCGCACCCGCGTCGAGCCGGCGCCGCAGGTAGGTCGACGGGCTGCCGTCGGGGCGCAGGCCCGCGCCGAGGACGATCGCGACGGGGGTGTCGGGGACGTCGGCGAGCGCGCGACGGTGCGCGAGGCCCACGGCCTGCACGACGACGAACGGGGCCGCGAGGACGACGACCACCGCGGCTGCGACGAGCAGGACGGTGCGGTGGCGGCCGTGTCGTCGGGCGGGCGGCTCGGCCGGGGAGGTGTCGTCGGCCGGCGTGGTCCCCGCGGGTGCCGTCATGGGGCGAACCCTAGCGAGCCGTCCTCTCGTCATGCGGGACGACCGCCGGATCCGTTGACCTCGCCCGCCACGGTTCGTACCGTCCCGCGCCGTGACCACGATCCGCTCGCTCGCGTTCCTCACTCCCGGCAACTTCCCCGACGACGACCCGTACGCAGGTCTCGAGGAGACGCTCGCCCTGTTCGCCTACGGCGAGCAGCTCGGCTACCGCGGTGCGTGGGTCCGCCAGCGGCACCTCGAGCACGGCGTCTCGTCGGCCGCGACGTTCCTGGCGGCGGCGACGCAGCGCACCACGTCGATCGAGCTGGGGACCGCCGTCATCCCGATCGGCTACGAGAGCCCGTTCCGGCTCGGTGAGGACCTGGCGACCGTCGACGTGCTGTCCCGGGGCCGGTTGCAGGCGGGTTTCAGCGCGGGGACGCCGCCGCACGTCGACCTCCTCGGAGAGAAGGTGTTCGACGGCGACTGGCGCGCGGTCGACTTCTCGCACGCGCGCATCGAGCGGCTGGCCGAGGGGCTGGCCGGCGCGTACCTCGGTGACGAGGACACGCGCATCCACTCGCCGGGCAACGTGCAGCGCCCGCGCCTGCAGCCGCACAGCCCGGGACTCGTCGACCGCCTCTGGTACGGCGCTGCGTCGCGCGGGTCGTCGGTGTGGGCGGCGTCGCGCGGGCTGCACCTGCTGACGGGCAACATCGTGGCGGGCGAGGAGCACGACGACTTCGTCGCTGCGCAGCGAGCGAACCTCGCCGCCTTCCGTGCGGCCTGGACCGGCGCGCACGCTCCGCGGGTCGCGCTCGGCAGGGTCGTCGTCCCGACGGACGGCGCGGACCGTGCGACGCGCGAGCGCTACCGGGAGTACGCGCGCAGCCGCCACGACAGGACGCTCGGTCCCGTCGGCCCGCGTCGCACGCTGTTCGCGCCCGACCTGGTGGGGACCAGCGAGGAGATCGCGGAACGGCTGCACGAGGATGCCGCGGTCGGCGAGGTCGACGAGCTTCGGCTCGAGCTGCCGTACGAGCTCACCCGCGCGGACTACGAGCAGATCCTGCACGACACGGTGCACCTCGTCGCGCCGAAGCTGGGGTGGTTGGGCTCCCCGGCTCCGGTGTGATTCCCTCCGAGGCGTGCGCCGCCGTCGGCTCAGCGTCGGGCGCGATGCCCGACCGTCGTCGTCCGGCCGCTCACGTCGCGGCGCTCGCGGCAGCCCGGTCGCGCTCGGCCACGCCCTCCTTGACCAGCGGGATCACGTAGCGGCCGAAGTCGACGGCGTCGTCGAGCAGGTCGTACCCGCGCGCGGAGACGATCCGCACACCGAGGTCGTAGTACGCGAGCAGCGCCTGCGCGACGGTCTCGGGCGTACCGACGAGCGCGTTCGAGTTGCCCGCGCCGCCCGTCGCCCTGGCGGTCGCGGTCCACAGCGCCGTGTCGAAGCGCTCGCCCTGCGCCGCGATCTCGAGCAGCCGCTGGGAACCCGCGTTCTGCGGTGCGCCGTCCGACCACCGGGCGAGCGCCGGGCCCGCCGCGGCCTTGCGCGCCTCGATGCGGTCGAGCACGCGGTGCGCCCTCTCCCAGGCGAGCTCCTCGGTCGGCGCGATGATCGGTCGGAACGCGGCGTGGATGCGCGGCGGCGTCGTGCGACCGGCCGCAGCGGCCTCGGCGTGGATGCGCGCGATCTGCTCGGCCGTGCTCGCGAGCGGCTCGCCCCACACCGCGAAGATGTCGGCCTCGGCGGCGCCGACGCGGTAGGCCGCGTCCGACGAGCCGCCGAAGGAGATCGTCGGGCTGCGGCCCTCGTACGCCTTCGCGTCGAGGACGAAGTCGTCGAAGTCGTAGAACGTGCCGTGGTGGTCGAACGGCTCGGTGCTGGTCCACGCCTTCTTGACGACCTGGATGTACTCGTGGGTGCGCGCGTACCGCTCGTCCTTCGTCAGCCGGTCGCCCTCGCGGGCCTGCTCGCGGTCGCTCCCGCCGGTGATGAAGTGGACGGACAGCCGCCCGCGCGAGACCTGGTCGAGCGTCGCGAACGTCTTCGCCGCGTACGTCGGGTAGGAGACGTTGGGCCGATGCGCGAGCAGCAGCTCGATCGAGTCGAGCCGGCC
Organism: Cellulomonas sp. HZM; assembly: GCF_000708885.1. Taxonomy (GTDB): domain Bacteria; phylum Actinomycetota; class Actinomycetes; order Actinomycetales; family Cellulomonadaceae; genus Cellulomonas. The sequence goes on along the minus strand of NZ_JEOE01000024.1, from coordinate 23,519 downwards.
GGCGACGTACCCGGCCAGCGCGGACGGCTCGAGCCCGCTCGAGCCGTAGGCGAACAGCACGCGCGTCCAGCCGTTGTCCTCGTGCGCGCGGACGATGCGCTCGAGGTAGCCGATGTCGACCGGGCTCGTGGTCGCGGCGGTGGTCTCGGACGCGTCGCTCGTGGTGGCGATCCCGAGGAACTCGACGGGCATGGTGCTGGCCTTCCGGTCGGTGGTCGCCGTCGGTCCGGTGCTGCGCGGCGGCGAGCCGGAACGTAGAAAACCCGACTGGCATGGTCAATGATTCAACGAGACTGCTCACGATGCGGACGGTCGGCGGATCGTCACGCCTGCGGCGAACACGGGCAGTGGGCGGGGGTGGCCGCCGTTAGCATCGAAACACGCCGCCTCGTCGGTCCCGCACGGGTCCCGACGAGCCCGCCGCTCGTGAGGGAGTGCACATGTTCGAGAGATTCACGGACCGAGCCCGTCGCGTGGTCGTCCTCGCCCAGGAAGAGGCGCGGATGCTCAACCACAACTACATCGGGACCGAGCACATCCTCCTGGGTCTGATCCACGAGGGTGAGGGCGTCGCCGCGAAGGCGCTCGAGTCGCTCGGCATCTCGCTGGAGGCCGTGCGCGCACAGGTGCAGGAGATCATCGGTGAGGGCCAGCAGGCCCCGTCGGGTCACATCCCGTTCACGCCGCGCGCCAAGAAGGTCCTGGAGCTGTCGCTGCGCGAGGCGCTGCAGCTCGGCCACAACTACATCGGCACCGAGCACATCCTGCTCGGGCTCATCCGCGAGGGCGAGGGCGTCGCCGCGCAGGTGCTCAACAAGCTGGGCGCGGACCTGAACCGCGTGCGCCAGCAGGTCATCCAGCTCGTCTCCGGCTACCAGGGCAAGGAGCCCGTCGCCGCCGGCGGTCCCACCGAGGGGCAGCCCTCCGGCTCGGCCGTGCTCGACCAGTTCGGACGCAACCTCACGCAGGCTGCGCGCGACGGCAAGCTCGACCCGGTCATCGGGCGCGAGAAGGAGATCGAGCGGGTCATGCAGGTGCTGTCCCGCCGCACCAAGAACAACCCGGTCCTCATCGGCGAGCCCGGCGTCGGCAAGACGGCCGTCGTCGAGGGGCTCGCGCAGGACATCGTGCGCGGCGACGTGCCCGAGACGCTCAAGGACAAGCAGCTCTACACGCTGGACCTGGGCGCCCTCGTGGCCGGTTCGCGCTACCGCGGTGACTTCGAGGAGCGACTGAAGAAGGTCCTCAAGGAGATCCGCACGCGCGGCGACATCATCCTGTTCATCGACGAGATCCACACGCTCGTCGGCGCGGGTGCCGCCGAGGGCGCGATCGACGCCGCGTCGATCCTCAAGCCCATGCTGGCCCGCGGCGAGCTGCAGACCATCGGCGCGACGACGCTCGACGAGTACCGCAAGTACGTCGAGAAGGACCCGGCCCTGGAGCGCCGCTTCCAGCCCATCCAGGTCTCCGAGCCGAACCTGCAGCACGCGATCGAGATCCTCAAGGGCCTGCGTGACCGCTACGAGGCACACCACCGCGTGTCCATCACCGACGGCGCCCTGGTCGCCGCCGCGACGCTCGCGGACCGCTACGTCAACGACCGCTTCCTGCCGGACAAGGCGATCGACCTGGTCGACGAGGCCGGCGCCCGCCTGCGCATCCGTCGCATGACGGCTCCGCCGGAGCTGCGTGAGCTCGACGAGCAGATCGCCGAGACGCGTCGCGACAAGGAGTCCGCGATCGACGAGCAGGACTTCGAGAAGGCCGCACGCCTGCGCGACGCCGAGAAGCAGCTCGGGCTCAAGCGCGTCGAGAAGGAGAAGGCCTGGAAGTCGGGCGACCTCGACGCCGTCGCGGAGGTCGACGAGGAGCTCATCGCCGAGGTGCTGGCCAACGCCACGGGCATCCCGGTGTTCAAGCTCACCGAGGAGGAGTCGAGCCGGCTTCTGCGCATGGAGGACGAGCTGCACCGCCGGGTCGTCGGCCAGGACGCCGCGATCAAGGCGCTCTCGCAGGCCATCCGCCGCACGCGCGCCGGGCTCAAGGACCCCAAGCGCCCCGGTGGCTCGTTCATCTTCGCCGGCCCCACGGGCGTCGGGAAGACCGAGCTCGCCAAGGCGCTCGCGGAGTTCCTCTTCGGTGACGAGGAGGCGCTGATCCAGCTCGACATGTCTGAGTTCTCGGAGAAGCACACCGTCTCGCGGCTGTTCGGCTCGCCCCCCGGCTACGTCGGGTACGACGAGGGCGGCCAGCTCACCGAGAAGGTGCGCCGCCGGCCGTTCTCGGTGGTGCTGTTCGACGAGGTCGAGAAGGCGCACGCGGACATCTTCAACTCGCTCCTGCAGATCCTCGAGGACGGTCGCCTGACCGACTCGCAGGGCCGCGTGGTCGACTTCAAGAACACCGTCATCATCATGACCACCAACCTGGGCACGCGGGACATCGCGAAGGGCGTCATGACCGGCTTCCAGGCCGGCGGCGAGCTCGCGACGGACTACGAGCGCATGAAGGCGAAGGTCAACGACGAGCTCAAGACGCACTTCCGTCCCGAGTTCCTCAACCGCGTCGACGACGTGGTGGTCTTCCCGCAGCTCTCGCAGCCCGAGATCTTCGCGATCGTCGACCTCATGGTGGCCAAGCTCGACAAGCGTCTGCGCGACAAGGACATGGGCATCGAGCTCACGCCCGCCGCGAAGAAGCTGCTGTCCGAGAAGGGCTACGACCCCGTCCTGGGCGCCCGGCCGCTGCGCCGCGCGATCCAGCGGGAGATCGAGGACACGCTGTCCGAGAAGATCCTGTTCGGCGACCTCAAGGCCGGGCAGCTGGTGATCGTCGACGCCGAGGGCGAGGGGCTGCTGGGCGAGTTCACGTTCCGCGGCGTCGAGCGCGGTGCGGACGGTCGCGAGCCCGTCTCCGTGGGTGCGTCGGTCGGCACGCCCGGCTCGGGCACCGACGTCCCGCCGGCGCCGCCGTCGACCGGTGACAACGGCTCGGGGCTGCAGTCGGCCTGACCTGCCTCGACCCGCCTGACCACGAAGGGCCGGGATCCTGCTTCGCGCGGGGTCTCGGCCCTTCGTCGTGCGCTTCGGTCGTGTGGTTGAGTCGATGCCGTGGAGCACCTGGTGGTCATGGGCGTGTCGGGGACGGGCAAGACGACGGTCGCGCGGCTGCTCGCGTCCCGGTTGGGATGGACGTTCGCGGAGGGCGACGACTTCCACCCGGCGGCCAACGTCGCGGCGATGGCGTCCGGGCGTGCGCTGACCGACGAGGACCGCTGGCCGTGGCTCGGGTCGATCGCCGCGTGGATGGGATCCGCTGATGCTGCGGGTACGTCGTCGGTCGTGACGTGCTCGGCGCTGCGGCGCGTGTACCGGGACGTGCTCCGCACGGCGCCCGGCCGGGTCCGCTTCGTGCACCTGACCGGCCCCGATGCGCTCGTCGCGTCGCGCATGGCAGCCCGCTCGGACCACTTCATGCCGCCGACGCTGCTGCCGTCCCAGCTGGCGACCCTCGAACCGCTCGGCCCCGACGAGGACGGGGCCACGGTCCCGGTCGACGGCCCGCCGGAGGCCGTGGCGACCACGGCGCTGCGAGCCCTGGGCCTCGCGCCGGACCCGACCGCGCTGCGCCGCCCGTGAAGCATTGGTCGTCTCGCACGCGCGCAGCGCTTCACGAGGCCGCCGAGTCCGCTGCGTCCGGAAGATCGTGAAGCGTTGGTCGTCTGTCAGCCACCGAACGCTTCACGTTCTTGCGTGGTCGGAGCGGCGTCGGAGGCGTCGTCACCTGGTCACGAGAGCTCGAGGACCGTCCACCAGTCGTTGTCGTCGCGACCGGTGAAGCCGGTGACCTCGCGCTGCCCTCCGGTGCCGTCGACGACGTGGGGGTGCGAGTGCAGCGCTACGCCCGTCGCGGCGTGGACGATGCGCACGCGTGAGCCGGCGGTCCACGCGCCGCCCCCGTCGACCTCGACCCGCCAGTCGTCGGGCTCGGCCCGCAGCCACACCGCCTGCTGCCCGGTCGTCGGAGACCGCGTCCCCGCCTGCGACGCGAGGTACCAGCCGTCGGCGACGTTCCGCAGCGTCACGGTCCCCGCGTCAGAGCCGGGCTCGACCGCCCAGCGTTCCGAGGCCCGCGTCCCGCGTCGCACCCCGGTGACGAGATCGTGCTCCCCGTGCAGGCTGAACCCCGTCCACACGTGGCTCAGTGCGATCGTCGACCCCGGCCCGACGGGCTCGTCGCCCCGTGCCGGCGTGCGCGTGAGGATCACCGGCCGCACGGCCGTGTAGTCCTGCACGAAGAACCCGCGCCACAGCGGCCCGTTGGACGCGCGCCACGCCCCGGCTTCCGGCTGGAGCGTGACCTCGTGCCCGGGGCTGTTGGAGTCGGTGACGAGCACGTGGGTCTCGTCGCCGACCCGCTCGTACCCGTGCGCCACCACCTGGTGGTCCTGGCCGACGTCCTTGACCGAGCGGGCGACGACGAGCCCGAGCGGAACCGGGCGCCCGGCGTCGACCGCGGCGACCACCTTCGCGAGCTCGTCGAGGGTCCAGCTGCGCACGCCGTCGACAGGACCGAAGCGGTCGTCGGGCGCGACCGCCCACGTGACGAACTTCAGCGCGCTGCGCGCGCGGAACGAGTCGAAGAGGCGCTTGCGGATGCGGTCCGCGAGCCAGTTCCCGTCGGGCGGCACGCGTGCGGCACCGTAGAGATTGGTCGCCCATCGCGGCGCCGGACGGTCGGCGGAGAAGTAGTCGAGCGAGGCAAAGGCCATGCCGCCGCAGCGCCCCTTCGTCTGGATTGCGGTGCCCGTCGGGAGGCTGGTGAGCAGGTCGACGAAGGCGTTCGGGAAACCGAACCCGTGCACCGCCGGGTCGAACGCCGTGCGCACCGCGGCCATGCTGGCTCCCTCCTGTCATCTCGTCCGGCACCGGTGAGGAGCGACCTTCTGAGAGTCCGATACCTCGCCTATCGACGAGTATCCACAGGTTTGTCCACTTTCGTGGATAGACCGACCGTCCAGTAAGTAAACGTTGTCAGTCGGGTAATGCCAGGTCGAAGGCGATGGCGAGCGCGTCAGCGAGCGCGCGCTCCTCGGCGGGCAGGAGATGGCCGACCTGACGCCCCAGTGCCGACGCGGGGACCGTCATGACGTTCTCGAGCGAGACGACGCACGCGTGGTCCAGCCCGTTCGCGACGCCGAGCGGTACCTCCGTCGACAGCCCGCGGATCCTTGAGGTGATGGGAGCGACGGTCACGGTGTTCAGGTGCGGCCGGACGAGCTCGCGCGTCAGCACCAGCACCGGGCGCGGCTTGTCGAGCTGGGCCACGTGGATCGGGCGCATCAGTTGTCCATCGAGAGCGAGCGTCGCGCCCAGGCTGCTAGGTCGTCCAGATCTGCGTCGACGGGCTGGTTCGTGAGGATCGAGACGTCCCGCTCGGCGATCGCGCGACGGAGCTCATGGGCGAGCGCGGCCTCCACCACTGCCGCGCGGCTCCGCGCCCGGCCTGCCGCCACGAGCCGGTCGGCGAACGCGACGAGCTCGTCGGGCAGCCGGACCGTGATCTGTGTCGTCATCCCATAATGGTATGGCCGCGGGATGCGAGGACGCGACGCTGGTTGTGCGGTCAGTCGTCTTCGGGTGCGACGAGGCGTGAGCGGAGCTCGCGGATCTCGAAGGGGTCGGAGGTGGCGGTGGTCTGGGCGGTGCCCAGGACGTCGTGCCAGGTGGTGTGGCCTGCCAGGCGCCAGCGGCCTTTCCAGGTGGCGGTGAGCGTCACCTGGACGGTGCCGAGCTGGTCGTAGGTGTGCCACAGCGTCTGGTGCGGGTAGGGCTTGCCGGCCTCGGTGGTGGTCAGGTCCCTGGTCTTGTCGCCCCAGTTCCAGGTCCAGGACTGGGCGTCGGCCTCGACGTCGATCTTCTGCCCGAGGACCTCGGTGGTGAGCTTCTGGGTGACGTCGTCGGTGAAGACGATCGTCTCCTTGTTCACCAGCACCCACCCGCGGTCCGGTTGCACCGTGAGCGCAGGCTTCGCCAGCGGCAGCACCCGGAAGTCCTCGACGGACAGGACGAAGACGTCTTCGGGACAGTCGATCCAGATGACCAACGTCCATGCTTGCCACGCGGCCGTGACGGAGGCTCGTTCGCGACGCCAGAGCGGCTGCAGGCCCGGGCCGTCCTCGCATGCGATCGGGTCGTCGGTGCCTCCTGCGCAATCTCCGTTGAGTGGGGTCATGGCCGTGACACTGAAGTCGACCCCATTCCCGCGGCACCCCGGAGCGCGCTTGTACTCCACGACGCGTTCCTCGGGTGGACGACGGTTGGACTCGATCCGAGCACGCTCTCCGTCGACGCCGCCGATCGTGACGTGATCGTCCGACGCGTTCGAGCCCCAGCTCGTGCCACCGTTCGGAGTCATCGGAAGGAGCGTGACCGCGACGGTCGCGAGAGCAGCTGTCGCCGCGATCACGAGTTCACGTTGTCGACGCCGCGGACGACCCATCTGGACCCGACGCGGTGCACCACGAACACCGTGGCGTAGTCGTGAGAGGGCTGCTGGTCCACGACCGTGCCCGCATCGTCGACGGTCGTCGAAGCGCGTTCGTGGAGCTTCGTCGTGATCGAGTACGACCAGTCCGCGACCTTGAGCTTCTCGCCGACCTTGACCGTCATCTCACCGCCCTCGACATGTGTGCCAGATTTCGAGAGCTCGTTGGCGTTCGCGACCGCGCTGGCACAGAACTGGCACGCGTCGTCGCTGATGCGCTGCCAGTCCTTCGTGTCTCCGGTGGCATTCATGTAGGCGTAGAGAGATACCAAGTACTTGACCGCTGCAATGGCTCCCGACTCGCCGTGATCGTTGAGGTCTGCCGGGGGTTCCGGGCGTGTGGCGATCGACGTCGGCCGGCGCGTCGGCGTGGTCGTCGTGGGCGGTGTCGACGTGTGCGTGGGTTCGAGCGAGGGCGTCGGTGCCGCGATCGACGTGGGGGCCGTCGCGGGAGGCTCCGCCACCGCGTCGCCGCCCGTGCACCCAGCCAACTCGAGAACACCACCAACAGCCGCCGCCACCACGAATCCCCTGCGCATGCCGCAGAACCTACCCAAACCCGACACCGCCCGTGGCCGCTTCTCACCATCCTGTGGAAACCGAGACAAGATGGCCCACGTGCTGCACGTCGTCTTCTTCGAGCCCCGCATCCCCGGCAACACGGGCAACGCGATCCGCATGGTCTCGGGCACGGGCGCCACGCTGCATCTCGTCGAACCGCTCGGCTTCGACCTCGACGAGGCGAAGTTGCGCCGCGCCGGCCTCGACTACCACGACCTCGCCCACGTCAAGGTCCACGCGGACCTGACGGCCCTGTGGGACGAGCTCCCGGACCAGCGCGTGCTGGCGTTCACCACGCAGGCGACCACGAGCTACGCGACGCAGGAGTACCGCGACGGCGACGTCCTGCTGTTCGGCCCCGAGCCGACCGGCCTCCCGCCGGAGGTCCTGGCCGACGAGCGCATCACGAACCAGCTGCGCATCCCGATGCTGCCCGGTCGTCGTTCGATGAACCTGTCCAACGCTGCGGCCGTGGCGGCGTACGAGGCGTGGCGTCAGCTCGGGTTCCCCGGCGGGGTCTGACGGCGGGGCGAGCAGGCGTACGGTCGAGAACGGCCGACGACGAGGAGGAACCGTGTCCCTGAACGCATCCGAGCGCCGGCGCACCCGCGACGAGCTCGCCGAGAACTTCCGCCGCTCGGGCCGCACGCCGACGGACGTCGAGCGCGACCTCGGCATCAGCGAGCGGGACCTCGACGCCGTGCTCGCGATGGACGACGACGTCCACCCCGCCACCACCTGGCTGGTGCGCGACTACCTCGTCGCCGAGGTCGAGGCGGCGGGCGGGGAGGTCTTTCCCTTCACGTCCCTGACCGAGCAGATGCGCGACGCGGCCCGCGGCTGGTTCGGCATCGCGGATCTCGACGACGTGCGCGCTAGACCAGCGACCCCCTGAGCGCGAGGGTGTCCAGCGGGCCGAAGCTCACGTTGAACGCCCCGCTGACCTGCACCTCCGTGCCGTCGAGCCGCGCTCGCAGCGTGAGGGTCTGCGGTCCGCCGACGAACCGCGCGAACAGCGTGTACTCCCCGTCGCCCGTCCACGCCCCGGTGAGCAGCGCCTCCTCGGCGTAGGTCCGCGTGACCCGCACGAGGTTGCGCGCGGGCACATCGTGCCCGGCGACGAGCACCTCGGTCCGGTCGACGAACGTGAGCGTCAGCTCGTCGGACCCCGTGAGCTGCCGGACACGCACGGACGTCAGCCCGATCGGGTTCGTCTCCAACGTGAGGGTGCGTCCGTCGAGGGAGGGGACCGCCGCGACCGACGCGGGCGGGTCCAGCCGCAGCGATCCCAGCCGGTCGACGAGGGCCGCGTGCCCGGCGGGGTCGGCGGGCAGCTCGTCGGGCGCGACGCCGGGCAGCAGGTGCTCCCACACGGCGTCGAGCTGGTCGTGCATGGCAGAGCGACCGCTCGTGAGCACGACGACGAGCTCGAGCGCGGGGACCACGACGCAGAACTGCCCGAACGCGCCGTCGCCCCGGAACGCGTCGTGCCGGCACCGCCAGAACTGGTACCCGTACCCCCGGCCCCAGTCGCTCGACGGGTCACGACCGGTCGACACCTGGGCGCTCGTGGCCTGCGCGACCCACCCCTCGGGCAGCAGCCGCACGCCGTCGAGCACGCCGTCGCGCAGGTACAGCTCGCCGAGGAGCGCGATGTCCTCGGTCGTGGCCGACATGCCCGACCCGCCGACCTCGATCCCGGCGGGGGAGCGCTCGGCCGTCATGCCCTCGATGCCGAGCGGCTCGAGCAGACGCGGCGCGAGGAACTCGGTGACGCGCCGCCCCGTGCGGCGTTGCAGCAGCTCCGAGAGCATGTAGGTCGACGACGTGCTGTACACGAACGTGGTCCCCGGGTCGTGCTCGAGGGGAGTCGCCAGAAAGGTGCGGGCCCAGTCGTCGGACTCCAGGACCGCGTCGCTCGGGTCGGTCCCGTGGCCGCCCGTCATCGTGAGCAGGTGCCCCACGCGCAACGCGCGCAGGCGGTCGTCAGGCTCGGCGGGCGCGACGTCGGCGAAGTGGTCGAGCACGAGGTCGTCGAGCGTGAGCAGCCCCTCGGCGCACGCGAGCCCGATGGCGGTGGACGTGAAGCTCTTGCTCAGCGAGTACAGCAGGTGCGGGCGGTCCGACGAGAACGGCGCGGCCCACCCCTCGGCGACGACGTGCCCCCGCCGGACGACCATGAGCGAGTGCAGCTCCGGTAGGCCGACGAGCGCGTCGACGAGCGCGAGCAGCGCCGCCGACGAGACCCCCTGGTGCTCGGGCACGGACCGGGGGAGCCGACGACGACCAGGCATCCCCGCATCGTGCCACGTCGGCGCACCGACCCGACCGAGCGGAAGCGCGCGGCCATCGGTGGGACCTGGCTCGTGGAGCGAACCGGATCCCACCGCGCGCGGAGTCAGCTGGTCCCGCGCACGACGATCGTCGGCTCGAAGATCACCGACGTGACCCGCCGGTCGGGGTCCGCGATGGTGTCGAGCAGGATGCGCGCCATCTCGGACGCCATCTCCTCGATGGGCTGCCGCACGCTCGTCAGGCCGGGCCGGGACAGCGCACCGACCGACGAGTCGTCGAACCCGACCACGGACACGTCCTGCGGCACGCGGAGACCGTGGTCGTGCAGCGCCTCGATCGCGCCGAGAGCCATGAGGTCGTTCGACGCGAACACGGCGTCGATCTTCGCCTCCTGCTGCAGGAGGTCCTGCATGGCGGAGACGCCGCTCGCGTACGTGAAGTTGCCGTTGACGGTCGGCACCCACGGGTGGCCGCGGCGCGCCATCTCGTCCTGGAAGCCCGAGAGGCGGTCGCGTGCGGCGGGGACGTCGAGCGGGCCGGAGATCGCGACGACGTGCCTGCGCCCGCGGTCGACGAGGTGCGCGGCAGCCAGCGCGCCGCCGTCGCGGTTGGCGACGTCGACGTAGCTCATCGGCACCTGCTGGGCCGGCCGGGCGAACTGCACGGCGGGCATGCCGGCGCGGACGAGCAGCTCGGGCAGCGGGTCCTCGGAGTGCGTCGACACGAGCAGCGCGCCGTCGGCGTTGCCGTTGCTGAGCGCCGAGATCACCCGCTGCCGGTCCGCCTCGGTCTCGGCGAGCATGAGCACCGGGTCGACGTCGCGCGGGCGCAGGGCCCGCAGCATCCCGCCGACGACGCGTCCGAAGAACGGGTCCGCGAAGTCGATCGTCGTGCTGCCGTCGGCGTGCGCCTCCTCGGCCCCGGACACGACGACGATCACCGCGCCGGTGCGCCGCGTGACGAGCGAGCGCGCGGCGAGGTTGGGCACGTACCCGACCGTCGCGATCGCGGCGCGCACGACCTCCTGGATCTCGGGCGCGACGCGACGCTTGCCGTTGACGACGCGGGACACCGTCGCGCGGGACACCCCGGCGACGCGGGCGACGTCCTCGAGCGTCGGGGCGCCCCCCGAGCGGTTGGCGGCGGATGCGTCGTCGAGCAGTGCCCCGGGCTGCTCGTCTGCTGGCACGACCGGCGTCCCCTGAGGCGGCGTCGCCTCGAGGGTTGCGGCTCCTGCGTGCGGTGGCTCGTCGGCGGGCGGGGCTGCGCCGTGCCGGTCCTGTCCCATGCTCGGATGCTAGCAGCGGTGGGACAGCGCTCTCCCGCGACAGGGCTGTTCGGGTGGCCATTTCGGGACTCATTACCCGATCGGGGCACGTTCTCGGCTTGACGGGATGCCCGAGAACGGGTGAAATCCGGGTATAGCTCCAACGAAGGAGACGTCGTGGGCGCCTGATCGGGCCTCCTCGCCGGACTCTTCCCCGGCGTCGCACCCCGTGCCGGTGGTAGAGCGCTCTCCCAGATTCAGCAGCCCGCTGCGGGAACGTGAGTCCCGCTGGCGCCTCATCGACGAGACGCCGCCAGCACCAAGCAGCACACGCACCAAGCAGCACACGCACCAAGCAGCACAGGCACCAGCCAGCACCCCAGGCACCACCCGCATCGACCGGCCGCCAGCTCGACGACGAACTCGGCGCCCCGCGGGCCCGACGCAGCAGTCGGACCCCGGGCCCCGTCGTCGAGAGGCAGCCCCTAGAGGAGAGATCCGTGCAACCACTGTCCACCACCCCCCGCGGGGCCTCGTCGCGGAGCCGGAGGGTCGCGGCGCTCGTCGCGACCGGCGCGCTCGCGCTGATCGGGCTGACCGTGCCCATCGCGGCCGCCCAGGCGGCCCCGACCCTGCTCTCGCAGGGCAAGACCGCAACCGCGTCCTCGACCGAGAACGCCGACTACCTGCCGGCCAAGAACGCCGTCGACGGCGACAACGGCACCCGGTGGGCCAGCCAGGCCACCGACAACCAGTGGCTGCAGGTCGACCTGGGGGCGGTCGACAGCATCGAGCGCGTCGACCTGCGGTGGGAGGCGGCCTACGGCAAGGGCTACCTGCTGCAGACGTCGAACGACGGCTCGAGCTGGACCACGATCAAGACCGTCACCAACGGCACGGGCGGCAACGAGTCGCAGACCGTCTCGGGCAGCGGCCGCTACGTCCGCATCCAGGGCACGGCCCGTGGCACGGGCTACGGGTACTCGCTGTGGGAGTTCCAGGTCTACGGCACCGCGGGCGGCACCACGACGACGCCCCCGACCACGCCGACGGGCGGCACCTGCGGTACGACGAACGTCGCGCAGGGCAAGACCGCGACGTCGTCGTCGTCCGAGGGTGCTGGCTACGTCGCCGGCCTCGCGGTCGACGGGAAGGCCGACACGCGCTTCGCGAGCTCCGCCGCGGACAACCAGACGTGGACGGTCGACCTCGGTTCGTCGCAGGACGTCTGCCAGGTGAAGCTGAGCTGGGAGGCGGCGTACGGCAAGGCGTACCAGGTGCAGGTCTCGGACAGCGCCACCAGCGGCTTCACGACGATCGCGTCGGTGACCGCGGGCAAGGGCGGCAACGAGACGCTCGCCGCGGTCGGCAAGGGGCGCTACCTGCGGCTCAACCTGCAGACCCGCGCCACGGGCTACGGCTTCTCGCTGTGGGAGGTCCAGGTCAACACCTCGTCGGGCGGCACGACGAACCCGACGGACCCCACGACGCCGACGGACCCGACGACGCCGACCAACCCCGACGGTGACCTCACCAACCCGAACGTCCCCGACGGCCCGGCCGACGGCAAGGTCAAGGTCGCGGGCTCGCAGGGCAACTGGGCGCTGCAGGTCAACGGCAAGCAGTGGGTCGTCAAGGGCATGACCTGGGGCCCCTCGGTCGCCGACTTCCCCAACCACGTCGCCAACCTCAAGGCGATGGGCGTCAACACGATCCGCACGTGGGGCACCGACGCGGGGAGCAAGGCGCTCTTCGACCAGGCGGCCGCGAACGGCATCCGCGTCATCGCGGGCTTCTGGCTCGCACCCGGTGGCGGTCCCGGCTCGGGCGGCTGCCCGGACTACGTCAACGACGCGACGTACAAGGCCAACTCGATGAACGACATCCTCACGCAGGTCCGCGCGTACAAGGACAACCCCGGCGTGCTCATGTGGGACGTCGGCAACGAGTCGCTGCTGGGCCTCGGCTCGTGCGGCACCACCGGTGGTGGCGTCGAGCAGAACCGCAACGCGTACGCCAAGTTCGTCAACGACGTCGCGGTGCAGATCAAGGCGATCGACCCCAACCACCCGGTGACGTCGACCGACGCGTGGACGGGCGCGTGGCCGTACCTCAAGGCGAACGCCCCGGCGCTCGACCTCTACGGCCTCAACAGCTACGGCGCGGTGTGCGCGACGAAGCAGACGTGGATCGACGGCGGCTACACCAAGCCGTACATCCTCACCGAGGGCGGCCCGGAGGGTTCGTGGGAGGCCAAGCCCGACGTCAACGGGATCGCCAACCAGGGCACCGACCAGGACAACGCCAACGGCTACGTGAAGTCGTGGAACTGCCTCGCGGCCCACAAGGGCGTCGCCCTGGGCGCGACGATGTTCCACTACGGCACCGAGGGCGACTTCGGCGGCATCTGGTTCAACGTCATCCCCGGCGGCAACAAGCGCCTGAGCTACTACGCGATCGCCAAGATGTACGGCGGCTCGGCGGGCCAGGCGGGCGTCAACACCCCGCCGACGTTCCAGTCGATGTCGATCGACAGCTCGACGAACATCGTCGCGGGCTCCACGGTGACCATGCGTGCCGCGATCAGCGACCCGCAGGGTGACGCCATCTCGTACCACGTGTTCCTCAACAGCCAGCCGATCAACGACGCGGGTGGTCTGCTCGAGGTGCCGTTCACCAAGACCGGCAACGTGTACACGTTCACCGCCCCGCAGATGCTCGGCGTGTGGAAGGCGTACATCTTCGCCGAGGACGGCAAGGGCAACGTCGGCGTCCAGACGGTCTCGTTCCGGGTCGCCCCGCCGGCCGTCAACGGCACGAACATCGCCAAGGGCAAGACCGCCACGGCGTCGTCGTTCGACCAGTACAACGGCAACTGGTCGCCCGGCCAGGCCGTCGACGGCGACTACACCACCCGCTGGGCGTCCAACTGGACCGACAACGAGTGGATCCAGGTCGACCTCGGCGCCAAGAAGACGTTCACCACCATCCAGCTCGTCTGGGAGGCGGCGTACGCCAAGGGGTACCAGATCCAGACGTCCGACGACGGCTCGAACTGGACCACCATCAAGACGGTCACGGACGGTGACGGGAACGTCGACACGCTCAGCGTGAACGGCAACGCCCGCTACGTCCGCCTGCAGGGCGTGACCCGCGGCACCGCGTACGGCTACTCGCTGTACGAGCTCGGCGTCTACGCCTGATCCAGCTGCGTGCCCGCTCGTCGGGCGCGCCCCAGAACGGTCCGGGTGGGGCTGTGGGCTGCGGCCCCACCCGGACCGCCCCCGGTCACCAGGCCGGGACCCGCACGCACAGCAGCCCAGATCACGGACCGCAGCCCACGGACCGCACAGGTCGCAGCCCACGCTCCGCACGCACGACGCACACACGGCCACCCCGGCCGTCCAGGCGCACCACCGAAGGAGACAACCTCAATGGGCACCCACACCTCCGCGCGACCTCCGGCGCGCGGTCGAACCAGGGCCTGGCTGGCGGCGGGACTCGCCGCCGTCCTCGTCAGCACCGGCGTCGTCGCCGCGCTGGCGTCCGGCGCGCAGGCCGCCTCGGTCAACATCTCGCAGGGCAAGGCAGCCTCGTCCTCGTCGGCGGAGGGCGCGGACTTCGTCGCGTCCAAGGCGGTCGACGGCAACACCGGCACGCGCTGGGCCAGCCAGTGGTCCGACGCGCAGTGGATCCAGGTGGACCTGGGCTCGAGCGCCACGATCGACAACGTGCAGCTCAAGTGGGAGGCGGCGTACGCCAAGGCCTTCCAGGTCCAGCTGTCCAACGACGGCTCCACGTGGACGACGGCAGCGACCGTCACCAACGGCACGGGCGGCAACCAGACCGTCGCCGCATCGGGCACCGCGCGCTTCGTGCGGCTCAACCTCACGCAGCGCGGCACCGGCTACGGCTACTCGCTGTGGGAGCTGCAGGTGTTCGGCTCGGGCGGGACGTCGACGCCGCCGACGACGCCCAAGCCGCTGCCCCCGGCCCCTCCGGGAGCCGACACGACGGTGACGCACCACGAGTTCCAGGCCAACTGCGTGCCGAACCACGTGCTCCCCGACGACCCGATCGTCTTCCCGGGCCAGGCCGGTGCGTCGCACAGCCACACGTTCATGGGCAACAGCACGACGAACGCCCAGACCACGGCTGCGTCGCTGCTCGCGACGAACGCCACCACGAGCTGCACGGTCCCGCAGGACCGCTCGGCCTACTGGTTCCCGACGCTGCTCCGCAACGGCAACCAGGTCGTGTCCACCGACGAGCAGACCATCTACTACAAGTCGGGGATCATCGACTACAAGAAGGTCCAGCCGTTCCCGGCCGGCCTGCGGTTCGTCGTCGGCAACATGCTCGCGACGCAGGACGAGTTCAAGAACTCTCCCGGCACCGTCGAGGGCTTCGAGTGCGGTGACAGCACGCGCAACTGGGACATCCCGACGGCGAGCTGCCCGACGGGCTCGAAGCTCAACATCCGCTACCAGGCCCCGAGCTGCTGGGACGGTGTCAACCTCGACTCCGCCAACCACAAGAGCCACATGGCGTACCCGGTCAACGGCGAGTGCCCTGCGGACCACCCGGTCCCGGTGCCGATGATCGAGTTCAAGCTCTCGTGGCCGGTCGACGGCAACCTGTCGAACGTCGCGTTCTCGAGCGGGCGCGGCTACTCGTTCCACTACGACTTCTTCAACGGCTGGGACCCGGCCGTGCTGAAGGCGCTCACGGAGCACTGCATCAACGGCGGCCTCCAGTGCAACCCGCACGGCTTCGACCTGTACAAGCCGTGGGCCGGCGGCGTGCTCGACGCCAACAACAACCTCATCCCCTGACGGGAGACGCCGGGGGCCGCGACGCGCTCGCGGCCCCCGGCGCCCTCGTCGTCCCGAACACCCCTCACCGCCGGCAACGCGGCCGGCACCGAACAGCAAGGACTGCCATGCACCACGCCACCACCACCCGGAGCAGCCGGCGCCCCTTCGCGCTGGTCGCCGCCGGGCTGTCGGCCGCGCTCGTCGCCGCCGGCATCGTCGGGTCGATCGCGTCCAGCGCGAGCGCCGCCGACGTCAACCTGTCCCAGGGCAAGACCGCGACCGCGTCGAGCACCGAGAACTCCGGCTACCTCGCCGCGTCCCAGGCCGTCGACGGCGACACGACCACCCGGTGGGCGAGCCAGGCCACCGACAACCAGTGGCTCCAGGTCGACCTCGGCTCGGTCAAGACGATCTCGAGCGTCAAGCTGCAGTGGGAGGCCGCCTACGGCAAGGCGTTCCAGATCCAGACGTCCACGAACGGCACGACGTGGACCACGGTCGCGACGGTCACCAACGGCACCGGCGGCACGCAGACCGTCGCCGCGTCCGGCAGCGGCCGCTACGTGCGCATGCAGGGCACCACGCGCGGCACGGGCTACGGGTACTCCCTGTGGGAGTTCCAGGTGTTCGGCTCGGACGGGACGACCCCGACGACCGGCACGCCGACGACGAGCGCCCCCTCCGGCACGTGCGGCACCACGAACGTGGCGCTCGGCAAGGCCTCGTCGGCCTCGTCGGTGCAGACCGGCTCCGACTACGTCGCCGCGAACGCGTTCGACGGCAAGGACAACACCCGTTGGTCGAGCGCCTCGACGGACGACGAGTGGCTCCAGGTGGACCTCGGCTCGTCGCAGGACCTCTGCAAGGTCGAGCTCGACTGGGAGGGTGCGTACGGCAAGGCGTACAACGTCCAGGCGTCCGACAACGGCACGTCGTGGACGACGATCGGGTCGGTCACCGCCGGTACGGGCGGCAAGGCGTCGGTCGCGGTCTCGGGCAAGGGCCGCTACGTGCGCATCGCGGGCGTGCAGCGCGGCACCGGCTACGGCTACTCGCTCTGGGAGGTGCGTGTGTTCGCAGGCACGGGCGGCTCGACGACGACGCCCACCCCGACGCCGACCACCACCCCGACGGGTCCGACGATCCCCGGGGCGGACCCGGCGAACCCGAACTTCGGGCCCAACGTCTACGTCTTCAAGGCGACCGACGACCAGTCGGCGATCCAGACGAAGGTCAACGACGTCTTCAGCCGGCAGGAGTCCAACCAGTTCGGCACCGAGCGGGACCAGTTCCTGTTCCTTCCGGGCACCTACAACCTGCAGGCCAACATCGGCTTCTACACCGCGATCAGCGGCGCCGGCCAGAACCCCGACGACGTGAACATCAACGGCGGCGTGTGGGTCGACGCGCAGTGGTTCGGCGGCAACGCGACGCAGAACTTCTGGCGCTCCGCGGAGAACTTCGCGGTCACGCCCTCGACGGGTCAGGACCGCTGGGCGGTCGCGCAGGCCGCGCCGTTCCGCCGGGTCCACGTCAAGGGCGACCTGGCGCTGAACTCGTCGGCCTACGGCTGGGCGTCCGGTGGCTACATCGCCGACTCCAAGATCGACGGCAAGACGTCGGCCTGGACGCAGCAGCAGTGGTACACGCGTGACTCGACGCTCGGCAACGGCTGGGAGGGGACGCTGTGGAACATGGTGTTCTCCGGCACCCAGAACGCACCGGCGACGTCGTTCCCGTCGCCGGCCGTGACGACGCTCGCGACGACCGGGGCGGTGCGCGAGAAGCCGTACCTGTACTGGAAGGACGGCAAGTGGGCGGTGTTCGTGCCGTCGCTGCGGAGCGGCACGACGGGCGTCACGTGGCCGAACACGCCGGGCACGTCGATCGGGCTCGACAAGTTCTACCTCGCCCACCCGGGTGACAGCGCCGCGACGATCAACCAGGCGCTCGCGCAGGGCCTGAACCTGATCTTCACGCCCGGCGTCTACCACACGGACCAGACGATCAACGTGACCCGGGCGGACACCGTCGTGCTCGGCCTCGGGCTCGCGACGATCATCCCGGACAACGGCGTGGACGGCATGAAGACCGCCGACGTCGACGGCATCAAGATCGCGGGGCTCCTGTTCGACCAGGGCACGACGAAGTCCAACACGATCCTCACGATCGGGGCCTCCGGTGCGCACACGTCGCACTCGGCCAACCCGCAGTCGATCCAGGACGTGTTCATCCGCGTGGGTGGCGTCGTCGCCGGCAAGACGACCAACGCGATCGTCGTCAACGCCGACAACACGATCATCGACCACATCTGGTCGTGGCGTGCCGACCACGGCGCGGGCGCCGGGTGGACCGACAACGTCGCCGACTACGGCCTGATCGTCAACGGCAACAACGTCAACGGGTACGGGCTGTTCGTCGAGCACTACCAGAAGTACAACCTGCTCTGGAACGGCGAGAACGGGCGCACGATCTTCTTCCAGAACGAGCTCCCGTACGACCCGCCGTCGGTCGCCGCGTGGAGCCACGACGGGATCCGCGGGTACGCCGCGTACAAGGTCGCGGCGAACGTGAAGAACCACGAGGCGTGGGGGCTCGGGTCGTACTGCGTGTTCACCACCGACCCGTCGATCACGGTCGACAACGGCTTCGAGGTACCGATCACGCCCGGCGTGAAGATGCACTCGCTGTCGACCGTCTCGCTCGGCGGCAAGGGCACGTACGCGCACGTCATCAACGGCACGGGCCCGACCGCCCAGGGCACGGACACGGTCCCCGCGACCGTGACGAGCTACGGCGGCTGACCTCGCAGGACGCCACTCGGGCCCGGTCCTCCGTGCGGGGGCCGGGCCCGTGGTGCGTCCGCGTCGGCACAGGTGATTCGTGTCAACCCCTTCCGCCGGGCGAAATGTCCGTCTAGCGTGCGTCCCTGAGCGGTGCGCGCGCACCGGGCCTGCTCTCCACCTCGTTCCTACGAGCGCCACACCCCGGCAGCCGTAGAGCGCTCTCTGCGCGCGACCACCCCAGCTCCGCTCCGACCGGGAGTCGTACCGGCGCCCGTGCTCGACGTGGAGCACGGGCGCGTCTCCCGGTCCCGCGCGGTCGCAGCGTCGCGGCCGCAGCAGCCAAGGGATGCACGCATGCACACCATCGGAACAGCACCACCCTCACCGGCTCGACGAGGCGCCCGGCACTCGGCCCGACGAGCAGCCCGACGCGCGATGGCGGGGCTCGCCGCCGCCGCGCTCGTCGCGGGCGCCGCGCTGGTCTCGACCGCGGGTGCGGCCCAGGCCGCGGCCGTGAACCTCTCGCAGGGCAGGACCGCGACGGCCTCGTCGTCGGAGAACGCCGGGCTCGGGCCCGCGCTCGCGGTCGACGGCGACACCGGGACGCGCTGGAGCAGCGCGTTCTCCGACCCGCAGTGGATCCAGGTCGACCTGGGCCAGCGGTCGTCGCTCGAGCGGGTCGACCTGCGCTGGGAGGCCGCGTACGCGAAGGCCTTCACGGTGCAGGTGTCCGACGACGGGACGAGCGGCTGGACGACGCTCGCGACGGTCACCAACGGCACCGGCGGCAACCAGTCGCTGAACGTGACCGGCCAGGGCCGCTTCGTGCGTCTCGCGCTCACGTCGCGGGCCACGGCGTACGGGTACTCGCTGTGGGAGCTGCAGGTCTTCGGCACCCCCGGCACGACGACCGACCCCGGCACCTGCGGCACGGCGAACGTCGCGCAGGGCAAGACCGCGACGGCGTCGTCGACCGAGAACGCGGGCACGCCCGCCTCGGCGGCCGTGGACAACAACCTCGGGACGCGCTGGTCCAGCGCGTTCTCCGACCCGCAGTGGTGGCAGGTGGACCTCGGCTCCGCTCAGCAGCTCTGCCGTGTCACGCTGCGGTGGGAGGCCGCCTACGGGAAGGCGTTCCGGGTGCTGACGTCGAACGACGCGAGCACGTGGAGCACCGCCGCGACGGTCACCAACGGCACGGGCGGCAACCAGGACGTCGCCGTGCAGGCATCCGCGCGCTACGTCCGGCTCGACCTGACGGCCCGCGCGACCGCGTACGGCTACTCGCTCTGGGAGGTCCAGATCGCCACCGGATCCGGCACGACGACGCCCACCGACCCGATCCCGGGCGGCGGCGACCTCGGTGCCAACGTGCACGTGTTCACGCCCGCGATGTCGCAGGCGCAGATCCAGTCGGTGCTCGACTCGACGTTCTCCGCGCAGGAGACGGCACAGTTCGGGACCCGGCGTGACCAGTTCCTGTTCGCTCCCGGGACGTACGGCGTCCAGGCGAACATCGGCTTCAACACCTCGATCTCCGGCCTCGGCCGCAACCCCGACGACGTCAACATCACGGGCGGTGTGTGGGTCGACGCGCAGTGGTTCGACGGGAACGCGACGCAGAACTTCTGGCGGTCGGTCGAGAACCTCAAGATCACGCCGTCCACGGGCGAGGCCCGCTGGGCGGTCGCGCAGGCCGCGCCCATGCGCCGCGTGCACGTCGCCGGCAACCTCAACGTCGCGCCGTCGTCGTACGGCTGGGCCTCGGGCGGCTACATCGCCGACTCGAAGGTCGACGGCACCGCGCGGTCCTACTCGCAGCAGCAGTGGTACACACGCGACTCGCAGCTCGGCGGCTGGGACGGCTCGGTGTGGAACATGGTGTTCTCGGGCGTGGCGGGCTCGCCCGCGCAGCACTTCCCGAACCCGTCGCACACCGTGCTCGCCACCACCCCCGTCTCGCGCGAGAAGCCGTACCTCTACCAGTCCGGCACCGGCACGGACTGGCGGTCGCTGTCGGTGTTCGTGCCGTCGCTGCGCACCAACGCACGCGGCGTCTCGTGGCCCAACACACCGGGCACCTCGATCCCGCTCTCGCAGTTCTACGTCGCGAAGCCCGGGGACAGCGCGGACCGGATCAACGCCGCGCTCGCGCAGGGGCTCAACCTCCTGCTCACGCCCGGCGTCTACGAGCTGACGAAGACGATCGAGGTGAACCGGGCCGACGCCGTCGTGCTCGGGCTCGGGTACGCGACGGTCGTACCGACGGCGGGGCAGACCGCGATGCGCGTCGGCGACGTGAACGGCGTCAAGATCGCGGGTGTGCTGTTCGACGCCGGCGTCACCAAGTCGCCCGCGATGCTCGAGGTGGGCACCGCAGGCAACCACACCGACCGTGCGTCGAACCCCGTGTCGCTGCACGACGTGTTCGTGCGGATCGGCGGCCGCATCCCGGGCAAGGTCGGCTCGGCCATCGTCGTCAACTCCGACGACACGATCGTCGACCACATCTGGTCGTGGCGCGCCGACCACGGGGCCGGCGTCGGCTGGACCGCCAACCCCGGCGACTACGGGCTCGTCGTCAACGGCAACGACGTCCTGGGCGAAGGGCTGTTCGTCGAGCACTACCAGAAGGAGAACACCCTCTGGAACGGCAACAACGGGCGGACGATCTTCTACCAGAACGAGCTGCCCTACGACGTGCCCAACCAGGCGGCGTGGCAGAACGGCTCGCGTCGCGGGTACGCCGGGTACCGGGTCGCCGACTCGGTGACGACCCACGAGGCGTGGGGGCTCGGCGTGTACTGCTACTTCAACGTCGACCCCTCGATCGTCGTCGACTCCGGCTTCCAGGCGCCGACGAGACCCGGTGTCCGGTTCCACGACATCCTCACGGTGTCGCTGGGCGGCAACGGGACGATCCAGCACGTCATCAACGGGACGGGCGGGGTCGCGCAGGGGACGGACACGATCCCTGCGTACGTGAACGAGTACTCGGGGTGATGCCGGCGCCGAACCGGGGCTGAACCGGTGCCCGGGGCCCGTCGCCGCGCGACGGGCCCCGGGTCGCCGTACCGGTCCGTGCTAGTCGGTCTGCTCGGCCTGCGCCGCCGCTCCCACGGGCGCCGTCGACTCGTCCAGCGCCGCCAGTACGCCCGGGCCGTAGCGCTCGAGCTTGGTCGCCCCCACGCCCGAGACCGTGCCCAGCTCGTCGAGCGAACCGGGCATGCGGCTCGCGATCTCGCGCAGCGTCGCGTCGTGGAACACCACGTACGCGGGGACTCCCTGCTCGCGCGCGGCGGCCGCACGCCATGCGCGCAGGCGCTCGAACGCACCCACGTCCCCCGGGGCCAGGTCGGCGGCCGGCGTCGACGAGCCGCGTGCGCGCCGCGTGCGGCCAGAACCCGCCGTGGGGTCGCGGCGCAAGGGCACCGTCCGTTCGCCCCGCAGCACGTCGGCCGAGCCCGGGGACAGGCGCAGCGTCCCGTACCCCTCGGTGTCGACCTCGAGCAGCTCCGCCGCGAGGAGCTGGCGCACGACGCCCCGCCACTCGCCGTCCGAGAGGTCCGCGCCAAGGCCGAAGGTCGACAGCGACGCGTGCCCCAGCTGCTGCACGCGTGGCGTCTGCTTGCCGCGCAGGATGTCGACGAGATGGCCCACGCCGTACCGCTGCCCGCGCTGGTCGAGGCGCACGATCGTCGAGAGCAGCTTCTGCGCCGCGACCGTGCCGTCCCATGCGTCCGGCGGTATCAGGCACGTGTCGCAGTTGCCGCACGGCTCGCTCGCCTGGCCGAAGTAGCCGAGCAGCTGCACGCGCCGGCACGTGACCGTCTCGCACAGTGCGAGCATCGCGTCGAGGTGCTGCGTGAGGCGCCGACGGTGGGCCGCGTCCCCCTCCGAGGTGTCGATGAGCCGGCGCTGCTGGACCACGTCCGCGAGCCCGTACGCGAGCCACGCGGTCGACGGCAGCCCGTCGCGTCCCGCACGGCCCGTCTCCTGGTAGTAGCCCTCGACCGACTTCGGGAGGTCCAGGTGCGCGACGAACCGCACGTCCGGCTTGTCGATGCCCATGCCGAACGCGATCGTCGCGACCATCACGACGCCGTCCTCGCGCAGGAACCGCGCCTGGTTGCGTGCGCGGACGTTCCGGTCGAGGCCCGCGTGGTACGGCAGCGCGGTGATGCCCTGGCCCGCGAGGAACTCGGCGGTCTGCTCGACCGACGAGCGCGACAGGCAGTAGACGATCCCTGCGTCGCCGGGGTGCTCCTCGCGCAGCAGGGTCAGCAGCTGGTTGCGCGGGTTGTCCTTCGGGGCGATGCGGTACTGGATGTTGGGCCGGTCGAAGCTCGCGACGAAGTGCCGCGCGTCGCCCAGCTGCAGGCGCTCGGCGATCTCGCGGTGCGTCGCCTCGGTCGCGGTCGCCGTGAGCGCGATCCGCGGCACGTCGGGCCAGCGCTCGTGCAGCATCGACAGCTGCAGGTAGTCGGGCCGGAAGTCGTGCCCCCACTGGGACACGCAGTGGGCCTCGTCGATCGCGAACAGCGCGACCGTGCCGCGGTCCAGCAGCTCGACCGTCTCGCGCACGCGCAGGCGCTCCGGTGCGAGGTAGAGCAGGTCGAGCTCTCCCGCGAGGTACGCCTGCTCGACCGCGCGGCGCTGCGCCGGGTCCTGGGTCGAGTTGAGGAACCCGGCCCGCACGCCGAGCGCCGACAGCGCGTCGACCTGGTCCTGCATGAGCGCGATGAGCGGGCTCACGACGACGCCCGTGCCGGGCCGCACGAGCGCGGGCACCTGGTAGCACAGCGACTTGCCGCCGCCCGTCGGCATGAGCACCAGCGCGTCGCCACCGCCGACGACGGTCTCGATGATCTGGGCCTGCTCGCCGCGGAACTGGTCGTACCCCCACACGCGGTGCAGCACGTCGAGCGGGTGGGGCCGGGGGCCGTCGTCGCCGGTGGTGCCGCCGACGACGACGGACGCCGGAACGGTCGCAGACATCGGTCCGGCGCCGGACGCTGCGGCGGTAGCGGGCATGGGCGTACCAGCCGGGCGACGGCCCGTCCGCTCGGGTTCGGGCGGTGCCTCGTCGTACCCGGACGGCACCTCGTCGTACCCGGGGTCGAACGGCGGCTCCTCGAGGTGCCAGGCGAAGTCGTCGTCGGGGTTCACGGCAGCAACCCTACGAGCCACGACCCACACGCCGGACCCCCCTGTGGACCACGCCCGTCCCCACCTCCCTCCTGT
>NZ_JEOE01000023.1 GCF_000708885.1 Cellulomonas sp. HZM | reverse complement strand
CACCCGAGCCCGCCCGCGAGCGTCAGCAGCACGGGCACGAGCGTCGCGCCGCCGGCGAGCCCCGCGCGGTGCGCCGCGATCCCCGCGAGCCCGACCATGGCGACGAGCACGCCCGCCGCCTGCCGCGCCGAGACGCGCTCGCGCAGCAGTGCCGCGGCGAGCACCACGGTGAACGGGGCCGACGACTGCAGCACGAGCGACGCGAGCCCGGTCGGCATGCCCGCGTCCATCGCCCAGTAGAGGAACACGAACTGCAGGACGCCGAACCCGGTCCCGTACAGGAGCAGCCAGCGCCACGGGACGTCCGGTCGCGGCACGAGCAGCACCGTCGGCACCGCGATGATCGCGAACCGCAGTGCGACGAGCAGGAAGGGCGGGAACTGCTGCAGCGAGAGGTGGATCGCCACGAAGTTGAGTCCCCAGCACACGGCGACGAGCACGGCGAGGAGGCGGTCACGGGCGTTCACGTGACCGAGCATGCGGCTCTGTGACCGTGCAGCACCAGCGAGATGTTCTGGATCGACGATGTAGCGTCGCTGCATGGATCCTCGCGAGCTGGCGACACTGCGGGCGGTGCGCACCCAGGGCGGCGTCACCGCCGCGGCGCGGGCGCTGCACCTCACGCCGTCGGCGGTCTCGCAGCAGCTGGCCTCGTTGCAGCGGCAGGTCGCGGTGCCGCTCACCGAGCGCGCGGGCCGCTCGCTGCGCCTCACGGCGGCGGGGGACGCGCTCGCGGACGCGGCGCTCGACGTCGCGGTCGCGCTCGAGCGCGCGCAGGCCGCGGCCGACGAGTACCTGTCCCGTCCGGCCGGGACGGTCCGCGTCAGCGCGTTCGCGAGCGGCGCGCAGCTCCTGCTCCCGGCCCTGGTCGCACGCGTCGCGGCGCTCGACGACGGCATCACGCTGGAGTGCGACGACGAGGACGTGGCGCTCGACGACTTCGTCGCACTGACCGACCGCATCGACGTCGTCGTCGCCCACCGCGCCGACGGCGCCCCTGCGTGGGGCCCGCGGGTGCAGGTCCGCCCGCTGCTGCGCGAGCCGCTCGACGTGGCGGTCCCCGCCGCCCACCCGCTCGCGACCCGAGACCGGCTGCACCCGCGGGACCTGGCCGACGAGCGGTGGATCGCGGTGCGCGAGGGCTTCCCGCTGCGTCGCGTGCTCGACGCGGTCGCCACCGCGGTGGGCTCGCCGCCGACGATCGCGCACCGGATCAACGACTTCCACGTCGCCGCGACACTGGTCGGTGCCGGCCACGGCGTGTGCCTGCTACCGCGCTACACGTTCGCCAGCACCGCGGACGTGCGCCTCGTGCCGCTGGCCGGCGTGCGCTCGGGGCGCCGGATCGAGGCGCTCGTGCGGCCCGACCGCGCGCAGCGGCTCGTGGTGCGGCTCGTGCTCGACGAGCTGGCGGCGGTCGCGGGGGAGATCGTCGGGCGGCACGAAAACGCGTGAGCGGAGGTCGACGCCGGGAGTTGGATGACCTCGTGACCATCGCGCTGAGCACGCCCTTCGTCGATCGGCTCGGGGACGTCGTCGGCGCCCTGCGCACCTGGCAGCGGGACGACGCGCCCGTGCAGCTGCACCCGGGCGACCTGGGCTGGGTGTGGCGCAACGGGGCGGAGGCGACCGCTGCGACCGTCCGTACCTGGGCGGATGGGGACCGGCCGGTCGCGATCGGCTTCCTCGACGGCCCCGACGTGTTTCGCATGACGGTCGCGCCCGAGGTGTGGCGCGACGACCAGCTGGCTCGCCGGGTGGTTCAGGACCTCGGCGAACCGGATCGCGGTGTGCTTCCCGCCGGCAGGGTGTCGGTCGAGGCGCCGGACGGCTCGCGGGTGCAGGAGGTGCTCGACGAGACCGGGTGGGTCGCCGCGGAAGCGTGGACGCCGCTGAGCCGTGACCTGCGCGAGCCGGTCGAGGTGGTGGGCCTGCGTGTCGGGGTGGTCGACGCCGGGAACCTCGCGGACTTCACCGCCGTGCACCGCTCCGCGTGGGAGAGCACCCGGTTCACCGACGAGGTGTGGCGGACGATGGCGAGCGGGTCGGCGTTCGAGGACGCGCGCTGCCTGCTGGGCCGCGACGACGACGGGATCGCCGTCGCGGGCGTCACCGTGTGGGGCGCCGGTCCCGGGCGGCCGGGATTGCTCGAGCCGCTGGGCATCCACGCCGATCATCGCGGTCGTGGGTTCGGCCGGGAGATGGTGCTCGCCGCCGCGGCGGAGCTGCGGAGCATGGGCGCATCGAGCGCGATGGTGTGCACCGAGAGCGCCCGCACCGCCGCGGTCGCGACCTACCGCTCGGCGGGCTTCCGCCAGCACCCGGACCGCCTGGACCGGACGCGACGCCTTGTGGAGAGACCGCGCCGCGGTGCCAGCGACTCGTCGTAACCTCGTCGCCGGCCCCGGTCACGCGGCTGGCACCGAAGTGTTCGGTCGAGAAGCGGCGGGTCGAGCCGCTCGTGGATCGCGTCGTACGTGTGTAGGCCACGCCTGCCGGGAGCATGCGAAAGGCCCGTGCGCCACGTCCCAGACGGGTCACGAGCCTTCGACTTCCGTGCGGATCAGCTCCGCCGGCGCACTCAGTCTAGGAACCTGCGACCGATACGGGCAGGCGTGCTGCGAGCCGCGGCAAGCGAGCACGTGACGAGGGTGCGCCTCACGGCACCAGGACAAGCTTGCCGCCCGGGTGGCCGCCGCGGCCCTCGCGGTGCGCGTCGGAGGCGGCGTCGAGCGCGTAGGTGCGCGCGACCTGAACGTCGATCGCGCCGTCCGCCGCGAGCTCGACGAGCTGCGCGCGGGCGGCCTCGCGGACGTCCGTCCCCGGGTCGGCGCCGGGTCCGCCTCCCAGCGCGCGGATGCCGAGCTCGGCGGCGCGCGCGTGGCCGGCGATCGTCGCGATGCGGTCGCGGTCCGCGACGAGCGCGACCGAGACGTCGAGCGCCTCGTCGGTGCCGACGGTGTCGATCGCGACGGTCACCGGCCCGGGGGCCGCGGCGCGGACGCGCTCCAGGAGGCCCGGGCCGTGCTCGACGGGGATCGCGCCGAGCGCGCGCAGGTCGTCGTGCGCGTGCTCCGACGCCGTCGCGACGACCGCCGCGCCACGCAGCTCCGCGAGCTGCACCACCATGCGACCGACGCCGCCCGAGCCGCCGTGCACGAGCACGACGTCGTCGGTGCGCACGTGCGTCGCGGACAGGGCGTGCACCGCGGTGGTGCCGGTGACCATGAGGCCCGACGCGGCGGCCCAGCTGAGGCCGGCGGGTCGCCGCACCGTGACCTGCTCGGGGACGACGATGCGGTCGGTGTACCCGCCGTGCACGCGCCACGCGATCACCTCGTCGCCGGGCGAGAGCCAGCGCACGGACGGGCCGACGGCCTCGACGACCCCCGCGACCTCGAGGCCCAGGCGCAGCGGCAGGCGTGACGCGTCGTCGTGCGCGCCGGGCGCGTAGGACTTCCAGTCCCACGGGTTCACCGCGGCGGCGCGGACCTCGACCAGCACCTCGCCCGGACCCGGTTCGACGAGCGGGACGTCGAGCACCTGCAGGACCTCAGGACCTCCGAAGGCGGTCGCGACGACGGCACGAGCGGTGTGGTTCACCCGCACAGACTGCACCTCGTCGGCGCGGCCCGAAAGCGGATCGGGCCGGATCACCCTGCCGTGTGACGGCTCCCGAACACGTGGTCGGTGTACGGGTTGGCGAACACGCCCGTGGGGTCGGCGGCCGCGCGCGTGCGCTGGGCGTCCGCGAAGCGGGGGTACAGCTCCGCGAACCGCTCGGCGCCCAGGCGGTGCATCTTGCCCCAGTGGGGCCGGCCGTCGACCTGCGCGAAGATCTTCTCCACGGCGTCGAAGTACCGGCCGTGCGGCATGCGCGCGTACTGGTGGACCGCCACGTACGCGGTCTCGCGGCCGTGCGCGGTGGACAGCCACAGGTCGTCGGCCGCGGCGAAGCGGATCTCGAGCGGGAACGGGACCGGCTCGCTCGTCGAGCGCAGCCAGCCGTCGATCTCCTCGAGCACGCCGCGCAGGTGCTCGCGGGGCACGGCGTACTCCATCTCGCGGAAGACGACGCGGCGCGGCGAGATGAAGACCTCGTGCGACGGGGCCGTGTAGCGGCGGGCGGACAGGCCGCGGGCGCTGAGGTTGTTGAGCGCGGGCGTGATGCGGGGGACGGCCGACGCGAGGCGGTTGACCCCGCTGAACAGGCGGTTGGACAGCAGCTCGTCGTCCACCCAGGCCCGCGCCGCGCTGAGCGGCTCGACGACGTCGTCGGCCACCCGGTTGTTGCGCTTGGTGAGCGCGCGGTCCGTGAAGGGGAACCAGTAGAACTCGAAGTGGTCGTTGCCGTCGGCGAGGTCGTCGAGCCCGTCCAGCACGTCCAGCAGGCGCATCGGCTCCTCGCGGGCCTCGAGCCGGTAGGCGGGCACGACGTGCAGCGTCACCGCGGCGAGCACGCCCACCGTGCCGAGGCCCAGGCGCCCCAGCTCGAACAGCTCGGGGTTCTCGTCGGCCGACGCCTCGACCACGTCACCCGTCGCGGTGACCAGGCGGACGCCGACCACCTGCGTGGAGATCCCGCCGAGCCGCGCGCCCGTGCCGTGCGTGCCCGTGGAGATCGCGCCGGCCACCGACTGGCGGTCGATGTCACCGAGGTTCCGCATGGCCAGGCCCTCGGCCGACAGCAGCGCGTTGAGCTGGTGCAGACGGGTCCCCGCGGCGACCGTGACGTGCGCCGAGCCGTCGGGCAGACGGCTGACGCCCTCGATGCCCGAGAGGTGGTCGAGGTGCAGGTGGATGCCGTCCGTGACGGCCGCAGGCGTGAACGAGTGCCCCGCGCCGACCGCGCGTACGCGAAGATGCTGGTCAGCGCCCTCACGGACCACGGCCTGCAACTCGGGCAGGTCGCGGGGGCTCTCGCTACGGTGAGGGGTGGCGGACGCCGTGCGTGCCCAGTTGTGCCACGTCGTGCTCGTTGCTCCCGCCATGAGACCCGAGAGTGACTTGGTCATGTGTCCAAGTCAAGTCGTGACGTGCTTCACTAAGCAGTACCCAGGGAGGGGGGCCCATGAACCGCATGCCCGTCGCCGAGAGGCGCGAGCAGCTCGTCGCCGCGGCGCTGGCCGTCGCCAGCCGCGAGGGGATCGAGGGTGCGACCGTACGCGCGGTCGCGGCCGAGGCAGGCGTGTCGCTCGGCGTCGTGCACTACTGCTTCCAGGACAAGGACGAGCTGCTGCGGGCGATGGCGCACGCCATCACGGTGCAGAACACCACGCGCGTCGGCGAGATCCCGCCCGGCACCCCGGTCGAGGACGCGCTCGCGATCGCCATCGACTCCGTCTGGGAGACCATCATCGCCAACCGCGGCGCTCAGCTCCTCAGCTACGAGGTGACGACGTCCTCGCTGCGGCACAGCGAGCTCGGGCAGGTCGCGGTCGAGCAGTACCGCGGCAGCTGGGCGATCGCCGAGCAGCTGTTCGACGCGATCGGCCAGATCTCGTCCGTGCGCTGGAAGATGCCGACCGACGAGCTTGCGCGCATCGCGCTCGCGCTCATCGACGGCTACTCGCTCGCGTGGCTCGTCGACGGCGAGACCGAGCCCGCTCAGCGCGGGCTGCGGGGCTTCGCGCGGTACGTGGCCTCGCTCGCCGAGCCCATCGACCCCGTCGAGATCCCCGACGAGCTTCCCGTGCCCGCCGACCTGCCGGTGGCCGGCGAGTGAGAGCAGGTCCGCGCGTCTCGACGAGCGCTGGGTTCGCCGCCCAGGGCTTCGTCCTCGTCATGATCCTGTCGAGCCTCGGCTCGATCGAGGACCGGTACGGGGTCGACGACGGCGCGATCACCGCCGCCGTGCTCGGCGTGCTCGTCGCCGCGGCGCTCGGCACCGGCGTCGCGGACATGCTCAGCCGACGAGCGGGCGGCAGCCGGTCCGCGCTCGCGCTGGGGCTCGTGGGCATCGGTGTGATCGTGCCGCTCCTCGCGGTCGTCCCGTCGTTCGCGCTCGCGGTGGTCGGCTTCGCGGTCTACGGCCTGTTCCTCGGCATGGTCGACGCCGGCACCAACATGCAGGCCGTCTCCGTGCAGCGCGACGCCGGGCGGCCCATCATGGCGGGCTTCTACGCATCGTGGTCCGCGGGCGCGATCCTCGCGCCGCTCGTCGTGTCCGCGACCGCCGACTCGTGGCCCATCGAGCCCGTGCACGTGCTGTTCCTGCTCGCGACGCCCGTGACCTGGACCGCCGCGGCGCTCGTGTGGCGCGACGGGCACCGCGGGCACGACGTGCCGCTCGTCGATGCTGCCGACCGCCCCCGCGCGCACATCCCCTGGCGCGCCGTCTCGGTGCTCGGCGTCGCGGTGGTCGCGTTCTTCGTCGCGGACAACGCCGCGCAGACGTGGAGCACGATCTACCTCGACAAGGTGCTGCACGCGTCCGACCGGGGTGCGCCGCTCGCGCTCGCGGCCTACCTCACGACGACGCTCGTGTCGCGGCTCGTCGGCGACCGGCTCGTGGCGCGGTTCGGCCGCGTGCGGGTGGTGCGCGTGGCCTCGCTCGTCGGGGCCGCCGGGCTGCTCGCGGTCATCGTCGCGCCCGGGCCGCTCGTCGCGATCGTCGGCTTCGCCGTCACGGGCGCCGGCCTCGGGCTCATCGCGCCGCTGTGCTTCTCCGCGGCGGGCGCCCTCGCGCCCGACCACGCCGACGCGGTCATCGCGCGGCTCAACATCTTCAACTACGTCGGCACGCTGCTGGGAGCGGTGCTCGTGGGCGCGATCGGAAGCGCGTCGAGCTTCCGCGCGGGCTTCGTCGTGCCGGTCGTGCTCGTCCTCGTCGTGACCGCGATCGCGGGCCGGTTCGCGGCCCCCGCGCGCGACGAGCAGGTCCAGGAGGTCGCCGCATGACGCTCGGGGAGCGGCTCGACGCCGCCACCGGTCACCTGCCCGCACCGCTCGCGGTCGTCGACCTCGACGCGCTCGAGGCCAACGCCGACGACCTCGTGCGCCGCGCGGACGGCATGCCGATCCGCGTCGCGAGCAAGTCCGTGCGCGTGCGCGAGGTGCTCGAGCGTGTGCTCGCGCGGCCCGGGTTCGCGGGCGTCATGGCGTACTCGGTGCGCGAGGCGGTGTGGCTCGCGCGCCAGGGGGTGGACGACGTGCTCGTCGGCTACCCGTCGGTGGACGTCGGCGCGCTCGACGAGCTGGCCGCGGACCCCGTCGCCGCGCGTGCCGTGACCCTCATGGTCGACGACGTCGCGCAGGCCGACCTCGCCGCGAAGGCGGCCGCGGCGCACGGGACGACGATCCGCGTGTGCCTCGACATCGACGCGTCCCTGCGCTTCGGCGTCTGGCCGCTGCAGGTCCACCTGGGCGTGCGGCGCTCGCCCGTGCACACCGCTTCGGAGGCGGCCGAGCTCGCGCGCCTAGTCTCGGTGCGCGACGGGATCGCCGTGCGCGGCGTGATGTTCTACGAGGCGCAGGTCGCCGGGATGCCGGACGCGTCGCCCGCGGTGCGGATGGTCAAGAAGCTGTCGATCGCCGACCTCGCGACGAGGCGCCGCGACGTGGTCGACGCGGTCGCCTCCGTCGTCGGCCCGCTGGACCTGGTGAACTCCGGGGGCTCCGGCTCGGTCCAGACGAGTGCCGCCGCGGACGCCGTCACCGAGGTGACCGCCGGCTCCGGCCTGTTCGTGCCCGGGCTCTTCGACGAGTACCGCTCGTTCCGCCCGCGCCCCGCCGCGTTCTTCGGCCTCGACGTGGTGCGCATCCCCGCACCCGGCTACGCGACCGCGTTCGGCGGCGGGTACATCGCGTCCGGTCCGCCCACCGCGTCGCGCCAGCCGCGGCCCACGTTCCCGGCCGGGCTGCGGCTCACCGGTCGCGAGGGCGCGGGCGAGGTGCAGACGCCGCTGCGCGTGCCCGCGGGCGGGGACCTGCGGATCGGGGACCGCGTGTGGTTCCGGCACGCGAAGTCGGGTGAGGTCATGGAGCGGTTCACCACCGTCCACCTGGTGCGCGGCGAGGCCGTCGAGGCGAGCGTGCCGACATACCGGGGCGAGGGGCTCTCGTTCGGCTGACGCCGCCCGGCCGCGTGGTACACCTGCCGTCGTGATCCTTCAGTTCTGTGACCTGTCGCGTGGGCAGGCGGTGGAGTATCTCGAGCACGTGGTGGCTCGGGAGCCGTACTACTTGCGGGAGCTGGCGGGGTGGATGGCTTCGACGGGTGGTCCGTTGGAGCAGATGGATGCTTCGGTCGCGTCGTTGGATGCGATGTGGCAGTGGTATGTGGAGCTGGCGTTCCGGGACTTCGACGGGTTGACCGATGGGTTGGTGCCGTCGCTGGGGCCAGAGTTGGCGCGTCCCGATCGGACGCGTGCGGGGGAGCTGGCGCGTCAGTCGCATGTGGCTGGTGACCGGTTGATGCACTACGTGAAGCTGGTGCTGGCGCGGCTGGTGCCGGGTGCTGAGTGGGGGATGTACCTGCAGCCGCCGAGGGGCCCGCGGGAGATGGACGATCAGGCGACGGTGGTGTTCCTGCCCGGGCACACGTACCGGTGGCGCGGCAAGACGCTGACCTTCCATGCCGATCTCGAACCGCTGATGAGGTTCGCTCGATCGGCAGGGGATCTGACCGAGCTGGACGACCGTCGCTCGCCCACTCGCCTGAAAGACTGGTTGCTCGAGTTCCATTTGCCGCCGGAGTTGCGTTCTGTGGAGCAGGTGCGTTCGGGTTCGGTGCTGGCGGGGTATCTGGGTGTGGAGCTGCCGCCGGTGCCGGAGGTGGTGGCGGGGTCGCCGGTGCTGCGCTGGTCGGAGTCGGAGTCGGAGTCGGAGTCGGAGTCGGAGTCCGGGTCGGCGTCGGGGCCGGTCGTCGAGTCGGGTTTTGGGGGGGAGTTCACGTTCGCGAAGGGTCCGGCGCTGGGTCTGGATGACGAGCCGTGGTTGCTGAGTGTCCTGCCGGCTGATGAGGTGGCGGCGGCGTTGAGCGCGGGCGGGTTCATCGATGACGAGCATGGTGACCGGGTGGGTGCGGCGGCGTTGTTGGCGGGGCGTCAGGTGGCGCACGTCGATGGTGTGGCGTCGATCGATCCGGTGGTGCACGAGGGGTCGTTGCGGGCGTTGTTGATCGAGGCGGTGGATGCGACGCAGGAGTCGTGGGAGCGGGCGCTGGCGCCGTTGCAGGTGCTTGCTGACAGGTGGGGTGCGCGGCTCGCGCCGGACGAGGACTTCCAGGACGACGAGCAGTAGCCGAGCAGCGTCGTCGGGCACCGGTCGTCCGTACGCCCGACCGGTAGCCTGTGCCGGTGACCCTGCGACTGTTCGACACCGCCACGCGCGAGGTGCGCGACTTCGTCCCGCTGGTGGCGGGACAGGTCGGCATCTACCTGTGCGGTGCGACCGTGCAGGCGCCCCCGCACATCGGCCACCTGCGCTCGGCCGTCGCCTTCGACGTGCTGGTTCGCTGGCTCACCCGCACCGGGTACCGCGTGACGCTCGTCCGCAACGTGACGGACATCGACGACAAGATCCTGGCCAAGGCCGCTGCGGCCGACGAGCCGTGGTGGGCATGGGCCCAGGCGAACGAGCGGGCGTTCACCGCCGCGTACGACGCGGTGGGCGTGCTGCCGCCGTCCTACGAGCCGCGCGCCACGGGTCACGTGCCCGCGATGGTCGAGCTCATGGAGCGGCTCGTCGAGCGCGGCCACGCCTACGCGGCCGACACCGGAGACGTGTACTTCGACGTCCGCTCGTGGGAGCAGTACGGCTCGCTCACCAACCAGCGCGTCGAGGACATGGTCCCCGCACCCGACGACGCGCCGGCGGGCGACGACAAGCGCGACGCCCGCGACTTCGCCCTCTGGAAGGCGGCCAAGCCCACCGAGCCGTCGACCGCCGCGTGGGAGACCCCCTACGGCCGCGGCCGGCCGGGCTGGCACCTCGAGTGCTCCGCGATGGCTCAGCGATACCTCGGCGACGCCTTCGACATCCACGGCGGCGGCCTGGACCTGCGCTTCCCGCACCACGAGAATGAGCAGGCGCAGTCGCGCGCCGCCGGGTACGCCTTCGCGCACTACTGGCTGCACAACGGCTGGGTCACGCAGGGCGGCGCCAAGATGAGCAAGTCGCTCGGCAACGGGCTGCTGGTCACCGAGGTGCTGCGCAGCACCCGGCCCGCGGTGCTGCGCTACGCGATGACCGCGGTGCAGTACCGCTCGATGCTCGAGTGGAGCGACGCGACCCTCGTCGAGGCCGAGGCCACGTGGGACCGGCTCGCCGGGTTCGTCGAGCGGGCCGCGGAGCGCGTGGGCGCGGCGGACGACGACGAGGTGGCGAAGGTCGAGCTCCCCGCGGAGTTCGTCGCCGCGATGGACGACGACCTCAACGTCCCCGCGGCGCTCGCGGTGGTGCACGAGCACCTGCGCGCCGGGAACACCGCGATCGCGGCCGACGACCTCGACGCGGTCCGTGCCGAGATGGTCGCGCTCCGCGCGATGCTCGACGTGCTCGGGCTCGACCCCGCCGGCGCGCAGTGGTCCCGCTCGGGCGGCGACGCCCGGTACGAGCGCGCGCTCGCGTCGATCGTCGGCTCCGAGCTCGGGGCCCGCGCCGCGGCCCGCGCCGCACGGGACTTCGCGACGTCCGACGCGATCCGCGACCGGCTCGCCGCCGCGGGCGTCGTCGTCGAGGACTCGCCCACCGGCGCGCGCTGGTCGCTCGCCTGACCGCACCACACCACAGCACCACAAGCTCGCAGGACACCGAAGGAAGAGGCTCATGGCCGGCAACTCATCGCGCCGAGGCGCGACCCGCAACGCAGGCTCGAAGAAGGGCGCGAAGGTCGGCACGGGCGGGCACGGGCGCAAGTCGCTCGAGGGCAAGGGCCCGACGCCGAAGGCCGAGGACCGCTCGTACCACCCGGCCGGCAAGCGCAAGGCCGCGGCCGAGCGCCGTGCCAACGCCACGCGTGGCGGTCGCCCGGCGGCATCCGCGTCGCGTTCGGCGGCCGGCAAGCGCGGTGGCCGCACGTCGTCGACCCACGAGATCGTCTCGGGCCGCAACTCCGTGGTCGAGGCGCTGCGCGCAGGCATCCCCGTGAGCACCGTGTACCTCGCGGCCAAGCTCGAGGCCGACGACCGCACGCGCGAGATCATCTCCACCGCCGCCGACGCCGGCTACCCGCTGCTCGAGGTGTCCCGCACCGAGCTCGACCGCCTCACCGACGGCTCGGTGCACCAGGGCGTCGCGATCCAGGTGCCGCCGTACCCGTACATCGACGACGAGGACCTGCTCGACATCGCCGAGGAGGCCGGCACCGCGCCGCTCGTCGTCGCGCTCGACGGCGTCACCGACCCCCGCAACCTCGGTGCGGTGCTCCGATCCGCGGGCGCGTTCGGGGCACACGGCGTGCTCATCCCGGAGCGCCGCGCCGCGGGTGTCACCGCGTCCGCGTGGAAGGTATCGGCCGGTGCCGCGGCCCGCGTGCCCGTGGCGCGCGTGACCAACCTGTCGCGCACGCTCACGGACCTGAAGAAGGCCGGTGTGTTCGTCGTCGGGCTCGACGGCGGCGGCGACGTCGCGATCGCCGAGCTGCCGTACGCGACCGACCCGCTGGTGCTGGTGGTCGGCTCGGAGGGCAAGGGGCTCTCGCGGCTCGTGCGCGAGCAGTGCGACGCGATCGCGTCGATCCCGATCGCGTCGGCGGTCGAGTCGCTCAACGCCGGCGTCGCCGCGGGCATCGCGCTGTACGAGGTGGCCCGCCAGCGGGCGTGACCTCGTTCCCTGTCTCGTCGACGCGCTCGAGATTGTGAACAAGAGCGCTCGAGATCGTGGAACAGAGCGCTGACGGTGCCGAGTTGGCTCAGCCCTGCTCGTGGAGCAAAGCCTCGAGCTCGTCGAGCGCGGCGGTGCCCGCGGGGCCCTCGTCGTCCGCGGTCAGCAGCACCTCGTCGCCCTGGCGCACGCCCAGGGTCATGATCGCGAGGATCGAGCTGGTGGCCGCGGGGGCCGAGCCGTCCTTGGTGATCGACACGGCGACGGGCTGACGCGCGGCGGCCGCGACGAACTGCGCGGCGGGGCGGGCGTGGAGCCCGTCGGCGAGGGAGACGACGACGGAGCGCTGCACGGGTTCCTCCTACAGGGGTGGGGCGAGTCGAGGCTAGCGACGGATCGGGCAATGGTCTAGACCATTGGTCCCGGGGAGTTGCGGCGAGTCAGAGGCCCAGGTCGGCGAGGACGGGCAGGGCCTCGCGCACGGCGAGCTGCGCGGTGCGCGCGTCGTCCTGCGCGAGCGCCAGCGCGGCGAGCTCACGGCATCGGTCGAGCGTCACGGACGCGAGCACGGCGCCCACCTCAGGCAGCGCGCGCGCCGTCATCGACAGCGACGAGGCTCCGAGCCCGACGAGCACGACGGCCAGCGCCGGGTCGGCCGCGGCCTCGCCGCACACGCCCACCGGCCGCTCCGCGACCCGCCCACCGGCGCACGCGGACGCGATGAGGTCGAGCACGCCGGGCTGCCATGCCGTGGACAGAGCCGCAAGGGGGGCGAGCTCGCGGTCCGCGGCCATCGCGTACTGCGTGAGGTCGTTGGTGCCGAGGCTCGCGAACCGTGCGTGCGCGAGCAGCTGCCCCGCGCGCAGGGCGGCGGCCGGCACCTCGATCATGACGCCCGCCTGAGGCAGGCCGTGCGCGGCGCACCGAGCCACGAAGTCGGCGGCCTCGGCGGCAGTCGCGACCATCGGCGCCATGACCCACACCCGCGCCGACTCGGCGCGTGCCGCCTCGGCGATCGCCGCGAGCTGGTCGTCGAGCACGCCGGGGTGGCGCCACGACGTGCGCAGGCCGCGGACGCCGAGGGCCGGGTTCGGCTCGTCGTCGGCCGTGACGAACGGGAGCGGCTTGTCCGCGCCGGCGTCGAGCGTGCGCACGACGACGCGGCTGCCCGCGAACGGCGCGAGCACCGCGCGGTAGGTGGCGACCTGCTCCTCGGTCGTCGGCGCCGTGGTCCGGCCCAGGAACGCGAGCTCGGTGCGGTAGAGCCCGATGCCCTCCGCGCCGGCCTCCCGCGCGGCACGCGACTGGGCGGCGTCGCCCACGTTCGCGAGCAGGTGGACCGCGTGCCCGTCGGCGGTGCGGCCCGGGCCGGACAGGGAGGCGGGCAGACGCCGCGCGACCGGGACGACGACGTCCTCGGCAGGGTCGACCACCACGTCGCCGACAGCACCGTCGACGAGGACGACGTCGCCGTCGCGCAGCTCGTCGGCGACGGGCGCTGCGACGACGCACGGCAGCCCGAGAGAGCGAGCGAGGATCGCCGTGTGCGACGTGGGACCGCCGCCGGACGTGACGACCGCGACGACGTCGGACGGCAGGCGCGCGGCGTCGGCGGGGGACAGGTCGCGTGCGACGAGCACGTACGGGTGCCCGGGGTGCGGCACGCCGGGAGCCCGCTCGCCGAGGATCGCGGCGACCATGCGGTCGCGCACGTCGTCGACGTCGGTGGTGCGCTCGGCGAACACGCCGCCCAGCGCGCGCAGCTGCGAGGACACCAGCTCCGCCGCGTCCCACACGGCCCGCGCAGGGGTGGCGCGGGTCT
This sequence comes from Cellulomonas sp. HZM, assembly GCF_000708885.1. Lineage (GTDB taxonomy): Bacteria > Actinomycetota > Actinomycetes > Actinomycetales > Cellulomonadaceae > Cellulomonas. Next base: position 27,775 of record NZ_JEOE01000023.1, on the reverse strand, counting down.
CGAGCACGCGCCGGCGCGCCTCGGCCACGAGGACCGGGTCGGCGGCGATCGCGGCGGTCGTCGCGAGGATCTCCGCCACCGCGCCGGTGGTGTGCTCCGCGGCGGCGGCCAGGTCGTCCCTGACCTGCGCGGCCGCGGTGTCGACCGCCGCGGCCGCGACGTCGAGGTCGGTGCCCTCGTCGGCAGGCTCGGGCGCGGGGGCGGGACGCCGCTCGGGCATCCGCACCACCGGCCCGACGCGCCGGCCAGGGCTGACCCCGACGCCGCGGGCCGCGACGGCCGCGGGCATCAGGCGCCCTCGCCCGTCGTGACCGGCTGCGCCGCGCGCTCGCGGGACTTGGGGCGGTCCGCCTCGTCGGCGAACGGGTCGACCGCGCCGACCGCGTCGTCGTCCTCGCGACCCGGGGTGCGCAGGTTCCATCGGGTGATGACGAACCGGAACAGGAAGTAGTAGATGACCCCGTACCCGAGCCCGACGAGCAGCAGCAGCACCGGCTGCTCCGCGATCCGGAAGTTCAGCAGGTAGTCGATCGCACCTGCGGAGAACCCGAACCCGTCGCGGATGCCGAGCGCGTTGGTGAGCGCCATCGCCGTGCCGGTGAGCACCGCGTGGATCGCGTACAGCGGGTAGGCGACGTACACGAACGCGAACTCGAGCGGCTCGGTGACCCCCGTGACGAACGAGACCAGCGCGGCCGAGCCCATGATGCCCGCGACGACCTTGCGGTTCTTCGCCTTGGAGGTGTGCACGATCGCGAGGGCGGCCGCCGGGAGGGCGAACATCATGATCGGGAAGAAGCCGGTCATGAACGTGCCGGCCGTGGGGTCGCCCAGGAGGAAGCGGTTGATGTCGCCGTGCGCGACCGTGCCGCTCGCCGAGGTGTACGTGCCGAACTGGAACCACGGCAGCGAGTTGAGGATGTGGTGCAGGCCGAGCGGGACCAGCAGGCGGTTGAGCGTGCCGTACACGAACGCACCGAGCGGGCCGGAGCCGGTCACCCAGTCGCCGACGGCGTTGAAGCCGGAGTTGAACGCGGGGTAGATGAGCGCGGCGAGCACGGCGATGAGCACCGAGACCCCGGCCGTGACGATGGGCACGAAGCGCCGGCCGCCGAAGAACGCGAGATAGGCGGGCAGCTTGATCCGGTAGTACCTCTGGAACAGCAGCGCGGTGACCAGGCCGATCACGATGCCGCCGAGGACGCCGTAGTTGATCAGCTCCTGCGTCTCGCCCTCGGCCGGCTTGCCCAGCACGTAGGGCGACAGCGCGTCGGTGACGCCTGTGAACACGAGGTAGCCGACGACGGCTGCGAGGCCCGTGGAACCGTCGGACTTGCGAGCGAAACCGACCGCGACGCCGACCGCGAACAGCAGGGGCAGGTACTTGAACAGCGCGTTGCCGGCCGCGCCGAGCACGTCGGCGACGGGCAGCAGCCACGAGGCGTGCTTGCCAAGGCCGTCGGCCCCGAGCGTGTCGGGCTGACCCAGCCGCAGCAGCAGCGCGGCGGCGGGCAGGGACGCGATGGGAAGCATCAGCGAGCGCCCGATGCGCTGGAGCTGTGCGAGGCCGGGGAACCCCCGGCGGGACGTCGTCTCCTCGACGGTGGCGGTCATGGCACTCCTCGTCTGGTGGGTGGTGGCGCCGTCCGGGGGGAGAGCCGGCGCGGTACCGTCCGAACGTCTGGATGTACTCGGCTTCTGGTCTGGACCAGTTGCGCACAGAGTGGTCTAGACCTCATCATGTGTCAAGGGTCACACCCTGCCACCTGCGAACGAGCAGGCCAGGAGCGGGCCACGAGTCGACGAGGAGGTGGCCGCGTGGAGCACGAGCTGCAGGACGCGCACGCCGCCCACAAGTACCTGACCGTGCGGGACCACCTGGCGCGCATGGTCGCGCAGGAGCTCTCCGTGGGCGACGCGATCCCGTCCGAGCGGGCGCTGACCCAGCAGTTCGGTCTCTCGCGGATGACGGTGCGCCAGGCGGTCGACGCCCTGGTCACCGAGGGCGTCCTGGTCCGTGAGCAGGGCCGCGGCACGTTCGTCGCGCCCCAGCGCATGGACTTCGAGATGCGCCTGACCACGTTCGGCGAGGAGATGCGCCGCCGCGGCCTCGAGCCCGGGACCGAGATCCTCGCCGCGCGGACCGTGGGCGCGACGCCCGACGTCGCCGCGGCGCTCGAGATCGAGCCGGACGACGAGGTGCACTTCCTCTACCGCGTGCGCAGCGCCGACGACGTCCCGATCTGCATCGAGCAGGCGTGGATCCCCGCGTCGCTCGCCCCGGCGCTGTTCGACGACGGTGCGCCGACGAGCGTGTACGAGCGACTGCGCGAGCAGGGTCTGGCGCCCGAGTGGGGCGAGGACACGCTGTCCGCGGGGGATGCGACCGACGCCGAGGCGGGGCTGCTCGGACTGACGCGCTCGCGCGCCGTGCTCCGCGCCGAGCGGCGTACGTACGCCGCCGCCGGGGCCGTGATGTTCTCGCGCGCCTGCTACCGCCCCGACCGCTACACGGTCTGGGTGCCGCTGCGGGCCCCACGCCCCGCGCTCGTCCCACGCCGACGCGCGGCCGACGAGGCCGCGCCCCACGACGACGCGCACCACGACGACCGCGACGCGCAGCCCGCGCCCGCGGAGACCGACGACCAGCCCGCCCCGGCACCCCTCGCCCCGGGCGCCGCGGTGACGACCGGAGGAGGTCGGCGATGACGCCGGACAGCAGGCAGCAGGCGGAGGCGATCCTCGCCGCGCTCGGAGGAGTCGACAACATCGACGAGATCGAGCCCTGCACCACCAGGCTGCGTTCCCTCGTGCGGGACGCCGGCCTCGTCGACGTGACCGGCCTGCGGGCCGCGGGAGCGTTCGGCGTGATGATCTCGGGCCGCGTGGTGCAGGTCGTCGTGGGACCCCACGTCGACCTCATCGCCACCGACCTCGACGACCTGATGTGACCCTGCGGCCGACCGACTGCCGGCAGGGACGAGAGGAGCAACGATGGGCAAGGCCGAGAAGATCCTCGCCGCACTCGGGGGCGACGCGAACGTCGTCGACCTCGAGCCGTGCATCACGCGGCTGCGGGTGGAGGTCGAGGACCCGGGCCTCGTGGACGAGGCGGGCCTGCGGGCAGCCGGCGCGATCGCCGTGGTGCGCTCGGGGGTCGCGGTCCAGGTGATCGTCGGTCCGGAGGCCGACACGCTGGCGTCCGACATCGAGGACCTGCGATGAGCGCACTCACCGTGCTCTCGCCCGCGGCGGGCCTCGTGGTCGCGCTCGGCGAGGTGCCCGACCCCGTCTTCTCGGCGGAGCTCGTCGGCCCGGGCGTCGCGATCGACCCGTCGGGCGCGGAGCACGCTCAGGTGGTCGCACCCGTCGAGGGGACCGTCGTGAAGATGCACCCGCACGCGTTCGTCGTCGAGACCGCGGACAACCGCGGGGTGCTCGTGCACCTCGGGATCGACACGGTCCAGCTCGGCGGCGAGGGGTTCACGCTCCACGTCACCGAAGGTGCGCGCGTGCGCGCGGGGCAGGTCGTCGTGACGTGGGACCCCGCCGCGGTCGTCGCGGGCGGCCGGTCGGCCGTGTGCCCGGTGGTCGCGCTCGACGCGGGCGGTGCGGCGCTCACGCTGCTCGCGCGTGCGGGCGACGAGGTCGCCGCGGGCGAGCCGCTGCTCGAGTGGGCGTGACGCCGCGCGTCAGCCGATGATCTCGTCGTCGACGCGGGGGATGACGTCGGTCTCGCGCAGGTCGCTCGCCTGCACACCGAGGATCGACTGCTCGTCGGGGCGCCCGGGCAGGATGTTCTTGACGTAGCTCTTCGCGGCCTCCTTCATCGGGACGTCGCGGCGCTGCTGCTGGGACAGGTACCAGCGGTGGTCGAGCAGCTCGTGGTAGATCTGCGCCGGCTCGAGCTTCTTGCGCAGCTCCTTGGGCACGCGGCGCACGGCGGGCTCGAACACCTCGGTCAGCCAGTCGTGCGCGACGAACGCCTCGTCCTCCGCCTGGCGGTCCGTCGCGGCACGGTACTCGTCGAGGTCGTTGAGCAGGCGGCGCGCCTGGTTCTCGCCCACGTCCAACCCGGTCAGGCGCATGAGCCGACGCGAGTGGTGGCCGGCGTCGACGACCTTCGGCTGGATGCGCACGGTCGTGCCGTCGACGTCCGTCATGATGTCGAGCTCGCCGACGTCGAAGCCCAGGTCGTTGAGCCGGTCGATGCGCGCCTGCACGCGCCAGCGCTCGCCGTACCCGAACGACTCGACCTCGGTGAGGGCCCGCCACAGGTCCGTGTAGCGCTCGGCCAGCGCGTCGCCGATCGCGACCGCGTCGACCTCGTCGTCCAGGAACTCGCCCGCCTGCAGGTCCATCAGCTCGCCGATGATGTTGACGCGCGCGACGTCGAGGTCGTACGCGCGCTGCCCGTCGGACAGCCGGTCGTGCAGGTCGCCCGTCTCCGCGTCGACGAGGTAGGCCGCGAACGTCTCCGCGTCGCGGCGGAAGAGCGTGTTGGACAGCGACACGTCGCCCCAGTAGAAGCCGACGAGGTGCAGGCGCACCAGCAGCACCGCGAGCGCGTCGATGAGGCGTGTGGCCGTGTCGGGGCGCAGCGACTGGCTGAACAGCGAGCGGTAGGGGAGCGAGAACTGCAGGTGCTGCGTGATGAGCACCGCCTCGAGCGGCTCGCCGTCGGGGTCGCGCCGGCCCGTGATCACGCCGACCGGCTCGACCGACGGCACGTCGAGGCGGCCCAGCTGGCGCAGCAGCTCGTACTCGCGGTACGCGACCGTCTCGCCGATCTCCTTGATCGCGATGACGCGGCCGGACAGGCGCGCGAACCGCACGATGTGGCGGGAGATGCCGCGGGGCAGCGCGGCCAGCGTCTCCGCGGGCCACTGCTCGAGCGGCACGTCCCACGGCAGGTCGAGCAGCGCCGGGTCCGGGTTCGCCGCGGTGATCTGCAGCCGCTGGGGCGTCGGGCTCATGGGGTCATCCTCGCAAACGCACGAGGGCGGGGCCGCTCGTCGCGACCCCGCCCTCGTGGCTGGCTGTGTCCGGAGCTCAGGACGTCAGAAGCGCTCGCCCGAGCCGGCGTGGAACAGGTGCTGCTCGCCGGGACGGATGCGCACGCCGATGGTCTCGCCCTTGGCGGGAACCTGGCGGGGGTCGACGCGCACGATGACCTGCGCGTCGCCCGCGCCCGAGTGGACCGCCGAGGCGGCGCCGAACTCGTTGGTCAGCGAGCCGTACACGAACGCGTCGGAGCCCAGCTCCTCGACGATGTTGACGACGACCGGGATGGCGTCCGGCGTGCCACCGGGGACCACGTCGAGGGCCTCGGGGCGGAAGCCGATCGTGATGTGGTTCTTGTCGTCCTCCGTGAACTGGCCGATGACGGCGCGGTCCACCGCCACGCGCGCGCGGCCCAGGCTGGCGTGGCCGTCGAGCACCGGGAACGTGCCGATGTTCATGGCCGGCGAGCCGATGAAGCCGGCGACGAAGACGTTCTGCGGGGCGTCGTACATCTCGCGCGGCGTGCCGACCTGCTGCAGGAGGCCGTCCTTGAGGACCGCGATGCGGTCGCCCATCGTGAGGGCCTCGGTCTGGTCGTGCGTGACGTAGACCGTCGTGACGCCGAGGCGGCGCTGCAGCGACGCGATCTGGGTGCGCGTCTGGACGCGGAGCTTGGCGTCGAGGTTCGACAGCGGCTCGTCCATGAGGAACACCTGGGGCTGACGCACGATCGCGCGGCCCATCGCGACGCGCTGGCGCTGGCCACCCGAGAGGGCCTTCGGCTTGCGGTCGAGGTACTGGGTGAGGTCGAGGATCTGGGCGGCCTCCTCCACGCGCTTGCGGATGTCCGCCTTCGGCGTGCCGGCGATCTTGAGCGCGAAGCCCATGTTGTCGGCGACCGTCATGTGCGGGTACAGCGCGTAGTTCTGGAAGACCATCGCGATGTCGCGGTCCTTCGGCTGGACGTCCGTGACGTCCCGGTCGCCGATGAGGATGCGGCCCGCGTTGACGTCCTCGAGTCCCGCGAGCATGCGCAGGGAGGTCGACTTGCCGCAGCCCGAGGGGCCGACGAGGACGAGGAACTCGCCGTCCTCGATGTGCAGGTTGAGCGCGTCCACCGCGGGGCGCTCCGTGCCCGGGTAGACCCGGGTCGCGTGGTCGAACGTGACCGTAGCCATGGTGATACCGATCCCTTCACCGGCAGGTACGTGCCGGACGATCCGTCGTGAAAGGTGTGCAGTGTCTTCACTGACACGGAACGAGGAGGCGGTGCCGCGAGCGGCCCGGCCCTCCTCGGTCGTGCTGCCATGATGCCACACGGGCGCCATGACCTCGGTCACACTGTGGGCCGATCGGGTGGCCGCTCAGCCGATCACGGACGTGTCGCCGTCGCCGTCGGACGGCGTCATGAGCAGTCCGAGCCAGGGCGAGACGTACGTGTCGTCCCCCGCGCCGGGGACCCGGTCCAGGACGCGGGTCGTGCCCGGCCGGCCCGTGCGCAGGTCGTACGCGTAGATCTGCGCACCGCGCTGCGCGTACAGCTCGCGGCCGTCGGTGAACAGCATCGCGTCCCCGCCCGGGTACGGCTGCGTCCACACCTGCGAGCCGTCGCGCAGGTCGACGGCGTGCAGTGCGGCGTCGCCCCACGTGTAGAGGTAGCCGTCCAGGACGACCGAGCCCCAGCCCGCCGCCGGTCCGGTCCAGCGCACGTCGCCCGTCCGGGCGTCGATCGCCTGGACCTTCGAGCCCTCGTACGTCGTCAGGAGCACCAGGTCCGGCTCGCTGTCGTCGTCCACGACCATTCTGATCGGGTCGCCCGCGGGCGTCAGCGTCTTCCCGCTCGCGAGCACCAGCCGCGGGCTCCAGGACTGCGTGCTCGCGTCGATCGGCTGGACCTCGACGGCCCCGCCCCTCGTAGCACCCACCCACGCGCGGTACGACACGTCGGGCACGCGGCGGGCGGTGCCGCCGGTCACGACCCACGCCTGCCCCTCGTCGGCCAGCGCGACCGTGTCACCGGACACCGCGAAGCTCGGGCCCGGGCCGAGGTAGGCGGTGTCGTCCTTCTCGGTCGAACCCGCGTCGAGCAGGGGGATCGGGCCGACGGTGGCGGTCGAGGTGCGGTGCCCGGCGAGGTCCGTGCGGGCGACCGACCACGTCACGGAGCCGGTCGCGCGCGTGGCCGTGGCGCCGACGATCTCGTCGTCGGTCACGTCCCAGCCGTCCCACCGCGTGGTCCACGTGGCGCGCACGTCGCCCCTGCGGGCGTCCAGCACGACGACCTGCGCGTCACGCGTCGCCGCGCCGAACCCGATCTCGTTCTCGAGCACGCACGCCACCGCCCCCGCCCCGGGCAGCGACCGGCACGACGCGTGCGGCTCCCGGCCGCCCAGGTCGACCGTCAGATCGCCTGACGCGCGCCACACCTGCGAGCGCGTCTCGCGCGTCCAGGCCCGGACGTCGTAGCGGCGGTCGTGCACGACGGCCGTCACCACGTGGTCGCCGGCCTGCGTCCCGTACGACCAGCCGTCGGCCCAGCCGTCGGGGCCGTCGGTCTCCATCTCCCATCGGACCGTGGGGTGCTCGGGCAACGGGAGGATGACGTCGTCGATCGCCGCGAGGCGTGCGGCGTGATCGCGCTCGCGTGCGTCGAGGACGGACTGGGTCCCGAGCGCGAGCGCCGCGGCGAGTGCGAGCGCGGTGGTGGCGAGCCACGTGCGGCGGCGCGGTCGCCTGCGGCGCGACGGCGTGGCGGGGTGGTCGGGCTGCTGGTCGGTATGCGGGGCCGCGCTGCGCACCGGCCGGACGTCGCCGTCCTCGACCAGCTCGACCCGCTGCATCCCCATCCTGGGGACGCTACCCCGCCGCGCCCTCGCGAGGCGGTCAGCGGACGACGCGGAGCTCGGTCCCGTCGTCGTTGCTGCCCTGCAGCATCCCGTCGCCCGGCCAGTACGAGGTGATCCCGCTGTCGGTGCCGGGCAGGTCTATCGGCGCCGACGCCGCACCGGTCTCGAGGTCGAAGGCGGTCGCGGTGGGGTGGTCCTGGTCGTCGCCGTCCAGTGCGTAGACGACGTGGCCGTCGGTGGCCAGGCCGGGGTACGTGGGGGTCGTGGGCGTGCGCCACACCATCTCGCCCGTGCGTGCGTCGCGGCAGCGGACCTCGCTGTTCGCGGCCGTGCAGGCGCGTCCCCCGAGCAGGATGACCTCGCCCGTGCCGTCGCTCTCGCTCCAGAGCTGCTTGCCGGTCCGGGAGTCGAGCGCGACGAGCCGTTGCCCGTCAGCGTCGCGGCTGAGCGCGAAGGTGACGTCGGGTGCGCTGCCGTCGTCGACCGAGGCCGTGATCGGGTCGACGTGGCTCGTGCTGATCCGGCCGTCGAGCGTGACGAGGCGGCTCGAGGTCTCCTCGGCCGTCATGTACGTCGTGCCGCCCTCCTTCACGGGCGTGTAGACGAAGTGCGCGATCGAGACGACGCCACCGCGTCCCAGCTGGACCTGGTCGTCGAGCCCGGCGCGCGCGATCTCGTGCGCGCCGTCGGGTCCGACCTTCCAGACGTGTCCGCCGGCCGAGGCGACGACCGTGGGCCCGGCCACGTCGATGCCCGTCGGCACCGACCGCTGCGAGCCGTCCGCGTACGTCGTCGACGGCACGTGCGCGACCTCCGGCAGCTGCACGGTCCACGCGGTGCTCCCGTCGAGCCTCAGCTCGCGCACGTCCCACCGCTCCGTCCCGCCGGTCGTCGTGCCGGATGCGGCGAGCACGCGGTCGCCGTCGACCTCCCACTGCGACCAGTCGGCGTCCCACTCGTCGTGCACGTGGCCGTCGGCGGTGTCGAGCACGACGACGCGCGCGTGGACGGTGCCGTCGAGGCTGACCCCGTCGCCGAACCCCGACACGTCGCAGAGCGCGCTGCGGCCGTCGCGGACGGCCCGGCACCGCACCGCGCCCTCGGGGGCCTCGGCCTTCGAGGGGAGCGTGTGGTGCACGGTCCACGCGGCGACGCCCGTGAGGCGATCGGTCGCCCGGATCGTGTACGAGAGCCCGTCCTCGGCGACGTCGCCCGCGAGCAGGTACGGACCGACCTGGTGGCTGCTCCAGCGCGTCGAGCCCTTCACGGTCCACAGGACGCGGGGGTGGTCGGTGAGCGAGGGGACGACCCCTGGAACGCGCTGGAACCGGGCCTCCCACGCGTCGTGGCGCGCGTTCAGCCAGGCCTGGCCGCCGACGAGCAGCGCGCCGACCGCGACGACGGCAGCGCCCGGCAGCCACCAGCGGCGCCGGCCGCGGGGCCTTCGCTCGGCGGACGCGGGTTCGCTGCCGGGTCCCGGTCCCGGTCCCGTCTCGTCGAGCTCCACCGCGCGCATCGCCACGAGCGCAGAGACTAGAGGGTCGAACCGGTCAGCCGAGGGCGAGTCCGAGGCCGCGCTCCTGGCGACGATGCGCGCGGCCGCGGCGGCGCGCGGTTACGCCGTCGAGCTGGTGGCCAGCACCGACTATGACGCCGACAACTGGATCGGGAACGCGCTCGAAGCAGCCGCCCGCGCAACCACGCCTGTGCCGGCTGTCCCAACGCTCGACGAGCTGCGCTGAGCGCCGCCGTGGACGAAGAGGCGCACTCGCCAAGACGGCCGAACCGACGAGCTCTACGCGACCGGGTGGCTGATCAGCCGCCCGCACGGGTGCGCGGCGGTGCTGAACATTCACCCGCGGGTGCTCTGGTCGCACCCCTAGGGTGGCGCCATGAAGATGGCGGTCGCAGTTGTGGTCATGGTTGTGTTGCTCGGCGCGTGCAGCCAGGGCGGGTCAGCGGTGACCGGCAGCAGTGGTGTGTCAGACCGGTGTGACGTGCTCTCCGGCACCATCGGCACGATGAAGCGGCTACCCGGGACCGCCGACCTCGGAGACGTCGACAGCGCCATCGCCGCAGCCGCTTACACGTTCCCGAGCAAGCCGCAGTGCGTGGTGCAGGTCACCGGCCCGGGCGGCGATTACGCCGACTTCTACTGGATCGACTGGTCGTACGACACCGTCCGCGACGTCGAGACGTCCCTCGAGGCACAGGGGTTGCGGGCCTACTACGCCGACGACTCACACACGTACGGTCAGGCCAACTACTCCACCGACGGGTCGGTCCGCACGGCAGCGAAGCTCCTGTGGGGAGCCGACAGCATGCAGCACCTGACGAGCGGCACGTTCCACGTGGCACTCCTTCCCACAGACACGGCGACCACCCAGGCCCCCTCACCGAACGCCACCCCGCACGGCGAGTCGACAGGTATGGACGCAATCTGCCCGGAGGCCCAAGTCGTCTCGGAAGCCCTCGCAGCAACCTGGGTTCAGAACCGGCTCGTTACCGACGACTCGTGCGTCTACACCCAGGACGGCCCCTCCATCGACGGTGCCGCGGTCGCTCTATCGACCTACACGAGCGGTTCTCTGACCAACCTGCGAAGCCAGGCAGCCAAGGGCAACACCGTCACCGATGTCCCGGAGCTCGGCCAGGACGCATTCGAGTTCCAATCGAACGCGGCCGAAGCAGGTGCCAGGTGCACGGTGATGGCATGGTCAACCGACAAGTCGACGGTCATCTCCGCGCAGGCGACAGCCGGCAAGAACGGCCAGCTCGCCGACGCATGCGCTGCAGCGCAAACGGCGCTGGACCTCCTACGCCACTAGAACCGGTCGCACACGCCAGCGCCCAAGGCTGAAATCAGCTGGTCCCTTCATGCGTTCGCGGAGCGCTCCGGTCTCCTGCCAGGCGGCAGCGCCCACGCGACTCGGGTCGAGACCGAGATCGCGCGCGACGATCGCGACTGCCGCGGCGAAGGAGGCCCCCCACAGCGCCAAGCAGACGCGGCTGTCCCGCAGGCCCCATTGGCACGAGCACGCTTCGACGTTCACTGGATTGGCGGCGGCTCGGTCGTCCGGATGGCTCGTGGACCGACGCTGCGTTGCCGTCGACCATGGCGGTGGCCAAAAGGTACATAAGGCCCAAAAGTGTGTCAATGAAACCTGTGACGGCCGGAGAGTAGACCGCCGGTTGCGCGGCGGGTTGTCCGAGCCGGCGTCCTGCCGCTCTGACCTGCAGGTTTGCATATTCGTTGAGAACGACGTCGACCGGCACGAACTTCACAGGTTGCGTGCCGCCATCTGGGAACCACGACGCCTCTGGACCTCTCCGCGGTCGCTCGCGCGAGGCCTGGGCCCGACGGTCGGCGGGTCAGCCGAGGGCGATCGCGACGTCGTCGTGCGTGCGGACGAAGATCCGCCCGGCCGCGAACATGGTGCGCGCGACGTCCCCGGTGGCCACCTCCGCGGCGGCTGCGAGGTCCGTCGACCAGCGCGGCGCCCCGCCTGCCAGGGCGAACGCGTCCGCCCGCGCCGTCCCGTGCAGCACCACGAGCACGCGCCCGTCCGACGAGACCTCGTCGACCCCGCCCGCGACGGGCCGGCGCCACAGCTCGTCACCCGTGCGCGCGTCGAGAGCGACGACCGCGCTCGCGGTCCCGACGTACAGCCGTCCGTCCAGCAGCAGGTTCGCGGTGGGCGCCACGCGAGCGCGCCACAGCTCCGTGCCGTCGGTCGCGGACCGCGCGACGAGCTCGCCCGCGGCCGCGTCGTCGGTGAACAGCTCGTCGGGCACGGAGCCGTCGTCCACCGCGATCCGCAGCGGCTCGTCACCCGACCGGACCACGCGTCCGTCGCGCAGGAGGATGCGGCCCTGAAGGTCCCCGCGCGGGCCGTACGAACGTGCCGTGACCGCGCCCGCGCGGAGCGCCGACCACCACGTCACGTCGGTGACCTGCACGGACGGGCCCGGCACGCCGCGGGTGTCGAGCACGAGCCCGCTGCCGTCGTAGGCGAACAGCGTCCGGCCGTCTCCCGCGTCGAGGACCTGAGGGGCGGTCGCGTCCGGCGAGCCGGGCTGCGGCGTGCGGTACGTCCAGCGGGCGTCGCCCGTGCGCGGGTCCAGCGATCGGACCGTCCAGGTGCGACCCGGGCCGCCCTCGGCGACGACGAGCCGACCCGGCAGCGCGAGCACCTGCGCGTCCGAGCGCAGCGAGCGCTCCACGAGCACCGCACCTGTGCGCGGGTCGACCGTCCACAGCGCGCGGCGCGCCACCGCGACGGCGTCGACCGGCGCGTCCGGCACCGCCTGGCACGCGGCGACCGCCCCGACGGGCACGCACCACGTCAGCAGGTGCTGGGCCAGCGGCGCCTCGACCGGGGTGGTCCACAGCAGCCTCCCCGTGCTGGTGTCGCGGCCCTGCAGGACGTACCCGTCGTCGTCGTCCGTGCCCTGCACCAGGACCCCGTCCACGGGGGTGCCCAGCACGTGCGCCCCCGCGGCGACACCGGTGCGCCACCGGGCGCGCAGGTCGTCGCCCACGGGCGCGAGGACGCCGGGCACGTCGGCCAGCGCCGCGACGCGCCGTCGCTCGGCGGCGTCCGTGCGCCCCTGGAGGACGAGCGCCGCGACGGCGAGGGCCACGACCGCGACGGCCATCGCGACACCGTGCCGGCGCAGCCACCCGGGGCGCTGCGGCGGCGGGGGAGCCGACGTCTCGTCGAGCGCGACCTCGCGCGTCGCGGCGCTCATCCGACGGCGCCCGCACGGCAGCTCGTCCGACGGCTCATCGCAGCGTCACCGCGGACCCGTCGACCAGCCACACCACCACGTGCCCCGCCGACCGGTCGATCCCCACCGAGGTGACGTGGACGTCGGCCGGGAGCAGGTCGCGCACGTCCTGGGTCCACACCATGCCGCCGTCGCGCAGCCGCAGCGCCTGCACCGTCGCGGGCGCGCGCGTCACCACCAGCACGTGCCCGTCGGTGGACATCCCCTGCACCGCCTGCCCGTCGCTGCGCCACAGCACCCGCCCCGTCCGCGCGTCGAGAGCGACGACGCCCGTGCGCGTGCCGAGGTAGAGGCGGTCGTCGAGCAGCACCTGCGTGGTCGTCGGCTCGGTGGAGCGCCACAGGACGTGGCCGTCGGTCGCGGAGCGCGCGACGATCGTCTGGTCGTCGTGCGACGCCCGAGCCGTGAGCACGGTGCCGGGCACGGAGCCGTCGTCGACCGTGAGATTCGGGGCGTCCTCGGTCGTCGGCAGCGCGCCACCGCCGGGCAGGAGCAGCATGCCCGCCTGCGTGCCGTCCTGCGGGTACCACCAGCCCGTCGCGGCGCCCGCGCGCAGCCACGCCCACGCCGTCTCGGGCCGTGCGGAACGATCGGCCAGCGGGCGCCCGTCCGGGCCCAGCACCCAGACGTGCCCCGGGACGCCGAGCAGCGTGCGGCCGCCCTGCACCGAGAGCTGCGCGGGACGCACCGACGCGGTCGACACGTCGGAGGGGGTGTCGAACGTCCACGCGGCGGCGTCGGTCACCGGGTCGGACGCGCGCACGCGCCAGGACGACCCCTGCGGCGACGCGACGACGAGCCGTGCGGGCGTCCCGTCAGCGGCCGCGGGTGCCGCCGTGACCGTTGCGAGCGCCGGCACCGATCGGGTCGCGAGGACCTCGCCGGAGCGCGGGTCGAGCACCCACAGGTCGTGGTCCGGCTCCTGCGACGCCCACAGCCCGGTGTTCTTGCCGGACGTGCATACGCCGACGTCACCGACCGGGAAGCACGAGGTCCACGTCGAGCCCTCGTCGGACCGCCGCACGGGCGTGGACCACAGCTCACGGCCCGTCGCGGTGTCGACACCGTGCAGCGCGAACGCGGTGCCCTGCACGCGCCCGTCGATGACGACCCCGTCGACCGGCCGCGTCCACGCGAGGTCGGTGTCGTCGAGCGGGACCGTCATCCCGAGGTGCAGACCGCCCTCGACCGGCGCCATGATCCCGGGCACGGCGTCGAGCCGCGCCTGGCGCGCGTCGTCGTGCCGCGTCAGCGTGTGCTGGACTCCCACGACCAGCGCCACGACCGCCGCCGCGGCCAGCGCGCACGCCACCGCGTGCCGCCGCACCCACGAGGGCGCCGCGGGCGGGTCCGGCGTCGCGACCGCGGTGTCCTCGACCTCGACCGGCGCCATGCGCGCGGGCATGGAGCGACGGTACGCCGCCTGCGCATCGGGGGCGCGCGGCCGCGGTCCGCGGCCGGGTCAGGAGGCGCCGAGCACGACGAGCGAGCCGTCCGCCGCGACGAGCGCGAGCGCGTGCAGGGCGGGGACGCCGACGACCTTCGACGCCGGGCGGTCGTCGTCCACGTGCGTGCTCCACCGGCGCGAGCCGTCGCGCAGGTCGTACGCCCGAACGTCGAGGTGCGGCGTCGAGACCAGGAGCACGCGGCCGTCGGTGTCGAGCGTGAAGGACGTGAGCCCGGCGTCGTCGCCGGACTGCCAGCGGACGCGGCCGGTGACTGCGTCGCGCGCGACGACCCCATCGGGCGAGGTGGCGTACACCGTGCCGCCCACGAGGAGCGCGCTCGCGGCATCGCCGTCGAGCGCGGTGCGCCACAGCTCCTTGCCGGAGGCGGCGGCCCGAGCCACGAGCTCCGGCGTGGTCGTCGAGGCCGTGCGCAACAACGCGACGCCGTCGGCCGTACCGTCGTCGACGCGCAGGGGGAGCGGCTGCTCGCCGGCGAGGTCGACGGCCGTGCCGTCCTGGGACACGAAACGCGCGGGTTGTGTCGCGGCGAGGTCGTCCGCCGACCGTGTGCCCGACTCGTCGTCGGTCGCCCACGGCGCGATCCCGAGCGCCGCGCCGCCGCGCAGCGGGGACCAGGCGTCGGCCCGGTGCCCCAGGTCGCGCCAGAGCTCGGTGCCGTCGACGGCGTCGGCCACCGACCCTTCGGGCGTGCTGACGACGACGTGGTCGCCCACGGCGGCGATGTGCGCGTCCTCGAGGGACCCCGACGGCAAGGGCGTCTGCCACTGCGCGGTGACGGCACCGTCGGAAGGGTCCACGGCCGTCACGCCGACGAAGCCGTTCACGTCGCCCACGGTCAGCACCCGGCCTGCCGCCACGGCTGAGTCGCCCGGCGTCGTCGGGGCCCACACCTGGTGACCGGTGCGCGCATCCAGGACGACGGTGACACCGCCGACGTCGTAGGAGACGCCGAAGTCGGGGGAGCAGGCGACCAGGTGCGGGAGCGCGGGCGTCGTCGACGCTGACGTGAACCGGTCGCACGCGACCGCCCAGCCGAGCGAGATCGGCGCGGTCCAGACGCGATGCCCGTCGACCGCAGACACGCCCACGAGCGCCGATCCGTTCGGGTCGGCGCTGCCGACCACGACGCCGTCGAGGTCGACGCCGCCCACGACGGCTGCAGCCTCCGCGGCGTCCAGCTTCAGCCCCGGCCGCAGGGCGTGGTCGACGCGGTGCAGGATGCCGGGAACCGTCGCCAGCGCGGCGACGTGGGCGTCTCGCTCGCGCGTGTCCGCGACCTGCCTGCCGACCACCACGGCGCCGGCGACGACGAGTGTGACCACCACCCAGGTGACAGGCCGACGGGCCCACGGCCGGCGCTCGCGCGCGCGGTCCGTGGACCCGTCGACAGGTTCGTCGTCCTCGAGCCCGACCTGCGTCATCCCCCCGCTCATGCAGGCAACCTAGCGGTCGGTCAGCCTCCGGCGGCGTGCGAGGAGGAGCAGGCCGGCGCCCAGGGCGACGAGCGCGGCGCCTGCACCGACGAGCGGCGCGGTGTCGGAGCCGGTCGCGGCGAGCGGCGGCGTGGGCGCGGCCGTCGGGTCGGTAGCGGCCAGGACCGTCACCGACACCTTCTCCACGTGCACGTCGCCCAGCGGGTCCGTCGCGGTCACGACGAGCGTGTGCGTGCCGGCCTCGACGTCGGGGACCGTGGTCTCGACGATCGCCGTGCCGTCCGCGTCGGTCGTCGCAGAGCCCAGGTCCACCGGGGTGGAGTGCAGCTCGAACGAGACCTTCGTGCCGGGCAGCAGCCCGCCCGCGGCGGCGTAGACCGTGTCGCCCGGGTGCACCTGCGTGACCTCGTTGCCGTCGGCGTCGAGCAGCGCGGCGTCGAACGTGTCGGGCGCGACGGTGAAGTGCTTCACCTCGGAGCGGCCCGTGATGCCGAGGTCCTCGATCGCGGCGACGACCTGCACGGTGTGGTCACCCCCGCGCTGCGGGGCCGAGAGGGTCAGCACCGCGGTCTCGTCGTCATCGGCGCCGATGCCGAGGTCGGAGGCCTTGACCGGCGTGCCGTCGAGCAGCAGGACGAGCGAGCCGTCCTTCACCATGTCGGCGATGTCGGAGGAGCCGGCGACCCCGAGGTCCTCGCCGAGCCAGGTCAGCTTCACGCGGACCGCGTTGTCCACGCCCGCGCCGACGCGGTACGGACCCGGGTCGACCTGCAGGTCGATGGGGAGCTGGACGGGCTCGACCGTGGCGGTGCGGGTCGCGCCCGTGAGGGCCGCGGCGCCCGCGACGTCGGGGTAGGTCGCGACGACGCGCAGTGCGACCGAGACCGGGTTGCCGTCCTCGTCGGGGACCATGCCGAGCAGGAGCGCGAGCGAGCCGTCGATCGCGAACGTGCCGTCCGCGCCGACGGTCTGGTCGTCGAGGTCGAGCCACTGCCCTTCGCGCTGCAGCTGCAGCGTGACGACCGAGCCGGGGAGCTGGCCGGAGCCGCGCGCGACGAGCTCGGGCGTGCTCACAGGGTTCGTGACCGCCTTGCCGGCGTCGTCGGTCAGCTTCCACGGGAGGCTCGCGGGCAGGACCGTGAAGGGCGTCGTCGGCGTGGTCGAGCCGAGCGCCGCGTCGTCGGCCGTGAACCGTGCCGAGACCTGGTGCACGCCGACCTTCGTCGCGGGCACCGGCAGGGTCGCGGTCGCCGTCGAGCCGTCGACGTGCACCGCGACGGGCGAGCCCGAGGCCGAGCCGTCGACGAGCAGCTGGACGGCACCGCCGGCGAAGTCGGTCGCGCCGTTCGCCGTCACCGTCACGACCGCGCTCGCCGAGCCGCCGGCGACCGCGTGGGCCGACGACAGCGCGATGGTCGACGTGGAGGTCACCGCGGGCTCGTCGTACGTCAGCGCGAGCATGCCGTCCTCGGTGCTCGGATCGGTGCCCGAGGCGTGCAGCGTCAGGCCGGGCGCCGCGTAGCCCGAGCCCCCGCCGCCGCCCGCGTACGTGCTCTCGCCCACGGTTCCGCCACCGCCGCCTCCGAAGTACCCGCCACCGCCTGCGCCACCGGCGGCACCGGACTCGTCGTCCGCGCCGGGGGCTCCCGCGCCCCCGACGCCGAACGTCGACGTCGTCGCGGGACCCGTCCCGTCGGACGCGTCGGCACCACCGGCGCCGGCCGCCGCGAGCGTGCCGCCGCCACCGCCACCCTCGCCCGCACCGGGCTCCCCGACGAGCGTGAGGCCGCCGCCGCCGTCACCCCCGGCGTGGCCACGGGTCCCGCCCGCACCGCCGCCGCCCGCGACGAGCAGCAGGCCGTGCGCGTCGGACAGGAAGGTGCCACCGCCGGACTCGCCGTCCGTGCCGCCGCCATAGCCGTTGGCGGCGGCGTACAGGCCGACGCGGCCGACGAGCGTCGAACCGGGCGTCACGGGCACGGTCGCACGGACCACACCGCCGGAGCCGCCTGCTCCCCCATGGCCCCACGCGTCGCCTCCGACGAGCACCGCCTCGACCGACGTCACGCCGGCCGGCACCTCCCACGTGGCGAGGCCGCTGTTCGCGTTGAAGTCCACGGTGCACGTGCCGTCGTGGCAGCTCGTGCGGGTCGTGAAGTCGGCGTGGGCGGCCGGTGCGACGACGACGGCGCCGGCTGCGGCGACGCCCAGGCTCGCCGCGACGGCGACCAGGCGGCGCAGGGGGCGTGGGGTGGAGACGGGCACGGGTGCTCCAGGATGCTCGGGGGTGTCGCGAAACTGTCGCACAGTCCGGCCGCGCCGACGTCATCGCGACGGCGATTCACCCCGCGGGGCCGCCGAACCGTCCGATGTGCCCCACCTGACGGCTCAGGTGAGGCCGCGCAGCGCGTCGACCAGCGCGTCGGCGTCCGCCACCCGCCAGCGCGCGACCGTGTCTCCGGGGCCGACCTTGATCCCCGCGTCGGCGTCGCCCAGGACGGCGAACGCGTTCTCGTCCGTGGTGTCGTCGCCCGCGTAGACCACCGACGCGACGCCCAGCTCGGTGCGCAGCGCGGACAGCGACTCGCCCTTGTCCGCGTGCAGCACGGAGATCTCGACGACGTCCTTGCCGTGGATCACGCGCGAGCCCAGCTCGCCGCCCAGCTCGAGCGCGGCCGCCTCGGCGAGGTCCGCGTCCTCGCGCTGAGCGAGGCGCGTGTGCACGACCACCGCTGTCGGCTTGGTCTCGACCCACACGCCGTCGCGACCGCGCGCGATCGACGCGGCGCGCGCGCCGAGCGTGGCGAGGCGGTCGGCCTCGTCGTCGGCCAGCTGCACCACGTCCCGGTCCAGCCCGAAGCGCGTCACGCGCGCCCGCTCGGCGCCGTGCGAGCCGATGAGGTACGTGCCGGCGGGGACCTGCGCGAGCTGGTGCAGGTCCGCCAGCGCGCGGCCCGAGACGAGAGCCAGGCGAACGTCGGGGTGCGCGCCGAGGTCGGCGAGCACCTCGACGCCCGCGGGCACGATGCGCGAGCGGGTCGGGTCGTCCTGCAACGGCGCGAGCGTTCCGTCGAAGTCGAGCGCGACGAGCACCGGGCGGGCGAGCGCGGCCAGGGCCGTGGCGAGGCCGGGCGCGTCAGTCATGCGACGCCCCCGCCGCGCGCTGCGGCACCGCGGCGAGCGCCGCGAGGAACTCCTGCGACCACGCGTTCACGTCGTGCCCCAGCACCCGGCGCCGCAGCCTGCGCATGCGCTTGCGCGACTCGCGCGGGTCCATGTGCACCGCGTAGGAGATCGCGTCCTTGGTGCCGTCGATGTCGTGCGGGTTGACCAGCACCGCACCCGTGAGCTCGTCGGCCGCGCCCGTGAACTCCGAGAGCACCAGCGCGCCGCGGTCGTCGGACCGCGCTGCGACGTACTCCTTGGCCACCAGGTTCATGCCGTCGCGCAGCGCGGTCACGAGCATCACGTCGGCCGCCAGGTACAGCGCGGCCATCTCCTCCATCGGGAACGACTGGTGCAGGTACTGCACGGGCGCGTGGCCCACCTGGCCGAAGTCGCCGTTGATGCGCCCGACCAGCAGCTCGACCTCGTCGCGCAGCTGCGCGTACGCGTCGACGTTCTCGCGCGACGGGCTCGCGACCTGCACGAGCGTCGTGTCCTGCGCGGACAGCCGCCCGTCCTCGAGCAGCTCGCCGTACGCCTTGATGCGGTGGCGGATGCCCTTGGTGTAGTCGAGCCGGTCCACGCCGAGCAGCAGCGTGCGCGGGTCGCCCAGCTCGCGGCGGATCTCCCGGGCGCGCGCCTTGACCGCGTCGGTCCGCGCGAGCTCGTCGAAAGCGCCCGAGTCGATCGAGATGGGGAACGCCGCCGCGCGCACGTGCCGCTCGACCTTGCCGTCGCGCGTGATCGTCACGACCTGCCCGCGCGTCGTGAGGTCGGTGAGCCGGCGGACCGTGCGCACGAAGTTGCCGGCGTCGCCCACGCGCTGGAAGCCGACGAGGTCCGCACCGAGCAGCCCCTCGACGACCTGCCGCCGCCACGGCAGCTGCGCGAACAGCTCGAGCGGGGGGAAGGGGATGTGGTGGAAGTAGCCGATGCGCAGGTCCGGGCGCTGGTCCCGCAGCATCTTGGGGACCAGCTGGAGCTGGTAGTCGTGCACCCACACGGTCGCGCCCTGCGCCGCCTGCTCGGCGGCGGCGTCCGCGAACCGCTTGTTGACGCGCTGGTAGGCGTCCCACCACTGCCGGTGGAACGCGGGCGCGGAGATCACGTCGTGGTACAGCGGCCACAGGGTGTCGTTGGAGAACCCCTCGTAGAACCGCTCGATCTCCTCGGCCGAGAGCGGCACGGGCACCAGCTCGGTGCCGTCGACCTCGAACGGGTCGAGCTCCTGGTCCGGCGCGCCGCCCCAGCCGACCCACGCGCCGTCGGCCTTCGCCATGACCGGCGCGAGGGCCGTCACCAGCCCGCCGGGCGACCGGGTCCAGCTCGGTTCGCCGTCCTCCGAGACGGTCACGTCGACGGGAAGACGGTTGGCGACGACCACCAGGTCGTAGCCGCGTGCAGGCGCGGGCACGGCATCAGCTCCTCAGGGATTCGCGAACCGACCCTAACCGCCCGGCGCGCGTGCCGCCCGGGCAGGCCGCGCCCGGGCCGCTAGCGTGCCGGGCATGGAGCGCATCGGCCTCGAGCCCGGATCGGAGATCGGCGGGTACACGATCGTCGCGCCCCTCGGCTCCGGGGGGATGGGCACCGTGTACCGCGCGGTGGACGGCGGGCAGAACCCCGTCGCGCTCAAGCTGCTGCACCCGCACGTCGGCGCCGACGCGGTCGCGCGCGAACGGCTGCGCCGCGAGGTCGCCGCGCTGCAGCGGCTCCGCCACCCGGCGGTCGCGGCGGTGCTCGACGCCGAGGCGGACTCGACCGAGGCGTTCCTCGTCACCGAGCTGGTCGACGGCCGCAACCTGTCCGAGCACGTGCGCGAGCTCGGCCCGCTGAGCCCGGACGAGCTCGTCGCGCTCGCGGCGGGGCTGCGCGACGCGCTCGACGCGGTGCACGACGCGGGCGTGGTGCACCGCGACCTGAAGCCCTCCAACGTCGTCGTCTCGGTGCGCGGTCCGGTGCTCATCGACTTCGGCATCGCGCAGGCGGCCGACGACGACGCGCGCGTCACGTCCACCGGGTTCGTGCTCGGCACACCGGGGTACCTCGCGCCCGAGCTCGTGGCCGGGGGCGAGCCGTCCGAGGCGAGCGACTGGTGGGGCTGGGCCGCCGTGCTGGCGTTCGCCGCGACCGGGCGTGACCCGTTCGGGACCCGGCCGATCGACGCGGTGCTGGCGCGCGCGACCGCCGGGGACGTCGACGTGGCGGGCCTCGGCGTGCTGACCGCGGGGGCCCTGCGGGGCGCCCTGACGCCGACCGAGGCGGACCGCACCGCACCCGACGACGTGGTCGCGGCCCTCGAGGTCGCCGCGGCCGACGGCGACCTGCCGCCCGGCGAGGACAGCACCGTGGTGCTCGACACGAGCATGCCGCCCACGGCCGCGACCGTGGTCGCGGCGCAGGACGGGCGGACGGTCGCGTTCGCCGCGGCGCCGCCGGAGCCGGACCCCGACGACGACGAGGACGACGAGGCGCTCATCCACGCGCGCCCGGTCGACGTCGACGACCCCGTCGAGTGGATCGAGGGGGACCTCGACGCGTCCGAGGACCTGGGCGACGACGGCTCGGGGTACGAACGCCCGGTCGCGCGCCGCCGGTGGGTCGCGCTGCTCGCGGTCGGTGTGCTCGTCGGGTGCCTGGCCGCGCTGTTCCCGCTCGTCGTGCTGATCGTGGTGCTGGTCCTCGTGGTGGTCGTGCGCGCGATCGGGTCGACGGTCGAGGGGATGCACACGCGCCGCGAACGCGCCGGCGTGCGCGGCAGCGACGTGCTGCGGGCGGTCGCGACGAGCCCGTGGCACCTGGTGCGCACGCTCGTCGCGCTCGTGCCGAGCCTCCTCGTCTCGGCGAGCGCGATGGTGATCGTCGGCGGTGTGCTGTGGTGGCTGATCGACAACGGCACGCTCACGCTCGGCGCGCTCGGGCCCGGCGACGAGGTGCAGGGCCCCGCGGCGTCGCTGGCCGTCGCGCTCGTCGTGATGCTCGGCATCACGCTCGTGTGGTTCGGGCCGTTGTCCCGGATGACGCGTGTGGGGGCACGGCGGGTGCTCGCGTGGGTCGCCCCCGGGCTGCTCGGGACGCTCGTCGTGGTCGTCGTCTGCCTCGTCGGCGCGCTCGTCGCCGTGGCGGCGGTGCGGCACGGTGCGGACATCGTGTGGTCGCCCGCGTCGGTGCCGACGCTGCCGCAGTGACGGAAGCTGTGACCGTCGCTGTCGCCCGACCGGTGACGGTCGCTCAGGGGCAGGCCCTACTCTGTCTCGCATGATCGCGCCCGGACGCCCGCTCGGTGCGCGTCCTCGCGCGCTCGCGGTCGTCCTGACCGGCGCGCTCGCGCTCGGTTCCGCGGCGCTGACGCTCGCCGCGGGCCGGCTCGCGCTGCACGGCTGCTTCGACGCCGGCCCGGGCGCGGGCGCCGCGCTGCGGCTCGCGCTGCTGCGCCGCTCGGCGGACTGCCCCGACGGCTCGTTCGCCGCGGGCGGCACGGTGTTCGTGCTGCTCAGCGTCGCGCTGCCGGTGCTCGTCGCGCACGCCCTGCTCGCCCTGGGCGGCGCCGGCCTCGCCTCGTTCGCCGCGCGTGCGGCGCGTGCCGTGCACCGGGTCGTGTCCGCGGCGCTCGGCCGCCGGGCCGACGAGCCGTCCGTGCTCCTCGTCGGCCGCGCCGCACCCGTCGTCGCCCGCCCTGCCCCTGCTCGCACGCTCGCCGTCACGCACGGCACCTACCGTCGCGGTCCGCCGCCGGCTGCCTGACGCCTCACCGCACCAGCAGCAGCCCGACCGACCCGTACGACCTCACCAGACCAGGAGCGACATGCCCACCAACGACCCGCGCCCCACCAAGGCGCAGCGCCGCGACGACGCCCGTGAGAAGGCTCGCCAGATGCGCATCGAGCAGGAGCGCAAGGCCAAGCGGACCAGGATCGTCGCGATCTCGGCCCTCGCGGTCGCGCTCGTCGCGCTCGTCGGCGTCGGCGCCTACATCTTCAAGCAGGACGCCGACAACAAGGCGACGTACGCGAACGTGATGTTCGCGGGCGGCTCGTCCGACGCCGTGATCCCCGCGCTCGCCGACACCAAGGCCCCCTCGACCGCGTCCGGCGCGTACATCCCCGTGTCGAAGGACGGCGTCGGCAAGGCCGCCGCGAGCGGCGTCACGCTGAGCATCTACTACGACCTGCAGTGCCCCATCTGCGCGCAGTTCGACTCGATCAACGCGGCCGACCTCGACGCGCTCGCGGCCGAGGACGGCGTGACCATCAAGTACTTCCCGGTCTCGTTCCTCGACCAGCAGTCGCTCGGCACGCACTACTCGATGCGCGCCGCCAACGCCGCGGCGATCGTCGCGGACAAGGACTCGGCGAACTACCCGAAGTTCCTCACGGCGCTGTTCGCGCAGCAGCCCGCGGAGAACACCAACGGCCTGACCGACGACAAGATCGCCGAGATCGCGCAAGGCGTCGGCGTCCCGTCGTCGGTGACGGACACGTTCACGGACACGGTCGACGGCACGTACAAGCTCACCGGCTCGGACACCGAGCAGAAGGGCACCTGGCGGACCTACGCGCCGTGGATGGAGTCGACGACGAACGAGATGCAGACGGTCATCGGCAAGGTCTCGACGCCGACCGTGCTGATCGACGACAAGGCGTTCACCGGCTGGCAGACCCCCGGCGCCCTGAAGGCCGCCGTCGAGGCCGCCAAGAGCTGACCTCCCGCGGTCCTGCGCCTTGGCCGCAGCCGCTCTGCGTGAAGCGTTACGTCGCTCTCAGCTGACTTTCGCTTCACGCAGAGCGGGCGGTCACCGCCGGGGGACCGGGAGGTGGGTCGCCCACCAGCGCAGGACGTGCTCGAAGCGCTGCTGCCGGTGGCGCGGGCGGCCCGAGCGCGTGAGCTCGTGGCCCTCGCCGGGGAACAGCAGCAGCTCGGCGGGCACGCCGCGGCGGCGCAGCTCGACGAACCAGCGCTGGCCCTGCTCGACGGGGCAGCGCCAGTCCTGCTCGGAGTGGATGACGAGCGTCGGCGTGCTGACCCTCTCGACGTGGGCCATGGGTGACTGCGCGGCGACCAGCGCGGCGCCGCCCTCGTCGGCCGCGTCGCCGACGTAGTCGAGCCCGAAGAACCAGCCGATGTCGCTCGACCCGACGAAGCTCACGGGGTCGAGGAACCCGCGCTCCACGATCGCGCCGACGAACCGGTCCGTGCGCGTCGTGAGCCACGCCGTCATGTACCCGCCGTACGAGCCGCCCATGACGCCCACGCGCTGCGCGTCGAGCGCCGGGTCCTGCAGCGCCGCGTCCAGCAGCGCGAGCAGGTCGTCGGTGTCGACCGTGCCGAACCCGCGGTGGATCGCCGCACCGTGCGCGCGCCCGTATCCGGACGACCCGCGCGGGTTGCCGTAGACCACGGCGTAGCCCGCCTCGGCGAGCACCTGCACCTCGTCGAACAGCGCGTGCGTGTACTGCGCGAACGGGCCGCCGTGGATCATCAGGATCGTCGGGTGGGGGCCGTCGCCGTAGCGCTGGGGGTCGGGCGTGACGACCCAGCCGTGCACCGGGTAGCCGTCGGGCGCCTGGGCGGTGAGCTCTCGCGGCTCGCGGACGCGACCGGTCGCGCGCAGGGGCGCGGACAGGTCGGTGAGCGTGCGGTTCTCGTCCCCGACGAGCACCAGGTCACCCGACGAGCCGGGCCGCGCGACGCCCGCGACGAGGCGTCCGCCGCCGGCCGCGGCGCTGGTCACGACGTCGGTCCCGCCGACGAGCGTCGTCGGCTCGTCGGCCACGCGGACCAGGTGGACCGCCCCGCGCCGCTCGATCCCGACGACCGGGTCGCCGTCGAGCTCAACGAGCACGCCCGTGAGCTGGTCCGCCTCGGGGTCGGTCAGCCGCCGGGGGGTGCCCGCCGCGTGCCCGTCGTCGTCGAGGTCGAGCACGTACAGACCGGTCTGCGCAGCGACGAAGTCGCGTCCCGTCGGTCCGACGTCGGTGGCGAGGATCCACAGCGTGCGGCCGTCGGCGGACGGGAGCGTGGCGTCGACGCCGAGCGTGCTGCCGGCATCGGCGTCGGTGAGCGCCACGGGCGCCGCCTGCCCGGCGCCTTCCTCGCCGGTGCGGCGGGCGTCGACGAGCACCGCGTCGCGGCGCAGGTCGGTCTCGCGCTGCGCGTGCCTGGCGGTCGTCACGACGATGCCCGCACCGTCCGTCGTCCAGCGCGCGGACGTGACGTCCTGCGCGTCCGGCGTGAGGTCGACCGCATCCGGCAGCGACGCGCCCGGCTCGGCTCCGGGCTCGTCGTCGGCCGGGACCTCCACGACGAGCACGTGCCGCGGCCGGTCGCGGTCGAAGCCCACGCCGTCCGACCGGTACCGCAGCTCGGTGATGTGCCGCGGCGCCTCCGCGGCGGGGTCGCCGCCGGGCACGTACCGCCCCTCCTCGGGCACACGCGCGAGGAACAGGACGCGCGTGCCGTCGGGCGAGAGCCGCGGCGTCGATGCACCCAGCGGCGCGTCGGTCAGCCGCACGGGCTCGCCGCCTGTCGTCGCGACCACGTGCACCTGCGGTCGCCCCTTCGCCTCGGCGCGCGTGAACACGACCCACCGGCCGTCGGGGGAGACGTCGGGCTCTGCGTCCCGGTGCCCCCGCGTCAGCCTCGTCGACCCCGAGCCGTCGAACCCCACCCGCCACAGCTGGCCGACGTACTCGTCCGCCTCGAGGTCAGGACGGGTCACCGACACGATCGCGGCGGACCCGTCGGGCAGCACCGCAGGAGAACCGGGGACACGGAGGAGCGCAAGGTCGTCGGGGATCACCCGACGAATCTACGTCGCCCGAGCGCTCGCCCCGTCCGCCCCGCGCCCCGCCGCCCACGAGCGTGAAGCCTTCCGCGCCCCTGAGCGCACCAACGCTTCACGCAGCGCTCCCACGGCCGGCAACCCCACCGCGTCCACGTGTGCGTGAAGCGTTCCGTGCGTCTCAGCGCACCAAGCGCTGCACGGAACGGGGCCGCGGGCAGGCGGCGCACCTCGGTACGCTGTCGCCACCTGCCTCCTTAGCTCAGTCGGCCAGAGCACCTGTCTTGTAAACAGGGGGTCGTCGGTTCGAATCCGACAGGGGGCTCCACCTCGGACCACCGGTCCGGCGAGGAGGTGCGCACGTGCCGCACGATCCCGCCGAACCCGGCGTCGCACCCGAGCCCGGCACCGGTCGCGGCGCGCCGGGGTCCGCCGCAGCGGCCGACCCCGCGGCCGCCCCCGAGCCCCACCGCACCGTCTCGCGCTGGTCGCTCGCCGCGATCGTCACCGGCTCGATGCTCGGCGCGGGCGTGTTCTCCCTCCCGCGCACGTTCGCCGGCAGCACCGGGGTGGTCGGCAGCCTCGTCGCGTGGGCCGTCGCGGGGACCGGGATGCTCATGCTCGCGCTGGTCTTCCAGCGGCTCGCCGCCCAGCGCCCCGACCTGGACGCCGGCGTCTACGCGTACGCCCGCGCGGGGTTCGGCCGGTACCTCGGGTTCCTGTCCGCGCTCGGGTACTGGGCCGCGGCGACGATGGGCAACGTCGTGTACTGGGTGCTCATCTGCGCGACGCTCTCGCGCTGGTTCCCCGCGCTGGGGGACGGGGGCACGCCCGCGGCGCTGCTCGTGTCGTCGGTCGGCCTGTGGCTGTTCTGGGCGCTCGTGGTGCGGGGCGTGACGTCGGCGACCGCGGTGAACCGTGTGGTCACGGTCGCCAAGACGGTCCCGCTCGTGGTGTTCGTCGTGGTCGTGGCGCTCGCGTTCGACCCGAGGGTGTTCGCCGCCAACCTCTGGGGGCCGTCCGGTGGGTGGAGCGGGCTGCTCCCGGAGGTGCGCGGCACGCTGCTGCTGACCGTGTTCGCGTTCCTCGGCGTCGAGGGTGCGAGCGTGTACTCGCGGTACGCCCGCCGACGCCGGGACGTCGGGTGGGCGACGTTGACCGGCTTCGGGTCGGTGCTGGCGCTGTTCGTGCTCGTGACGATGGTCGGGTTCGGCGTCATGCCGCGCGAGCGGATCGCGGCGCTGGGGCAGCCGTCGGTCGCGGGCGTGCTCGAGGACGTCGTCGGCGGCTGGGGCGCGACGTTCGTCGGTATCGGTGTGATCGTGTGCGTGCTCGGGGCGTACCTGGCGTGGACGCTCATGGCCGCGGAGGTGATCCACTCGGCGGCGCTGCGCGGTGACATGCCGCGCGCGCTCGCGCGGATCAACGCACGCGGCGGGCCGTGGGCCGCGGTGACGATGACGACCGTCACCGCGCAGGTCTTCCTCGTCCTGGCGGCCTCGGCCGACGACGCGTTCGACACCGCGATCGCGATCACGTCGTCGCTCTCGCTCGTGCCCTACCTGCTCGCGGCGGCCTTCGCGGTCAAGCTCGAGGCGACGGAGCGAGGCCACCGGGCCCGCGCGCTCGTCGTCGCGTCGCTCGCGCTGGTCTACACCGTGTTCCTCGTGTGGGCCGGTGGCGTCACGTACCTGCTGGTCTCGACGATCGTGTACTCGCTCGGCACCGTCCTGTACGTGCTCACGCGGTACGAGCAGGGGGAGCCGCGCTGGTTCACGCGATGGGAGGCGCTGCTGTGCGTGCTCGTCGTCGCCGCCGGCGTCACGGGGGCGGTGCTCCTCGCGTCGGGGCGCATCGAGCTCGGCTGACCCGGGCGAGAACGTGAGCCGGGACGAGGACGACGAAGGGGCCCGAGGATCGCCCGGGCCCCTTCGCCGTCGCCGTGTCAGCGATGCGTCGCCGTGTCAGCGATGCGTCACCGGTTCGAGATCGTCACCGGGACGAGCTTCTCGGTCGTGCGCCCGTCGATGCCGACAGCGTCGATCTTCAGCTGGTAGCTGCCGTTCGGGTAGTCGCGCGTGTCGAGCACGAGCGTCGGGTTCTTGCCCGCGTTCGTGCTGCCGGGGGCCTTGGTGTTGTCCGCCTTCCACACGCCGCCCTTGTCGAGCTCGATGTACGTGTAGCGCGGCGCGGTGTCGAGCTGGACGCGCACGGTCTGCTTGCCCCGCAGGATCGCGCCGTCCATCACGTTGACGTTGCGGATCACCGGGGCGCCGGGGGTGGGGG
>NZ_JEOE01000022.1 GCF_000708885.1 Cellulomonas sp. HZM | reverse complement strand
GCGGCCGTCGTGACCCGGTCGGCCGCCGCCGTCGAGCCGGCGGTCGCGGCCCACGGACCTTGGTCGCACGACGGGTCGCGGAGAGGCTCACGGGAGGCGGGACGGCCTTCGTCGTCGGCGGGTGTGATTACTTAAGGTAATGAGTTAGGGTAATCATCATGCCCACCGCCGCACCCACGCTCGCGTCCGAGCTGCGCATCGCCGTCGGCCGCGCATCGCGCCGGATCCGCGCCGAGCGCGGCGACGCCGGCCTCACCGACACCCAGTTCTCGGTCCTGCTCTGGCTCGAGAAGCGCGGCCCGCTGACCCCCGGCCAGCTGGCCGAGCTCGAGCGCATCCAGCCGCCGTCCATGACCCGCACGGTCAACTGCCTGGCCGACGAGGGGCTCGTCGTCAAGGACGCCCACCCCACCGACGGGCGCGCGGTCGTCGTGAGTCTCACCGGCGCGGGCAAGGCGGAGATCGCCGAGACGCGTCGCCGCCGCGACACCTGGCTCGCGGGCCGGCTCGCCACGCTGACGCCCGACGAGCGCACGCAACTCGCCGCCGCCGCCGAGATCCTGCGGAGGCTCGCCGACTCGTGAGCACGTTCGACTCCCTGAGGTTCCGCAACTACCGGCTCTGGTTCGCCGGCGCGCTCGTCGCCAACATCGGCACGTGGATGCAGCGCGTGGCGCAGGACTGGTTGGTGCTGACGCAGCTGTCCGACGAGTCCGGCGTGGCGGTCGGCATCACCACCGCGCTGCAGTTCGCGCCCGTGCTGCTGCTCTCGGCGTACGCCGGGCTGCTCGCCGACCGGGTCGACCGGCGCAAGCTGCTCATGGCCACGCAGATCGGCCAGGGCGTGCTCGCGGCCGGTCTCGGCGCACTCGTGCTCGGCGGCCACGCACAGCTGTGGCAGGTCTACGTTTTCGCGGCATTGCTCGGCTGCGTCTCGGCGATCGACGGCCCGGTGCGGCAGACGTTCGTGGCCGAGCTGGTGCCCGCCAACAAGCTGTCCAACGCGGTGGGGCTCAACAGCGCGTCGTTCAACGCCGCGCGCCTCATCGGCCCCGGCATCGCCGGCCTGGCGATCGCTGCGGTGGGCACCGGCTGGGTGTTCGTCATCAACGCCGCGACGTTCGCCGCGACCATCTTCGCCCTCACGCAGATGCGCACCTCGGAGCTGCGCCGCATGCCCAGCGCACCGCGCGGGCGGGGGCAGATCCGCGAGGGCGTGGCCTACGTGCGGGGACGCAGCGACATCGTCGTCATCATGGTCGTGGTCGGCGTCGTGTCGACGTTCGGCCTCAACTTCCAGCTCACGAGCGCGATGATGGCGCGCACCGAGTTCGGCAAGGGTGCGGGTGAGTACGGGATCCTCGGCTCGGTGCTCGCGATCGGCTCGCTCACCGGCGCGCTGCTCGCCGCGCGCCGCGACCGGCCCCGCGTGCGGCTCGTCATCGGTGCGGCATTCGGGTTCGGGGTCGCGAGCGGCGTCATGGCCCTCATGCCCACGTTCACGTCGTACGCGATCGCGTCGATCCCCGTCGGGCTCGCGTCGCTCACGATGATGACCGCCGCCAACGCGACCATCCAGATGAGCACCGACCCTGCGATGCGCGGTCGCGTCATGGCGCTGTACATGATCGTGTTCCTCGGTGCGACGCCCGTGGGGTCGCCCATCGTCGGCTGGATCGGGCAGGAGCTCGGTGCGCGCTGGTCGATCGGCATCGGCTCGATCACGGCGATCCTCGTGAGCGTCGGCGCGGCCCTGTGGGCCCGTCGGGCCTGGGGGGTCGAGGTGCGCTACCACCTGCGCTCGCCGCACCTGGACGTCGTGCACCAGCTCGAGGCGCGGCGCGAGGCCGAGGTCGCGCGCGTGGGCGCGCAGGACGCGGCCGACGAGCAGTCCGCAGCCTGAGCCGGGCGGGTGAAACCGCCGGTCACGCGCATGTCCGCGGTGTCCGGTATGTGACGATCGGGCGGTGAGCACCCAGGTCGACGAGACCGCGCCCGCGGCCGACGCACCGGCCCGGCGCGGCAGGCGGGGGCGCCGGGTGGCGCTCGTCGTCGTGCTGCTCGTCGTCCTGCTGGTGGTCTCGCTCGGGTGGCTCGCGGTGCGAGCCGTCCAGGCCGCGGGGGCGCTGCTCGACGCGCGCTCGGTCGTCGACCGCGTGCAGACCGCGATCGACGACCGCGACACCGACACCATCGTGGCGTCGGTCCCCGCCGCGCAGGACGCCACCGGGCGCGCGAGGTCCGCGACCTCGGACCCGGTGTGGCGGCTGTACGAGCACGCACCGTGGATCGGGCCGCAGCTGCGCGCGGTCGGCACCGTGTCCTGGGCCCTCGACGACGTCACGCACGACGCGCTGCCGGCGGTCGACGCGGTGGCCGGGCTCGCGGACGGCTCGGCGCTGCGCCGCGCCGACGGCAGCATCGACGTCGACGCGCTCGCCGCGGCCGCGCCTCGCCTGCACGCAGCGGCCCTCGCCACGTCGGCCGCGAGCGATCGCGTCGCCGGGATCGACACCGAGGCGCTCGTCGGCCCGCTGGCGGACCCGGTCACGCAGGTGCGCACCGCGCTCGCGAAGGTCGATGCGCAGCTCGCGGGCGCGGACAAGGTCGCGACGTTGCTCCCGGGGATGCTGGGCGCCGACGGCCCGCGCTCGTACCTGTTCCTCGCCCTCAACTCCGCGGAGCTGCGCAGCGCGGGCGGCATCGTCGGCACCGTCCTGCAGGTCGCGGCCGACGACGGGCACCTGAGCCTCGGCAAGGAGCGCACGACGAGCGAGCTCCGGGCGCTCGACGAGCCGGTCCTGCCCCTGACGCCCGCGGAGCGCGAGCTGTACGGCGACCAGCTCGGCAGGTGGATCCAGAACGCGTCGGCGACCCCCGACTTCCCGCGCACCGCGGCGCTCATCACGGCGCGCTGGGCCGCGGACGTGGGCGGCCACGTGGACGGCGTCGTCGCGACCGACCCCGTCGCGGTCAAGGAGGTGCTGGGCGCGGTGGGCAAGGTCCGCACCGGCACCGGCCTCACGCTCGAGCCCTCGACGTTCCTGCGCGTGCTCCTGAGCGACACCTACCGCGAGACCGCGAACGGCCCGCAGGCGGACGCGGTGTTCTCGTCGGTCGCGGGCAGCATCTTCGGGGCCGTCACGTCCGGCAAGGGGACCTCGCAGGGCCTCGTGGCCGCGGTCACCGAGGCGAGCTCGCAGGGTCGGGTGCGGGTGTGGTCCGCGCACGACGACGAGCAGCGCGTGCTCGCCGGGACGCTCGTCGGCGGGGCGTTCCTGTCCGGCGCCGCCCCCGACGCCACCGGGGTGTTCCTCGACGACATCACGACGGGCAAGCTCGACTACTACCTGCGCACGACCGTGGGTGTCGAGTGCACGGCGTCGTCGCGCACCGCGACCGTGCGCGTGACGCTCGCCTACGACCCGCCGAAGGACCTCGCGGACCTGCCCGCGTACGTGCTCGGCACGCGGCCCGGCGAGATCCCGCCAGGGACGCTCGCGACGCGCGTCGTGGTCTACGCCCCGCGTGGCGCCGAGCTCGACTCCCTCACCCGTGACGGCGACCTCGTCGCGGGCGGCCAGGCCGTGCAGGACGAGCGGTCCGCGGTGTCGACGACGGCCTTCCTGCGCGCCGGCGAGACCACGACGGTCTCCGCGTCCGTCCCCGTGCGGAACGGGCGCGTGACGGTCTGGGCGACGCCGACGCTCACGGCCCCCGGGGTGGCCGAGCACACCTGCAGCGGGTGAACATCCGTCCAGGACGGACAAGATGTCCGAAATCACCCGTTCTGCCGCTATGGTTGCGACGCCGCGGGGGTGAGTATGGGGGCGAACCACCGCAATTCGACCGCACCCAGGGGGGACCCCCGTCATGCCACGCATCCTCAAGGCCGGCCTCGTCGCACTCGTGACGGTCGCCGTCGCCGTCCTGGGTCCCGGCGTCGCGTTCGCGGGGGCCGCGGCCCCGGCCGCCGACCCCAGCCCGTCCGCCACGCAGTACGGCTGCCTCGCCGACGAGAGCGGGTACGGCGGCGACCTGCCGTGCGAGCTCAAGGTCAAGGTGCTCGAGCCGATCTGCGACAACGACGTGCCGAAGCTGCGGTACGCGGTCGAGGCGATCGGCTCTCCCAACAAGACCGTCACGATCACGTGGATCAACCCCGACGGCGCCGACGTGGTGCAGAAGGGCCTGCCGCTGTCCGGCACGGTGCTGTGGCCCGGAGCGGTCGAGAAGAACGGCGTGGGCGTCGACTGGCCCGGCTGGCGGCTCGTCGACGGCACGTGGGTCGAGGGCGACGAGTTCGACTGGGTCCGCCCGAGCGTCAAGGTGCTCTTCGAGGTCAACCCCCACATGACGACGACCGTCGCGTACCCGCCGTCGAGCCCGAAGTGCCTCACCAGCCCGCCCGACACCGAGGTGCTCGCCAACCCGCCGGGTGACACCCCCCCGCAGGTGCTCTCGTCGACCGGGTCGAACGCGATGCCGATCGTGTGGGGTGCCGGTGCGCTCGTGGTCGCGGGTGCGGTGGCCCTGGTGCTGGCTCGGCGCCGGCACGACGCGAGCTGACACGCGGCGGACCTGACGCAGCCCGACAGGTCCGTCCGCCGACGACGACGAGGTCCGTCCCCTACGCGGGGGACGGACCTCGTCGTCGTACGGGAGCGCGGTGCGGGACGCGCGGGCGTCGGAGGCTCAGACGAGCTGGTCGACGAGGTGGTCGATGCACGCGGTGAGCGCGAGCACGTCGTCGGGCTCCACCGCGGGGTACATCGCGACGCGCAGCTGGTTGCGGCCCAGCTTGCGGTAGGGCTCGACGTCGACCACGCCGTGCGCGCGCAGGGCCTTGGCGATCGTCGGCGCCTCGATCTCCGGCGCGAGGTCGATCGTGCCGACCACCGACGAGCGTGCCGCGGGGTCCGTGACGAACGGGGTCGCCCAGTCGCGCGACTCCGCCCACGAGTACAGATGGCCCGCGGACGTCGCGGTGCGCTGCGCGGCCCACGCGAGACCGCCCTGTGCGAGCATCCAGTCCACCTGCTCGGCGAGCAGGAACAGGGTCGCGATCGCGGGCGTGTTGAGCGTCTGGTCGAGGCGCGAGCTCGTCACCGCCGTCGTGAACGACAGGAACTCGGGCACCCAGCGGTCGCCCGACTCGATGCGGGCGGCGCGCTCGACCGCCGCGGGCGACGCGAGCGCGAGCCACAGCCCGCCGTCGGACGCGAACGACTTCTGCGGCGCGAGGTAGTAGACGTCGGTCTGGCTCACGTCCACCGTGAGCCCGCCGGCGGCCGACGTGCCGTCGACGAGCACGAGCGCGCCCTGCTCGCGCGAGCCGGCCACGCGCCGCACGGGGGCGACGACGCCCGTGGACGTCTCGTTGTGCGGCCACGCGTAGGCGTCCACCGAATCGTCGAACGCAGGCACCGCGACCTGGCCGGGCGTGACCGACGTGACGACCGGGTCGGCGAGGAACGGCGCGCTGCGCGTCGCGGCCGCGAACTTCGCCCCGAACTCCCCGAACGTCGCGTGCGCCGAGCGCTGCTCGACGAGGCACAGCGTGGCGACGTCCCAGAACGCGGTCGAGCCGCCGTTGCCGAGCACCACCTCGTAGCCGTCGGGCGCGTCGAGGAGCGCTGCGAGGCCCGCGCGGACCCGGCCGACGAGCGCGCGCACGGGTGCCTGCCGATGCGACGTGCCCATGAGCGCCGCGCCCGGGCCGGCGAGCGCCTCGAGCTGCTCGCGGCGCACCTTGGACGGGCCGGAGCCGAACCGGCCGTCGCGCGGCAGGAGGTGCGCGGGGATCGTCAGGGGCACGGGGGCGTCGGTCGCGTCGGGCACGAGGCCGAGGATAGGCCCGGGCGGCCCCCTGGCGTCGGCGTGACCAACTACCCTGGGCACAGCGCCCGCGCAGCGTTCGCGCGCGGCACGACGGCAGAACAGCGGAGGCCAGCGATGAGCGACCTGATCGACACGACGGAGATGTACCTGAAGACGGTCTACGAGCTCACCGAGGAGGGCATCACGCCGCTGCGTGCCCGCATCGCCGAGCGACTGGGCCACTCGGGTCCCACCGTGTCGCAGACGGTCGCCCGCATGGAGCGCGACGGGCTCGTCGTAGTGACCGGCGACCGCCACCTCGAGCTGACGCCCGCGGGCCACGCGAAGGCCGTGCGCGTGATGCGCAAGCACCGGCTCGCGGAGCGGCTCCTCACGGACGTCGTCGGCCTCGAGTGGCCCTACGTGCACGAGGAGGCGTGCCGCTGGGAGCACGTCATGAGCGAGCGCGTCGAGAAGCGCCTCGCGTCGCTCCTCGACCACCCGCACTTCGACCCGTACGGCAACCCGATCCCGGGCCTGAGCGAGATCGGCGAGGAGCAGACGCGGATCGGCTTCCTCGACGGCGTCGCGTCGCTGCTCACCGTGATCGAGGCCGGTGGGCCGGCGGACGGTCGCGCGGTGGTCGCCCGGATCGCGGAGCCGCTGCAGGTGGACGTGGAGCTCCTGTCCCGTCTCGAGGAGGCCGGAGTGGTCCCCGGGCGCGAGATCGCCGTGCAGCGGGGGGCGGGAGTCGTGACGGTCGGGACGCCGGGTGCCGAGACCGTGCTGGACCTGCCCGACGACGTCGCCCGGCACGTTTTCGTCACGACGGCCTGACCTGACGCGCGCCCCGGTGTGGCGCGCGTCACACCGGGGCGGGGGATCCTCCCGCGTTGTCCGGAATATGAGCCGACGAGGGTCGCCATCCGATCGGGTGGCGGCCCTCTCTCGTCGTCGTCGAGGCGCTGACCTGCGGTGACGTGGGCCACGTCGCTCCACTCGGTCGATTGTTCAGATCCCGGCCGATTTCTCGTGACCGGAACGTGACATCCCCGCGAGCGTCAGGTACGTTCGGTCCTGCTTCTAGGAACCCCTCCTCCCGGAAGCCCTCTCGCGGAACGCCGAACCCTGCCGCCGCTACGAGGTCCGTACGAACCGCCGGCAGGGGCGGGGGACCCAATCTTGTGGTCACCGCAAGCGGTGATCTTGGGGTGAAGCCCCGACGAACGGCCCTCGGGCCGGGCGCCGAGGCCGGGCAGTCTCCGCCCGAACCCGACAGCTCACCTCGTAGGCGAACGGAGAGGCACTCGCGTGACCGTGAGCACCACCACCGGCGCCCGCCACCGCGCCGCACGGCGTCCCTCGACGCCGCTGACCGAGCTCGCGTCGGCTGCGACCGACCAGCTCGGGACCGTCGGCCGACGTACCGCCGTCGTCGCCGCCTCGTCGGGCCTCGTGGTCTCGATGCTGGGCGCCTCGCCCGCGTCGGCCGCCGCACCGACGGACGACACCGTCACGGGCGCCCTCGCGGCCGTCGACACCGACGCCCTGACCGCTTCCGCCAAGGCCGTGCTGGCCTCCGGCCCGGTCGTCACCGCGCCGCTCGACGCCGAGTGGACGCTCGACGCCCCGGTCGTGAAGACCGTCAAGCCGAAGGTCGTCAAGACCGTCACGGTCGAGCGCACCCAGACCGTCTCGCGCAGCACCGTCCGCACCGCCGCGGACGCGGGCGACGACGACGCGAACGACTCCAGCGACGGCTCGAGCAGCCACGCGATCCCGCAGTCGGTCTCCGGCAACGCGGTGCTCGAGATCGCTGCCCGTTACGTCGGCACCCCGTACGTCTCGGGCGGCTCGGCCCCCGGCGGCTTCGACTGCTCCGGCTTCGTCGGCTACGTCTACAAGCAGCTCGGCATCTCGCTGCCCCGCACGTCCGGCGGCATCCGCGCCGCGGGCCACGTGATCTCGCGCTCGGAGGCCAAGCCGGGCGACATCATCTGGACCCCGGGCCACGTCGCCATCTACGCGGGCGGCAACATGCAGATCGACGCCCCGCGTCCGGGCAAGACCATCCAGTTCCGCGGCATCTGGCAGCGTTCGCCGGTGTTCCTCCGCGTGGGCTGACCCCAGCAGAGCATCCGACGAGGCCCCGGCGACACGTTCGCCGGGGCCTCGTCGCGTCCCCGGACCCCGCCATCCCCGGCCCGCCCCTCTCGACCGGGGGCACGCGAGAGACCCGATGTCGCGCCGTCACCGGCCCGACGCCCGCGCCGGTTACCCTGGTCGCGCACCACGCTGCTCCAACGCTCCGCCCGGGCCGGCAGCCAGCCGGTCCGACCACCCGGTCGGGAGGTTCGCCGTGCTGACGAAGAGTGCCGCGCTGAAGGTCGTGCCCGAGGTCGCCGCCCCCGTCCCGCGCGCGCCGGCGAACGCGCCCGCGGCCGAGGCCGTCGCCCCCGCCCGGACGCTCCTGCTCAACGCGAGCCTCGAGCCGCTGTGCGTCGTGACGCTGCACCGCGCGGTGCTGCTCATGATGAGCGGCAAGGCGCGCGTGCTGGAGTCGTCGGGGCTCACGCTGCACTCGGAGCACGACGAGGTGCCCGTCCCCGTCGTCATCTCGCTCACCCGGTACGTGCACGTGCCCGTGCGTCGCCCGGTCCCGCCGACGAGGCGCACCGTGCTGCAGCGCGACCAGCACCGGTGCGCGTACTGCGGCGCCGGTGCGGACACCGTGGACCACGTGCACCCGCGCTCGCGCGGCGGTCGGCACGAGTGGACCAACGTCGTGGCTGCCTGCGTGCGCTGCAACCACCGCAAGGCGGACCGGCTGCTGCACGAGATCGGGTGGGAGCTGGGCTTCACGCCGCGCGCGCCGCGGTGGTCGTTCGCGTTCGGACCCGCCGGCTCGCGGCTCGACCCCGCGTGGTCGGCGTACGTGCCCGCCTGATCGTCGCCTCGCGCGGGCAGGAGATCCGCATCCGGTCAAGATCGTGTCAAGATGCGGCATGCTCTCGGGCTGCCGGTGCGATCGGGGCAGACTGGGACGACGACGCGAGGAGGGGTCCGGATGGCACGCGACGACGTGGTCCTGGTCGGGGTCGACGGATCGGCGCCCGCGCTGCACGCGCTCGACTGGGCGGCTGCCGCGGCGGCGCAGCGTGGGTGGCAGCTGCACCTCGTGTGCGCGTACTCGCTGCCGTCGTTCACCGCGGCGTCGCTCGACGGCGGCTACGCGGCGCTCGACGACTCCGCGATCCAGGAGGGTGCGCGGGCGGTGCTGGACGAGGCGGTCGCCCGCGTCGCGCACCACGGGCTCGCGGTCACCGCGAAGGTGCACACGGGCGACGCGGCGGGTGTGCTCGTCGAGCTGTCGCGCGAGGCCCGGCTCGTGGTGGTCGGGACGCGCGGGCGCGGGGGGTTCGCTGAGCGGCTCCTCGGCACGGTGTCGTCGGCCCTGCCGGCGCACGCGCACTGCCCGACGGTCGTCGTGCCCCTGCGGGACGGCGAGGGGCGCGCGCTGCCCGACGACGCCGAGATCCCGCCCGTGCGGGTGCCCCGGCGCATCGTCGTCGGCGTCGACGGCTCTCCGCAGGCCGAGCACGCGCTGCGGGCCGCGATCGGCGAGGCCGAGGCGTGGGACGCCGAGCTCACGGCCGTCGCGGGCGTGCCCCTCGGGACCCGCGCCGGGGTGCTTGCGTGGCTCCCCGCGGCCGTCGACCACGAGCAGGTGCTGCGCGACATGCAGGAGGGCCTCGACGTCGTCGTCGACCAGGCCCTGACCGACCACCCGGACCTCGTCGTGAAGCGCCACGCGCTCGACGGCTCGGGGGCCGAGCTGCTCACCGAGTTCTCGACCGCCACGGACCTCGTGGTGCTCGGCTCGCGCGGGCGCGGCGGGTTCGCAGGACTGCTGCTCGGCTCGACGAGCCAGGCGGTGCTGCACCACGCGGCGTGCCCCGTCATGGTCGTGACGAAGAACTGCGACGGCGTCTGACCGCTACGGTCCCTGCGGGACGTCCGGGCGCCGTACCAGCGCC
The DNA here is from genome assembly GCF_000708885.1 of Cellulomonas sp. HZM. Taxonomy (GTDB): domain Bacteria; phylum Actinomycetota; class Actinomycetes; order Actinomycetales; family Cellulomonadaceae; genus Cellulomonas. The sequence continues at coordinate 33,549 of NZ_JEOE01000022.1, read as the reverse complement.
GAGAGGACGACCGTCGAGCGTGTGCGGCTGACGAACGGCTCCGCGGCGAGCCGCTCGACGACCTGCTCGAGGTGCCGCATGTCCCGGGCACGCACCTGCACCACGAGGTCCACGTCGCCCGTCACGGTGCTCGCGGCGACGACCTCCGGGTACTGCTCGACCGCGCCGCGCATCGTCGCCGGGCTCGTCGACCCTTGGCAGTAGATCTCGACGAACGCCTCGGTGTGCCACCCGAGCGCCGTGGGGTCGAGCCGCACCGTGAAGCCGCGGATCACGCCGCGCTCGCGCAGCCGGTCCACACGCCGCTTGACCGCGGGTGCCGAGAGCGAGACCTGGTCCCCGACCTGCGCGAACGTCGCGCGCGCGTCGTTCGCGAGCACGCGCAGGATCGCGAGGTCGAGGTCGTCGAGGTGGGCCACGGGCCCATCTTGCCGTGCTGGTCGTCCGGCTGGTCGTCCGGCGGGTCGTGCTGCGTGCCGCTGCGCACGACTCGTCCCGGTCGTCGCATTTGGGGCCGTTGACGCTCAAGTGCTGCAGAACTCGTGCCGATGACGCTTGCACGTGCACGACGGGTGCGCGTCGTCAGGACCGGGCTCGGTGCCGGGTCGTCGTCGAGAGCAGGGAGCGGCCGTGCGGGCACAGGGGCGTCGGGGAGCAGCAGCCGTCGGGTCGGTGATCGCCGCGATCGCGGTGGCGGTGGCCGTCACGGCAGGGGCGGACTCGTCGGCTGCGGGTGCCGCGTCCTCAGGCGTCCCGACGAGCGCGTCCACGACGGCCGTCGCCCCGGCGGGGTCCGCGAGCACGGCGGCGTCGGCGCTCGCCGCTGCGCAGGCCCGTGCCGAGCAGGCGCGCGCCGCGGCCGCGGCGAAGGTCGCTGCCGAGAAGAAGGCTGCCGCGAAGAAGGCCGCCGCGAAGAAGGCTGCGGCGAAGAAGGCTGCGGCGAAGAAGGCCGCCGCGAAGAAGGCCGCCGCGAAGAAGGCTGCCGCGAAGAAGGCTGCCGCCAAGAAGGCCGCGGCGAAGAAGGCCGCCGCCAAGTCGTCGATCAAGAAGTCGAGCGCCGCGAAGAAGTCGTCGGCCGCCAAGAGCTCGTCGGTGAAGAAGGTGTCCTCGTCGCGACCGTTCGGTGCGCCGTCCAAGGTGCCCTCGGGCGGTCTGGTGTGCCGTGGGACGGGTGGCGCGGGGGCTCATGAGTCGTCGGTGCAGGCCATCGCGAAGGCGATCAACTCGTGGCGGGCCGCGCACGGCCGCAAGAAGCTGTCGATCTCGCGCTCGTCGGGCCTGGTGCTGCACTCGGAGCGCATGGCGACGACTGGCGGCATCTGGCACTCGGGCAACGACAACATCGTCGCGTGCGTGAGCAACTCGAGCGCGGCCACGATGGTCGACGCGTGGGCCAACTCGGCGCCGCACCGCGCCCAGATGCTCCGCAAGGACGTGACGCACATGTCGGTCGGCGGCGCGACGAACGACGGCTGGCTGTTCGGCGCGGTCCGCTTCAGCTGACCGATCTCGCGGGTGGGGTCAGGCCAGGGCGGCGGTCAGCGCGTCGAGGGCCTGGTCCAGCTCCGGCTCGGTGATCGTCAGGGGAGGGGCCAGCCGGATCGTCGACCCGTGCGTGTCCTTGGCCAGGACGCCGCGCGCCAGGAGCCGCTCGCAGAGCTCGCGCCCGGTGGCAGGCCGGGCCGACGAGGAGCCCGGGGCCGACGAGGGGCCCGCGGCCGACGCGGCAGAGGCCGGCAGGTCGAGACCCGCCCACAGGCCGATCCGACGCACGTCGCCCAGCAGGCCGTCGGCCACGAGCGGTGCGAGCCGGGCGCCCAGCTGCTCGCCGCGCACGCGCGCCGCGGCCTGCACCTGGCCGGTCGAGAGCAGCTCGACGACCGCGATCCCGACCGCGCACGCGAGGGGGTTGCCCCCGAACGTGGACCCGTGGGTGCCCGCGGTCAGCACGCCGAGCACGTCGTCGCGCCCGACGACCGCGGAGACGGGCACGATCCCGCCGCCGAGGGCCTTGCCGAGCGTCACGAGGTCGGGCCGCACGCCCCACGTCTCGCACGCGAGGGTCGTCCCGGTGCGACCGAGCCCAGACTGGATCTCGTCGGCCACGAGCAGCACGCCCGCGTCGTCGCACAGCGCGCGCACGGCGGGGAGGTACCCGGGCGGCGGGACGACGACTCCCTGCTCGCCCTGCACGGGCTCGAGCAGGACGGCGACGGTCGTCTCGTCGATCACGGCCGCCAGCGCCGCGGCGTCACCGTACGGAACCGACACGAAGCCGGGCGTGTAGGGGCCGAATCCGTCGCGCGCTTCGGGGTCCGACGAGAACGACACGATGGTCGTCGTGCGGCCGTGGAAGTTGCCGTCTGCCACGACGATCGTCGCGCGGCCCGCGGGCACGCCCTTGACCTCGTACCCCCACTTGCGTGCCGCCTTGATCGCGGTCTCGACCGCCTCGGCACCCGTGTTCATCGGCAGCACCATCGGCGTGCCGACGAGCAGCGGGCCGACGAGCCCCGCGAGCGCGGTCGCGAACGGTTCGAGCAGGTCGTGGTCGAACGCGCGTGACGTGAGCGTGAGCCGGTCGAGCTGGGCGTGCGCCGCCGCGACCAGCGCGGGGTGGCGGTGCCCGAAGTTGAGCGCCGAGTACCCGGCCAGCAGGTCGAGGTAGCGACGTCCGTCGACGTCCGTCACCCACGACCCCGAGCCCGACGCGAGCGTCACCGGCAGCGGGTGGTAGTTGTGCGCGAGGGCCGAGACCGGCGCCGCGACGGCGGTCACGTCAGCCTCGGATCTCGAGCGTGCAGCACTTCGCGCCGCCGCCGCCCTTGAGCAGCTCGCTCGTGTCCACCGGGATCGGCGTGTAGCCGCGCTCGCGGATCGCCGCGGCGAGGTCCACCGCACCCGGGGCGACGACGACGTTCGCGCCGTCCGACACCGCGTTGAGCCCGAGCGCGACGGCGTCCCGCTCGGTCGCGACCACCGCGTCGGGGAACATCGTCTCGAGCACGCCGCGCGAGCCCGCGGAGAAGGCCGGCGGGTAGTAGGCGATCTGCGGGTCGTCGGCCGCCGACGACAGCACGGCGAGCGCCGTGTCGAGGTGGTAGTAGTGCGGGTCGACGAGCTCGAGCGACACGACCGGTCGCCCGAACAGCTCCTGCGCCTCGGCGTGCGCCGCGCGCTCGGTGCGGAACCCGGTCCCGGCGAGCACCACGTCGCCGACGACGAGCAGGTCGCCCTCGCCCTCGTTGGTCTGGTTCGCGGTGTGCGTCACGAACCCGTGGTCGGCGAACCACTTCTGGTAGGCGGGGCCCTCGGGCTGGCGCTCGGCGTACCGGAATCGTGCCGAGTAGACGACGCCGTCGACGACGGTCGCGCCGTTCGCGGCGTAGACCATGTCCGGCAGGCCCGGGATCGGCTCGATCGTGTCGACCTCGTGCCCGAGCTCGAGGTACGTGTCGCGCAGCGTGCGCCACTGCCGCACGGCCAGGTCGGAGTCCGTGAACCGCGTGCGGTCCATCCAGGGGTTGATCTCGTAGGACACCGTGTAGTGCACGGGCTCGCACATGAGGTAGCGGCGGGCCGTGCGGCCGGGGGCGGTGGTGGTCATGGGGCTCCTCGGTGCCGACGATGGTGCGCACGTCCGCGGGCGGGGTCCGCGGGCGGGCACAGGTCCACCTCGAGCGTACGAGCGTCGCCGCGTGGGTCTCGACAGGTCGCGTTGCGCTGTGGGCCGCGATTCGTTGCGCTCGCCGCGTCAAGCGTGGCGATCTGTTGCGTCACCGGTCTCGCGTGCGGCGCGCAGCAGCGCCCACCGCAGCATGAGCCCGACGAACGGCGCGAGCAGCACGCGCCCGACCGCGCGCGGCACGCGTGCGAGGTGCACGTCCTCGGACCAGCGCACGTGTGCGCTCGTCGGCCCCGCCGGCAGCACCGCGATCCGCGCCTCGCCCAGCAGCACCGGCCCGTGCTTGACGAACACCGCGACGCGCGGGCGCGCCGACGGCGGGTCGGCCCGCGTGACCTCCATGCGGTCGACGAACCCGCCCCCGCCTCGTCGGGCGGACGGCCCCGAGACCGCCACCACACGTGCGCCGACGACCGCCGGACCCGCGTCGACGCGCGTGAGCGGGATCCAGCGCGCGTGGTTGCGGGCGTCCGTGAGGAGGTCCCACGTCGCGTCGGCGTCGAGCGGGAACGTGCGCGTCGCGCGGGGCACGGCACCTCCCTGGGGTCGGACGGCGCCCGGTTGCACGGCCGCGGCGGCAGGCGGCCCGGGTCGGCCGACGGCACCCTGCGACGGTAGCGTCAGGCAGATGGAGACGCGCGCGCTGGGACGGACCGGACGGCAGGTCGGGGTCGTGGGGCTGGGCTGCTGGCAGCTCGGCGGCGACTGGGGGACGGTCGAGCCGGACACCGCGCTCGCGGTGCTCGAGGCGGCCGCCGACGCGGGGGCGACGTTCTTCGACACCGCCGACGTGTACGGCGACGGGCGCTCGGAGAAGCTCGTCGGCCAGTTCGCCGCCGGCCGGGACGGCATCACGGTCGCGACGAAGATGGGTCGCCGCGCCGACCCGCAGGTGCCCGAGGCCTACACGCTCGACGTGTACCGCGCGTGGACCGACCGCTCGCGGTCCAACCTCGGGGTCGACACCCTCGACCTCGTCCAGCTGCACTGCCCGCCGACGCCGGTGTACGCGCGCGAGCAGACGTGGGACGACCTCGACACGCTCGTCGCCGAGGGGCGCGTCGCCGCGTACGGGGTGTCGGTCGAGACGGTCGACGAGGCGCTCACGGCCATCGCCCACCCGCACGTGGCGACCGTGCAGATCATCCTCAACGTGTTCCGCCGCAAGCCGCTCGAGCGCGTGCTCCCGGCCGCCGCGGCTGCGGGCGTCGGCATCATCGCGCGCGTGCCGCTGGCATCGGGCCTGCTGTCCGGCAAGTACGACGAGCACACGACGTTCGACGCCTCCGACCACCGCTCGTACAACCGGCACGGCGAGGCGTTCGACGTCGGCGAGACGTTCGCCGGCGTGCCGTTCGAGGTGGGGGTCGCCGCGGCGCGCGAGGTCGCGGCGCTGACCCCGGACGGTGCGACGACCGCGCAGCTGGCCCTGCGCTGGATCGTCGACCAGCCTGGCGTGTCGGTCGTCATCCCGGGGGCCCGCAACCCCGAGCAGGCGCGCGCCAACGCGGCGGCCGCGGACCTCGCGCCGCTCGACGAGCCGACGCTGTCCGCCCTCGAGGCGGTCTATGCCGACCGGATCGCGGAGCACGTCGCCGACCGCTGGTGACGTCCACCGCGAGCTCGCGGTGAGACGGGGCGTGGTGAGCGGTGGCGGGGTCGGTGGCAGGGCGGGCGCCGTCAGCGGGGGAGGCTGCGGCGGCCGACGGTCAGGCGGCGGCGAGGGGCCGGGTCGAGCTCGATGACCTTGCCGAAGGTCGCCGGCGCCGGTCCGAACGCCGTGCGGGCGCCCTGCACGACGGTCCGGCCGAGCGCACGGCCACCCGTGAAGCCGACGACGGCGCCCACCCCGTAGGGCAGCAGCCGCCCGAAGAAGAGGCCGCCCTGACGGGCCACCTGCTTGCGGACCATGCGACGCGTGAGCGTGGTGTTGACCTTCTTGACCGTCGCGATCGGCATGCGGGTCAGCAGCAGGCGCGCGGCGCCGGCCGTCCCGAAACCGGTGACGTCCTGGACCGCCTTGGCCCCGGACTCGCCCAGCAGCGACGTGAGCAGCAGCGCCTGGCGCCGCTCGGAGTCCTCGACGTCGATCCCGTGCACGGACGCCACGCCCAGCACGAACGCGGCGGACGCCCCGAAGAACGTCGCGACGTCGCTCGCGGTGAGCGCGAGCGCGGCGGTGGTCCCCACCGCGGGGGCCGCCGCGGCGGCGCCGACGGCACCGCCCGCGCCTGCGACGACGCGCAGGTACTCCTTCTCGAGCATGTGCACCAGCTGTTCGGGCGTCGCCTCCGGGTTGCGCCGGCGCAGGCTCTCGACGTGCGCGTGGATCGTCGTCGACGGGATGGACACCGCCTTGCGCAGCGCCTCCTCGACGATGCGGGGCATCAGCGCTCCCCGACGACGGCGAGGTCGACCGTCGCGCCGGCCTTGAGCGTGCGGCCGACCGTGCAGTGCTGGTCGATCGCGCGGTGCACGACCGTCAGCAGGCGTTCGCGCTGCGCCGGGTCCAGGCTCGACAGGTCGACGACGAGCCGTTCGGTGAGCGCCGGGTAGCGGTCCTCGGCCTCGTCGGACGGGCCCTCGACCTCGATGGTGACGTCGACGTCGTCGCCCAGGCGGCGCGAGATCGCGGCGTCCGACGAGAGGCCGCTGCACGCCGCGAGCGCGATCTTCATGAGCTCGCCCGGCGTGAACGCCTCCTCGTAGCGGATGTCGCCGATCTCGACGACGGCGCCGCGCGAGCTGCGGCCGACGTAGCGGCGCTCGCCCGTGCGCTCGACCCACAGCCGCGTGCCGCCGGCGTTGCGGGGCTCGTCCTGCGCGGTGGTCTCCTGCGCGGTGGTCTCCTGCGCGTTCGTCTCCTGCGCGGCGCTGACCTCGTCCCGGATCGTCATGCGTCGATCCTCGCACGCAGGCACCCACGCGGCGCCCCGGGCACGGACCGCGCCGACCGCAATTGAGCAACGACTACGGATGGGGGCACCCCGCGCCGGTGGGTAGCCTTGCCGGGCCGTGCGGACCCGCGCGGCGCAGCACGACGGCGGGAGGTCGCCCGGTGGCCGGTGGACCGGTGCGTCTCGCCGCACGCGTCGCCGTGCTCGCGCTCGGTACCGCGGTCGCCGTCGCGGGGTGCTCGCTGTTCGACCACGGCGACGACTCGCACGGGGTGTCGGTGTTCGACGTCACCGCGGGCCAGTGCTTCCGCGTCCCGGGCGACATCACGGTCGAGCTCACGTCCCTGCCCTCGGTCCCGTGCACCGACCCGCACGAGCAGGAGGCGTACGCGCGCGTCACGTACACCGACCCGGGCACGGGTGCGACGCCGGACTCGTTCCCGGGCGACGAGGCGCTCAAGTCGTTCTCGGACGGCGCGTGCGCGGAGGAGTTCCAGGACTACGTGGGAGTCGACTACCGCGACTCGAAGCTGTACTTCACCTACCTCGTGCCGTCGGCGCGCGGGTGGGAGCAGAACGCGGACCGCACGACGCTGTGCTTCGTCACGACGACGGGCTCGCAGCTCACCCGGTCGGTCAAGGGAACGGGCTGGTAGCGGCGATGGGCAAGCCGGCCGCGACCGCCACCGCGATGATGACCTGCTCGTTCGGGGCCGCGCCCGCGTCGCTCGTCGTCATCCCCGCGACCGTGCTCATCGAGGGCAAGCCTGCGGCGACCGTGACCGACGCGGCGCCGATGCTCAACATCCCCTCGTTCGGCATGTGCATGTCGCTCGCCAACCCGCAGGTCGCCGCGGCGACGGCCGCCGCGCTCGGCGTGCTGGTCCCGATGCCCTGCCTTCCCGCGACGACCCCGTGGGTCAACGGTGCGACGCAGACGACGATCGAGGGGCGGCCCGCGCTGACGTTCGGCGCGACGTGCCAGTGCGCCTACGGCGGCGTGGTGCAGATCCTCAACCCGGGGTCGACGACCACGCTCGAGGGCTGAGCGCTACGCCTCGCCGACCCGGGCGCGCAGGTCGTCGACCGCGGCCGTGAGGTCGTCGAGGTCCGCGTGCAGCACCGCGCGGGCCGCGGTCGCCGCGTCGGCACCGTCGGCGACCGCGTCGATCGCGGGCGCGTAGCGCACCAGCGCGGACTCGACCTCGTCGAGCGCGGTCGCGAGCAGCGCCGCGAGTGCCTCGTCGGGCACGTCGAGCGGGCCGAGCGCGAGCGCGTGCCGTGCCGAGACGGCGCCCGAGGCCGGGTCGAGCTCGAGCGCGGCGACGAACAGGTCGCCCGTCGCGCGCACGACGAGCTCGCCCGCCGCTGCCCGCCGGGCCGCCGGCACCGTCGCGGCGTGCAGCGCGTAGAGCGTCACGGAGCGAGCGGCGGTCCGCACGACGGCGAGCACGCGACCCACGCCGACGACCGACGAGACGTCGACCGTGCACGCGTCGGGGTCGACCTGCACGTCCCGGCCACCGGCCGCGAGCGCCGCGGCGACGTCGGCGAGGAACAGGTCGTCGGGGGTGACCTCGTCCGGGAGCCCGCTCACGAGCCGGGCCTCGTCGTGACCGCGTTGCTGCGTGCACGGCCCGTGGGCGCGGACGCCTTGGCGGCGGCCTTCTTCTCCTTGAGCGCGTCACGCAGGAACGCGATCCACTCGGGGCCGTTGCGCCGCGGCGTGCGCCCCAGCTCGGCCTCGATCTCCTGCTCGGTGAGCGCGGTGACGAAGTCCTTCATCTCGACCGGGCTCGCGTCGAGCTTCAGCTCGTGCGAGCCGACCGCGCACGCGACACCCTGCGGGAGCGCCTCGACGCCCTCGGTGTACGCCTGCGTGCGGTTCTTGAGCTTCTGCCGCTTGTCCCCGGACAAGGTCATGCGCAGCTGCCAGAAGATGCCGCGGTCGCCCTTGGTGTTCGCGCCGAGGCCGCCCGACGAGCCGAGCTCGTTGCGCTTGTCGCGCAGCGCGCCCGACTCCGCCCACGCGTCCTTGAGGCCCTTGCCCTTGCCGGTGACCTCGTCGAGCTGGGACTGCAGGTCGTCGAACACGCCCTGCGGGTCCGCGGACACGTCCATCCCGGCCAGGACCACCTCGCGAATGCGCAGCAGGAGGCCGTCGTCGGACGTCATCTGCCCGTCGCCGCCCCCCGGCCCGACCGGCTTGGGCTTGATCTGCGCGACGAAGTCCTGCGTGATCGGCTTGCCGTCGATCCGGTAGTTCGCCAGGAAGCCGAGCGCGACCTTGTCGCCCTTGGCGGCGCGCAGCACGATGCCGTCGACCGCCATCTTCGGGTGCTTCTTGAGCTCGTTCTCCGCGGCGCCCTCGAGGTGCTGGACGGCCGACTCCTTCTCGGCCCGCTTCGCCTGCGTCGCGAGCACCTTGTCCGCGATGTAGTGCCCGAGCGAGTGCAGCTTGTCGACGACGGCCGCCGACGCCTTGATCGCGGCGGGGATGCCGAAGCCGCCCGCGCTCGCGACCTGGGCGATCGAGAGGCTGAAGTCGAGCACCGACGACCCGAGCGACCACGAGTTCTTCTCGAGCTGCTTGGTGTACGTCTGGGAGACCTGCATGAGCGGGTACACCATCACGTTGACCTTGTCGGTCGAGCCCGCACGGGCCTCGAACATCGCGTCGTCCGTCTCGTGCTGACGCATCGCGCTCGTCGCGACGTCGGTGATGCCGCTGACCATCGCGATCGCCGAGCTCGCGATGTCGAGCCCGGGGATGACCGACTTCACGCCGGACGCGACCCCCGAGTCGATCGTCTTGGCGAGGTTCGCGGCCTGCTTCGCACCGTCGACGAGGCTGCTGAGCGACGACGCGCCCGACTTGGCGGCCTTGAGCCCCTCGTACGGGTCGTTGGTCTTCCACGACGCCTCGATCTGCTGCGCCATGCCGATCGCCGACTGCACGGCCGAGACGAGCGACCGCAGGATCGAGACGACGTTGCCGATGCCCTCCGCGGCCTTCGTCGCGTCCGACGTCGGCAGGTCCTTCTTGTCGGGCTCCGAGCGCTGGTTCTTCTTGAGCTGCTGGTCGGCCTTCGCGCCCGCCACGTACGCCTCGCCGACGCCGAGCCGGTCGACCGCGGAGGGCACCGGCGAGCTCGGGCCGTCGTCCTTCTCCTTCGGGAGGTTCTTCTGCAGCTCCTTGTCCTTCTTCCCGCCGACCTTCTTGGCGATGCCGCCGCCGACCTTGTCGATCGCGGTGAGGCCGTAGCCGCCGTACGTGCCGACCTTCTCCATCGCCTCACCGGCGCTCTTGCCGACGGGGTCGGACTGCTGCTGCGGCCCGATGCGCTGCGTCGGGTCGAGGAGCGCGAGGTTCGCCTGCGCGTTCGCCGCGTCGCGGTCGCTCTGCCGCTTGCGTGCCTCGCCACGCGTGACCGCGGCGGCCCACGCCGCCTGGTCGAGCGGGCCGTCCTTGGGCGGGAGGTCGCCGAGCTCCTTCGCCGGCACGGTCGCGAGCACCTTCTCGCGAGCCTCCTCCATCGCCAGGAACTCGCTCGCGTCCTCGTCGGCGTCCATGAGCTCGTCACGGACGACGACCATGCGGTCGTACAGCTTCTCGACCTTCTTGGGCAGCATGCGCTCCTTGACGACGGCCGCGTCCTGCTCGGCCGCGGTCGCGCCCGCCTGGGCCTCGCCGCGCACCTGGCGGACCTGCGCGACGAGCACCTCCGCGTCGGTCTCCCGCGCCGGGCGCACGTGCGTGAGCTGCGGGAACTCCACGAAGTACACCTGCTTGTAGGCGAGCTTGGCCCGCTGCGCGTCGGATCCGCCGAGCTTCTTGTCCTGCATCTCGGCGAAGACCTCGACCTCGCGCGCGCGGGCCTTGTCGAGCAGCAGGTACATGTTGGTCATGTCGGCGCCCGCGCCGGACGTCATCTTCGAGAAGTCGCCGTCGTCGCGCGAGTGCGTGAGCTCGCCCGCCTCGGTCCTGCCCTCCGCGTACAGGTCGTCCTTCATCTGCTCGCGGCCCTGCACGCCCGTCTCGCGGGAGCTGGCGAGCTCGGCCTTCTCGGTCTTCTCGGTCTTCTTGCTCTGCTTGACCGCGCGCGCCTTGTCGTCCTGCTCCTTCTTCTTGCGGTCCTTGGCGGCCTGCTCGTCCGGCGTGAGCTTCTTGCTCCACGGCCAGCGGCGGATCGCGGGGCCCTCCTGCACGACGTGCGCGATCTCGTGCGCGAGCACACGCTCGCCGCCGGGCGAGTCGGGTGCGAACCGACCGGCGCCGAAGAAGATGTCCGAGCCTGTCGTGAACGCCTCGGCGGAGACGGCCGCGGACAGCCCCGCCGCCTCGGGCCCGTCGTGCACGCGCACGTGGCCCAGGCCCGTGCCGAACGCGGTCTCCATGCGGCGTCGCACCGCTCCGGGCAGCGGCGCGCCGGAGCCGCGGCGCGCCTCGATGCGTGCGGTCGTCGTGGCGTCGAGGTCACCGCCCTCGAGCCCGACGAGCGAGCCCGGGGCCGCTTCCGGGGCGGCGGCGGGCGAGCGCCGCAGGTGGCCGCACCCGGGGTCGTGCCGGTGCGCGTCGGTGTCGGGGCCCGCGCCGGGAGCTGCTGCGTCCTCGTCGCCCTCGCTGCGCCGCAGCCGGTCGAGCGCGACGTCGGCGAGCGCGTCGGCCGCATGCTCCGCGGGGTCCGCCGCGTGCCCGACCGTCAGGCCCCCGGTGAGCCCGCTCACCGGGGCAGGTGCGAGCCCGGCGGCGGGGGCGCGCCGGACCGTGTCCGGTGCCGCGGCCCGGTCCGGGGCGGCGGCGGCCGGGACGGGGACGCGTGCGTGGTGCGAGCTCATGCGGGGCCTCCGGGAGTCACGCGGGCGGGCGCGCGAGGATGCGCTGCCGCTCAGGCCCAGCCTGACCTGCGGCACGGCCGGTGGCATCGGCAATCGCTACGCAGCTGCGTCCCAGTCGGGGTGCGCCACGCGCCGCCCCAGCTTCGCCATCTCGCGGTTCGCCGCGAGCCGCAGGTCGCGCATCGCGACGGGGCGGCGCTGCGCGACCGCGTCGTAGGCCGAGGCCAGGACGATGTTGCGGATGTCGCCCCCCGCGAGCTCGAGCGAGCGCGCGAGCAGGTCGACGTCGGGCGGGTCCTGCGCGTCGGTGGTCGGGAGCTGGGCCAGGTGGTGCGTCCACAGCCGGGCGCGCGTCGCCTCGTCGGGGTCGGGGAAGTGGACCATGAAGTGCAGCCGCCGCGCGAAGGCGGGGTCGAGGTTGCCGCGCAGGTTCGTCGCGAGGATCGTCACGCCCTCCGACGCCTCCATGCGCTGCAGGAGGTAGGAGACCTCCTGGTTGGCGTACCGGTCGCGCGCGTCGTTGACCGCGGAGCGGCTGCCGAACAGCGAGTCCGCCTCGTCGAAGAACAGCACGGCGCCGAGCGACTCGGCGTGCGCGAAGACGCGTTCGAGGTTCTTCTCGGTCTCGCCGATGTACTTGTCGACGACCGCGGACAGGTCCACCTGGTAGAGGTCGGCGCCCAGGGAGTCGGCGACGACGTGCGCGGCGAGCGTCTTGCCCGTGCCGGGGCTGCCCGAGAACAGCGCCGAGATGCCCGTGCCCTTGCCGCCCTTGCCGTGCAGGTCGCCGAGCGCGAGCACGTCGTCGCGGTCGCGCACCCAGCCGACGAGGCGCTCGACCTCGCCCCGCGTGTGCGGGGGCAGCACGAGGTCGTCGAGCGTCGCGCCCGGACCGGACGACGAGCGCACACGCGCCGAGCCGCTGCTCGACAGCCGCCGCGCGGCCGCGCGCAGCGTCGGACCGTCCGGGCGGGGCCGACCGTCGGCCGCGGCGTCGCGCAGCGCACGGCGCGCCACGGCGTCGATCTGCTCGGGCGTGAGCCGCAGCGCGAGCACGTCACGCGTCGCGACACCGGCGCCGAGCATGCGCTCCCACTGCTCGCCGCGCGCCGCGGTGGTGAGCCGGCCGGCGGCGACCGCGGCGGGCAGCGGCAGACCCCAGTGCGCGGCCCACGCGGTGCGGCCCACGGCCACCACCGGCACCACGGCGCGGTCCAGCTCGACGAGGTGCGGCCCGGCGAGGTGCGCGCCCGCGAGCACGAGCACCGCACCGGCCAGCCCCGCCTCCAGGGCGAGCGCGCGCACCGCGTCCCGCACCACGAGGGGGTCGAGCGGCGCAGTCGGCGTGACGGGCAGCCGCTCGAGGTCCGCGACCAGGACGTCGACGTCGAGCTCACGGCACGCGGCGACGGCCACCGCGGTGCCGGCCGTGCCGAGCGGTGCGTGGACCCACACGAGCTGCTCGCCGGCCCGCAGCGCCGCGGCGACCTCCGCCGCACCGGGTGCCTCGGCCGGCACGGGGTCGAGCAGGAGCCGGTCGAGCGCAGGCGGGGTCGCCGTGACGCCGAGCAGCCTCGCGGCGGGGCGGTCCGGCAGGCGCAGGCGGCGGGCGGGCAGGGGTTCGTCGCCGTCGACGTCGAGCAGGCCCGTGCGGCGCAGGGGCCCCGCGTCGTCGAGCAGCGTGCGGGCGCGGGCGTCGCCCACCGGGAGGCCCGCGAGCTCGAGCCCGAGCGCGACCGTGGGGCGGCCCGCCGCGGGGTCCCCCGAGAGCAGACCCGTGAGCACGTGCCCGGACGGGTGCACCTCCGCGAGCTGCGCGACCCCCAGCAGCGCCGCGGTGTGCACGTCGAGGCCGAACAGGTCGGCGACCTCGTCGAGCGCGGCATCCGCGTCCGCGAGCCCACCGGCGTCCTGCTCGAGAGCGCCGAGCGCGGCGGTCGCGGCGTCGGCCGCGGGCCACGCCGGCAGCTCGAGACGGCGGTGCACGGCGTGCGCCACGGCCGCGCGCACGCGCTGCCCGGTCCCGCTCGTCGTCATGCCCGTCCTCGCCGCAGTCCTGAGTCACGCCTGGTCACGCTGGTCACGCGGGTCGCCGCGTCGGGCCGATCATGCCGCCTCGCCGACCCCCGCGGAACCGCGCGCGCACAACTTCGGTAGCGATTACCGATGCCCGTCCCGGACCGCCTTGCCTAGCGTCAGACGACCCGGCCCGGCCGGGCGCAGTTCGCGCGCGCAGGACGAGAGGGGAGCGCACCACGTGCTGATCCCCACGATCGACGACGGTCTGGAACGCCTCCTGCGCGCCTCCTTGCCGCTCGCCGTCGACGAGGGCGACGTGTCGTTCGACGCCCCGTCGAGCACGTGGTCCGCGCAGGTCAACCGCCTCACCGTGAACCTGTTCCTGTACCGCGTGAGCCGCAGCCCGCAGCCGCCGCGCCCGGCACAGGTGCGCACCGCGGCCGACGGCACCACCGAGCGCCGGTTCCCGCTCCCGATGGTCGAGCTGAGCTACCTCGTCAGCGCGTGGGCGGGGTCGCCGCGGGACGAGCACGGCCTGCTCGGCGACGTCCTCACGCGCCTCATCGCGCACCAGGTGCTGCCCGCCGAGCACCTCGCGCGGCCGCCCGCGTCGCCCGTGCAGCTCGCGCTCGCGGCCGACGAGCTCAACCGTCCGCGTGAGCTGTGGTCGTCGCTCGGCGGCTCGCTCAAGGCGTCGTTCACGCTCACCGTGACGGTGGCCGCCGACGCGTACGACTGGCAGACCGCGCCGCCGGAGGTCACCGGCGTGGAGCCCGTCCTCGGCAGGCTGGGCCGCCCGTGAGGGTGAGCAGCACCGTCGAGCGGCTGGACGTGCCGCCCGGCGGCACCGGCGTCGTCCCGCTCGAGGTGGTGAACACCTCCGAGGTCATCGAGCAGCTGTCGGTGCGGGCGCTCGGCGTCCCGACCGCCACCGTGCGCGCCGAGCCGGAGGCGCTCGCGCTGTTCCCCGAGGCCGCGGGCGCGGTGACGCTCACGGTCGGGGTGCCCGAGCAGTTCCCCTCGGGCACGTACCCGGTGACGTTCGTCGTGGCCGGCCGGGCGCCGGGCGCGCGCGAGGCGTTCCACGACGTCGAGATCGTCGTCCCCGCGCGTCCCTCGGTGCGCCTCGACGCGACGCCCTCGCTCGTGCGCACGCGCGGGCGCGCGGGGTTCACCGTCCAGGTCCGCAACGAGGGCAACGTGCCGCTCGACGTCGCGCTGCGCGCCGCGGACGGCGACCGCACGGTCCGCACGACGCTCACCCCCTCGACGCTCACGGTCCCGGCGGGTGACGTCGCGACGACGACCGTGCTGGTCCGCGGCCCGCGCCAGCTGCTCGGCTCCGACCGGGACCGGCCCGTCACGGTGCTCGCCGAGGCGCCCGGGGCGAGCGACGGCGTGGACCTGGTGCTGCGCCAGCGCTCGACGTTCAGCCGCGGGCTGGTCACGGTGCTCGTGCTGCTCGCGATCGTCGTCGCGTGGGCGCTCGCGTTCCTGCTCGGCACGCGCCAGGTGCTGGGTGCGGACCCGTACACCAAGGTCGCCCCGGCGTCGTTCTTCGCGGCGCTCGAGACGAGCGACGCGACGGGGGAGCAGGGCACCGGGACCGACGCGGCCGGTGCCGCGCCCGCGGGTGCGCTCGCCAAGGACGGTCCGCTGCCGGCGGGCGTAGGCGCCACGATCTCCGGGACCGTGCGCGGGCGTGCCGACGGCGCGGGCGTCGGGCGCATCACCGTCGTCGCGCTGCGCGAGGGGCGCGACGGGCTCGTCACCGTGTCGTCGGCCGCGACGCAGTCGGACGGCACGTACACGATGTCGGGGCTGTTCCCGGGCCCGTACCTGCTGCGCGTGAAGGCCGACGGGTACGACACGGTCTGGCACCCCGCGGCGCGCACGCAGCAGGCGGCGCGCGAGGTCACCGCGGTCGCGCGCGAGGTCACGGGCGGTGCCGACCTCACGATCACCGGCCACGACGCGACGCTGTCCGGCAAGGTCGACGTCGGCGACGCCGACGGCGACGTGCCCGTGACCGTGACCGCACGGGCTGCGTGGAGCGGCGCGGACCCCGGCGAGTCGTGGGACACCACGGCCGACGCCGACGGCGGCTACACGTTCACCGACCTGCCCGCGCCCGGGACCTACGAGCTCACGTTCACCGCCGAGGGCTACCAGCCGACGACGTCCACCGAGCGCGTGCTCGGCGGCCAGCACCGCTTCGCGCTCGACGTGCGGCTCGGCGCGGGGACCGGCTCGATCGCGGGGACCGTGAGCGCGGGCGGCGCACCGCTCGGCGGCGTCTCCGTCACGACGACGTCCGGGGGCAAGAAGCTCGAGGTCGGCACGCCGACGGTCGGCTCGGTCGGACGCTTCGTGCTGCCCGGCCTGCCGACCCCCGGCACGTACGTGCTCACGTTCTCGAAGGACGGGTTCAGCCCGACGACGGTCGTCGTCGACCTCGCCGCGGGCGAGCAGCGCAGCGACCTCGCTGTGACGATGGCCGGCGGGGCGGGGACCGTCACGGGCCACGTGCGCGACGCGACGGGCAAGGGCATCGGGGGCGTGACCGTCTCGGTCGGCGGAGGCTCGGGCGGGACCGGCACGACGACCCTCACGGCCGGCGACGTCGGCGCGTTCACGCTCACCGGGCTCACCGGCGGTGCGTCGGTGACGCTGACGTTCGAGCGGGCCGGGTACGCGTCCGTGACGCTCCCCGTCGCGGTGCCCGCATCCGGCCCGGCGACGCCCGTCGACGTCACGATGTCGTCGGCGGTCGGGACCGTCACCGGGCGCGTGCGCGACGCCGACGGCGGGGTCGTCGGCGCGACCGTGACCGCGACCGGCCCGACGACGCGCGCGGTCACGACCACCCAGACAGGCGCGCACGGCGCGGGCACGTACGTGCTCGCCGACCTGCCCGCGGGCGAGTACACCCTCACGGTGCGGGTCGACGACGCGGTCGTCGCGACGTCCGTCGTGACCGTCTCCGGGGGCGGCAGCACGCGCCGCGACCTGCCCTACGGGGGTGGGTGACGTGCGGCTCGAGCTCGACCCGCGCCGGGTCGTCGTCCAGCCCGGCGTCCCGACGACGGTCGTCGCGGCGGTCACCAACACCTCGGACCTCATCGGCGGCTACGCGGTGCGCGTGCTGGGCGCCGACCCGTCCTGGGTGCGGGTCGACGAGCCCCAGCTGCGGCTGTTCCCCGAGGAGACGGGCGTCGTGCCCGTGGTGCTCACGCTCCCGCCGGGGCTGCCCGCGGGCGAGCGACGCGTCGCGGTCCAGGTGCGCGACCTCACGGACCCCGGCCTGGTCGCGGTCGAGGAGGTCGTGCTCGACGTCCCCGCCGCACCGCGCACCGCGGTCCGGCTCGACCCGCCCACGGTCACCGCGGGAGCGGTGGCGGAGTTCTCGGTCCTCGTGCACAACGAGGGCAACACCGTGCAGGTGGGCCGGCTCGTCGCACGCGACCCCGAGGCCGCGGTCGCGTTCACGTTCGAGCCGCCGCAGTACAGCGTCCCCCCCGGCCAGAGCACGGCGCTCGCGCTGCGCGCGCGGGCCCGTCGTCCGTTCGTCGGCGACCCGCGGCTGCGGCCGTTCGAGCTGCGGGTCGACGGCCCGACCGCGCCCCCGCCCGACGCGCCGCCCGCGGCCGCCGGTGTCTTCGTGCAGAAGCCCCGGTTCTCGCGCGGGGTGCTCGCGCTGCTCGGGCTGCTGCTCGCTCTGAGCACGTTCGCGGTGGTCATCACGATCGCGCTCGGCTCGGTCGTGGGGCGCTCCGCGGCGGACCGCGACCTCGCGCTGCAGGTCGCGCAGGCGCGCGACGTGCAGACGACGACGGGCACGTCCTCGCTCGCCGGGAGCGTCACGGACCTGTCGACGGGTGCGGGCGTCGGCGGCGTGTCCGTCGAGGCGTTCGCCGACGACCCCGCGAACCCGATCCTCACGACCGCGACCGCGAAGGACGGCAGCTACGCGCTCGACCGGCTGCCCGCGGGCACCTACACGCTGCGCGTGCGCGGCGCGGGGTTCGCCGAGACCTGGTACCCCGCGGCGCCCACGCAGGCCGACGCGCAGCAGGTGCAGGTGCAGACCGGCCAGGCCGCGACGGGCCTCAAGGTGCTCGTCGGCGGCGTGCCCGCGCGCCTGTCCGGCACGGTGAGCGGGACCGACGTCGCGGGTGCGAAGCTCACGGTGGAGCTGCCGCTCGACACCGGCCCGCTCGCGGGCACCCCCGCCGAGCCCGGCGAGGCCGCTCCCACCGCGACCTCCGGGGCGGTCGTGCGCTCGGTGCCGATCGGCGCCGAGGGGACGTTCGAGGTCGCGGACCTGCCCTCGCCGGGCGTGTACGACCTGGTGGTGACGAAGGACGGCTTCGCGTCGACCGTGCAGCGCGTCGACGTGGCGGCGGGCGAGGACCGCACGGGCGTGAAGATCTCGCTCACGCAGGGCGACGGGTCGATCGCGGGGACCGTCTCGGGCCTCGACGGGCCGCTCGCGGGGGCCACCGTCGTCGCGAGCAACGGCCAGGTGGTGGTCGAGACCGTGTCGCTCACGCAGGACGCGGTCGGGTCGTTCGTCGTGCGCGGGCTGCCGACGCCCGGCTCGTACACGGTCGTCGTGTCCGCCGACGGGTACGCGCCCACCACGCTCAACCTCACGCTCACCCAGGGCCAGGCGCTCACGGGCGTCGCGGTGGTGCTCGGACGCGACGAGGCGACGCTCGGGGGGCAGGTCAGCATCCCCGGCGGCGACCCGGGGGGCGTGAGCGTGACCGTGACCGACGGCTCGCTCACGCTGCAGACCGTGACCCAGTCCACCAAGCCCGCGGGCCGCTGGAAGCTCTCGGGCCTGCGCGTGCCGAGCACGTACACCGTGACGTTCGCGCGCGCCGACCTCGAGTCGCAGGTCGTGTCGGTGAGCGTCGACGCGTTCGGGAACGTCACCGCCGGCGCGACGTCGGCGACCGCGGTGGACGTCACGATGCGCGCCGCGAACGGGCGCATCGTCGGGACGGTGAAGCAGCCCGCGACGCAGGGCGCCGACGCCGAGCCCGTCGGGAACGTCAAGGTCACGGTCAGCTCGGGCGGGACGCAGCACGTCACCTACACCGCCTCCACGCCGTCCGACGAGGTGGGGACCTACGTCGTCGACGGCCTCGAACCGGGCACGTACACGGTCACGTTCTCGCGCCCCGGGACGCGCGCGACGTCGCAGATCGTCGTGCTCGCGGCCGCGCAGGAGAAGACGGTCTCGCCCACGCTCGTCGCGCCCGCGCGCGTCTACGGCACCGTGCGCTACCAGGGCGGCGGGACGGCCGACGGCGTCGCGGTGCTGCTCTACCGCGCGTCCGAGTACGGCACCGCGGCCGGTCCGGTCGCGACCACGATCACCGACGACGGCGGGACGTACGCGTTCGAGGGCGTCGACGCCCCCGAGAGCTACATCGTCGAGATCCGGGTCACCGCCGACGGCAGCGTCCTGGGGACCTCGTCGCCGCAGACCCTCAGCCCGAGCGACCAGCGACGCGTGGACGTGACGGTCCCGCCGTCCTGACGGCGGCCCTGAAGAGAGCACCGAAGACAGCACCGACGACGGCACCGACGACAGCACGACGAGGAGGAACGATGGCGAAGGCACCCCGTGGGGGCGGCGCGGCGACGTCCGCGCTCGTCGAGCCCGGCGCGCACGCGACGCCCGGCGACGCCGCCGTGCTGCGCGTGCACGCGCGCAACGTCACGTCCGCACCGCTCGACCTCGTCGTCTCGGTCGTCGGGCTCGAGGGCGCGTGGCTGCCCGTCCCGGTCGCGGTCCCCGGCGTCGCCCCCGACGCGACCGTGAGCGTCGAGCTCACGCTGCTGCCGCCCGTCGGCACGCAGCCCGGCGACTACCCGTTCGTCGTCGCGGTCGAGTCGGTGACCGCGGGCGAGAGGTCGACCACCCTCGTCGACGGCTCGGTGCGCGTCGACGGCGCGAGCGGGCTCGTGCTGGGCGTCGAGCCCGCCGACTCGCGTGCCGTGCGCTCGCGCCGCGTCCAGGTGGTGCTCGCCAACACCGGTGACCAGCCCGCACGCGTCCGGCTCGACGCACGCGCCGACGACCGGTCGGGCGCGTTCGTCCGCCTCGACCGCCGCGACCTCGTCGTCGAGCCGCACGCGAGCGTGCGCGTCGGCGCGCGTGCCGGCGTGCACCGCCCCCGCGTCTTCGGCTCGGTGCGCCGCGCCGGGTTCCACGTCACGGCGACGGGCGACCGCGCGCCGCAGCGGTTCGACGGGTCGTTCACGGCCCGCCCGCTCCTCGGCGGCTCGCTCCTGCGCGGCGTCGCGGTCGCGACGGTCGCGATCCTGTGGGTCGGGCTCGTGATCGCGGCCCTGCCGTGGCTCTCCGACCGCTTCTCGGGCTCGGGGCGCAGCGTGGACCAGCAGGCCGGTGTGGCGACCGCGCCGGCGACGAGCGGCTCAGGAACCGGCTCGGGCACCGGCTCAGGAACCGGCGACGGCTCGGGTACCGGCTCGGGTGACGGCTCTGGCTCGGGCGACGGGTCCGGGTCCGACGACGGCTCCGGGGCCGACGACGAGGGCGTGCGCGTCGCCGGGGTCGTGACGTCGAGCGACCCCTCGGGCGTCACCGTGCAGGTGGTGCCCGCGGGCGCGCTCACGGCCGCGGACTCGTCGGACGACGACTCCGCCGGATCGAGCGGATCGAGCAGCACGAGCACCGACGCGTCGGGCTCCTCGGGCACGGCCGGCGGGGGCGACGACGCCACGGTCGTCGCCGCGGTCGCGCACCGCGCGGACCGGGCTGTGCGGTCGACGGTCGCCGCCGCGCGCTCGCTCGTCGGGAGCGTCGTCGGTGCGGCGGCGTCGCTCGCGCGCTCCGCCACCGGCGGCCAGGCGAGGTCCGCCGACGGACCCGTCGGCAAGGTCTCGGCGCTCGCGCTGCCGGTCGAGCGCACCGACGTCGCCGACCAGCGCCTGACGACCACCACGGGCTCGGACGGCGCCTGGGCGTTCGCGGGGCTCTCGGCCACGGGCCGCTACCTCATCACCGTCGCGAAGCCCGGCTACGAGACGCAGCGGTTCTGGGTGACGGGTGCGCAGGCGGCCGCGTCGCCGCTCGAGCTCGCGCTCGTCCCCGGCCAGGGCCGCCTGAGCGGCACGGTCACCGGGCCGTCCGGACGCGCGGGCGGCGTGCTGGTGACGATCTCCGACGGCACGACGACGGTCACGACGCGCACCGCGACGACCGGCGACGTGGGCCGGTGGGAGGTCGACGGGCTGTCGACGCCCAGCACGTACCTGGTGAGCGCGAGCTCGACGGACCTGGGCGCGCAGGCCGCGCTCGTGACGCTGCCCGCCGCGGGGGAGCGCACCGTGGGCCTGCGGCTCGAGGCGGGCGTGACGACGCTGTCCGGGAGCGTGCGCGGGCGCGACTCGTTCGGCGGCCAGGGCGGCCTGGGAGGGGTCACCGTCACCGCGACCGCGGGGTCGGTCACCCGCACCGCGACGACCGTCACGGGCGACCACCGCGGAGCCTTCGTGCTCCCGGACCTGCCCGTCCCGGGCACGTACCGCGTGACGCTGTCGGCCCCCGGGTACGCGACGCAGACCCACCAGCTGCGGCTGACGTCGAAGGGGCGCGCGCCCGCGTCGTTCACCGTGTCGTCGCTCGGCGGGACGGTGAGCGGCACCGCGAAGGACGACTCCGGCAAGCCGGTCGCCGCGGCGGGGCTCACGCTCACCGGTCCGGGCGGCACGTTCAAGACGATGTCCGCGTCCGACGACCAGGGCACGTTCCGCTTCGACGGCATCCCGGCGGGTAGGTACACGCTCACGGCCGACTCGTTCGGCCACGAGCCCGCGTCGGCGCAGGTGACGGTCAAGGGTTCGGGTCACGCCGGTGCCCGGCTGGTGCTGCGCGCGCTCGAGGGGGACGGCCTGACGGCGACGTCGCAGATCCGGGGCCGCGCCACCGACGCGAGCACGGGCGCGCGGCTCACGTGCCCCAACCTGCTGCCGGGCGAGAAGTGCGAGCTGACGGTCACCACGACGACGCAGGTGCCCGGCCAGGCGCCGACGACGGTCACGGTCCGCTCCGATCCCGACCAGCCGTACGAGCTGCCGCGCGCGGGCGAGGGCGGCCTGTACCCGGGGCTGTACCGCCTGCAGCTGTCCGCCCCCGGCTACGAGCCGGGCACGGTGGACGTGACCGTCCCGATGGGCCAGGTGGTCGAGGCGGCGACCGTCGCGCTCTACCCGTCGCCCTCGATCGTCGGCTCGGTCGCCGCACGCGTCGGCGTCGTCCCGACCACCACGTGCGTCGTGGCCGTCGTGCACGGTGGCGCGGCACCCGACGCGGCGCACCCGTGCGGCAAGACCGACGGCCGCTGCACCGCTGCCGCTGGCGCGTGCTCGTTCATCGGGGTCAACGGCTCCTACGAGATCGACCGGCTCAGCTCGGGCGGCTACGACGTCTACGTCATGCCCGAGCAGGGCGGCGAGTACGTCGCACCCGACCCGGTGTCGGTGACGCTCACCCCGGGCGACCTGCGCCGCGTCGACTCGACGCTCGACCGGCTCGGCGTGCTGACCGTGAGCGTCTACTCGACGGACGGCACGGGTGCCCTCTTCCCGGCCGACGACGCATCGGTCGACCTCACCGCCGCGGGCGGCATCCACGTCACGGGGACCACGACCGACGGCGTCGTGCAGCTGCGCCGCCTGCCGCGCGCGTCGTACACGGTCGAGGCGTCGTCGGCCACCGGCTCGTCGAGCGGCAAGGTGACAGGGGTGCAGGTCGGGCTCAACCAGGAGGTGCAGACGCAGGTCGTGCTCACCAAGGGTGCGTCCGACGTGCAGGGCAAGGTCGTGACGCTACTCGGCGGCGACAGCGAGACGCCCGTCCAGGGGGCGAAGGTCACGGTGTCGGGAGTCACCGGCTACCGCGGCGTCTCGCCCGTGCAGTCCACGGGCGTCCCCGTCGCGACGACGCGACCCGACGGAACGTTCACGGTCTGCACCGCGGCCACGGGCTGCTCCACCGACCCGTCGGTCACGGCGCTCGCGCTCATCGAGCAGCGCATGGACCTGCGGATCACGGCCGACGGCTACGCCGACTACTCGGCCAACGGCGTCGACACCACCAACCTCGCGCCCGTCGCGCTGACCCCGCTGGGCCGCAGCTTCACGGGCACGGTCGAGCTGCAGGGGTCGAGCACGCCGGCCGACGAGTACGACGACATCACGTTCGACGTGCGCCAGGCGCCGCCGGGCGTCGGTCAGCTCTCGGTCCGGGCGACGAGCACGGGTGCGCTCGTCTGGAACGACTCGGCGCAGCCCGTCGACGGCGACGGCCGCCTGATCCGCCCCGGCCACTACGTGGTGGCGGCGAGCCTGGCCGGCTACCTCGGCGACACGGTGACGTTCGACGTCCGCCCCGGCGAGACGCCCGCAGCGGTGTCCCTGACGCTCAAGCGGTACGGCATGCTGCGCGTCGCGCTCCAGGCACCCGACGTCTCCACCGGCGTGCAGGGGCCGGTCTACCAGTCTGCGGTGATCCTGACGCGTGCCGGGATCGACGAGCGCCGCGAGGCGCTCCCGGGCAACGGCTACGTCGACTTCGGCGAGACGGCGCCGGGCACCTACCCGGTGCAGGTGCGCGCCGCGGGCTTCCAGACGTTCACGGGGGAGATCACGGTCTCGCCCGGGCAGACGGTCGCGGCGCCCGCGACCCTGACGCTCACGCGGCTCGCGACGATCTCGGGCGTCGTGCAGGCGCAGATCACGCCGACGCTCACGCAGGGTGTCGTCGGTGCGGCCGTGAGCGCGGCCAAGACCGGGACCGACCCGTTCACGACGACCACCGGCACGGGCGGCGCGTACTCGGTGACGGGCACGCTCGACCGGCAGGGGCTCACGTCGGGCCAGTGGAGCGTCACCGCGACGGCACCCGGCTACGAGGCTGCGCCGCTGGCCACGGTGAACGTCGCGCCCGGCGCCACGACGGTCACCGCCCCGACCATCCAGATGACGCCCGTGGCGGGCCGCCTGCGGGTGTTCGCGACGAGCGGCGGCGCGGGCGTCGACGGCCTGACGATGTCGCTGACGTACACGGACGCGACCAACGACATCGACCTCGAGCCGACGTGCGGCCCGTCGTCGAACCCGACGTCGACCTGCACGCCCCAGACCGGCCTGTACGTGTTCGACAACCTCGCCCCCCTGACGTACACGCTCAACATCTCGGGTGCGTCGTACTCGCCGCTGTCGACGCCGGTCGCGGTCGCCGCGGGCGAGACCCGCGCGCTCACGGTGCCCGTGACGGCGCCGTCGGGCTCGGTGCAGGGCGTCGTGCTCAAGCAGTCGGCCGGCGGCACGACCGCACCCGTCACCGGGACGACCGTCACGCTCGACCCCGACGCGGCCGGCGCACCGGACGCCACCGCGACCACGGACGGCGACGGGCGGTACCGCTTCGCGAGCGTCGCGGCGGGCGCCTACACGCTCAAGGTGAGCCAGGGCGGGCTCTCGGCGACACGGGCCGTCGTGCTGCAACCCGGCGACGGGCTCGTCGTCGACCTCACCCTCACCGAGCAGACGTACCCGCTCGCGGTCACGGTCCGCTCGTCGTCCGACCTGACGGGTGCGCTCGTGAGCCTGTCCGGGCCCGCCTCGCCCGCAGCGCAGCCCGTCGTGCGCTCCGGGGACGACTTCGTCACCTCGTTCACGCAGCTGCCCGCGGGCACGTGGACCGTGCGGCTGTCCGGCCCGTCCGGCCACCTGGGTGTGTGGGAGACCACCGTGACGCTGCCCGACGACGACGCCGTGAGCATCGACGCCGCCGAGACGCAGGTGCGCCTGCGTGCGACGACGAGCGTGAGCGGCACGCCCGACACGGTGACCGCGCACGTCGCTCCCGTCGGCGGCACGGCACGCGACGTGCTCGTCGCGGTCGGTGGCGGCGACTCGGTGGTGTGGATCCGCGACTCCGGCGCGACCGTGACGTTCACGGGCACGGGCGGGTGGCAGACGACCGTCACGCCGTCCGGTTCGCCGAACGTCGCGGCGGGCGCCGACCACCAGCTGGTCACCGCTGCGCTGTCCGCGCGCACGACGACGCTCACGGTGACCGACTCGCCGGGTGCCGTGCCGATCGGCGACTCGCTGACGGTCAAGGTGCTGGTCAAGGCCGGCTCCGACCCCGCGACGAGCGGCTCCGCGGTGCTCGAGCGCAGCACCGACGCGGGCACGACGTGGAGCCAGATCGCGACCGCGACGCTCAGCGGCACCGGGACCGCGACCCTCACCGCGTCCACCTCCGGGTGGGCGGCCGGCGGCCAGACGCTGCGCGTGTCCTACTCCGGGGACGGCCAGTGGGCCGCCGCCGGTCCCGTGGCCGTGACGGGCGTGAGCGCCGCGCTGCGCGGGACGACGACCACGCTCGACGCGAGCGACGTCCCGCTCGTCGCGACCGTCGCGAAGACCGCGACCGGGGGCGGCGCGCTCGCGGGCTCGGTGACGTTCCAGTACCGCCAGGGCACCACGTGGACGGACGTGTCCGGGTGTGTCGCGGTCGCGATCGCGAGCGCGAAGGCGTCCTGCACGCCGGGCACCGCGCTCGCGGCGAGCACGAGCGTGCGCGCGGTGTTCACCGGGACCTCGCCGTGGGCGGGCTCGACGTCGGCGGCGACGCAGACGCCCGCGGCGACCGGCGGCGGTGGCGGTGGTGGCGGTGGTGGTGGCGGGACGCCGTGACGGGCGTCAGGCGAGCCAGACGATCGCGAGCGTGACGGCGGCGGTCACGGCCGCCGTCACGACGATCACCCACCCGGTCGGCCAGTGCCGGCACGGGATCTGCTCGGGCGGCGCCTGCACCACGACGACGGGCGCGGGCGGCGGAGGCGCGACGACCACCGGGGGCGGCGGTGTCATGCTCGCGCCGCACCGCACGCACACCGCGGCGGTCGCGACGTTGAGCTCGGCGCACGCGGGGCACGCCAGGGGCGCGGCCGCGAAGGTCCCGCTCGTGCCCGGTGCGCGCCAGCGGGCGTCGTCGCCCTGCTCGTCGACGGCGGGACCGGCGGACGGCCGCGCCCAGAACAGCGGGTAGTCGCACGACGGGCAGAAGTCGCTCGCGAGCCGGCGGTCGGCGCGCACGCGCGTGACCGTGCCGCACTCGGGGCACGTGACGGCGAGGGTCGCGGCGTCGTCGGTGCCGCTCGTGCTGCTCGTGCCGGGGGTGCCGTGCTGGAGGTCCGTCATGACGCGAGCTCGCTCTCGTGCTCCTGTGCCTGCTGCGGCCACACGACTCGGCCCGCGACGCGGACCTCGGCGTGCACGTGCGCGGGGATCTCGTCGAGCACGAGCGCGACGAGGTCCGCCTCGGACAGCGGACCGGTCGACGCCGTCTCGACCACGACCCATGCGACGTCGTCGGGCGCCTCGCCCTCGGCGAACACGCCTCCGCTCTCGGAGACCCGCACGGGCCCGTCCGAGTACAGCTCGACGAGGCGTCGCAGGCCCGCGAGCGTGCCGCGCCACTGCAGCGTGGCCGACGCGGTCCGCAGGATCTGGCGCTGCGCGGCCTCGGGGTACGACGCGTCGATGCCCTCGAGCCCCAGCCAGCGGCCCATCTCGCGCACCATCGCGGGCGGCGTGAGGTCGGGGTCGGCCAGGTGGGGCAGGTTGTCGGCGTGCTGCAGCAGCGTCTCGGCCTGCGCCTGGAAGATCGAGACGAACCGCACGAAGAAGTCCTCCGCGAGCATCCCGTGCGGGAGCTGGCGCAGCAGCCAGTCGGGGGCGCGGCCGGTCATCGCACGACGACCCGGTGGTCCGCCGAGAGGAACAGCGCGTTGTCGGACAGCGCGATCTGCTCGCGCCCGCCGCCGATGCGCCGGCCGGTGCGCAGGTCGTACTCGAACAGCTGCAGCTCGTCGACCGCGAGCACGCCGTCGATGCCCTCGACCACCTGCGCGGCCGCGGTCGCGGTGAGCGGCGCGTCGAACGGCCAGCCGCCCCCGTCGGGGCCACCCGTGAGGGGGTGGATGAACCGCGTGAGCGCGTCGGAGATGCGCTGGCGGACCATCGCGGCGGGGCGGCCCGGGAGCGAGCGCACGAGCGCAGCGACGCTCACGCCCTGGTAGTACGGCGTGCCGACCTCGACCGCGACGCCCACGGTGCGCCGCTCGTCGAGCGCCCCCGCGACGGCGTCGAACAGCTCGGGGGACAGCGCGAAGTCGTCGATGCGGTGCGCGCGCGGGTCGGTGCGCAGCGCGGGGACGACGAGCACGCGCACGGTCGAGGAGCCGCTGCGGCTCGCGGGCAGGCACCGGGCGCGCGCGACCTCGACCGACGCCTGCCGGGTGATCGCCTCGAAGTCGGACGCCGTCACGGCACGCTGGCCCGTGCGCAGCGTGAGCGGGCCGCGCAGCTTCGCCTCGGCGACCGACTCGGCGTCGACGCCCCCGGTCGCGGCGCGCGCGTTGGTCACGGACGCGACGAACGGCACGCCGCTGCGCAGCGCGACGAGCGTGCGCGCGCCGACGTTGCCTCGCGCGCCGCCGCCCGTGCGGTAGGCCGTGACGCGCACCTCGGCGCCGTCGGCCGGCACCGCGCCGTGCTGGCGCACGATGCCGTCGGGGTGGCGGATGGCGGGGCCGAACCGCACCTCGCCGGTGGTCGAGTCCCACACCACGTGCCGGTCTCCCGGCCCGGAGGACGCGAAGTCCTCGACCTCCTGCCAGGCCTGCGCGCGACCGCGGTCGACGACGACGACCTCCTCGCCCTCGCGCCGCGCGGCGACGGGCGCCACGGACACCGCGAAGACCTGCCCCGGCGAGCCGGTCGAGTGCCCGAGCAGCTCCGCGGGCGTCGTCGTCGCGTGCTCCGCGGGGACCGTGACCCCGACGGCCTGCAGCGAGGCCGACGAGATCCGCGGCGACGCCTGGAAGGTCGGCTGCCCCGGCTGCGGGCGGGTCAGGCGCACCCGGACCCAGTGCGCGAGCTCCCCGCCGAGCACGAGCGGCTCGTGCCGCTGCGGGACCAGCAGCACCACCGAGCCGGACTTGTTGAGCCCGCCCGTGCCGTCGGACTCCACCTGGCACGCGACCCAGGCCTCGCCGTCCCACGCCTCCCACGCGAGCGGGGGGTTGCGCGGGTCGACGCCGATGCCCTCGGCGCGCGCGGCGAGCTCGAGCCGGACGGCGTACCCGGCGAGCGACGCGCGTGTCCCGAGGTGCAGCGCGTCCCCGGGAGTGACCGGGTCCGACGGGAAGCACAGCGCGGAGGCGCCGGGGACGGTGAGGTCCTCCCACACGTCGTGCAGCTGGCCCTGCGCGGTGCCGGCCAGCGCCGCGACCAGGTCGGGCGGCGACACCACGGCCTCGGCCGACGTGGAGAACACCACGGGCTCCTCGCCGACGGTCGCCACCTGCGTGCCCGCGGGCACGCGCACGGGCCGCTCGGCCGGGGCCGAGAGCCAGAACGTCAGGTCCGCGTGCGCGACGCTCGGGGGGAACGGCTCGATCCCGACGAGGTTGAGGAAGTGCACGAACATCCGGTCCGGCACCTGGTTCACGCGGAACAGCACCATCTCCGACATCCACGCGAACAGCTCGACGAGCGCGACGCCGGGGTCGGAGACGTTGTGGTTGGTCCACTCCGGCGTGAAGCGGGGGATGAGCCGCTTGGTCTCGTCGACGATGTCCTGGAAGGAGCGGTCGTCGAGGTGCGGCGGGTCGAGCGGCATCAGGCGTCCTCACGGGGGATGACGTAGAACGGGTACACGAGGTTGCGGCGGTCGTTGGTCGCGCGCACACGGTAGGTGATGGCGATGCGGACCAGGCCCGCGTCGTCGTCGTCCTGGACCGGCTGGACGTCCTCGACCACGATGCGCGGCTCCCACTGCGCGAGCGCGTCGCGCACCGCCTGGGAGACGAGGCCGATGAGGTTGGCGTTGACCGGCTCGAACAGCAGGTCCCAGATGCGGCACCCGAACTGGGGGCGCATGAGCCGTTCGCCGGGGGCGGTCAGCAGGACCACGCGGATCGAGTCCTCGAGGTCGCCGCCGGGCGCGGTGAGCGCGAGGGATCCGGTGTGGTCGACGCCGAGCGGCCACGCGAAACCGCGGCCGACGAAGTCGGGGGAGGAGGGGAGCGCAGTCTCGGACATCAGTTGATCTTCACCATCGCTCCCTTGACCTCGAGGATGCCGGACGCCTCGACGCTGCCCTTCGCATCGGCCTTCAGCGTGGCGGTCGTGCCCTTCGCCTGGAACCCCTTGACCGCGGTGATCGAGACGTCGCCCTGCGCCGAGATCGTCGTGGCCTGCTTGGTCGAGACGGCGAGCTCGCTCGCGTCGAGGGTGATCTTGCCGTTCCCGTCGAACGTGATCGACGCACCCCCGCTGCTGAGCCTGAGCGGGACGCCGTCCGGTGCGGACAGGGACACCTCGTCCTTGCCGACGCGCAGCTGTGCGCCGCTCGCGAGCTTGAGCAGGATGTGCTGCTCGCCCTCCGCCTCGCCCTCGCTGAGCTCGACGACGTGCCCGCTGCGCGTCGAGATGACGTGCGCGACGAGCTTGCCGTTGCCGTCGACCACCGCCCGGCTCGGCTTGGACCGCTGCCCGTACAGCCCGCCGAGCACCACCGGGCGGGACACGTCGTCGTTCTCGAACCCGACGAGCACCTCGTCGCCCACGTCGGGCAGGAAGACGTGCCCGCGCCCGTTGCCGGCGCCGGGCTGCAGGACCCGCGCCCACGCGGACTTCGCCTCGTCGGACGCGGTGCTGAGCGACACGCTCACGCGCCCGAGCGCGCCGGGGTCCTGGAGGTTGTCGACGACGCCCACCGCGAGCCCGGAGCGCCGGAAGCTGGGGGCGGGGTCCTGCGTCCAGGGGTCGGCCAGGCGCACGGGGTCGCGGTCGCCCGCGACGAACGACGTGCGCGAGCCGCTCGCGTCGACCACGTGCGTCACCTCGCGCACGTAGTACGCGCCGCTCGTCGGCCCGGCGTCGGCGATCGTGACGGTGCCGCCCACGGTCAGCGCGGGCGTGAACAGCGCGCGGCCGCGCGCGACCATCCGCCCGGTGCGCGCCGCGAGGCCCTGCGCGAGCAGCTTCGCCTCCTCCTGCGTCGACGCGCCGACGTGCGCCTCGGTGCGCACGAACTTCTTGCCGCTCGGCGTCGCCGGGGCGCGGCCCGAGCGCGCGTCGGGCGACGTCGCGGTGGCGGAGACCGCCTCCTGCGCCGCGGGGTCCCAGCCACGCACGTGGACCTCGGTGGGCGCGTCGCTCACCTGGCGCACGGACAGCGCGAGCAGGTCCCGCTGCGTGGTGAGCGTGACCGTGCCGGCGTCCGGCGCGTTCGCGGTCGCGGCCGCCCACACCAGCAGCGCGTCGCCCTCGACCACCCAGTCGCAGCCGTAGCGCGTCGCGATCTCGTCGACCAGCCCCAGCGGCGTGTCGTTGCGGAGCAGGAACGGCACGGTCGTCGCGGGCAGACCGCTCACGGTCGCACGCAGGCCGCACTCCTGGGCGAGCGTCGTGACGAGCGCGCTCAGCGTGGTCTCGTGGTACGTCGCGGCGCCCGACGAGCGCGTCATCTCGAGCGCCTTGTCGTCGACGGTCACGACGAGCCGCACGCCGTCGCGCGGCGCGAGCTCGGTCTCGACCGACGTCACCGTGCCTGCGTGCAGCACGTCCGACGAGCGGACCGCGGACGCGACCGACACGCGAGCCCCGACCGCGAGCGCCGAGTCCTGCGCGAGCTCGTACCCGGGGTCGGTGAACGTGAGCGTCGCGCGCCCGATGCTGCGCAGACCGTGGTGCACGCGCAGCTCGACGAGGCGGTCGAGCCACTTCTCCTGCAGCTCCTGGCCGGCCACGGTGATCCGCGGCCAGGTCATCGTGAGCTCGTTGCGCACCGTCACTGGTCGGACCTCGGCACGCTGATGAGGGAGCCCGGGCGGATCGAGAGCGGGTCGGAGATGCCGTTCGCGGCGGCGAGCGTGCGCCAGCGGGTCGCGTCGCCGTAGTACGTCGCGGCGATCCGGTCGAGCGTCTCGCCCGACTGCACGCGGTGCACACGGTGCGGACGAGGCGTGCCCGACGTGGGGTTCTGCCGTCCGAACGCCTGCGACTCCTCGTACTGGCGCAGCGTCAGCGCGGCGGTCGCACGCAGCGGCGTGCCGGTGCCGGAGAAGTACGTGAACGTCAGGTCGAGGTCGGTGACGACGGCCTTGAACGAGTGCAGGTCGCCCCAGTGGAACGTCACGTACGGGGGGCGCAGGTTGTGGCTCGCCTCGTCGGAACCCGGCAGCTTCGGGTCCACGTCCATGAGCGCGACGATCTTGCCCGTGTGCGCCGTGACGTCCGTGCCGTCGCTCGTCGTGTCGAAGAACAGGTCCACCTTGAGCACGCCCGACACCGCGCCCGTGTACCGCAGGCGCGGGACGCCGCGGCCTGGCATCGGCACGCCCGCCCACGAGTTCGAGCGCGTGAGCTGCAGCTCGGACGGGTTGAACAGGCAGGGCACCCGCTGGCCGCCCTCGATCTCGAGGAACGCCTTCTCGACGCCGGTCATCAGAACACCTCCGTGCCGCGGCGCCACGAGCGCCGCTCGGTCTCCTCCTGCAGGCGGCGCTCGACGAGCAGCAGCACGCGCTCGTCGAGCTCCTCGTCCTGCCACCTGCCGAACCACGCGAGCATGCGCTCCTCGACCGCGGCGACGATCGCCGCCTGCGCGGCTGCCCCGGGCTGCGCCTCGTCGGCGTGCACGGGCGCCGCGAGCGCGGGAGTGACGAAGGACATGGGGCCTCCCGGGCGTGCGGGCTGGGACGACGAGGGGCCGCTCGCTGCGGCGGCAGCCGCTGCCATCGCGGCGGCGGGCGTCATGGCACCCGCGGACGCGGGTACCGGTGGCGTCGCGGCGGGGCCGGGGGACGTGCCGGCCGTGACGGCGGAGCGAGCCGCGCCGATCGTCGGCGCGGACGCCGGACGCAGCCCCGCGGTGCGTGGCGGGACGACGCGCCACGACGACGGCATCGCGGGCGCCTGCGCCGCGCCGGCCGCGCTGACCGGTGTGGCCGGGACACCGGGAGCGGCTGACGACCATCCGGACGCCCCTGCTGTGCCGGGTGCCCCCGCCGGGCTGCCCGGCGAGGCATCCCGCGGTGCCGGGTGCGGCGAGACCGCGCCGGGGCGCGGTCGCCCGCGCTCGGGCGCGCCCGGCACCGTTCCCGCGAGCCACCGGCGGACCGTCGTCCCGTGCGCCGCGCCCGAGCCCCCGGCGCGCGTCGAGCCGTGGCCGCCGCCCTGCGCGCCGGCGCGCTCGCGCTGGCCGGCGACCGCACGGGCGCCGAGGTTCGCGGGCGAGGGAGCGGCCGACGCGCCGGACGCGGGGCGGATCGGCACCGACGACATGAGCGCGAGCGCCGACCCGGGGGCGCCGTGCGCGGCCGGCGCCGGGCGCTCCCAGCGAGCGGTGGCGGTCAGCGAGGGTGCCGACGGAGCGGGTGCGGCAGCGATTCCGGGCACCGTCACGGGGCCCTGCGTCGGGAGCTGAGGGGTGCGGCGGGCGCCGCCGGTGGGCCCGGAGGCCGTCGCCGTGAGCGGCCGGTCCCCGGCGGCCTGCGGCGACGCACCGAGGTGCGCGACCATCGCCGCGGAGGGCGCCGGGGTGCCGGCGTGTGCAGCCGCGCGGATCGTCGTGGACGTGGCGGGAGCCGTGGGCGAGGTCAGCCGCCGCGCCGTCGCACGCCGCACCGTCGCGTGCTCGATGCCCATCGCGCGGCGGGCGTCGTCCGACCACGCGGGGCGGTCGCCCGCGCGACGGTGGCCCGCACCCGGCAGGGCGTCCGCGCGCGACGACGAGAGCGTGAGCCGGCGCAGCGGCGGTGCGGCAGGTGTGCCGTCGCGCGTGAGCCGCGAGGCCGGAGCACCGGCGGGTGCGGTCGCGTTCGGGCTCGCGGCCGGGGATGCGGCGCGTACCGCGGCGGGTGGGCCGCTCGCGGCGGTGGTGCGGTCGGCGGCGTCCGGCACGAGCCGCGCGGGGCTCGTCGTCGCCCCGTCCGCAGCCGCGTTCGTCGTGGCCCCGTCCGTCGCCGTCGTCGGCGCTCCCGCGGGCGTGGTGGCACCCGGTGACGAGAGCCCCGACGACGCGACCGACGACGCGATCGACGACGACGGGGCAGGTGGCGACGACGCGGGCGGCGACGACGCAGGTGAGGCAGCGGCCGACGACTGGGCGGGCGCGCCCGGCCCCGGGGTCGTCGCGACCGCGTGCGGCACGGCCGGCGACGACGTGGCGGTCCCCGCCCGCGCGGCGGACGAGGACCGTGTCGCGGTGCTCGTCGCGAGCGGCGCGGTCGTCGACCCCTCGGGGGTCCGGAGCGCCGCGACGGCGGGTGCGGACGGCGCGACGAGCCGTCGCACGCGTGCGGTCGGGTCACCCGTGCTCGCGTGCGCCGCGGGGAGCGACCGCCCGAGGGCGCGCCGCACGGCCCCCGCGAGCCCACGCCCGCTGCTCGTGGGCAGCGCGGCGGGCTGGTCGGCGGCGGTCGTCGGCTCGGCACCACGCCCGACGAGCCCCTGCCCGACGAGCCCTGACCCGACGAGCCCCGACCCTGCGAGCCCCGACCCTGCGAGCCCGGACGCCGCAGGCCCGGTCCCGATCGAGGACCGCCCGGTCGGCACGGAGGCGGGCGCCGACACGGCGTCACGCGGAGCGTGCGCACCCGGCGCGACGGGCGACGAGACCTGCGGCTCGGGCGCGCCGGCGTGCGCGGCGGCGGCAGACGCCGTCCATCCGCCGCGCGCGTCCGTCCCGAGGTCGCGTGCGCCGGACGCGGTGCCCCCGTGCCCTACGACGCGGGCAGCCCCCGCCGCCCCGCCGCGACCGGCGGGTGCGGCCGCGACGGAGGCGGACACGGGGGTCTCCAAGCAAGAGGGGGGGGGGCGGGGGCGGCGCCCCGGGGGGGGGGGGGGGGGGGGCGGCGGGGGGGCGGGGGGGGGCCGGGGGGGGGCGGGCCCCGGGGGGCGGGCGGGCCCCGGGCGCGACCCGCGCCTGGGGCCCCTCGGCCGTGCCCGGGCCCGTGAGCACGGCCTGCCGCTCGTGCACGT
>NZ_JEOE01000021.1 GCF_000708885.1 Cellulomonas sp. HZM | reverse complement strand
CCCCCCCGCCCGTGCGCCACCCGCGCCTCTGGCGCCGCCCCTCACCGAGCGCGCGTGTGGCAGCGCGAGCGCGCGTGGAGTGCGGCACGCGCACACGTCGGGAGACGCGCGCTCGCTGCTCGCGCCGCGCGGTCACCGGCCGTACAGATACCTGGCACGCTCGCCGCTCGCGTCCCGCCGTCGCCGGCGGCTTGGGTGCTTGCCGTACTGCACTCGTCGAGCGCGCGTGCTGCGGCGCGAGCGCGCGCGGTGTGCGGTACGCGCCCGCGTCGGGACACGCGCGCTCGGGCATCGGCTGGGCGCCCGCCGGCCCGGTAGGGCCAGGCTCTGGCTCGAGGCGGGGGCAGCGGTGTCCCGTGGGGCGGCGCGTGTGCGGGGGGCGCGTGCTGGTGCCGGCGGCCCGTGGATGGCGGCGAGGGTGCCGGGGCCCGCGCTGGCAGGGTGCGCGGATGGACGACGACGCGATGGCGACTCTGGTACGTCGGGGCGTGATGCGCGCGCGGAACGCACGGGACGCCGGGATCGACCCGAGGATCCTGCGCGAAGCCGCGCGTCAGGGGAGAGCGGTGCGCGTCCGTCGGGATGCCTATGTCGACGCGGGCGCATGGGAAGCGCTGCCGGCGGCGGACCGGTACCGCCTGACCGTGCTCGCGTCGGACGAGCGGTTGGGCGGCCGGCCGTTCTCGCATCTCTCGGCCGCAGCCGTCTGGCGGCCCCCGCTCATCGGGTCGTGGCCGAGTGAGGTCCACGTCGTCGTCGGCCCTCGCACAGGCGGCCGGTCGTGGCCAGGCGTCGTCCGGCACTGCACCGACCTGACGCCGTCGATCGTGGTCCGCGACGGCGTGCCCGTGACGGACGTGGCGACGACCGTCGTCGATGTCGCCAGGTCGGCACCGTTCGTCACGGCCCTCGCGATGGCGGATCACGCGCTCGCTCACGGCCTCGTGACGGCCGTGGACCTGGAGCGCGCGGCCGCGCGAGTGGTCGCACGCCGCGGGAGCAGGGCAGCCGCGCGGGTCGTGGCGATGGCCGACGGACGCGCTGAGTCCGTGGGGGAGTCGCTGAGCAGGGGACGGATGATAGAGCTCGCGGCGCCCCGGCCGGAGTTGCAGCACGAGGTGCGTGATGCCGCGGGTCTCGTCGGGCGCTGCGACTTCTTCTGGCCAGAGCTGCGGCTCGTCGGGGAGT
Source organism: Cellulomonas sp. HZM (assembly GCF_000708885.1). Taxonomy (GTDB): domain Bacteria; phylum Actinomycetota; class Actinomycetes; order Actinomycetales; family Cellulomonadaceae; genus Cellulomonas. The sequence continues at coordinate 51,484 of NZ_JEOE01000021.1, read as the reverse complement.
TCGACGGGCGGTTGAAGTACCGGGCGGACGGCGTCGCGTCGGGGCACGCGCTCGAGGAACGGGTGTGGGCGGAGAAGGTGCGGGAGGATCGGCTGCGGGCGACAGGCCTGCGGGTGCTGCGATGGACCTGGTCGACCGCGCTTTCACCGGAGCGCTTCGCGGCGCTCCTGCGTGAGGCGGCCGTCCTGTGATGCCGAGCGCGCGTGTGCCGACGCGAGCGCGCGCGTGCCGACGCGAGCGCCCGTCGCGCGACACCCGCGCTCGCCGCGGGATACGCGCGCTCGCAGCGGTGGCGCGCGAGAGCAGCGGTGGCGCACCGCGGGTCGTCGTGAGAGGTCACGAGAGGGTGCCGGGCGGGGCGGCGCGTGCGGGGGCGGGACGTAGGTCCTGGTCCTGCGGGTGCTGTGGGGGAGATCACCGTCGTGACCAGCGTCGGGATCGTCCACGGGGATTGGTCTTTGCTCCGCGCGTCTGGCACACTGTTCAGGTTGCCCGCTACGGGTGTGCGTTCGCGCGCGCCCCCCGCTGGGCTGACAGACGTGGCGAGTGCTCGGACCCCGGGGTCGACCCGGCGGTGAGCGCTCGACGACAACCACCGACCTCGTACCGGCAAAGGTATGCAGTGCAACGGTGTGACGCGCTTCGCGACACGCCCGAGTGCGGGGGTCGGACGGACCGGTTCGAAGAGAGAGATTGAGACGACGCCATGGCGGGACAGAAGATCCGCATCAGGCTCAAGTCCTACGACCACGAGGTCATCGACAGCTCGGCGCGCAAGATCGTCGACACGGTGACCCGCGCTGGTGCGTCGGTCGTGGGTCCGGTGCCGCTGCCGACGGAGAAGAACGTCTTCTGCGTCATCCGGTCGCCCCACAAGTACAAGGACAGCCGCGAGCACTTCGAGATGCGCACGCACAAGCGGCTCATCGACATCATCGATCCCACGCCGAAGGCCGTCGACTCGCTCATGCGTCTCGACCTGCCCGCGGACGTGAACATCGAGATCAAGCTCTGACGCTGGGAAGGAACTGATCTTCATGGTTACCCAGCAGAACGAGCGCCCCGTGACGGCGCTGCTCGGCCGCAAGCTCGGCATGACCCAGCTCTGGGACGAGGCCGGTCGCCTCGTCCCGGTGACGGTCGTCGAGGTCGGCACGAACGTCGTCACCCAGGTGCGCTCCGCTGAGACCGACGGCTACGCCGCCGTCCAGCTGGCCTACGGCCAGGTGGACCCGCGCAAGGTCACCAAGCCGCTCAAGGGCCACTTCGAGAAGGCCGGCGTCACGCCGCGCCGGCACGTGGCCGAGATCCGCACGTCCGACTCCTCCGAGTTCTCGCTCGGCCAGGAGCTGTCCGCCACGGTCTTCGAGGCCGGCCAGGTGGTCGACGTGATCGGTACGACCAAGGGCAAGGGCACCGCAGGTGTCATGAAGCGTCACGGCTTCAAGGGCGTCAGCGCCTCCCACGGTTCGCACCGCAACCACCGCAAGCCCGGCTCGATCGGTGGCGCGTCGACGCCGTCGCGAGTCTTCAAGGGACTGCGGATGGCCGGTCGGATGGGCCACGCCCGTCAGACCACCCAGAACCTGACCGTGCACGCGGTCGACGCCGAGCGGGGCCTCCTGCTCGTCAAGGGTGCCGTCCCCGGCCCCAAGGGTGGCGTCGTCGTCGTGCGTTCCGCTGCGAAGGGTGCGTGAACGCGATGAGTGACACGCTGACCGTCGACGTCCTCGACGCGAAGGGTGCGAAGGCCGGCCAGGCCGAGCTGCCCGCCGACGTCTTCGACGTGCAGACGAACGTCCCGCTGATCCACCAGGTCGTCGTCGCGCAGCTTGCTGCGGCGCGCCAGGGCACGCACGACACCAAGTCGCGCGGCGAGGTCCGCGGTGGCGGCAAGAAGCCGTACAAGCAGAAGGGCACCGGTCGCGCCCGCCAGGGTTCGACCCGTGCGCCGCAGTTCGCCGGCGGTGGCGTCGTGCATGGCCCGACGCCGCGCGACTACAGCCAGCGCACCCCGAAGAAGATGAAGGCCGCGGCGCTCCGCGGTGCTCTCTCGGACCGCGCCCGCGCCGGCCGCGTGCACGTCGTCTCGGGCTTCGCGCCCGGTACCGCGCCCTCGACGAAGTCCGCTCTCGCGGTGCTCGAGAACCTCTCGGGTCGCAAGAACGTGCTCGTCGTCGTCGAGCGCTCCGACGAGATCACGTGGAAGTCGCTGCGCAACGTCGAGCGGGTCCACCTGCTCGTCGCCGACCAGCTCAACACCTACGACGTCCTCATCTCGGACGACGTGGTCTTCACGCAGGGCGCGCTCGACGCGTTCCTCGCCGGCCCCGCCAAGGGTGCCAAGGCCACGGCGACCTCCACCGAGGCCGAGGCGCAGGAGGAGACCAAGTGACCGCCGTCGGTAAGGACCCGCGCGACATCCTGCTCGCGCCGGTCGTCTCGGAGAAGAGCTACGGCCTGCTGGACGAGGGGAAGTACACCTTCCTCGTCGACCCGCGCGCCAACAAGACCGAGATCAAGATCGCCGTCGAGCAGGTCTTCGGCGTCAAGGTCGACTCGGTCAACACCGCGAACCGTCAGGGCAAGGCCCGTCGGACCCGTTTCGGCACCGGCCGCCGCAAGGACACGAAGCGTGCGATCGTCACCCTCCGCGAGGGCACGATCGACATCTTCGGCGGTCCGGTCGGCTGATCGAAGGACTGAGAACTCATGGGAATCCGTAAGTACAAGCCGACGACCCCGGGCCGCCGTGGCTCGTCGGTCGCCGACTTCGTCGAGATCACGCGCTCCACGCCGGAGAAGTCGCTGGTCCGTCCGCTGCACAAGACGGGTGGCCGCAACTCCACCGGTCGTGTGACCACGCGCCACCAGGGTGGCGGTCACAAGCGTGCGTACCGCGTCATCGACTTCCGTCGTCACGACAAGGACGGCGTGCCGGCCAAGGTCGCTCACATCGAGTACGACCCGAACCGCACGGCCCGCATCGCGCTCCTGCACTACGCGGACGGCGAGAAGCGCTACATCATCGCGCCGAACAAGCTGTCGCAGGGCGACGTGATCGAGAACGGTCCGGCCGCCGACATCAAGCCCGGCAACAACCTGCCGCTGCGCAACATCCCGACCGGTACGGTCATCCACGCCATCGAGCTCAAGCCCGGTGGCGGCGCGAAGATCGCCCGTTCGGCCGGTGCCTCCGTGCAGCTCGTCGCGAAGGACGGCCCGTACGCGCAGCTGCGCATGCCGTCCGGCGAGATCCGCAACGTCGACCTGCGCTGCCGCGCGACGATCGGCGAGGTCGGCAACGCCGAGCAGTCGAACATCAACTGGGGCAAGGCCGGCCGCATGCGCTGGAAGGGCAAGCGCCCGACCGTCCGCGGTGTCGCGATGAACCCGATCGACCACCCGCACGGTGGTGGTGAGGGCAAGACCTCCGGTGGTCGCCACCCGGTCAGCCCGTGGGGTCAGCCCGAGGGTCGTACCCGTCGTCCGAACAAGCCGAGCGACAAGCTCATCGTGCGCCGTCGGCGCACCGGCAAGAAGCGCTGATAGGAGCCCGAGAGAATGCCTCGCAGCCTCAAGAAGGGCCCGTTCGTCGACGGCCACCTGCAGAAGAAGGTCGACGTCCAGAACGAGGCCGGTACCAAGAACGTCATCAAGACGTGGTCCCGCCGTTCGGTGATCACGCCCGACTTCCTGGGCCACACGTTCGCCGTGCACGACGGCCGCAAGCACACCCCGGTGTTCGTCACCGAGGCGATGGTCGGCCACAAGCTCGGCGAGTTCGCCCCCACGCGGACGTTCCGCGGCCACGAGAAGGACGACCGGAAGGGCCGTCGCCGCTGACCCCCGGTCAGCTGGTGACGCCCTGACGGCAGAGACAAGAAGGCAGGACAGCAATGGAAGCCAAGGCGAAGGCGCGGTTCGTCCGCGTCACGCCCCAGAAGGCCCGGCGCGTCGTCGACCTCATCCGTGGCAAGCAGGCCGGCGAGGCCGTCGCGGTGCTGAAGTTCGCGCCGCAGTCGGCCGCGGAGCCCGTCCTCAAGACGGTGCAGTCGGCGATCGCGAACGCGGTCGAGGGGGCCAAGCGCAACAGCCAGCGTCTGGACGAGGCGAACCTCTACATCTCGGAGGTCTTCGTCGACGAGGGCCCGACGCTCAAGCGGTTCCGTCCGCGGGCGCAGGGCCGTGCCAGCCAGATCCTCAAGCGCACGAGCCACATCACCGTGGTCGTCGCTGAGCGTGAGCAGAAGGGACGGGCCCGATAGTGGGACAGAAGGTCAACCCGCTCGGGTACCGCCTGGGCATCACGACGGACCACCGTTCGCGCTGGTTCGCGGACTCGACGAAGCCGGGTCAGCGCTACCGCGACTACGTCCGCGAGGACGTGCAGATCCGCAAGCTCATGAGCACGGGTCTCGAGCGCGCCGGCATCGCGAAGGTGGAGATCGAGCGCACGCGTGACCGCGTCCGCGTCGACATCCACACCGCGCGTCCGGGCATCGTCATCGGTCGCCGTGGCGCCGAGGCGGACCGCATCCGTGGCGAGCTGGAGAAGCTCACGGGCAAGCAGGTCCAGCTGAACATCCTCGAGGTCAAGAACGCTGAGATCGAGGCCCAGCTGGTCGCCCAGGGCATCGCCGAGCAGCTCGCGAGCCGCGTGTCGTTCCGTCGCGCCATGCGCAAGGGCATCCAGTCGGCCCAGCGCGCCGGTGCCAAGGGCATCCGCGTGCAGGTCTCCGGCCGCCTCGGTGGCGCGGAGATGAGCCGCACGGAGTTCTACCGCGAGGGTCGTGTGCCCCTGCACACGCTCCGCGCGAACATCGACTACGGGTTCTTCGAGGCTCGCACCACCTTCGGGCGCATCGGCGTCAAGGTGTGGGTCTACAAGGGCGACATGACCGAGAAGGAGTTCGCCCGCGAGCAGGCGACGCAGGCCCCGCGCCAGCAGCGCGGCCCGCGTGGCGACCGCGGTGACCGCGGCGACCGTGGCCCCCGTCAGGGCGGCGCGCGTCGTGAGCGCGAGCAGCAGGCTCCCGAGGCCGTCGAGGTCAACCCCGAGGCGACCCCCGAGACCGGAACGGAGGCCTGAGCCGTGCTGATCCCGCGCAGGCTGAAGCACCGCAAGCAGCACCACCCCGGGCGCTCCGGCGCCGCCACGGGTGGCACCAAGATCTCGTTCGGTGAGTACGGCATCCAGGCTCTCGAGCCGGCCTACGTCACGAACCGGCAGATCGAGGCTGCTCGTATCGCCATGACCCGCCACATCAAGCGTGGAGGGAAGGTCTGGATCAACATCTACCCGGACCGTCCCCTCACCAAGAAGCCCGCCGAGACCCGCATGGGTTCCGGCAAGGGCTCGCCCGAGTGGTGGATCGCCAACGTCAAGCCGGGTCGAGTGATGTTCGAGCTCGCCGGCGTCCCGGAGGAGCTTGCTCGCGAGGCCATGCGCCGCGCGCAGCACAAGCTCCCGATGAAGACCCGTTTCGTGGTTCGCGAGGGTGGTAACTGATGGCTATCGGAACCAAGGACCTGGCTCCCAGCGAGCTGGACGCGTTCGACGACGACAAGCTGGTCGCCGAGCTGAAGAAGTCCAAGGAGGAGCTGTTCAACCTCCGCTTCCAGTCCGCCACCGGTCAGCTCGAGAGCCACGGGCGCCTGAAGGCCGTGCGCCGCGACATCGCCCGGATCTACACGATCCTGCGCGAGCGTGAGCTCGGCATCCGTACCGCTCCGACCGCGAGCGAGTGAGGCAGAGATGAGCGAGAAGCACACCACCGCCACGGCCGAGCACCGCGCGTACCGCAAGACGCGCCGCGGCTACGTCGTGAGCGACAAGATGGACAAGACCGTCGTGGTCGAGGTCGAGGACCGGGTCAAGCACCCGCTCTACGGCAAGGTCATCCGGCGCACCAGCAAGGTCAAGGCGCACGACGAGCAGGGCTCGGCGGGCATCGGCGACCTCGTCCTGATCATGGAGACCCGCCCGCTCAGCGCGACCAAGCGCTGGCGCCTGGTGGAGATCCTCGAGAAGGCCAAGTAGCACCAGCACCACCCCAAGTTGCCCACGGGCGGCGGGGGAGCTCCTCGGAGGACCCCCGCCGCGACGTGTGCATCACGGCAACTATCCGTTCGGCCAGGCTCGTACGGGCAACCCGGCACGAGAACCCGCCAGACGACAGGAGTAGGTAGATGATCCAGCAGGAGACGCGGCTGCGCGTCGCCGACAACACGGGTGCCAAGGAGATTCTCTGCATCCGTGTTCTCGGTGGCTCGGGCCGCCGCTACGCCGGCATCGGCGACATCATCGTCGCCACCGTCAAGGACGCGATCCCCGGCGGCAACGTGAAGAAGGGCGACGTCGTCAAGGCGGTCGTCGTGCGCACCCGCAAGGAGCGCCGCCGCCCGGACGGCTCGTACATCAAGTTCGACGAGAACGCGGCCGTGATCCTCAAGAACGACGGGGAGCCCCGCGGCACCCGCATCTTCGGCCCCGTGGGCCGCGAGCTGCGCGACAAGAAGTTCATGAAGATCATCTCGCTGGCTCCGGAGGTGCTCTGACCATGGCGAAGATCAAGAAGGGCGACCTGGTGGTCGTCATCTCGGGTCGTGACAAGGGCCAGCAGGGCCGCGTCCTCGAGGTCCTGACCGAGACGCAGCGCGTCGTCGTCGAGGGCGTCCAGCGCGTGCAGAAGCACGTCAAGGCCGGCCAGACGCAGCGCGGCTCGCGCACCGGTGGCATCGAGACCGTCGAGGCCCCGATCCACATCAGCAACGTCATGCTGGTGGACCCGGAGACCAAGAAGGGCACGCGCGTCGGCTACCGCACCGAGCAGATCGAGCGCGACGGCCGTCTCCGTACGGTCCGCGTCCGCGTGGCCAAGCGCTCGGGGAAGGACGTCTGATGAGCGAGACGACTCTCGAGGCCCCGGCTCAGCCGCGCCTCAAGACCAAGTACAACGACGAGATCAAGCCGGCGCTGTTCAAGGACTTCGGTCACGAGAACATCAACCAGGTCGCGCGTCTCGTCAAGGTCGTCGTGAACATGGGTGTCGGTGACGCCGCCAAGGACTCGAAGCTGATCGAGGGCGCGATCCGCGACCTCACCCAGATCACGGGCCAGAAGCCGCAGGTCACCAAGGCCCGCAAGTCGATCGCCCAGTTCAAGCTGCGTGAGGGCATGCCGATCGGCGCGCACGTCACGCTGCGTGGCGACCGCGCCTGGGAGTTCCTGGACCGTCTGCTGTCGACCGCGCTCCCGCGCATCCGCGACTTCCGCGGCCTGTCGCCCAAGCAGTTCGACGGCCACGGCAACTACACGTTCGGCCTCACGGAGCAGTCGATGTTCCACGAGATCGACCAGGACAAGATCGACCGCGTGCGTGGCATGGACATCACTGTCGTGACCACGGCCGGCACCGACGACGAGGGTCGCGCTTTCCTCAAGCTCCTCGGCTTCCCGTTCAAGGAGAACTGACCATGGCGAAGACCGCCCTCAAGAACAAGGCTGCCGCTAAGCCGAAGTTCGCGGTGCGTGGCTACACGCGCTGCCAGCGCTGCGGCCGTCCGCACTCGGTGTACCGCAAGTTCGGCCTGTGCCGGATCTGCGTGCGGGAGATGGCCCACCGCGGCGAGCTCCCCGGCGTCACCAAGAGCAGCTGGTAACACTCAGTAGGAACGAACGTCGGTAGGTCCCGCTCTGCTCGAGCGACTGCGCGAGCAGAGCGGGATACCCCGGCGAGGAAGGGCAGAAGCCCCCATGACCATGACCGACCCGATCGCAGACTTCCTGACGCGTCTGCGCAACGCGAACTCGGCGCACCACGACACGGTGTCGATCCCGTTCTCGAAGCTCAAGTCGCACATCGCGGAGATCCTGCAGGCCGAGGGTTACATCCAGGGCTGGAAGGTCGAGGACGCCACCGTTGGCCAGAACCTCGTCGTCGAGCTCAAGTACGGCCCCAACCGCGAGCGTGCGCTCGCCGGCGTGAAGCGCGTGTCCAAGCCGGGCCTGCGCGTGTACGCCAAGTCGACCAACCTGCCGAAGGTGCTCGGCGGCCTGGGCGTGGCGATCCTGTCCACGTCCTCCGGCCTCCTGACCGACAAGCAGGCCGCCACGAAGGGCGTGGGTGGGGAAGTCCTCGCCTACGTCTGGTAACAGAGACCCGGAAGGAGAACAGCCATGTCTCGTATCGGCAGAATCCCCGTCCAGGTCCCGGCCGGCGTGGACGTCAACATCAACGGCGCGGTCGTCACCGTGAAGGGCCCGAAGGGCACCCTCACGCACACGGTGGCCGCCCCCATCACGGTCGAGCAGCAGGACGGCACCCTCGTGGTGCAGCGTCCCGACGACGAGCGCTCGTCGCGCTCGCTGCACGGCCTGACCCGCACGCTCCTGGCCAACCTGGTCACGGGCGTCACCGAGGGCTACGTCAAGAAGCTCGAGATCGTCGGCACGGGTTACCGCGTCACGGCCAAGGGCTCGGACCTCGAGTTCGCGCTCGGCTTCAGCCACCCGGTCGTCGTCACGCCGCCCGAGGGCATCACGTTCGTCGTCGAGGCCCCGACGCGCTTCTCGGTGCAGGGCATCGACAAGCAGCAGGTGGGCGAGGTCGCCGCGAACATCCGCAAGATCCGCAAGCCCGAGCCGTACAAGGGCAAGGGTGTGCGCTACGCGGGCGAGAACGTGCGCCGCAAGGTCGGAAAGGCTGGGAAGTAAGCCATGGCGATCAAGATCATCGGCAAGGGCAAGGCGAAGGCGCGTCAGCGTCGCCACCTGCGTCTGCGCAAGAAGGTCGTGGGCAGCCCCGCTCGCCCGCGCCTCGTCGTGACCCGCTCGGCGCGTCACATCACCGCCCAGGTCGTGGACGACACGATCGGCCAGACCGTGGCGTCGGCCTCCACGCTCGAGGCCGGCCTGCGCGCCGGCGACGGCGACAAGACCGCCAAGGCGAAGAAGGTCGGCGAGCTCGTCGCCGAGCGCGCCAAGGCTGCCGGCGTCGACGCGGTCGTGTTCGACCGCGGCGGCAACAAGTACCACGGCCGTGTGGCCGCGGTGGCCGACGGTGCCCGCGAGGGTGGTCTGGCGCTGTGACGACGACGAACCGGAAGAAGAGGACTCACTGATGGCTGCTCCTGTGCGCAGCAACACCGGTGCTCAGGGCACCGGCGGCGACCGCCGCGACGGCGGCCGTCGTGACGGCGGCGGGCGTCGTGGAGACGCCCCCGAGAAGAGCGCGTTCCTCGAGCGCGTCGTGACGATCAACCGCGTGGCCAAGGTCGTCAAGGGTGGTCGTCGGTTCAGCTTCACCGCGCTGGTCGTGGTGGGCGACGGCGACGGCACCGTGGGTGTCGGCTACGGCAAGGCCAAGGAGGTGCCCGCGGCGATCGCCAAGGGTGTCGAGGAGGCGAAGAAGAACTTCTTCCGCGTCCCCCGCATCCAGGGCACCATCCCGCACCCCGTCCAGGGTGAGGCCGCCGCGGGTGTCGTCTTCCTGCGTCCCGCGTCGCCGGGTACCGGTGTGATCGCCGGTGGTCCGGTGCGTGCGGTGCTCGAGTGCGCCGGCATCCACGACGTCCTGAGCAAGTCGCTCGGCTCGTCGAACTCCATCAACATCGTGCACGCCACGGTGGCGGCCCTGCGTGGCCTGGAGCAGCCGGAGGCCGTGGCCGCGCGCCGTGGCCTGCCCGTCGAGCACGTCGTGCCCGCCGCGCTGCTGCGCGCGCAGGCCGAGGGCCGTGCCAAGGCTGCCGAGAAGGTGGGTGCGTGATGGCCCGTCTCAAGGTGACGCAGAAGAAGTCCGGCATCGGCGGCAAGCAGAACCAGCGCGACACCCTGCGCACGCTGGGCCTGAAGCGGATCGGCGACGTCGTCGTCAAGGAGGACCGTCCGGAGATCCGCGGCATGGTCCGCACCGTGCAGCACCTCGTCGCGGTCGAGGAGGTCGAGTGACGATGGCTGACGACAAGAAGGCCACCGAGGAGCAGGCGGACAAGGCCCCCAAGGCCGCCGCCAAGAAGGCTCCTGCGAAGAAGGCGGAGACCACGGAGGCTGCTGCCCCCAAGGCGACCGCGAAGAAGGCTCCGGCGAAGGCCGCGACCGCGAAGGCCGATTCGGCCGAGGCGGCGGCGGAGAAGCCGGCTGCGAAGAAGGCCCCGGCCAAGGCGGCTGCCGCGAAGGCGGCTCCGGCCAAGGCCAAGGCTGCCCCCAAGGCGGAGAAGTCGGACGCGGCCAAGGCCGCTGCCGAGGCCGCCGCCCAGCCCGGCAACGGTGGCACCCTCAAGGTGCACCACCTGCGTCCGGCCCCCGGCGCCAAGACCGCCAAGACCCGCGTGGGTCGTGGTGAGGCGTCGAAGGGCAAGACGGCCGGCCGTGGCACCAAGGGCACCAAGGCCCGCTACCAGGTCCCGGACCGCTTCGAGGGCGGGCAGATGCCGCTGCACATGCGGCTGCCCAAGCTCCGCGGCTTCAAGAACCCGTTCCGCGTCGAGTACCAGGTCGTCAACCTGGACAAGCTCTCGGCGCTGTACCCGGACGGCGGCGACGTGACGGTCGCCGACCTGGTCGCCAAGGGTGCGGTCCGCAAGGGCCAGCCCGTCAAGGTGCTCGGCACCGGTGAGCTGACGGTCAAGGTCTCCGTCGCGGTGGACGCCCTCTCGGCGTCGGCCAAGGAGAAGATCGTCGCTGCCGGCGGCAGCGTCTCGCAGGACTGAACGACCGGACGAGGCCGGTGGGTGTTCCACGCCCACCGGCCTCGTTCCGTATCCCCGTGGGCATCGGTTAGGGTTCCCCGGGTGCCCGCGGACTGAGGCGGGCGATCGCGGCCGGGACGGACCGGTCGCAGACGATGCCGCTGCAGCGGTACAGGAGGACAGGTGCTAGGCGCATTCGTGCGGGCGTTCCGGACGCCCGACCTGCGGCGGAAGCTGCTCTTCACGATCGGGATCATGGTCGTGTTCCGCATCGGCTCCTTCCTGCCCACGCCCGGGGTCTCGTACCCCAACGTGCAGAAGTGCATCGATGCGACGGCCGACAACGGCCTGCTCGGGCTCGTGAACCTCTTCAGCGGCGGGGCGCTCCTGCAGCTGTCGGTGTTCGCGCTCGGGATCATGCCGTACATCACCGCGAGCATCATCATCCAGCTGCTCCGTGTGGTGATCCCTCGGTTCGAGGAGCTCCACAAGGAGGGCCAGTCCGGCACCGCGAAGCTCACGCAGTACACGCGGTACCTGACGATCGGCCTGGCGATCCTGCAGTCGACGACGATCATCACGATCGCGCGCAGCGGGCAGCTGTTCAGCGGCTGCTCGTACGACGTGATCCCCAACGACAGCTGGGTCACGCTGCTCATCATGGTCATCACGATGACCGCGGGCACCGGCCTGATCATGTGGCTCGGCGAGCTCATCACCGAGCGCGGTGTCGGCAACGGCATGTCGCTGCTCATCTTCACGTCGATCGCCGCGAGCTTCCCGGGCTCGATGTGGTCGATCGTCGGTGGTTCGAACGGCCCGACGAAGTTCGTCGTGGTGCTCGCGATCATCGTGCTCGTCATCGGCCTGGTCGTGTTCGTCGAGCAGAGCCAGCGCCGCATCCCGGTGCAGTACGCGAAGCGCATGGTCGGCCGTCGCATGTACGGCGGGTCGAGCACGTACATCCCGATCAAGATCAACATGGCCGGCGTCATCCCGGTGATCTTCGCGTCGTCGCTGCTCGCCATCCCCGGCCTGATCGCGCAGTTCGGCGACCAGACCGCCGGCTGGGTCAAGTGGATCTCGCTGCACCTCGCGTCGCAGAGCGCCCCGCTGCACCTCGCGCTGTACGTCGTGCTGATCATCTTCTTCTGCTACTTCTACACGGCCATCACGTTCAACCCGGACGAGGTCGCCGACAACATGAAGAAGTACGGCGGCTTCATCCCGGGCATCCGCGCGGGGCGTCCCACGGCGGACTACCTCAACTACGTGATCTCCCGGATCACGGCTCCTGGCTCGATCTACCTCGCCGTGGTCGCGCTGATCCCCACGGTCGCCTTCGTGATGCTCGGCATCACGACGCGCATCCCGTTCGGTGGCTCGTCGATCCTCATCGTCGTCGGCGTCGGGCTCGAGACCGTCAAGCAGATCCAGTCGCAGCTCGAGCAGCGGCACTACGAAGGGTTCCTGCGATGAGCGCGCGCCTTGTCCTGCTCGGCCCGCCCGGAGCGGGCAAGGGCACGCAGGCCGCGCGGCTCGCAGAGCGGCTCGGCGTTCCCGCGATCTCGACGGGCGACATCTTCCGCGCCAACATCAAGGGCGGCACAGAGCTCGGCCGGCTCGCGCAGGAGTACTCGTCGCGTGGCGCCCTCGTCCCGGACGAGGTCACCAACGCGATGGTGCGCGACCGCCTCGCGGCCGACGACACCGCGGAGGGCTTCCTGCTCGACGGGTACCCCCGCAACGTCGCACAGGTCGCCGAGCTCGACGCGATCCTCGCGGACTCGGGTCTCGCCCTCGACCGCGCGGTCGAGATCACCGCGGACCCCGAGGTCGTGACCGAGCGCCTGCTCAAGCGCGCGCAGATCGAGGGCCGCGAGGACGACACGGCTGACGTCATCCGTCACCGGCTCGACGTCTACGCGAGCGAGACCGCGCCGATCTCCGACCTCTACGCGCAGCGTGGCCTGCTGTCGCAGGTCGACGGGATCGGCGGGGTCGACGAGGTCACCGAGCGTCTGCTCGGAGCGATCGGCGCTCCCGCGTCCTGACGCGGCCCGCACATGTTCGGCCGCGAGCGGATCGAGTACAAGACGCCTGAGCAGATCCTGCTCATGCGACGCGCAGGTCTGGTCGTCGCCGGTGCGCTGGACGCAGTCCGTGCGAGCGTGCGGGCAGGGGTGAGCACCGCAGAGCTCGACGCCGTCGCCGCGAGCGTCATCGAAGGAGCGGGCGCCACGCCGTCCTTCCTCGGCTACCACGGGTACCCCGCGACCCTGTGCGTGTCGGTGAACGACGAGATCGTCCACGGCATCCCCGGGACGCGCGTGCTCGAGCCGGGCGACGTGGTCTCGGTCGACTGCGGCGCGATCGTCGACGGGTGGCACGGCGACTCGGCGTTCTCCACCGTCGTCGACGCGGGTCCCGACGCCGCCGCGGCGCTCGACACCCAGCTCGACATCCAGCTCGTCGAGACGACGCGGCAGGCCATGTGGGCCGGCATCGCGGCGCTCGCGACGGGTGAGCGGCTCGGTGACGTCGGCGAGGCAGTCGAGGACGTCGTGGCCGCGGCTGCGGATCGCAACGGCGGGCGCCCGCTGGGCATCGTCGAGGACTACGTGGGGCACGGGATCGGCAGCCAGATGCACCTCGCCCCCGACGTGCCCAACTTCCGCACGCGTGAACGCGGCCCGCGCCTGCGTGCAGGTCTGTGCGTCGCGATCGAGCCGATGCTCGTACGTGGGGACCAGGCGAACCGCGAGCTCGAGGACGGCTGGACCGTGGTGACGCTCGACGGGTCGCGTGCCGCGCACTGGGAGCACACGGTCGCGATCCACGACGGCGGCATCTGGGTGCTGACCGCGACCGACGGGGGAGCGACGGAGCTCGCGGCACGCGGCGTCGAGGTCGCCCCGCTCGGCTGACGCCCCGGCGCTTCCTCGGCGACCGGTCGCAGGCACGGTCATGAGGCACGGTGGTGCAGCACGGTCGTGACGCCTCGTCATCAGGCACCTTGTGAGACACGCCTCGTGAGACACCGTGGTCGCCGTGTCCCGCACGTCACGTCGGGACGGTTTCGCGGCTCCCACCTGATGGCGTAAGGTTGTCCGTTGGGTGTGTGCGCCCTGTCAGTCATCACGGAGCCTGTCCGGTTCCCGGCCGACGGCACCAGCACGTGCTCTCCACGATCGTCGAGGACGGTCGGCCTGCGCGCCGGTCGATCCGGGCCGTCGTGGGCGTTCCAGAAGACCGACAGTTAGCGGAGGACATGGCGAAGAAGGACGGCGTCATCGAGATCGAGGGCAGTGTCGTCGAGGCGCTCCCCAACGCGATGTTCCGTGTGGAGCTCAGCAATGGCCACAAGGTTCTCGCACACATCTCGGGCAAGATGCGTCAGCACTACATCCGGATCCTGCCTGAGGACCGTGTGGTGGTGGAGCTCAGCCCGTACGACCTGTCCCGCGGTCGCATCGTCTACCGCTACAAGTAACCACTCGAACACGCCGTCATCCGGGAGACCGGGCACACGGCGGCGGAGGAACACGCGATGAAGGTCAAGCCCAGCGTCAAGAAGATCTGCGACAAGTGCAAGGTGATCCGCCGGCACGGTCGCGTCCAGGTGATCTGCGAGAACCTGCGCCACAAGCAGCGCCAGGGCTGATGCCCTGACGGCGCCTCGGCGCCAGCAGGCCGGACGAGAGCCCGGCAGCAGCACCGCCAGCACGACGGTCCAGCAGGACCGGCAAGCGCACCACCACCTCGGTGAAGCTCCCGTGAGGGAGTCATCGTCGAACCCCCGGCTCGGAGGCCGGGGCCCGCAGCACGCGGGACGGTGGTGCGGAAGACCTCCGAAGCAGTACAGGAGCCACCAAGCACATGGCACGTCTCATCGGCGTCGACCTCCCCCGCGAGAAGCGGCTCGAGATCGCGCTCACCTACATCTACGGCGTCGGCCGTACCCGCGCCAAGGAGACCCTTGCCGCGACCGGCATCTCCGGCGACCTGCGCGTGAAGGACCTCGGTGACACCGAGCTCGTCGCGCTCCGCGACCACCTCGAGGCCTCCTACAAGCTCGAGGGTGACCTCCGCCGTGAGGTCGCCGCGGACATCCGCCGCAAGGTCGAGATCGGCTGCTACGAGGGCCTGCGTCACCGCCGCGGTCTCCCGGTCCGCGGTCAGCGCACCAAGACCAACGCGCGTACCCGCAAGGGCCCCAAGCGCACCGTGGCCGGCAAGAAGAAGGCCGGGCGCAAGTAGCCCTCGTCCGCCGCGCCGCCGTCACCGGCCCGAGCGCAGCGCGACCCACTCGACCCGTAGAGAGAAGAAGAGATGCCTCCCAAGTCCCGCACCGCCGTGCGCAAGCCGCGCCGCAAGGAGAAGAAGAACGTCTCCCACGGCCAGGCGCACATCAAGAGCACGTTCAACAACACGATCATCTCGATCACCGACCCCTCGGGCGCCGTGATCTCGTCCGCCTCGTCGGGCCAGGTCGGCTTCAAGGGCTCGCGCAAGTCGACGCCGTTCGCCGCGCAGCTCGCGGCCGAGGCCGCCGCTCGTCGTGCGCAGGAGCACGGCATGCGCAAGGTCGACGTGTTCGTCAAGGGCCCCGGCTCGGGCCGTGAGACCGCGATCCGCTCGCTGCAGGCCGCCGGCCTCGAGGTGGGCTCGATCCAGGACGTCACGCCCCAGGCGCACAACGGCTGCCGCCCCCCGAAGCGTCGCCGCGTCTGATCCTCACCCCGTGGTCCGCCGCGTCGGCTCGTGCCGAGCGCCGGTGGGCCACGGGGTCCTCCTCGTCCTTCTGACCAGGTGGACCGAGACCTGGCCAGCCCGTAGTACCTGCGGCGTGTCATATGGCGGACGCCCGCTGAGAGGAAACCCACCGTGCTGATCGCACAGCGCCCCACCCTGACCGAAGAGGTCATCTCGGAGAACCGTTCGCGGTTCTCCATCGAGCCGCTCGAGCCCGGCTTCGGCTACACGCTCGGCAACTCGCTGCGCCGGACGCTGCTGTCCTCCATCCCCGGCGCCGCCGTGACGTCCATCCGGATCGACGGCGTGCTGCACGAGTTCTCCACCGTGCCCGGGGTCAAGGAGGATGTCACCGAGATCATCCTCAACATCAAGAACCTCGTGGTCTCCTCGGAGAACGACGAGCCCGTCGTGATGTACCTGCGCAAGCAGGGCTCGGGCGACGTCACCGGTGCGGACATCGTCCCGCCGGCGGGCGTCGAGGTGCACAACCCCGACCTGCACATCGCGACGCTCAACGACAAGGGCAAGCTCGAGATCGAGCTGACCGTCGAGCGCGGCCGCGGCTACGTGTCGGCCAACCAGAACAAGGCGTTCGACGCCGAGATCGGCCGCATCCCGGTCGACTCGATCTACTCGCCGGTCCTCAAGGTGACCTACAAGGTCGAGGCCACGCGTGTCGAGCAGCGCACCGACTTCGACAAGCTCGTCGTCGACGTCGAGACGAAGGCGGCGATCAGCCCGCGCGACGCGCTCGCGTCGGCCGGCAAGACGCTCGTCGAGCTGTTCGGACTCGCGCGGGAGCTGAACGTCGAGGCCGAGGGCATCGAGATCGGCCCGTCGCCGACGGACGCCGCGCTCGCCGCGGACCTGGCGCTGCCGATCGAGGACCTGCAGCTCACCATCCGGTCGTACAACTGCCTCAAGCGTGAGGGCATCCACTCGGTGGGCGAGCTCGTCGCGCGCTCCGAGGCCGACCTGCTGGACATCCGCAACTTCGGTGCGAAGTCGATCACCGAGGTCAAGGAGAAGCTCGCGGAGCTCGGCCTGTCCCTCAAGGACAGCCCGCTCGACTTCGACCCGACCGCGGCCGCCTACTACGACGGCGACGAGGGCGACTTCGTCGAGGACGAGCAGTACTGACGCCGGGGAGCGCGCCCGCGTGACGCGGGCGCGCCGCCCACCATTGGAACTCAAGGAGACAGACCATGCCTACGCCCACCAAGGGTCCCCGGCTCGGTGGCGGACCGGCGCACGAGCGGCTGATCCTCGCGAACCTCGCGACCCAGCTGTTCGAGCACGGGCGCATCACGACGACGGAGACGAAGGCCAAGCGCCTTCGCCCGCTCGCCGAGCGCCTCATCACCTTCGCCAAGCGCGGTGACCTGCACGCCCGTCGTCGCGTCATGACGGTCGTCAAGGACAAGAGCGTCGTGCACGTGCTCTTCACCGAGATCGCCCCGGCCATGGCCGAGCGGGAGGGTGGCTACACGCGCATCACGAAGATCGGCCCCCGCAAGGGCGACAACGCGCCGATGGCCGTGATCGAGCTCGTCCGCGAGCCGGTCTCGCCGAAGCAGGCCGTCGTCAAGGAGGCCACGAAGGCCGCGCAGAAGGCCGCCAAGAAGAGCGAGCCCAAGGCGGAGACCGTCGAGGAGACGCCGGTCGTCGAGGAGGCCGTCGTGGCCGACGAGACCCCGGTCGCCGACGAGGCGCCCGCCGCCGAGAGCACCGAGGCCGACAAGGCCTGACGCCTCCCGCAGCACGCGCGAAGGCCCGGCCCCTCGAAGGGGGCCGGGCCTTCGCCGTCGCCGCCGGGAGCGTGCATGACGAGGGGCCCCGCACCGTGTGGTGCGGGGCCCCTGGTCGTACGGGGTCGCAGGTCATGCCGTGCGGCGGCGGCTCCATCCGAGCGCCGCGGCGCCCCCGACGAGCATCGCGAGCGCAAGGCCGGCCGCGGGGCCCGCGTCCGTACCCGTCGTCGCCAGCCCGGCAGCGGCCGTCACGCGCAGCGTCGCGGTCCCCTCGGTGCCGTCGGCGCCGCGCACGATGATCGTGTGGGTGCCGGCCTCGGTGGCCACCGGGATGTGCGCGACGAGGCTCACGGCGCCGGTGCTGTCGGCGGTGGCCCGCGTGAGGAGCACGGGCGTCGAGTGGAGCCATACCGTGAGCTGCTCCCCGTCGGACAGACCCGTCGCGGAGACGCGGATCGTCCCACCCGCGCGGACGGTCGTCGCGGAGAGGCTCACGTGCACCGTGGAGGACGCGGTGCCGGGGTCGGTGCCAGGATCCGTGCCCGGGTCGGTGCCGGGACCCGTGCCGGGGTCGGTGCCGGGACCCGTGCCGGGGTCGGTGCCAGGACCCGTGCCGGGATCCGTGCCCGGGTCGGTCCCCGGATCCGTGCCCGGGTCTGTCGACGCCTTGGTCACGACGACCAGCACCGAAGCCCGCGCCGGGCTCTGCACGCCGTTGTCCGCCGTGAGCGAGATGGTCCAGCGTCCGGCTGCGGTCGGTGTGCCGGTGAGCGTGCCGCCGTCGGCGGTGGCCGTCCACACGACCCCGTCGGGCAGCCCCGTCGCGGTCACGGTCGGGGCGGGGAAGCCGCCCGTGGTGACGTCGACGTCGACCGCGTGGCCGAGCACGACGTCGACCTGGGCGGGCGCGGACACCACCGCGGGGGCGTCGACCTCCACGGTCCACGGGACGAGCGTCACCGGTCCGGTCCGGTTCTCGAGGGACAGCGTCACGTCGTGCAGGCCGAGCGCGGTGCTGGACCCGACGAGGTGCACGCCGTCGCCGACGACGTCGAGCGACAGCCCCTGGGGCATCCCCGTGGCCGTGACGACGGGTGCGGGGTAGCCGTGCACCGTCGTCAGCAGCACGTCGACGTCGTCGCCCGCGAGCACCTTCGTCGTCCCCTCCGTGTCGTCGGCGACGGGGGGCATGGTCACGGCGATGCGGAGCACGGTCGTGGCGCTGCCGGTCGAGTTGGTCGCGGTGACGGTCACGGGGTCCGCGGCGCCCGCGTCGGCTGCGGCCGGGCGACCGCTGAACGTGCCGGTCGCGGCGTCGAACGTCAGCCACGCCGGGAGGGCGCTCGTCGTGAGCGTCGGAGCGGGGTAGCCGTGGGCGGCGACGACGAACGAGGTGTCCTCGCCGACGGGGAAGTCGGTGTCCTCGTCGGCGTGCTCGAACGCCGCGGGGGAGCGGACGTCGACCACGAGCTGCACGTGCGCCGAGGCGCCGATGCCGTTGTCGGCCGTGAGCGTCGCGGTGAACGCGCCGTCCACGGTCGGCGTGCCGACGACCGTGACGGCAGTGCCGTCGTCGAGCACGGACAGGCCGTCGGGCAGCCCCGTCGCGGTGACGGTGGGGCGCGGGAAGCCGGTGACGTCGACCGCGACGGGCGTGACCGCCGAGCCCAGGTCCGCCGTGACGTGCGGCGTCACGTCGATCGCCGCCGGGTCCTCGACGTCGACCTGCCAGTCGCGCTCGACCGCGGTGCCGACGCCGTTCGACAGCGTGAGGTGCACGGACGAGCGTCCCGGTGCGGTCGGGGTGCCGGTGAGCCGGTACGTGTTGCCGTCGGCGACCAGCGCGAGGCCTGCGGGCATGCCGGCCGCGACGAGGGTCGGAGTCGGGTAGCCCGTGACCGCGAGCACCGGGGTGTCGACCGGGTCGCCGAGCCGCACGTGAGCAGATGCGGGCGCGGTCGTGAACGCCGCGTCGTCGACGACCGTGACCACGACGCCGGCGTACGCCGATCCGGCCGTGTTCGTCGCTGTCACGAGGACCAGGGACGTGCCGGTCGCGGTCGGGGTGCCGGAGACGTGACCTGCGGCGTCGATCGTGATGCCGTCGGGCGTGCCGATCGAGCTGACCTGCGGTGCGGGGTAGCCCGACAGCAGGAGCTGCTCGTCGGCGGCCTGGCCCACGTGCAACGTGAGCGCCACCGGGCCGAGCACGCGCGGGGTCGCGCGCACCTGAAGGCCGAAGCCGGCCGTGTCGTCGGCGCCGACACCGTTGGACGCGTGCAGCGTGACGACGACGTCCTGGCCGTCGGCGCTCGTCGAGCCCGTGAGGCGCAGCGTCCCGTCCGGGTCGATCACGAGCGAGAGCCCGGCGGGCAGGCCGTCGGCCGTGACGGTGGGCGCGGGGAAGCCGTCGACCGAGCCGAGGACCGTCGGGGTGCCGGCGGCGCCGCTGACACGGACCTCGCCGACGGTCGTCAGCGTGAGGCGCGGCGTGGAGGTCACGCGGACCACGACGGTCGTCGACGCCGAGCCCGCGGCGTTGGTCGCGGTCAGGTCGAACGAGGACTCGCCGGCATCGGTGCGGGCCGGCGTGCCGCTGAACGTGCCGGTCGCGGCGTCGAACGAGAGCCACCCGGGCAGGGAGCCGTCGACCGCGAGCGTGGGCCGCTCGTAGCCGCCCGCGACGACCGACGCGCTGCCTGCCTCGCCCGCGACGAACGTGAGCGTGGTCGTCGACGACGGGAACGTCGGGGCGAGTCGCACCGTGACGGTCACGTCGCGCGTGACGGACGCGCCCACGCCGTTGTCGGCGCTGAGGTGCAGCGTCGTCGTACCGGTGCTGCTCGGGGTGCCGAGCAGGCGCACGCGGCCGGGGACCGACGTGTCGAGCGTCAGCCCGTGCAGGTCGTCGGCGGTGGCCGTGAGCTGCGGTGTCGGGTAGCCGTCGGCGACGAACGTCGTCGTCGGGACCGCGGTGCCCAGGGTCGCGACGACGCTGCCGGCCGCGGTGAGTACCGGCGCGGCGGACACGGTCCACGGCCAGCTCACCGCTGCGCCGTCACCGAGCGCGTTCGACGGGACGAGGTGCGACGTGCCGGTTCCCGCGGCGGAGCGCTGCGGGGTGCCGCTGATCGTCGTGACGCCGGACGCGGTGGACACGGTCAGGCCGGCGGGCAGGTCGGCCGACGAGACCGTCGCCTGCGGGTCGCCGTGGGTCGAGAGCGTGATCGTCGTGGGGGTCCCGGCGACGAGCGCACCGGGGGCGGGCGTGTCGAGCGATGCGGGCACGCCGACGCGTACGTCGAAGCTCGTGGTGGCGGTCCCGACCCCGTTGCCGACGGTCACGGACGCCTGCGTCGTGCCGGAGGTCGTCGGCGTGCCCGTGATCCGCAGCGTCGTGCCGTCGACGGCGGCGGACAGGCCGTCGGGAAGCGTCGCCGAGGAGACGGTCGGCGCGGGGTAGCCGGTCAGCGGGACCGTGATCGGCGTGATGGCTGCCCCACGGGCGAGCAGCTGTGCCGGGACGCTGCCGAGCGTCGGCACCGACCTGACGGTCACGGGGATCGTCGCCGAGGCGGTGCGGTACCCGTTGTCGAGCGTGACGCCGACGACGTACGCGCCGGCCGCCGTCGGCGCGCCCGCGAGCCGCAGCGTCGTTCCGGACAGGACGAGCGACGTGCCCGGGGGCAGGCCCGTGCCGGCCGAGACCGTCGCATCGGGGACGGAGGACACCGTGCCGAGGTCCACCGGGCCCGCGGCGCCCAGCGTCGTCGTGACGCCGGAAGCGGGCGCGAACGTCACGGGTGAGGGCACCAGCACGGTGAGGTCGCGGTCGGCCGTGAGCGAGCTCGCGACGTCGGCGTGCACGTGCAGGGTCGTCGTCCCGTAGCTCGTGCCGGGGTTGCCGGAGAGCGTCACGGTCGTCGCGTGCGACGCCTTGGCCGTGCTCACCGTCATCCACGACGGCTTGCCCGTCACGGTGACGTCGGGCTCGGGGAAGCCCGCGACGGAGAACGTCGCGGACCCCTGCTGGCCGGCCGTGAACACGTGCGTGCCCGGTCCGCCGACCGTCGGCTGCTCGTAGCTCGGGTCGCCGCTGTTGAAGCCGAGGCCCTCGAACGTCACGGCCGTCGGGGTCGACCACACGGGCGTCGAGACCGTGAGCGTCACCGTCTCGACGTGCGCCCAGTCGAAGCCGGCCTGCGCCTTGAGGTAGGAGACGTCGCCCTCGTAGCGGGGTGCGTACGCGATCGCGAGCATGTCGCCCGCGGCGCCGCCGTTGCGCGAGAGCCCGGCGACCGAGGCGCTGCGGCCCGCCGTGTCGACCGCACGGATCCCGAACGTGATCGCGCTCGGCTGGTCGGGGACGACGTCGCGGTACTTCAGCAGGATGCGGTCGGCGCCGTCGGACTTGATGTCGACCGACGTGGGCGCGGTCCAGCGCACCTGCGCGCCGTTGGTGTGGCAGCCGCGCGAGTCCATGGACGTCAGGTCGATCTTGAGCGTCCCCGCGCCGGCGACGAGCCGTGCCGCGTCGGACAGGTCGCAGGACATCCCCGAACCCTTGATGAGCTCGTAGGGGCCCATCGAGTGGCCGGCGAAGTCGTCGATCGTGAACGAGCCGGTGACGTCGACGTCCGCCGCGACCGCGGTGCCGGCGACGCCGAGGAGGGCGAGGCCGGCCGCAGTGAGGGCGGCGACGAGACGGCGGGCGGGGGCTGCAGTGCGCACAGGTGTCCTCGGTCCGGGGGAGGGGGAGCGTCCCGACGCTACGGGGCCGTGCGTGGCGTCGGTGCAGGTGGACCGGGTGAGGTCACGTTCGTCCAGGTATGTGCTGAGCCGATCGGGTGATCGCGTAGCGTCGTCGGCATGGCCGCTCGGGTGGTGCTGCTGCACGGGCTGAGGACGTCGCGGACGATGTGGCGCGAGCAGGAGCGAGCGCTGCGCGCCGCGGGTCACGTGACGAGGTCGGTGGACCTGCCGGGTCACGGCGAGCACGTGCGCGAGCCGTTCATGCTCGCGTCGGCGGACGTCGCGGTCGACTCCGCCGTCGACGAGCTCGGCGGGCCGGTGCTGCTCGTCGGGCTGTCGCTGGGCGGGTACGTCGCGATCCGGTACGCGGCACGCCACCCGGACGCGGTGGCCGGGCTCGTCGCGGCCGGGTGCAGCACGCGGCCGCGCGCGGCGCTGGTACGGCCGTGGGAAGCGGCGGCCCGGGCGATCGGGCTGCTGCCTGACCGCGGCGAGAGGCTCAACGCGTTCGTCGTGCGCCGGACCGTGCCCGCGTCCGGGGCCCTCGACCTCGCCGCGGGCGGGTGGGCGCTCGACGCGACCGTCCCCGTGCTGCGCGCCCTGAGCGGCACCGACCCGGTCGCGGACCTGCGACGCGTGCGGGCGCCCGTCTGGCTCGTGAACGGGCGCTACGACCACTTCCGCGGTGAGGAGCGCCGGTTCCTGGCGGCGACGCGCGACGGCCGGCTCGTCGTCGTGCCGCGTGCGACGCACCTGGTGAGCGTCACGGCGCCGGTCGCCTTCACGCGTGTGCTGCTGCGGGCCGCCGACGAGGTCGACGCGCACGCCTGAGCGCGGGTACGGGCCGACGTCACGAACCCCGCGAGTCGCTCACCCGCGCGGAAGGCTCCACGCGCGCACGCCACCGACGATCCCCGCCTGGTTGGGCACGACCACGACCGAGTCGCCCAGCCGGTCGAGAACCGAGGGGCTCACGAGCCTCGCGTTGCCGCCGCCCAGGTACAGCCGGTCCCAGTGCAGGACCGGCCGCAGCCCCTCGACGGCCCGCAGGACACGCCGCGACCACAGCGCGTTGCCCAGCCGTCGGCGCTCGATCTGGCCGATGTACGTGTCGTACGTGAGCCCGTGGCGCGCGGGTGCGTGCGAGAGCTCGAGGTGCGGTGCGAGCACGCCGCCGTCGAAGATCGCGGACCCGAGACCCGTCCCGAGCGTCAGCACGACCTCGAGCCCGACGCCGGTGACGACGCCGGCCCCGTGCACCTCGGCGTCGTTGAGCACGATCGTCGGCAGCCCCGTGCCGGACTCGACGAGCGCGCGGACGTCGCACCCGTGCCACGCCTCGACGAGCTGGGGGTCCACCGACGTGCGGGGACCGCTGCGGCGGACGTAGTGCGGCGTGGCGACGACGACTCCGTGCCGGATCATGCCGGGCATCCCGACCGTGACGCGGTCCGCACGCGGCAGGCCGGCGGCGATCCCACGGATCGTCTCGACGAGGAGCGCCGGCGCGAGCGGGTAGGGCGTGGGCACCCGGACCGCCGGGGCGTGCAGCGTGCCGCCCGCGTCGAGCACGGACGCCTTGATGCCGCCTCCGCCGCAGTCGACGGCGAGCGTGAACGGTGCATGCGCGGGCACGGTGACACGGTAGCGGCAGGCGCGCCGCGGCCACGGGCATCGCAGCGGCTAGCGTGGGCGCGTGACCCGCCTGCGCCTGGACCTCGCCTACGACGGCGGCGACTTCGCGGGATGGGCGCGGCAGCCTGCCCTGCGCACCGTGCAGGGCACGCTCGAGGACGCGCTCGCGACCGTGCTGCGCACGGGTCCTCGCGGGGTGCCGGGCCCGCGGCTCGTCGTGGCGGGGCGCACGGACGCCGGCGTGCACGCGCGCGGCCAGGTGGCGCACGTGGACGTGGACGACGAGGGCCTCGCGGCGGCTCGCGGCCGCAGCGAGCGCGACCCCCTCGACGCGCTCACGACGCGCCTGGCGGGCGTGCTGCCCGCGGACCTCGTGGTGCACCGCGTGTCCCGGGCGCCCGACGGGTTCGACGCGCGGTTCGCGGCGCTGCGCCGCCGCTACACGTACCGCGTGTGCGACGACCCTGCGGCCCGCGACCCGCTGACCCGCTCGCACGTGCTGTGGCACGCGCGCCCGCTCGACGTCGACGCGATGGCCGCAGCCGCCGCGCCGCTGGTCGGGCTGCACGACTTCGCGGCGTACTGCAAGCCGCGCCCCGACGCGACGACGATCCGCACGCTCGAGCACTTCACGTGGGCGCGTCCCGAGGACGGACCGGACGCAGGGCTCGTGGTCGCGAGCGTGCAGGCCGACGCGTTCTGCCACTCGATGGTGCGCTCGCTCGTCGGCGCGAGCCTGGCCGTCGGAGAAGGAAGGCGCGGTGGGGGATGGCCGGCCGAGCTGCTCGCGGCGCGTCGACGCGACGCCGCGGCGCACGTGGTCGCCGCGCACGGGCTGACGCTCGAGGAGGTCGAGTACCCCGACGACGACGCGCTCGCCGCACGGACGGAGCAGACGCGCGCGCGACGTCAGGCCGACGAGGCATCCGCCGCGGACGTCGCGCCGGCCGCCGGGTGCTGCGGCTGAGGCAGGGCCTTCGCCCTGGTCATCGGACCTCGATCGGGGCCAGTCTGGGCACCGGGACATCGACTCGCCCGACCCGCTCGTCCAGGAGGCACACCGCATGACCGTCACGTCCGGCCCGGCACCGACAGCCGTGCTCGCGTTCGCCGAGCCGCCCGAGGCGGTGCTCGACGCGTTCGGCAGCACCCCGCAGGGGCTGTCGCAGGACCGGGCGGCACGCAGGCTCGTCGAGGTCGGGCAAAACCGCCTGCCGGACCCGCCGCGACGCAACCCGGTGCTGCGGTTCCTCGCGCACTTCGACGACGTGCTCATCTACATCCTGCTGGCCGCCGCGGTGCTCAAGGCGATCCTCGGCGAGTGGGTGGACTTCACGGTCATCCTCGTGGTCGCGGTGGCGAACGCGGTCGTCGGCTTCGTCCAGGAGGGGCGTGCGGACAAGGCGCTCGCGGGGATCGCGACGATGCTCTCGCCCGATGCCGACGTCCGGCGGGACGGGCAGTGGCGCACGGTGCCGGCCGACGAGCTGGTGCCCGGTGACGTCGTGCGCGTCGGACCCGGCGCGCGCGTCCCGGCGGACCTGCGCCTGCTGTCCGCCGCCGCGCTGCAGGTCGAGGAGGCCGCGCTCACGGGCGAGTCGGTGCCTGCGCACAAGGCGGTCGAGGCCGTCGGCACGGACGCCGGCGTCGGTGACCGGTCGTCGATGCTGTTCTCGGGCACGATCGTCACCGCGGGCCGGGGTGAGGGCGTGGTCACCTCGACGGGGTCGGGCACCGAGATCGGGCGCATCCAGACGCTCGTCGCGGAGGTCGACGAGCTCGACACGCCCCTGACGCGCCAGCTCGCGCACCTCGGCAAGCAGCTGAGCCTCCTCATCCTCGTGATGGCCGCCGTGATGCTGGTGATCGGGCGGTTGATCCACAGCTTCGCGCTCGACGAGCTCGTGTCGGCGGCGATCGGCTTCGCGGTCGCCGCGGTCCCGGAGGGCCTGCCCGCCCTCGTCACGGTGACGCTCGCGCTCGGCGTGCAGCAGATGGCCCGCCGCAACGCGATCACGCGCAGGCTCACGTCGGTCGAGGGTCTGGGGTCGGTCACCACGATCTGCTCCGACAAGACCGGGACGCTCACGCGCAACGAGATGACGGCCCGCACGGTCGTCACGGCGTCGGGCCGCTACTCCGTCGAGGGCCTCGGGTACGAGCCGACGGGCGCGGTGCGCGGCTCCGACGGCTCCGACGCCGACCTCGCGTCGCACCTCGACCTGGCGGCGTTCGTCACCGCCGGGGCGCTGTGCAACGACGCGCGCGTCGTGCAGGACGACGGCCGCTGGGGCATCGTCGGCCAGCCCACGGAGGCCGCCCTCACGGTCCTCGCCCTCAAGGCGGGCGCCGCGCCCGACGCGCAGCGGATCGCCCAGGTGCCGTTCGACTCGGCGACGAAGTTCTCCGCGACGCTCGACGAGGCGGCGGACGGCGCGCGTCACGTGCACGCGCTCGGGGCCCCCGACCGGCTGCTCGACCGCTGCACGCGGCAGCGCACCGACGAGGGCAGCGTCCCCCTGGACCGGGCGTGGTGGGACGCGGTCGTCGACGAGCTCGGCGCGCAGGGCCTGCGCGTGCTCGCCGCCGCGCACCGCGCCGAGCCGGACGCGACCGGTCTCGCGGGGGACGACGTCCACGACCTCGAGCTGCTGGGCGTCGTCGGGATCGTCGACCCGCCGCGGCCCGAGGCCGTCACGGCGATCGCCGACTGCCACCGCGCGGGCATCCGCGTCAAGATGATCACGGGCGACCACGCGGGCACCGCTCTCGCGATCGCGCGCGAGCTCGGCATCGTCGCCGGTGACGGGCCGCAGAGCGACGACGAGGTCGAGGTGCTGACCGGCGGCGAGCTCGAGGCCATGACCAACGAGCAGCTGCGTCGCCGGGTGCGGTCGGTCGACGTGTACGCGCGGACCTCGCCCGAGCACAAGATCCGCATCGTGCGCGCGCTGCAGGCGCACGGCGAGGTCGTCGCGATGACGGGCGACGGCGTCAACGACGCACCCGCGCTGACCCGCGCGGACATCGGCATCGCGATGGGCATCAAGGGCACGGAGGCCACCAAGGAGGCCGCCGACATCGTGCTCGCCGACGACAACTTCGCGACCATCGAGCGCGCCGTCGAGGAGGGGCGGCGGATCTACGACAACATCCGCAAGTCGGTGGCGTTCCTGCTGCCGACGAACGGCGCGCAGTCGCTCGTCATCCTGGTCGCGGTCCTCGCAGGGCTGTCGCTGCCGCTCACCCCGGTGCAGATCCTGTGGGTCAACCTGGTCACCGCGATCACGCTGTCCCTCGCGCTCGCGGGCGAGCCCGCGGAGCGCGGGATCATGACGCGCGCGCCGCGCTCACCCCGTGAGCACGTGCTCTCCCCGAGCGCCCTCGTGCTCGTGCTGTTCGCGTCGGTCGTCATCGGCGCCGCGACGCTCGGGGTCTACGTGCTCGAGCGCGACCACCTGGGCTCGGACGACGCGCGCGCCCAGACCTCGGCGGTGGCGATGCTGGCCCTGGCACAGCTCGCGTACCTGTTCAGCTGCCGGTTCCTCGGGTCGACGAGCCTCACGTGGCGCGTGCTCGTCGGCAACCGGCTGGTGTGGGTCGCCGCGGGTGCGCTCGTCGTGCTGCAGCTGGTGTTCACCTACGCGCCGTTCATGCACGACTGGTTCGACTCCGCCGCGATCGGCGCGCGCGACTGGGCGATCACCGTCGGTGGAGCGGCGGGCGTGTTCCTGCTCGTCGAGGCGGCGAAGGCGGTGATCCGGCGGTCGGTGCGCGGCTGAGCCGGGCCCTACTCCTCGTCGTCGTCCGCGTACGCGTCCTCGTCGACGTACTCCTCCTCGACGAGGTGCACCGCGGCCTCCTCGGCGCTCGCGGCTCCGCCCGAGACGCCCGCGTCGAGCGCGAACGAGTCGGTGCCGCCCGCATCGACGGCGTCGTCGTCCTCGACCAGCCGGCCCGCGCGCAGCTCCTCGCGGTCGCCGTCGACTCGAGGCCGGCGCTCCCAGACCTCGGGCTCCTCCTGCTGGTGGCGCTGGTCGATCGTCTCGCGGTGGCGCTCCTCCCACGGCGTCTCGCCGTAGTGCGCGCGTGTGTCCCGCTCGGGCGGGCTGTAGCCCTCGTCGAGCAGGTCGTCGACGCCGCGGTCGACCAGGGTGTCCTCGCGCGGCAGCTGGTCGGTGTCGCCCTCGCTGCCCAGCTCGGCGTCGGTCGTCGTCCCGGGGGTGTCCTCGCTCATGGCTCGACCTTCGCACCACGCGCGCCCGGCCGCCACGCGACCGCTGCACGACCGACCGCACGACCGACCGCACGACACGACCGCACGACCGACCGAGCGCGCGGTGCTCACCGCTCGCAGGCGATGCCGTCCTTGTCGCGGTCGAGCTTCTTGTTCGCCGCGTACAGCGCCGCGCTCACCTTGGGCGCGTACCGGGACGACGCGCGGACCTTCTTGCCGTGCGAGGTCTTGGTGTTGTGCACCTTGGAGCTCTTGGCGACACCGCCCGCGTAGGCCTTGTGGAGCGCGGTGCAGCTCTTGTACGTCTTGGCGGCCTTCGCCTTGACCGCGGCGTGCGACGTCGTCGTGCTCGTGGCACCCGGGGGGTCGCACGCGAGCGCGGGAGCGGCAGTACCTGCGAGCAGCGCCACGGCGACGACGGCGGTGACGAACGGACGGCGCACGGCGGACCTCCAGCGGCTCGGGTACCGGTGACATCGACGGCCGGGCCGTGCGGCTTGAGCCCCGCGTGGGTGACATATGCGTTTCGGGTCCGGGACGTCGACGGTCCACACTCGTCGCCGTGGGACACATCGACATCGGGGGCGTGGGCTACGTCCTTTCCGACGGGCGGCCGCTGCTGGACGACGTCACCTTCCGGGTGGGCGACGGGGCGCGCGTCGCGCTCGTCGGTCCGAACGGCGCGGGCAAGTCGACCCTGCTGCGGATCGTCGCGGGGGACGAGCAGCCGCACGAGGGGTCGGTCGTCCGCAGCGGCGGCCTGGGGGTGATGCGTCAGGACATCGGCCGCGTCGACGACGACCGCTCGATCCGCGACCTGCTCGCGTCGCTCGCGTCCCCCGCGGTCCGGGACGCGGCCGCCGAGCTCACGGCGGCGGAGCTCGGCATCATGACGGTCGACGACGAGCCTGCGCAGATGCGGTACGCGCAGGCGCTCGTCGACTGGGCGGACGTCGGTGGCTACGAGGCCGAGGCGGGCTGGGACCGCGTGACCGATGCGGTCCTGTCGATCCCGTTCGAGCGGGCGCAGGACCGCGAGGTCCGCACGCTGTCCGGAGGAGAGCAGAAGCGGCTCGTGCTCGAGGCGCTGCTGCGAGGCCCCGACGAGGTCCTGCTGCTCGACGAGCCGGACAACGCGCTCGACGTCCCGACCAAGCGCTGGCTCGAGGAGCGGCTCGTCGGCTGCGACAAGACGATCCTGTTCGTGAGCCACGACCGTGAGCTGCTGGCTCGCGTCGCGACGCAGGTCGCGACGCTCGAGCCGACCGCCGTGGGCGCGTCCGTGTGGGTGCACGGGGGCGGGTTCGCCACGTACCACGCTGCGCGCGACGAGCGGCGCTCGCGGCTCGAGGAGCTGCTGCGGCGCTGGGACGAGGAGCACGCCAAGCTCAAGGAGCTCGTCTTCACGCTCAAGAACAAGGCTGCCTTCAACGACGGGCTGGCCTCGCGCTACCAGGCCGCGCAGACGCGCCTGCGCAAGTTCGAGGAGGCCGGACCGCCCGCGGTGCTGGCCCGCGAGCAACAGGTCCGGGTGCGCCTGCGCGGCGGTCGGACCGCCAAGCGTGCGGTCGTCGCCGAGGGGCTCGAGCTCACCGGGCTCATGCGGCCGTTCGACCTCGAGGTGTGGTTCGGTGAGCGCGTCGCGGTGCTGGGCTCCAACGGTTCGGGCAAGTCGCACTTCCTGCGGCTGCTCGCCGCGGGCGGCAGCGACCCGGGGCCCGAGCACGAGCCCGCGGGCGAGACGCCCGTCGCGGCCGTGCGCCACACCGGGCGCGTGGTCCTGGGCTCTCGCGTGCGCCCCGGCTGGTTCGCGCAGAACCACGCGCACCCCGAGCTCGTCGGCCGCACGCTGCTCGAGATCCTGCACCGCGGTGACACCCACCGCGCCGGGATGGGGCGCGAGCAGGCGAGCAAGGCGCTCGACCGGTACGAGCTCGTCGAGGCGGCCGAGCAGCGCTACGAGACGCTCTCGGGCGGTCAGCAGGCGCGCCTGCAGATCCTGCTGCTCGAGCTGGGCGGCGCGACGCTGCTGCTGCTCGACGAGCCGACCGACAACCTCGACCTGCACTCCGCCGAGGCGCTCGAGGCCGGGCTCGCGGCGTTCGAGGGGACCGTGCTCGCGGTCACGCACGACCGGTGGTTCACGCGCACGTTCGACAGGTTCCTCGTGTTCGGGGCGGACGGCTCCGTCGTCGAGACGCCCGAACCCGTGTGGGACGTCGCGCGCGTGCAGCGCGTGCGCTGAGCCGTCGGGCGCCGGGTACGGCTTCCGGTGGGGCTATGCGGCGACGAGCGACACCGCCGCCGCGAGCATCACGAGCGCGACGAACCCGTCGAGCACCCGCCAGGAGACCGGGCGCGCGAAGAGCGGTGCGAGCCGGGTGGCGCCGAACCCGAGCGCGGTGAACCAGGTCGCGCTCGCGGCGGCCGCGCCCGCCCAGAAGCCCCACGCCGCGGGGTGCTGGTGCGCGAGCGACCCCACGAGCACGACGGTGTCGAGGTAGACGTGCGGGTTGAGGAACGTCACGCCGGCGAGCGTGAGGACGACCGTGCGCAGCGACGCGCCGACGCCCTCGGCGGGGACGAGCCGTTCCGCGCGGGACGCGCGCCGCGCCGCGGCGACCGCGAGCACGAGCAGGTAGGCGGCGCCGGCCCATCGCGTCACGGTGACCACGGCCGGGGCGTGCTCGAGCACGGCACCGAGGCCGCCGACCCCGACCGCCATGAGCACCGCGTCCGACGCCGCGCAGATCGCGACGACGACGCCGACGTGCTCGCGCCGCACGCCCTGCCTCAGCACGAAGGCGTTCTGGGCGCCTATCACGACGATGAGGCCGAGCGACGTGAGGAAGCCGGCGACGAGGGAGGAGAGCACGGGCCGACCGTAGGGCGATCCGGCGGTGAAGTACAACGAATGTTCCTCATCGAGCATTAGAGTTGTTCAGGTGGATCCCGACCAGCTGCGCGCGCTCGCCGCCGTCGTCGCGGAGGGCAGCTTCGACGCCGCGGCGCTCGTCCTCGGCGTCACGCCCTCGGCGGTGAGCCAGCGGATCAAGGCGCTCGAGCAGTCGGTCGGCAGCGTCCTGGTGCGTCGCTCACGCCCGTGCGCGGCGACCGAGCCGGGTCAGGTGCTCGTGCGGCTCGCAGGTCAGCTCGACCTGCTCGAGCGGGACGCGCGAGCGGCGATCGGAGGCGCGAGCGCCGGCGGTCCGACGACGCTCCCCGTCGCGGTCAACGCCGACTCGCTCTCGACGTGGTTCCCGACGGCTCTCGAGCACCTGCCCGACGACGTGCTCGTCGACCTGTGGCGCGAGGACCAGGACCACTCAGCGCGCCTGCTGCGGGACGGCACGGTCATGGCGGCGGTCACGGCCGACAGCGCCGCGGTGCAGGGGTGCCGGGTGCTGCCGCTCGGGGCGATGCGGTACGTCGGCGTCGTGGCCCCGGATCGCTGGCAGGGCGCGCTCGACGCGGTCGGGCCGTCGTCCAGGAGGGCTTCCTCGGGCAGCCTCTCGTCCGGTTCTGCGCTCGCTCACGCGCTCGAGCGCGTGCCGGCCGTCGCCTTCAACCGCCAGGACGCGCTCCCGGACAGGTTCGCGCGGCTGCTCGTCGGGCGCCGGGTCCCGCTGCGCGCGCACCGGGTGCCGTCCAACGGTGCGTACGTCGCGACGATCGTCGCGGGCCTGGGGTGGGGCGTCGCGCCGCGCAGCGCGGTGCAGGACCTGCTCGCGACGGGCGCGCTCGTCGAGATCAGCCCCGGGACGCACCTCGACGTGCCGCTGCACTGGCAGCACTGGGCGCTGTCGACGCCGACGCTCGACGACCTCACGCGGCGCGTGCGTGCTGCGGCGGGGGTGGGGCTCGAGCAGGTGGGTGAGGAGGTTCTCGAGCGGGCGTGATCAAGGACCCGTGCGATCATCGGGCGATGGCCGGCGAGTGACCCGTCGCACGCGGTCCTGTTTTGACCACCGGCCGCGGCCGCGGCTACCCTGGTGAGTCGTTGTGCGTCCCCGCACGCGTGCCGGTGTACTCAGCACCCGCCGCTGCGGCAGGTCTGGTGTGGTCCCACTCGCCGGGTCGCGGATGCCACCGATCAGCCATCATCGGCCGTCACCGCAACTGCGCGGGACAGCCGTGACCACGACGCAACACCGAAACGAAGGCTCACCACCGTGCGCACGTACACCCCGAAGCCCGGCGACGTCGAGCGGACCTGGTACGTCATCGACGCGACCGATGTCGTCCTGGGCCGCCTGGCCACTCACGTGGCCACGCTGCTGCGCGGCAAGCACAAGGCGACCTACGCCCCCCACGTCGACGGCGGCGACTTCGTCATCGTCATCAACGCGGACAAGGTCGCCCTCACCGGCAACAAGCGCGAGACGAAGCTCGCCTACCGCCACTCCGGCTACCCGGGTGGTCTGCGGGCGACGACGTACTCCGACCTGCTGGACAAGCACCCGGAGCGGGCGATCGAGAAGGCCGTGCGGGGCATGATCCCCAAGACGAGCCTCGGCCGCCAGCAGCTCGGCAAGCTCAAGGTCTACGCGGGCGGCGAGCACCCGCACGCCGCGCAGCAGCCCAAGCCCTTCGAGATCACCCAGGTCGCGCAGCAGGCCTGAGGCCGCAGCGCGTAGAGACGGACAGGAAACCCCGTGGCAGAGACGACGGTCGACATCGACCTCGAGGGCGACGAGACCCCCACCAGCTACACCTCCGAGACGACGGCCCCCGCGGGCCGCGGCCAGAGCATCACCGCTCCGGGCCAGGCGCTCGGCCGCCGCAAGGAGGCCATCGCCCGCGTCCGCCTGGTGCCCGGCACCGGCGAGTGGAAGATCAACGGGCGCACGCTCGAGGACTACTTCCCGAACAAGGTCCACCAGCAGCTCGTGAACTCCCCGCTGAAGCTCGTGGACGTCGAGGGTCGCTTCGACGTCGTCGCGCGCATCACCGGCGGCGGCGTCTCCGGCCAGGCCGGCGCGCTGCGCCTGGGCATCGCGCGGGCGCTCAACGCGATCGACGCGGAGCACAACCGCCCGGCCCTCAAGAAGGCCGGCTTCCTCACGCGTGATGCGCGTGTGGTGGAGCGCAAGAAGGCCGGTCTCAAGAAGGCCCGCAAGGCTCCTCAGTACTCGAAGCGCTGATCCAGCGCTGCCGCCCGGTGGCCCCGTCGGTCTCACGACCTGCGGGGCCATCGGCGTCCCCGGGGGTTGCCGCCGGCCACGCGACCGACGCGGCCCCGGGCACCTCGCACGCACGACGACCGCGCGCTACGTTGCTGCGCGACGACGAAGGAGTCTGACCCATGGGACGACTGTTCGGGACCGACGGGGTCCGCGGGCTCGCCAACAAGGACGTGACCGCCGAGCTCGCGCTCGACCTGTCGGTCGCCGCGGCGCACGTGCTGGGGCAGACGGGCGCGTTCGAGGGCCACCGGCCGCGCGCGGTCGTCGGACGCGACTCGCGCGCGTCGGGCGAGTTCCTCGCCGCGGCCGTCAGCGCGGGTCTCGCCTCCGCCGGGGTGGACGTCAACAACGTCGGCGTGCTGCCGACGCCGGCGGTCGCGTACCTCACGGCGTCGACCGGCGTCGACATCGGCGTCGTGCTCTCCGCGTCGCACAACCCCATGCCCGACAACGGGATCAAGTTCCTCGCGCGTGGCGGGCACAAGCTCGACGACGAGCTCGAGGCCGCCATCGAGGCGCGGATCGGCGAGGACTGGGACCGTCCCGTCGGTGGCGCCGTGGGGCGCATCCGCGTCGACACCGGCAAGGCCGGTGAGCAGTACGTCGAGCACCTCGTCTCGACCATCTCCGTGCCGCTGGCGGGTCTGCGCATCGCGGTCGACTGCGCCAACGGGGCGGCGAGCGAGGTGGGCCCCGAGGCGCTGCGGGCGGCAGGCGCGGACGTGGTCGTCATCAACGCGTCGCCCGACGGGCGCAACATCAACGAGAAGTGCGGTTCGACGCACCCCGAGCAGCTCCAGGCGGCGGTCGTCGCCTCGGGAGCCGACCTGGGCGTGGCGTTCGACGGCGACGCGGACCGCTGCCTCGCGGTGGACCGGCACGGCGTGCTCGTCGACGGCGACCAGATCATGGGCGTGCTCGCGGTCGCGATGCGCGACGAGGGGCGGCTCGTGCAGGACACCCTCGTCACGACCGTGATGAGCAACCTGGGCCTGCGGCTCGCGATGCAGGGTGCAGGGATCGCGACGGTCGAGACCGCCGTCGGCGACCGGTACGTGCTCGAGGCGATGCGCGCGTCCGGCTTCTCCCTGGGGGGCGAGCAGTCGGGGCACATCATCATGGCCGAGCACGCGACGACGGGCGACGGCGTGCTCACGGCGCTGCAGCTCGCGGCGCGCGTCGCGGCCACGGGGTCGCCGCTCGACGAGCTCGCCGGGATCGTGCAGCGGCTGCCGCAGACGCTCGTGAACGTGAACGGGGTGGACAAGGACCGTACCGACGACGCCGCGCTCGCCGAGGCGGTGCGCGCCGCAGAGGGTCGGCTCGGATCGACCGGCCGCGTGCTGCTGCGCCCGTCGGGTACCGAGCCGCTCGTGCGCGTCATGGTCGAGGCCGCGACACAGGACGAGGCGGACGGCGTCGCGCACGCGCTGGCCGACGTGGTGCGCGACCGGCTCGCGCTGTGAGCTCGGCGGGGCAGCAGGACCGCGCGCTGCGCGAGCTCGCACTGCGGCTGCTCGACGCGGCCGGCGCCGGTCCGGCCCCGATCGTGCGCGCGGGACACCCCGCGCTGCGCGCCGTCGCGACGCCGTACGACGGTCAGCTCGAGCGCGACGAGCTCGACGGGCTGCTCGCGCTCATGCACCGCACGATGCGGGCCGCCCCCGGTGTCGGGCTCGCGGCGCCGCAGGTCGGGCTCGGGCTCGCGCTCGCTGTCGTGGAGGACCCGGGCGTCGCGTCCAAGGAGGTGGCACGCGTGCGCGAGCGCGAGCCGCTCGCCTACCGCGTGCTGGTGAACCCGGCGTACGAGCCCGTGGGCGACGAGCGGGTCGCGTTCTACGAGGGCTGCCTCAGCGTCCCCGCCTACCAGGCCGTCGTGCGCCGGCACCGATCGGTGCGGCTCACGGGATCCGATGCCGACGGGCGCGCGCTCGACGAGGTCGTCTCGGGGTGGCCCGCGCGCATCGTCCAGCACGAGACGGACCACCTGCACGGGTCGCTGTACCTCGACCATGCCGAGCTGCGATCGCTCGCGGCGGCCGACGAGGTGGGCGTGCGTTGGGCGGCCGAGCCGGAGCCGCGCGACGCGGCGCGGGTGCTCGGCTTCGAGCTTGCGTGACCGCGGCACCGGCTGGGGAACTCCCGGCAGGCACGTACCGTTGAGCGGTCGGACGAGGGGGAGGTGACGATGGGCCTGGAGACCTGGGCCGAGGGCATCGCATCCTCGCCGTGGATCTACCTCGTGATGTACCTGTTCGCCGCGGTGGACGGGTTCTTCCCGCCGCTGCCGAGCGAGTCGCTCGTCATCGCGCTCGCGGCGCTCGCGATGTCCACGGGGTCGCCGAACCTCGGCCTCATCCTGCTGGTCGCGGCCGCGGGTGCGTTCACGGGGGACCAGATCGCGTACACGATCGGCACCAAGGTGAAGGTGCGCGAGCTGCGGCTCATGCGGTCCGCGCGCGCGCAGGCGTCTCTCGACTGGGCCGAGCACGCGCTCGACCGCCGCGGTGCGTCGTTCATCATCGCTGCGCGCTACATCCCGGTCGGGCGTGTCGCGGTGAACCTCACCGCCGGCGCGCTGGGGTACCCGCGACGACGGTTCGTCGGGCTCACCGCGATCGCCGCCGTGACGTGGGCGGGGTACTCGATGCTCATCGGCATCGGGGCGGGCGCGTGGCTCAAGGGGCACACGCTCGCCGCCGTCGCGCTCGGGGTCGTCGGGGGTGTGCTCATCGGGCTCGCCGTCGACTGGGTGCTGCGCCGAGTGACGGGCGGGGAGCCGGAGGCGACGCACGAGGACGAGCCCTCGCGGCAGGGTGAGGCCGGCGTGTGACCTGCGCCACGCGCTCACCGTGCACCACCTGTGCATCCGGTCACGGCTCAGGCACGATCGGGCGACCCGGCTAACGATCCGGCATCGACCGGGGCGAACCGGGCGGGCGCCTCGTACCCTCGAACGAGGGACGGGCGCCGATGCTCTCCCTCCCCGTGCGTGACGACCCGAGTGGGTGTCGTCGGCGTGCGCGGGGAGCCGGCCCGCGCACGCCGCGGCGCGCACGGGACGGCATCGGACGATCGGCACCCGGGACCCCGGGGCGCTGGGAGCAGGGGGCAGTGTGCGTCGGCACGGGACGGAGACCGGGCGCCGGGGACGGACGCTCGTGCCGCTCGTCGCCGTGCTCGCGCTCGCCGGGTGCTCGTCGTCCGACGACGCGGCCTCCGACGCGTCGGCCGTCGTCTCCGCGGCTGCGGACGTGACCGGGACCGCGGACTGCCTGTCGCCCGAGGTGCTCGTCGCCCTCGGCCTGTCCGACGGGGCGTCCGGGCCGGTGTCGTCGTCGGCCACGCCGCACCCCGCGGCATCGCCCGCGGGCCCCGTGCCGGCGGACCTCGTCGTCGCGAGCGTGGTCGAGTGCACCCCCGGCGGGCCGCTCGTGGACACGGCAGGCACGTGGAGCTCGGTGCGCTCGCGGCGCCTCGAGGGGGACACGGCGCCGCTCGTCCACGCGCTCGGAGGTCCGCGGTCCGCAGCGAGCGCCACCGCCGGCGCGGGCGCCACGTCGTGCGCGTCGAGCGCGAGCGGCCAGGGTACGAGCGGGCAGGGCGCGAGCGGGCAGGGCGCGAGCGGGCAGGGCGCGACGGAACCCATGGACGTGTGGCTCGTCGACGCCCTCGGCCGCGCCGCGCGCGTGCAGGTCCCGACGGCGTGCGACGGCACGCCGCAGCCCGCCGTGACGCGCGCGCTCGCGGCGCTGCAGGTCACCGACGACGAGACGTACCCGGTCGTCCTCGTCGAGCCGAGCCCGAGCGCGACCGCGAAGCGCTGAGGGCGCCGGCGGGATCCGCGCTCCGATCGACGTCCGCGCTCAGATCTTGCGCAGCCGTACGCGCTCCACCGAGTGGTCGCGCCCCTTGGTGAGGATCAGGTCGGCCCGGCTGCGCGTCGGCAGGATGTTCTCGACCAGGTTCGGCTCGTTGATCGAGTACCAGATGCTCTCGGCGCGCTCGATCGCCGCGTCGTCGGACAACGACGCGTACCGGTGGAAGTACGAGGCGGGGTCGGCGAACGCGGTGCGCCGCAGGCGCAGGAAGCGGTCGACGTACCACTGCCGCACGTCGGGCGTGCGGGCGTCCACGTAGATCGAGAAGTCGAAGAAGTCGCTGACCGCGAGGTTGGACGTCCCCTCCGCGGTCGGACGGGCGGGCTGGAGCACGTTCAGGCCTTCGACGACGAGCACGTCGGGCTTGTTCACGACGATCTCGCGACCCGGCACGATGTCGTACGTCAGGTGGTCGTACACGGGCGCCCTGACCTCGGGTCGGCCGGCCTTGACCTTGGACACGAAGCGCAGCAGCGCGCGCCGGTCGTACGACTCGGGGAAGCCCTTGCGCTCCATGAGACCGCGGCGCTCGAGCTCTGCGTTGGGGTAGAGGAAGCCGTCGGTCGTGACGAGCTGCACGCGCGGGGTCGCGGGCCAGCGCGCGAGCAGCTCGCGCAGCAGGCGCGCGGTGGTGGACTTGCCGACCGCGACGGACCCGGCGACGCCGATGACGAAGGGCGTCGGCGTGATGTCCTCGCGCAGGAACGTGCTCGACGCGCGGTGCAGGCCGCGCGTCGCCTCCACGTACAGGTCGAGCAGGCGTGAGATCGGGCGGTAGATCGCGTCGACCTCGGCCAGGTCGATCGGGTCGCCCAGACCCGCGAGCCGGTCGACGTCCGCATCCGTGAGCGGCAGCGGGGTGGAGGCCGACAGCCGCTGCCACGCCTCGCGGTCCAGGTCCACGTACGGCGTGGACGGCGTCAGCGAGGTCGGCACGGGGACGATTGTGCCCGACGTGCGCGGGGCGGCGCCCGTCCGGAGGCGGCGTGGGCCGCGGATAGACTCGCCCGCATGTGCGGGATCGTCGGATACGTCGGGAGCAGCGAGCCGAGCGAACGTCCTCTGGACGTGGTGCTCGAGGGGCTGCGCAGGCTCGAGTACCGCGGGTACGACTCTGCCGGGGTCGCGCTCGTCGGCCCGGGGCACGGGCTCGAGACCGCGAAGAAGGCCGGCAAGCTGGCCAACCTCGTCGAGGAGCTCGACGCGCACCCGCTGGACCCCTCCACCGCGGCCATCGGCCACACGCGCTGGGCGACGCACGGCGGCCCCACCGACCTCAACGCGCACCCGCACGTCGCGGGCAGTCTCGCGGTGATCCACAACGGCATCGTCGAGAACTTCGCGACGCTCAAGGCGGGGCTGCTGGCCGAGGGCGTCGAGTTCGCGTCCGAGACGGACACCGAGGTCGCCGCGCAGCTGATCTCCCGCGCGTACGCGCAGACG
Organism: Cellulomonas sp. HZM; assembly: GCF_000708885.1. GTDB lineage: Bacteria > Actinomycetota > Actinomycetes > Actinomycetales > Cellulomonadaceae > Cellulomonas. The sequence goes on along the minus strand of NZ_JEOE01000021.1, from coordinate 13,149 downwards.
GGTGACCTGACCTCCGCGATGGCGCAGGTCGCGCGCTCGCTGCACGGCACGTTCACGCTCCTGGCGGTGCACGCGGACGACCCGGGCACGGTCGTCGGCGCACGTCACGACTCGCCGCTCGTCGTCGGGATCGGCGACGGCGAGAACTTCCTGGGCTCTGACGTGGCCGCGTTCATCGCGCACACCAAGGAGGCGCTCGAGCTCGGCCAGGACCAGGTCGTCACGATCACGCCCGACGAGGTCCGGGTCACGGACTTCGACGGCAACGAGGCGCAGGGCCGCCGGTACACGGTCGACTGGGACGCCGCGGCGGCCGAGAAGGGCGGGTTCCGCTCCTTCATGGACAAGGAGATCCACGACCAGCCCCACGCCGTGGCAGACACGCTGCTGGGCCGTACCGATGCGCGCGGCCGGCTGGTGCTCGACGAGATCCGCATCGACGAGGGAGTGCTGCGGGCGGTCGACAAGATCGTCGTCGTCGCGTGCGGGACTGCCGCGTACGCGGGGCAGGTCGCGAAGTACGCGATCGAGCACTGGTGCCGCATCCCCGTCGAGGTCGAGCTCGCGCACGAGTTCCGCTACCGCGACCCCGTGCTCGACGAGCGCACGCTCGTCGTCGCCGTGTCGCAGTCGGGCGAGACGATGGACACGCTCATGGCGGTGCGGCACGCGCGCGAGCAGGGCGCGCAGACGCTCGCGATCGTCAACACGCACGGCTCGACGATCCCGCGCGAGTCCGACGCGGTCCTCTACACGCACGCGGGCCCGGAGATCGCGGTCGCGTCGACCAAGGCGTTCCTCGCGCAGATCACCGCGGCGTACCTGCTGGGGCTCTACCTCGCACAGCTGCGCGGCAACAAGTACGCCGACGAGGTCGCCGAGATCCTCGATGAGCTGCGGGCCATGCCGGACAAGATCCAGCAGGTGCTCGACCGCGCGGGCCGCGTGCGCGAGATCGCGCGGTGGATGGCGGACACGCAGTCGGTGCTGTTCCTCGGCCGGCACGTCGGGTTCCCGGTCGCGATGGAGGGCGCGCTCAAGCTCAAGGAGCTCGCGTACATCCACGCCGAGGGCTTCGCGGCGGGGGAGCTCAAGCACGGCCCGATCGCGCTCGTCGAGCCGGGCCAGCCCGTGTTCGTCGTCGTGCCGTCGCCGCGCGGGCGCGACTCGCTGCACTCGAAGGTGGTCTCCAACATCCAGGAGATCCGGGCTCGCGGTGCGCGCACGATCGTCATCGCCGAGGACGGCGACGACGCGGTGCGGCCGTACGCCGACGAGGTGTTCTACGTGCCGCAGTCGCCCACGCTGCTCGCCCCGCTGCTGGCCGTCGTGCCCCTGCAGGTGTTCGCGTGCGAGCTCGCGACCGCGAAGGGTCTCGACGTGGACCAGCCGCGCAACCTCGCCAAGTCCGTCACGGTCGAGTAGTGCAGATCGCGGCCGCCCAGCGCGAGATCGAGGTGATCTCGCGGGTCTACGGCCGCCTGTTCGGCGTGGACCGCACGGACGACTGGCTCGTGCTCAAGCTCCACGAGGAGGTCGGCGAGCTCACGCAGGCGTTCCTCACGCGGTCCGGCCGCACGCGCGACCGTGGGCTGTCCGCGCAGGAGGCCGACGACGCGGTGCGCGCCGAGCTCGCCGACGTCCTCGCGCACGTCCTGCTGATCGCGGAGCGGATGGGCGTGGACCTCGACGCCGCGCTCGAGGACAAGTGGTTCCGGTACCGGCACCTCGTCACGGACGCGGACCGGGCCGGTGCGGCGGCGGACGACGAGCGGGAGCGCGACGCATGATCGTGGGGGTCGGCATCGACGTGGTCGACGTCGCGCGGTTCGTCGACACCCTGCACCGGGTCCCGGCGCTGCGCGAGCGCCTGTTCACGCCCGACGAGCGCGAGATGCCCGAGACCTCGCTCGCCGCGCGGTTCGCCGCGAAGGAGGCGATCGCGAAGGCTCTCGGTGCGCCGCCCGGGATGTCGTGGCAGGACGCGACCGTGCGCCGGGTCGCTGGCGCGCAGCCCGTCGTGGAGGTGACCGGGACGGTGGCCGCGCGGGCCGACGAGCTCGGGGTGGCCCGGTTCCACCTGTCGATCTCGCACGACGCCGGGATCGCGTCGGCGGTGGTCGTCGCCGAGCGCGACTGACCTGCGACCGAACTGACCTGCGACCGAACTGACCTGCGACCGACGGGCGCGAGCGCCGGCTCCTCGGCGGCGCGTCAGCGCAGCTCCGGCACCACGGCGCGCTCGAACAGCTCCATGCTCGTGGTGTCGTAGGCGGCGTCGGCGAAGTACGTGATCGCGTAGCCCAGCCCCAGCCGGTCGAGGTGCTGCAGGGTCTCGACGACCTGCTCGGGCGTCCCGACGAGCGGTCCGCGGCGCAGGTCCTCCGCCATCTGCGGGGCGCGGTCCGGCAGCGTGAGCGAGTAGTGCTCCTCGAGCCACGCGAAGCGGTCGTCGACGTCTGCCTGGGTCTCGCCGATGACGACGTTGAAGTTGGCGGACCGCGTGATCTCGTCGAAGTCCCGCCCGATCGCGCGGCAGTGCTCGCGCAGCACCTCGGACTTGTGCACGAACTCGTCGGGGTCGCCCGAGAAGTTCGTGTACCGCGCGTGCTCGGCGGCGATCCGCAGCGTCTTGCGCTCGCCACCACCCGCCACCCACAGGGGCGGTCCGTCGACCTGCAGCGGCAGGGGAGCGAGCTGTGCGCCGTCCACCTGGTAGTGCTCGCCGTGCAGCGTCGCGATGCCGTCGGTCCACATCTGCCGCATGATCTGCACGCCCTCGTCGAGCATCGCGATCCGCTCGCCCGCACGCGGGAAGCCGTAGCCGTACGCGCGCCACTCGTGCTCGTACCAGCCCGCGCCGATCCCCATCTCGAGCCGACCGCCCGAGACGACGTCCACCGTCGCCGCGACCTTCGCGAGGTACGCGGGGTTGCGGTACGCCGTGCACGTGCACATCTGGCCCAGGCGCACGCGGCTCGTCGACGCCGCGAACGCGCTCATCAGGCTCCACGCCTCGTGCACCGCCTCGCCGTTGGGCTCGGGCACGGCGTGGAAGTGGTCGTACACCCAGATCGACTCCCACACGTCGCCGTCGTCGGCGCGGCGGGCGAGACCGCTCATCACCTCCCAGTGCTGCTGCGGCTCGATGCCGACGAGGTCCTGGCGCCAGCCCTGCGGAATGAACGTCCCGAATCGCATGGCGGGAACGTTACGCCGCTCGCGCGCGGCGGTCGCGACGACCAAGATGGCGGTGTGCAGCTCGCGTGGACGTCGTCGCAGGTGGGCCGGGCCGAGCAGCCGTTGCTCGAGGCCGGGGTGCCGCTCATGGAGCGGGCTGCGTTCGCCCTGGCCGTGCGCGTCGCGCGCGAGCTGCGCGGCCTGCGCGGCCGCGTCGGCGGCGCGCGGGTCGTGCTGCTCGTCGGGCCTGGCAACAACGGCGGCGACACCCTCTTCGCGGGTGCGCACCTGGCGCGGCGGGGAGCCGCGGTGCACGCGGTGACGGTCGACGAGCGCGTGCACGCGGCCGGGCTCGCGGCGCTCGTCGCGGCGGGTGGACGCCGGGTGGGCGCCGAGGTCGGCCGGACCGTGGACCGCGGTCTCGACGAGGTCGTCGCCCTGGTCGCGGCGGCCGACGTGGTGCTCGACGGGCTGCTCGGCATCGGCGCCCGCGGCGCGTTGCGCGGTCGTGCGGCCGAGGTCGTCGACGCCGTACGCCGGGCCGCACGGTTCGTGGTCGCGGTCGACGTGCCCTCGGGCGTGGGCGTCGACGACGGCACGATCACGGCGGGTGAGCACGGCACCACCCCGCTCGCGGCCGGCCTGACCGTGACGTTCGGCGCGGCCAAGCCGGCCCTGCTGCTTCCGCCCGCGGCGGGGCTCGCGGGCCGGCTCGACGTCGTCGACATCGGCCTGCCGCTCGGTGACACCGCGGTCGGTCCTGACCGCGCGCCAGCGGTCGCGCGGCTCGACGACCCCGACGTCGCCGACGTGTGGCCCGTCCCGGCGCCCGACGCGCACAAGTACACCCGCGGCGTCCTGGGCGTGGTCGCGGGCACGCGGCGCTACCCGGGCGCGGCGGTGCTGTGCACGAACGCCGCCGTGCTGGCGGGCGTCGGCATGGTCCGTTACCTGGGAGACGTCGCCGATCTCGTGGTGGCTCGGCGGCCCGAGGTCGTCGCCGGCGTCGGACGCGTCCAGGCATGGGTGCTGGGGCCGGGCGTCACGCCCGACGACGCGGCGCAGCGGCGGCGCATCGAGCACGCGTTCGACGGTGTGCGCGAGCGCGGCGAGGCTGCGGTCGTGGATGCCGGCGCGCTCGAGCTGCTGCCCGGACGCGTCGGCCCGCACGTGGTGCTGACGCCGCACGCCGGAGAGCTGGCGAGGCTCCTCGCGGCGCGTGGCGAGCGCGCCGGCCACGCGCTCGTCGAGCGTTCCGACGTCGAGCACGAGCCGCTGAGGTGGGCGCGCCGGGCGCACGAGCTCACGGGCGCCACGGTGCTGCTCAAGGGCGCGGTGACGCTCGTCGTCGGCGCCGACGGCGCGGTGTGGGCGCAGGCGGACGCGCCCGCGTGGCTCGCGACCGCCGGCGCGGGCGACGTCCTGGCGGGGCTGCTCGGCGCGATGCTCGCGGGCCGGGCCGACGACCTGCACGAGGACCCGTCGCTCGCGGCCGCGCTCGCGGCGGCTGCCGCTCTGGTGCACGGCCGCGCGGCGTACCGCGCGAACCCCGATGGGCCCGTCGCGGCGCGGGACGTCGCGCGGGCTCTGCCGGCGACGATCGCATCCCTGCTCGGCACCGGCACGGGTACCGGCGCCGGCACGGCCGCCGTGCCGGTGCCGGCCCCGTGAGCGGCCACGACGAGGCGCGGGCGACGCACACGCCCCCGCCCCCGCTCGTCCTCACGCCCGCGCTCGAGGAGCGTGCCCGGGCGCTCGCGCGTGCGCCGCGGCGTCTGCTCGGAGTCGCGGGTGCCCCGGGCGCGGGCAAGTCGACGCTCGCCGCGGAGCTCGTCGCGGCGCTCGGACCGCTCGCGGTCGTCGTGCCGATGGACGGGTTCCACCTCGCGCAGAGCGAGCTCGACCGGCTGGGGCGGGCGGACCGCAAGGGCGCGCCGGACACGTTCGACGCCGCGGGCTTCGTCGTGCTGCTGCGACGGCTGCGCGACGTGCGCGAAGGATCCGACGACGTCGTCTACGCACCCGAGTACCGGCGCGACCTGCGCAACGGCGTCGCGGGCGCGATCGCGGTGCCGCGCGACGTCCCGCTCGTGGTCGTCGAGGGCAACTACCTGCTGCTCGACCAGCACGGCTTCGCGCCGGTGCGCGCTCTGCTGGACGAGACGTGGTTCGTCGCGCCTGACGACACCGCACGACGCGAGCGGCTGGCAGCGCGGCACGTGGCGACCGGGAAGTCGCCCGCGGCTGCGCACGACTGGACGCACGGCCCCGACGAGCGCAACGCCGAGCTCGTCCGTGCGACGGCGGTGCGCGCGGACCTCGTCGTCCGGCCCGGATGAGCCTGGCACGTGCCTGGCACGGGCCGGCACGGGCCGGCACGGGCCCGGACGGGCCCGGCGCGGGACCCGGACGGGCCTGGACCGGACCGGACCAGCGCGGACGGGTCCCGGGCGCGCGGCCCGACGAGCGTCCGCCGGGTGCGAGACTGGCACCCGTGAGCTCGTACCCCGCCCGCGCCGTCGTCGACCTGGCGGCGATCCGCAGCAACGTCCGCAGCCTCGCCGCGCACGCACCGACCGCGCAGGTCATGGCGGTCGTCAAGGCCGACGCGTACGGCCACGGCCTGGTGCCGTGCGCGCAGGCGGCCGTGGAGGGCGGTGCGGCCTGGCTGGGCGCCGCGCAGGTCTCCGAGGCGCTCGAGCTGCGCCGCGCGGGTGTAGGTGCACGCATCCTGACGTGGCTCTACGCGCCGGGTGCGCCGCTCGCGGAGGCCGTCGTCGCGGACGTCGACATCGCGGTCGCCGCGCCCTGGGCGCTCGACGAGCTGGTGGCGGCGGCACGGTCTGTCAGCCGCACCGCGCGCGTGCACCTCAAGGTCGACACGGGTCTCGGCCGCAACGGCCTCACCCGGGACGCGCTCGCCGACGTGCTGGACGCGGCGCTGCGCGCCCAGGCGGAGGGCGTCGTCGAGCTCGTCGGCGTGATGTCCCACCTCGCGTTCGCGGACGAGCCGGACCACCCCACCGTGCGTGCGCAGGAGGAGGCGTTCCGCGAGGCGGTCGCACAGGTCGAGCGTGCCGGCGCACGCCTCGAGGTGCGCCACCTGGCGAACTCCGCCGCGACGCTGACCAACCCCGGTGCGCATCTCGATCTCGTGCGGCCGGGAATCGCCGTCTACGGCCTCTCGCCCGTGCCGCAGCTCGGCGGTCCGGGCGACTACGGGCTCGTGCCTGCGATGACGCTCGAGTCCGAGCTCGCGACCGTCAAGGACTGGCCGGCGGGCGGCGGCGTCTCGTACGCGCACCAGTACGTCACCCCCCGGGACACCGTGCTCGGCGTCGTGCCGATCGGGTACGCGGACGGCGTGCCGCGGCACGCGTCGGGCACGCAGGACCGGCCGGGCGGGCCCGTGCTCGTCGGCGGCCGTGTGCTGGGCGTCGCCGGGCGCGTGTGCATGGACCAGGTCGTCGTCGACCTCGGACCGGGCGCGCGCGACCGTGCCGGTGACCGCGTCGAGCTGTTCGGCACCGGGGCCGGTGGCGGCCCCACCGCGCAGGACTGGGCTGCCGCGGCCGGGACGATCTCGTACGAGATCGTCACCCGCGTCGGCGCGCGCGTGCCGCGTGCCTACGTCGGCACGGTCGACGGCACCGCACCCGGCGGCCACGAGGCCCTCGGCACCCACGAGCCCGCCCCGGCGGGGACCCAGGAGGTCGGCGCATGAACGAGACCGTCGTCCGGCTGCCCGACGCGGCGGCGACGCGCGGCTACGGCCGTGCGCTCGCGACGGTGCTGCGTGCAGGAGACCTGGTGGTGCTCACCGGCGACCTCGGAGCGGGCAAGACGACGCTCACGCAGGGTGTCGGCGCCGGGCTGCACGTGCGGGGGCAGGTGGCCTCGCCGACGTTCATCATCGCGCGCGTGCACCCGCCGCTGCCGCACGAGGACGGCTCGCTCGGCCCGTCGTTGGTGCACGTCGACGCGTACCGGCTCGGCTCGCTCGACGAGGTCGACGCGCTCGACCTGGACGCGAGCCTGGACGAGTCGGTGACGGTCGTCGAGTGGGGTGAGGGATGGGTCGAGGGGCTCGCCGCGGACCGGCTCGAGGTCTCGGTGCAGCGCTCGCGGGGTGCGTCGACCGACGGGTCGCAGCACGCGGACGACCTCGACGACGACGGCGGCGCGGGTGAGCGCGTCGTGTCCGTGCGCGCGGTCGGGCCGCGGTGGGACGGCGTCGTCGTGCCGCACGCCCCGGTCGACGAGGCGGATCCGGCCGACGACCCCGACGACGTGCACCGACGCTCCGGCGGCACGACGACCGTGGCAGGCTGACCCCGTGCCCGTCCTCAGCCTCGACACCTCCGGCGCGGTCGCGGTCGCACTGGTCGACGACTCGGGCGAGCTGCTCGCTCGCCGCTCCGACGACCAGCAGCGGCACCACGCCGAGCTCCTCGCGCCCATGGTCGACGCCGTCCTCGCCGAGGCGGGCGTCGCGCCGTCGGACCTCACCGCGGTCGTCGTCGGCACCGGCCCGGCTCCGTTCACGGGGCTGCGCGTGGGTCTCGTCACCGCGCGCACGCTGGGGCTTGCGCTCGGCGTGCCCGTGCTCGGCGTCCCGTCGCTCGACGCGATCGCGGTCGCCGCGGCGCGTCACGCCGCGGTCGGCACCCTCGTCCTCGTCGCGACCGACGCACGTCGACGCGAGGTCTACTCCTCGACGTACCGGGTCGACGCGCCCGGCGAGGTGACGGTCGTGGACGAGCCGCAGGTCGGGGCCGCGGCGCTGCTGGAGCCGGCTCCCGGCACGCTCGTCGTCGGCCGCGGCGCGCGGCTGTACGCGCACGACCTGGGCGACCCGCGGGTCACGGACGACCTGCTCGACCCCGACCCGGCGGATCTCGCGCGCCTTGCGATCACGCGTCGCTCCGCGGGTGCCGAGCAGGCGCCCGAGCCGCTGTACCTGCGCCGGCCCGACGCGGTGCCGTCCGCGGGCGCCAAGCGCGTCCTGGGGTGATCGTGGCGACGCTGCGGCCGCTCGTGGGCACGGACCTCCCCGTGCTCGAGCGCATGGAGCGCGAGCTGTTCGGAGCGGGCGCGTGGTCGCGCGCGATGCTCGCCGAGGAGCTCGACGGACCGGGCCGCTGGTACGTCGGCGCGGTCGAGGGCGACGTCCTCGTGGGGTATGCCGGGCTGTGGTTCGACGGCATCGACGCGCAGGTGATGACGATCGGCACGACGACCCACCGGCAGGGCGGGGGCGTGGGCCGGCTCATGCTCGGCGCCCTCGTGCAGCGTGCGCGCGACCTCGGTGCAGATGCGGTGCTGCTCGAGGTGCGGGTCGACAACGAGCCCGCGCTGCGGCTGTACGAGCGCGCCGGCTTCGAGCGCATGGGGCTGCGACGCGGGTACTACCAGCCCGAGAACAAGGACGCGTGGACCATGCGCCTGGCGCTCGCCGGCGTGACGACGGGCGGACGAGCGGACGGGAGAGACGCATGACGCACCACGACGACCTGGGTGGCCGGACGGACCCCGGGGACCCGCTCGGCAGCGGTGCGGACCCGCGCGGCGACGCCCCCGACGCACGCGGGCGCGTGCTCGTCGACGTCGCGACGCTCGCGACCCTGCTCGAGAGCGACGATCCGCCGACGCTGCTCGACGTCCGATGGGCGCTGGGCGTGACCGACGGCCGCGAGCAGTACCTGGCGGGGCACCTGCCGGGCGCCGCCTTCGTCGACCTCGAGCACGAGCTGGCGTCGTCCCCCTCGGCCTCCGACGGCCGCCACCCGTTGCCGGACGTGACGGCCCTCGAGCAGGCGGCTCGCGGCTGGGGCGTGCGCGAGGGATCCGCGGTCGTCGTCTACGACGCCGTCGGCGGCACCTCGGCCGCGCGTGCGTGGTGGCTGCTGCGTTGGGCCGGCGTGCGCGACGTGCGGTTGCTCGACGGCGGCCTTGCCGCGTGGGGTCGTACCGGGCGGTCGCTCGAGGCCGGCGCCGTCGAGCCCGAGCCGGGTGACGTGGTGCTCCGCCCCGGAGCGCTCGCGACGATCGACGCCGACACGGCCGCCTCCTTCGGCGGCCTGCTGCTCGACGCGCGCGCGGGCGAGCGGTTCCGCGGCGAGGTCGAGCCCGTCGACCCGCGTGCCGGGCACATCCCGGGCGCGGTGTCGGCGCCGACGGGCGGCAACCTCGCCGAGGACGGCACGTTCCTGCCGGGCGACGAGCTGCGCGAGCGGTTCCGCGCGCTCGGGGCTGCCGCGGGAGCACCCGTCGCGGTGTACTGCGGATCGGGCGTCACGGCGGCCCACGAGGTCGCCGCGCTCGCGACGATCGGCGTGGACGCCGCGCTGTACCCCGGGTCGTGGTCGCAGTGGTCGTCCGACCCGGGACGTCCCGTCGCCACGGGAGCGTGAGGACGCGCGCCCACCACGGGCCGCAGCGCGCGGACGACGAGGCCCGGCCGACATGGTGTCGGCCGGGCCTCGTCGTCGCAGTGGCGGTGTCAGACCGTCAGGGAGACCTGGTCGTAGCCCAGACGTGCGGCCCGGGGGTGACGCGTGCCCTCGCCCTCGCGGTGGCCCACGTTGACGATGAGCTGCGAACGCCAGCCGTTCTCGGCGAAGAACTCGGCGTCGACACCGGCGGTGTCGAGGCCGGCCATCGGGCCCGCGTCGAGCCCGGCGGCACGCAGCCCGACGATCAGGTAGCCGAGCTGGATGAGGGTGTTCATGCGGGCCATCTGCTCGCGCTGCTCGAGCTGGTCCTCGAGCGCGTCGGCGAGCGCCGACATGTGCGGCGCGAGCGTCGGGATGTGCTGGTGGAAGCCGGGGTCGGACGCGACGATCAGCGTCACGGGGGCGGCCAGCACGCGGTCGCGGTTGCCGTCGTTGACGTGCTTCGCGAGGCGCTCGCGCGCCTCCGCGCTGCGCACGACGAGCAGGCGCAGCGGGACGGTGTTGATCGCGGTGGGGCCCCACTTGATGAGGTCGTAGACGGCCGCGAGCTGCTCGTCGGTGACGGGCTCGTCGGTGAACGCACCGACGGTCCGTGCCTGACGGAAGAGCAGGTCGGCGACGTCGTCGCCGATCGCGTAGCCGGGGGTGGGGAAGTCCAGGTCCTCGAGGACGTTCGTCTCGGTGCTCATGTAGTCATTGAATCATCAACTAATCGAGATGCTTCCCGACCGCTCGGTGAGCCTGCTCACACGCATCGGTGGCGGCGAGCCGAGGCGGTCGCACGCGTGCGAGCGCGGCAGCCCACCGTCGTGCCTGCCGTGCGAGCGCGGCAGCTTGTCGTCGTGCCTGCTGCCGGGACGTGGCCCGTGCTCGCGGCCTCACGCAACTATGGTGGGCGCATGCCTGCGACCTCCACCGAGCCCTTGGTCCTGGGGATCGAGACCTCGTGCGACGAGACGGGCGTCGCGCTCGTGCGCGGGTACGACCTGCTCGTCGACGCGGTGGCCTCGTCCGTCGACGAGCACGCGCGGTTCGGCGGGATCATCCCCGAGATCGCGTCGCGTGCCCATCTCGAGGCGATGGTCCCGACGATCGAGCGGGCGCTCGCCACGGCCGACGTGTCGCTGGGGGACGTCGACGCGATCGCCGTGACCGCGGGTCCCGGGCTCGTGGGGCCGCTGACCGTCGGTGCGTCGGCGGCGAAGTCGCTCGCGCTCGCGCTCGGCAAGCCGCTCTACGGCGTGAACCACGTCATCGGGCACGCGGTGGTCGACGAGCTCGTCGACGGTCCGTTCCCCGAGCGGGTCATGGCGCTCGTGGTCTCCGGTGGGCACTCGTCGCTGCTGATGATCGACGACACCGTCGACGTGACCGAGCTCGGTTCGACGCTCGACGACGCGGCGGGGGAGGCGTTCGACAAGGTCGGCCGGCTCCTCGGGCTGCCGTACCCGGGTGGGCCGCACATCGACCGGCTCGCACGCGAGGGCGACCCCGAGGCGATCCGCTTCCCGCGCGGGCTCACCGCCGCGAAGGACCAGGCGAAGCACGCGACCGACTTCTCGTTCTCGGGGCTCAAGACCGCGGTGGCACGGTGGGTCGAGGGTCGGCAGGACGCCGGCCTCGAGATCCCGCTTCCGGACGTCGCCGCCTCGTTCGCGGCGGCGGTGGCCGACGTGCTCACGGCGAAGACGATAGCCGCCTGCCAGGCTCACGGGGTAGGCACGCTCGTGGTGGGGGGAGGGTTCTCCGCCAACTCGCAGCTGCGCGACATGGCCGCGAAGCGGTGCGCCGAGGCAGGCATCGACCTGCGGATCCCGCCGATCCGGTACTGCACCGACAACGGTGCGATGATCGCCGCGCTCGGCTCGGCGGTCATCCGCCGCGGCCTGCCGCCGTCGTCGCTGGACATCGGCGTCGACTCGTCGATGCCGCTCACGACCGTTCTCGTGTGAGCCGCCCGACCGTTCTAGTGTGAGCCGCCCGGCAGCTCGACTGTGAGCCGCCCGGCCGTTCTAGTGTGAGCCGCCCGGCAGCTCGCCACGGGCGGCCGATGGTCCCTGGTCGTCGTCCCCTCTGCCGCCGCTCCGAACGACGGCCCGCTCCCGTCACGCCGCGGCGCCTGGTCGTCGTGGTTCGTTGACGACGGTGCCGTCGCTGGTGCGTCGGAACGTGTAGGTCGCTCGTGGTCGGGCGAGCGGCGGGAGGTCCTCGGTGGGACGCTGCCTGCTGTCCTGCGCTGCCCCACGCTCGTCGATGGTTCCTCCCTGCGCGGTACCGGGTGAGCCGACCTGTCCACCGTGCTCGGCTCCGGGTCCCTCGGGCGGCCCACCGGGTCCAGGGCGGGGCGTGTCGGGCTGCCCACCGGGTCCAGGGCGGGGCGCGCCGGGGTTGCCGACCGACTCGTCGGGTGTGTCGCCGTTCTCGATGCGTGGCCGTCGCCTGCCGGGTGCTGGTTTGGGGGGTGGTTGGTGGCGTTCGATGGTGAGGTTGTGTTCGTGGACGCGGTGGTGGTGGTAGTCGCAGAGCATCACGGCGTTCTCGAGGGAGGTTTCGCCGTTGTCGCGGTCCCACCAGCGGATGTGGTGGATCTCGGTGAACCGGGCGGGTGTTTCGCACCCGTTCCAGGCGCATCCTTGGTCCCGCACGGTCACGGCCCGCCGGTGTGCACCGGTGTAGACCCTCGCGGTCCTGCCGAGGTCGACGGGCACGTTGTCGGCGGTGATGGCGATCCTTGTGATGTCGCAGTCGCACAACGCCCGCGCCAGTTCCGAGAGCGCCACCGGTGTCCCGTCCTCCAGGGTCGGTGCGGGCACCCCCGCGAGCCCGGCAGCCAGGTGCCCCGCAGCCGAGCGGGTGGTGATGAGCTCACCGTCGGCGGTGCGCGGACCGGGCAGGTCGGACAACAGCGTGTCGGTGTCGCTGGCCCCATCGCGGCTACCGCTGTCGACGTTCTCGCTGCGGCGGGCGTGGTGGATGCGACCGGCCTCTCCGGCCAGGCCCGCACGGTGCAACTCGACCATCGTTTCGGCCGGCACGATCAACGAGATATGCGGGCGGTTACGCACCCCGGACAACCCGCCCGACCGACCGCGCGACCCGCTCCCCGCGCCCGTGGCGCCGTTCCTCGCCGCGCCACCGACCGCACCTGGAGTCTCGCCCGGACCCGCGACACCTCCGGCGGCTACCCCATGCGCACCGCCCGCCAGCGAGCCCGTCCCGGCCCCGTCGCTGCCGCATCCGAGTGCGTGGGCTGCGATGGTGCCCAACGCGTCGGCGCGGCGTTGCTGCCCGGTGCGTTCGTCCCCCTCGACCCGCGGTGAGGCCGCCTCCAGGGCGAGGCGTAGCGCGTGCCCGGTGGTGGCGTCCAGGAACCCGGTGACCTTGACCCCCGTGCCGTGACCGGACAGGTTGAAGTACCGGTCCCGCCGGGCCTGGTCGTGCTCGTCCTGCACCCGGCCCGGGTCGAAGACAGCCGCGTACTCCAGGATCGTCCTGCGGGTCTGCACCGGTGGCA
>NZ_JEOE01000020.1 GCF_000708885.1 Cellulomonas sp. HZM | reverse complement strand
CCCCGACCCCGCAGCCCACCCGCGTGTCCGCCGGACCCGTGCCCACCACCCCGCGCAAGGAGTCCCCGCTGGATGTGTTCGAGCAGGACGGCGGCAAGCGGCGCTGGCCGAAGGCGCTCGCGGTCGTGGGCGGGATCGTCGTCGTGCTCGCCGGCGCCTACGTCGCGGCGTCCTACGCGTACGCGGACAAGGTGCCGCGCGGCGCCAGCGTCGCGGGGGTCGACATCGGCGGGCTGTCGGCGGACGACGCGGTCGCGCGCCTGGACGCCGATCTCGCGTCGGCGACGGGCAAGCCCATCGCGGTCGTCGCGAACGACGTGACCGCGAACCTGGACCCGAAGAAGGCGGGCCTGTCGTTCGACGCGCAGGCGACGGTCGACCAGCTCACGGGCGTCGACCTCAAGGACCCCAGCCGGCTGTGGGACCACGTCGTGGGCGTCGACGAGGCGTCGGCGGTGACCAAGGTCGACGAGAAGGCGCTCGCCTCGGCGATGGACTCGCTCTCGTCGAGCCTCACGCAGGACCCGGTGGACGGCTCGGTGGTGTTCGTCGACGGCACCGCGCAGTCCACCGACGCGAAGGAGGGCTGGACGCTCGACGAGGCCGGCGCCGCGCAGGCGGTGCGCGACGACTGGCTCTCGGGGCAGCGCCCGCTCCCGCTGCCGACGACCACGTCGCAGCCCGCCATCACGCAGGAGGTCACCGACGCGGCGCTCGACACCGCGGAGAAGGTGGTGTCGGGGCCCGTGTCGGTGACGGTCGACGGCAAGCTCGCGGTGCTGGAGCCGAAGGACGTCGGCGCTGCTGCGTCGATGGTGCCCAAGAACGGGCAGCTGGTCCTGCAGCTCGACGGCGAGAAGCTCAGCAAGGACGTGCTGGACCAGCAGCCCGACCTGCTCACCAAGGCCGCCGACGCGTCGTTCGTGTTCAAGGACGACAAGCCGGTGATCAAGGAGGGCAAGGCCGGTACGAAGATCGACGCGGAGGGCCTCGCCACCGCGGTCGCCGCGGCCGCGCAGGCGGACCAGCGCGACGCGAAGGTCGAGCTCGTCGCGACCGATCCCGAGGACTCGACGGCGGCGCTGAAGAAGCTCGGCATCAAGGAGGTCGTCTCCGAGTTCTCGACGCCCCTGACGCCCGAGCCCATGCGCACGATCAACATCGCGAACGGCCTCAAGCACATCACCGGCACGCTCGTGCGCCCCGGCGAGACGTTCAGCCTGACGGAGGCGCTCGGCCCGGTGGACAAGGCTCATGGCTACGTCGACGCCGGCGCGATCGTGAGCGGCGAGCACGTCCAGGCGATCGGCGGCGGGCTGTCGCAGGTGTCGACCACGAGCTACAACGCCGGCTTCTTCGCGGGGTTCGAGGACATCACCCACCAGCCGCACAGCGAGTGGTTCTCCCGCTACCCGGAGGGTCGTGAGTCGACGATCTTCACGGGCGTGATCGACATGAAGTGGAAGAACAACACGCCGTACGGCGCTCTCGTGCAGGGCTGGGTCAAGGACGGCCGCGCGTACGTGCGCATCTGGGGCACCAAGTACTGGACGGTCAAGACGACGACGAGCCCGCGCTCGGGCGTCGTCGCGCCGACGACGGTCTACTCGCAGAGCAAGACGTGCACGCCCTCGCTGCCCGGCAACCCCGGGTTCTCGGTGACGGTGACGCGCAAGACGTATCTCGACGACGTGCTCAAGAAGACCGAGTCGAACTCGTGGCGCTACAAGCCGCAGAACCGTGTCATCTGCGGGGCGCCGCCGTCGGCCGACGACAAGAAGGACTCGGGTTCGGGGGGCGACGACTGATCGCAGCCCCGCCGGGGTGACGTCAGGGACCCCCGGCCCGAGGACGCGCGGGCCATCGCCGAGGCTCACGTGCGCGCCTGGCAGGTGGCGTACCCCGGGAAGCTGCTTCGCCGTCGACGAGGTCCGTTGCCGTCGCGCGGTCGGCGCGGTCCGACGTGCGCCGACGCAGGCTCAGCGAGCGCGGCGAGGTAGAGCGGGCGGGACCCGCTTCCACAGCACCACGTCGGCGCCGGGCACGTCCACGTCCGCGCGCCGGGTGCGGACGACGAGCCCGTCGTCGTCGATCGTCACCACCTCGCCGAGCACGTCCGTGTACGGGGGCTCGCCAGGGGCGGGGTCGTCGTCGCGTCGTCGTCGGACCACGACGCGCTCGCCGGGCCGCAGGGTGCGCCACGTCACGTCGCCCGTCATCGTGGACACCGGGTTCGCAGCGCTGGCATGTGCGGAATACTAGGAGCGACCCCAACCCCTGCGGAGGACCCTCGTGACCTACGTGATCGCCGAGCCTTGTGTGGACGTCAAGGACAAGGCGTGCATCGAGGAGTGTCCCGTGGACTGCATCTACGAGGGCAAGCGGTCGCTGTACATCCACCCCGACGAGTGCGTCGACTGCGGCGCCTGCGAGCCGGTTTGCCCCGTCGAGGCGATCTACTACGAGGACGACGTCCCGGACCAGTGGAGCCAGTACTACAAGGCGAACGTCGAGTTCTTCGACGACCTGGGCTCGCCGGGCGGCGCCGCGAAGATGGGTGAGATCGACAAGGACCACCCGATCATCGCGACGCTCCCGCTGCGCGTGCACGAAGACTGACGCGCGGGCGATGGGCCTGCTCACCGGCGCGCTGCCGGACTTCCCCTGGGACACGCTCACCCCGTACGCGCAGCGCGCGCGCAGCCACCCCGGTGGCATCGTCGACCTGTCGGTGGGCACGCCCGTCGACGCGACGCCGCAGCTGGTCCGCGACGCGCTGACCGCCGCCGCCGACTCGCCCGGCTACCCGCAGACGCACGGGACACCCGAGCTGCGGGACGCCGTGGTGCGCTGGTTCGCGCGGCGCCGCGGCGTGCGCGGGCTCGACCCGGCAGGCGTGCTGCCGACGGTGGGGTCCAAGGAGCTCGTCGCGTTCCTGCCGACCCTGCTCGGCCTGGGTGCTGGCGACGTGGTGCTGCACCCCCGGGCGGCGTACCCGACGTACGACGTGGGCGCGCGCCTCGCGGGGGCGAACCCCGAGCCGACCGACGACCCCGCGACGCGGCTCGCCGAGGGCGGCGTGCGGCTGGTGTGGCTCAACTCCCCGGGCAACCCGGACGGGTCCGTGCTCTCGGTGGAGAAGCTGCGTGCCGTCGTGGACGCCGCCCGCGCGGCGGCGGCCCGTGACGGGGTGCCCGTCGTGATCGCGTCCGACGAGTGCTACGCCGAGCTCGCGTGGGACGAGCCGTGGGCGAGCGGCGGCGTGCCGAGCCTGCTCGACCCCGCGGTGACCGGCGGCGACCTCACCGGGCTGCTCGCGGTCTACTCGCTGTCCAAGCAGTCGAACCTCGCGGGGTACCGGGCATCGTTCGTCGCGGGCGACCCCGCGCTCGTCGGGCGGCTGCTCGAGGTGCGCAAGCACGCGGGGATGATCGTGCCGGGTCCGGTGCAGGCGGCGACGGTCGCGGCGCTCGACGACGACGCGCACGTCGCCGAGCAGCGCGCGCGGTACGGGCGGCGCCGGGCGGTGCTGCGCTCGGCGCTCGAGGGCGCCGGGTACGTCGTCGACCGCTCGTCGGCCGGGCTGTACCTGTGGACGAGGCCCGAGCACGGTGCGCAGGACTCGTGGGCCACGGTCGCGGACCTCGCGGGTCTCGGGATCCTCGTCGCGCCCGGGGCGTTCTACGGCGACGACCTGCACGTCCGCATCGCGCTGACGGCACCCGACGAGCGGATCGCGGAAGCGGCGGCGCGCCTGTCCGGAGCCTGATCGCGGCATCTCGCCTGTCGGATGTGACGCGGATCACGCCCGGTTCGCGGAACGTGAAGATCCGGTGATTGGGCAAGCGGCGTGACGCGCAGGTACCGTCAGGCAGCGGTCGACGGCGCCCCGCGTCGAGGCCGACGTCTGCGACCCGACCGGCCGCGGCACAGCGATCAGAAACCCGGGCGCGGCGCACCAGGCCTCCCGGACCAGGGAGGTACGCATGACGACGACCGGCCGCACCACCGAGACCAGCGTCGAGCTGGTCGTCGACGGGACCTCGCGTGACCTGCCCGTCGTGCCTGCCACGGACGGCAACGACGGCGTCGTCGTCTCGACCCTGCTGCGCGACACGGGCCTCGTCACCGTGGACCCCGGGTTCATGAACACCGCGTCCTGCGAGTCGAAGATCACCTACATCGACGGCGACGCGGGCATCCTGCGCTACCGCGGGTACCCGATCGAGCAGCTCGCCGGCAAGGCGACGTTCCTCGAGGTCGCGTACCTGCTCATCAACGGCGAGCTCCCCAGCGCCGACGAGCTGAGCGCGTTCGAGGACCGGATCAACCGGCACACGCTCGTGCACGAGGACTTCCGCACGTTCATGGGGACGTTCCCGCGCACGGCCCACCCGATGGCGGTCATGTCGTCGGCGATCAACGCGCTGTCGACGTTCTACCCCGAGTCCCTCGACCCGTTCGACCCCGAGACGGTCGAGCTCGCGACGGTGCTGATCCTCGCCAAGACGCGGACGATCACCTCGTACGTGCACCGCTCGTCCAAGGGTGAGCCGCTGCTGTACCCGGACTACAGCCGCGGGTACGTCGAGGACTTCCTGCGCATGACGTTCGCGGTCCCGTACCAGCAGTACGAGCCCGACCCGGTCGTCGTCGACGCGCTCGACAAGCTCCTCGTGCTGCACGCGGACCACGAGCAGAACTGCTCGACGTCCACGGTGCGCATCGTCGGCTCGTCGCACGCCAACCTCTACGCGTCGGTCGCGGCCGGCATCAACGCGCTGTCCGGCCCGCTGCACGGCGGCGCCAACGAGGCCGTCCTCAAGATGCTCGACGAGATCAAGGCCAACGGCGGCGACGCGTCCGAGTTCATGACGCGCGTGAAGAACAAGGAGGCGGGTGTCCGCCTCATGGGCTTCGGCCACCGCGTCTACAAGAACTACGACCCGCGTGCGGCGATCGTCAAGGAGAGCGCCGACGCGGTGCTCGCGGCCCTCGGCAAGGACGACGAGCTGCTCGACATCGCGCGCGGCCTCGAGGACATCGCGCTCAACGACGAGTACTTCATCAGCCGCAAGCTGTACCCCAACGTCGACTTCTACACGGGCCTCATCTACAAGGCCATGGGATTCGACCCGGCGATGTTCACGCCGCTGTTCGCGCTCGGCCGGATGCCCGGCTGGATCGCGCAGTGGCGCGAGATGATGCAGGACCCGCAGACGAAGATCGGCCGCCCGCGCCAGGTCTACACGGGCGAGGTCGCACGCGACTACGTGGCCCGCGAGGAACGCTGACGCGACGCAGGTCGTCACCTCGCTCGAACGTGAAGCGTTCGTCGTCCCTCAGGCGACGAGCGCTTCACCGTTCTCGGGGGTAGGGCGTCGGGGGTCGGGAGCGCGCGTCAGCGGGCGAGCGTGAGGGTGACCCGACCCGGAGGTGCGGCGTGGCGGGCGTCATCGCCCTTCGTCGGGACCGGCTCCCACGTGGTCGACGAGCGGGTCCACAGCTGGTCGTCCACCTGGACCTCGTCGAGCGACAGCTCGTCGGCGTTCGCGACCGCCCACTGCCCGACGGCCCACCCCAGGCGGTCCGCGTCCTTCTTCGCCCCCAGCGGGCGTGCGTCGACGGTGACGGTCGTGGGCGCGTCGTCGGCGTCGGTGCTCCGCGCGACGGTCGTCGGCAGGCGGCCGAGGTCACGCGTGAGGCGCGCCTGCACCGCGACCGCGTCACCGGGCACCGTCGCATCCCGCAGCTCGCACCACAGCGCGGCGGTCGAGTACCCGGTGAGCGCCGAGGCCCACGCACGCGCGCGCGGCTCGTGCTGCGCGTACGCCTGGGGGTAGGCCGAGCGCTGCACCGCCTGCGCCGCGTCGGTGACCTCGAGCTTCTCGTACCCCGGCACCTTGACGAGGTGGTCGAAGAACTTCCCGGTCGAGTAGACGGGGTCCATGATCTGCTCGACCGTGCCCCACCCCTGCGACGGCCGCTGCTGGAACAGGCCGATCGAGTCGCGGTCGCCGTAGTCGATGTTGACCAGGCGGGACTCCTGCATCGCCGTGGCGATGCCGATCGTCGCCGCGCGTGCGGGCAGGCCGCGGCGCAGGGTCGTCGCAGCGACGAGCGCCGCGTTGGACGCCTGCTCGGGAGCGAGGGCGTAGCTCGCGCCGTCGTCGGACGCGTAGCAGCCTGGGCCTGGACGCGCGGGGTCGTGGAGCGGTCCAGCACGACGACCACGCCGGCGACGAGCGCCGCCAGGAGCAGCGTCACCACCGCGACACCGAGCAGCGCGCGCCGGGTGCGGCCGTGCCGGCGTGACCGGCTCGGCCGACGCGGCATCAGTTCGCGTGCAGCGCGGTGTTGAGCTGCACGCCCGCGCCGGTGCGGGCCACGGCCTCGACCCCGCCCGTGAGCGAGTTGCGTCGGAACAGCACGCCGTCGGCACCCGCGAGGTCGCGGGCCTTGACGACGCGCCCCTCGTCGTCTCCGCCGAAGCCCAGCAGCGTCACCTTGGTGCCCGCCGTGACGTACAGCCCGGCCTCGACCACGCAGTCGTCCCCGAGGGGGATGCCGAGCCCCGCGTTGGCCCCGAGCAACGTGCGCCGGCCGATCGACACCACCAGGCGCCCACCGCCGGACAGCGTGCCCATGATCGACGCGCCGCCACCGATGTCCGACCCGTCGCCCACGACGACACCGGCCGACACGCGACCTTCGATCATCGACGTGCCGAGCGTCCCGGCGTTGTAGTTGACGAAGCCCTCGTGCATCACGGTGGTGCCCGCCGCGAGGTGGGCGCCCAGGCGCACGCGGTCGGCGTCGGCGACGCGCACCCCGGTGGGGACGACGTAGTCGACCATGCGGGGGAACTTGTCGACGCCGAGGACCGTCGGGGCGACGCCCGTCGCGGCGCGCAGGCGTGCGCGCGTGGCCTCGAACCCCTCGACCGCGCACGGTCCGCGGTCGGTCCACACGACGTTCGGCAGCACGCCGAACAGGCCGTCGAGGCTCTGGCCGTGCGGTTCGACGACGCGGTGGGACAGCAGGTGCAGGCGCAGGTACGCGTCCGCGGTGTCCTGCGGCGGGGCGTCGAGGTCGATCACCGTGCGCACGACGACGACGCGAACGCCGCGTGCCTCGTCGGTGAGCGCTGCGGCCGCGAGCTCGGGCGGGACGGCGACGTCGTCGTCGGGGGCCCCGAGCGCGGGGGAGGGGTACCAGGCGTCGAGGGTGGTGCCGTCGAGGGTCACGGTCGACAGGCCGAACCCCCAGGCGGGACGTGAGGTCATGGCGCCAACCCTAGGCGAGAACCGGCGCGTCGGGAGCGCCCGATATGGTCGGCGCGTGGCACACCTGGACCTGACCGCCGACGTCGTCGACCTGACCCGCGCCGTGTGCGACGTGCGCTCCGAGAGCGGCGACGAGCGCGAGCTCGCCGACGCCGTCGAGGCGGCGCTGCGCGCGTACGACCACCTCGAGGTGCTGCGCGACGGCGACGCGGTCGTCGCGCGCACCCACGGCGGCAAGGCGTCCCGCGTGGTGATCGCGGGGCACCTCGACACCGTCCCGGTGGCGGACAACCTGCCGACGCGGCTCGAGGACGGCGTGGTGTGGGGGCGCGGCACGGTCGACATGAAGGCAGGCGTCGCGGTGCAGCTCGCGCTCGCGGCCGAGCTCGTCGACCCCGTGCGCGACGTGACGTGGGTGTTCTACGACCACGAGGAGGTCGCCGCCGACCTCAACGGCCTGGGGCGGATCGTGCGCGAGCACCCCGACTGGCTCGCGGGCGACCTCGCGATCCTCGGCGAGCCGACGAACGGCGGCATCGAGGGCGGCTGCAACGGGACGCTGCGGGTGCAGGTGGTGCTGCACGGCGTCGCGGCGCACTCGGCGCGGCCGTGGACGGGCCGCAACGCGGTGCACGCCGCGGGCGAGGTGCTGAGGCGGCTCGAGGCGTGGGAGCCGCGGACGGTCGACGTGGACGGGCTCGGGTACCTCGAGAGCCTCAACGCGGTGCTCGTCAGCGGTGGCACGGCGGGGAACGTCATCCCGGACAGGTGCGTCGTGACGGTCAACTACCGGTTCGCGCCGTCCGCCGACGTGGAGCAGGCCTCCGCGTACGTGCGCGAGGTCTTCGACGGGTACGACGTCGAGATCGTGGACGCCGCCCCCGGCGCGCGTCCGGGCCTCGACGCCCCCGCGGCGCGTGAGTTCGCCGAGGCGGTGCTCGCCGTCACGGGCGGCGCGCCCGCCCCGAAGCTGGGCTGGACCGATGTCGCGCGGTTCTCGGCGCTGGGCGTGCCAGCGGTGAACTTCGGCCCCGGAGACCCGCTGCTCGCGCACAAGGACGACGAGCGCTGCCCGGCGGACCAGATCCGCCAGGCCTACGTCGCGCTGCGCGCGTGGCTCACCGCGGCCTGACGGCCCGCTCGCAGCGCGGCACCCTAGAGTCGGCCCCATGAGCGACGACGGACAGCCGGCCCCCGGCCACGGCTACCGCAAGGGCCCCGTGCTGCTGCGCGGCGGCCAGATCCCCGCGACCACCTCCGACCAGCGGCTGCTCAGCCGCACCGAGGAGGCCGACTGGCTGCACGGCGACCCCTGGCGCGTCATGCGGATCCAGAGCGAGTTCGTCGAGGGCTTCGGCGCGCTCGCGGAGGTCGGGCCGGCGGTGAGCGTCTTCGGCTCGGCCCGCACCAAGCCCGACCACCCGGACTACGTGCTCGCGACGGAGGTCGGCGCTGGGCTCGTCGACGCCGGGTACGCCGTCATCACCGGTGGCGGCCCCGGGATCATGGAGGCGGCCAACCGCGGCGCCAAGGAGGCGGGCGGGGTCAGCGTGGGCCTCGGCATCGAGCTGCCGTTCGAGCAGGGCATGAACGACTACGTCGACCTCGGCGTGAACTTCCGCTACTTCTTCGCCCGCAAGACGATGTTCGTGAAGTACTCCGAGGGCTTCGTGGTGCTGCCCGGCGGCTTCGGCACGTTCGACGAGCTGTTCGAGGCCCTCACGCTCGTCCAGACGCACAAGGTCATCCAGTTCCCGATCGTGCTGCTCGGCCGTGACTACTGGCAGGGGCTGCTCGACTGGGTGAGCGGCCCGGTCGTCGATCGCGGGCTCATCTCGCCGCCCGACCGTGACCTTCTCAAGGTCGTCGACTCCGCGCAGGAGGCCGTCGAGATCGTCGTGGAGCGCGGCGCGCAGCTGCGCGCCGAGGAGGAGGCCGCGGTCCGCGCGACGGCGCACGCGCAGCAGGAGGCCGAGGAGGCGACCCCCGGCCCCGAGGCGCTGTGACGCTCGCGGGTGTGCCCGTCGCCGGTGCACCCCTGCGGCTGCGGGGCCGGACGCTCGACGGGCCGGTCGTGATGGCCGTGGTCAACCGCACCACGGACTCGTTCTACGCGCCCGCGCGCTACGACGAGGACGGCGCGCTCGAGGCGGTCGCACGCGCGGTCGACGAGGGCGCCGACCTCGTGGACCTGGGCGGCGTGCGCGCCGGGCGCGGGCCCGAGGTGACGACCGAGGACGAGATCGCGCGGGTCGTGCCGGTCGTCGCACGCGTGCGCGCGGCGTTCCCCGACGTGCTCGTGAGCGTCGACACGTGGCGTGCGCCGGTCGCGCGCGCAGCGGCCGACGAGGGGGCCGACCTGGTCAACGACACGTGGGCCGGCCACGACCCCGAGCTCGTGCACGTCGCCGCGGAGTGCGGCCTGGGCATCGTGTGCTCGCACACGGGCGGCGCTGTCCCGCGTACCGACCCGTTCCGCGTGTCCTACCCAGCGCTCCCGGGGCACGACCCGCTCGACGGCGTGCTGGACGACGTCGTCGCGACCGTCGGCGCAGCGGCCCGGCGCGCGGTCGCTCTCGGGATCGACCCCGCGAGCGTGCTCGTCGACCCCACGCACGACTTCGGCAAGAACACCTGGCACTCGCTGCACCTGACGCGGCGCACCGAGGCGCTCGTCGCACTCGGCTTCCCGGTGCTCATGGCGTTCTCGCGCAAGGACTTCGTGGGCGAGACGCTCGACCTCGAGGCCGACGAGCGGCTCGAGGGGACGCTCGCCGCGACGGCCGTCGCGGCGTGGCTCGGCGCTCGCGTGTTCCGTGCGCACGACGTGCGCGCCACGAGGCGGACGCTCGACATGGTCGCGTCGATCCGTGGTGAGCGGGCGCCTGCGCGTGCCGTTCGGGGGCTGGTGTGAGCGGGGACGCCTTCGCCGGGGACCCGGTCGTGCGGGAGTCGTCGGCCGCAGGGGCGCCCGAGACGAACGTGCCCGCGGCGACCGTGCCGGGGCCGACCGTGCCCGAGACGGCCGTGCGCCGGGCGCGCTGGGACCCGCGCGGGTGGCCGTGGTGGCTGCAGACGCTCGCGGTGTACGCGGGTGCGCGGCTGTTCTCGGCCGTGGCGCTCGTCGCGACCGCGCAGCACCAGGAGGCCAGCTACTGGGCGGGCGACCGCCCGTCGTACCTGCAGTTCACCGGGCTGTTCTGGGATGCCACCTGGTACCGGCAGATCGCCGAGCACGGATACCCCTCGACGCTCCCGCGGGACGCGAACGGCGACGTGCAGCAGAACGTGTGGGCGTTCTTCCCGCTGTTCCCCATGCTGGTGCGGGGGTTCATGCAGCTCACGGGCGGGCAGTGGTACCAGGTGGCCCCGCTGCTCGCGCTCGTGCTCGGCGGCGCCGCGATGCTCGTCGTCCACCGCGCGGTGGCCGAGGGTGCGCCGCGCGCGGTCGCCGCACGTCCGGGGCTGCCGCTCGCGACGGTCGCGCTCGTGAGCGTGTTCCCGACCGCCCCCGTCCTGCAGATCGGGTACACGGAGTCGCTCGCTCTCCTGCTGGTCGCCTCGGCGCTGCTGCTGCTGATCCGGCGCAGCTACCTGCTCGCGGGGGCGGTGATCCTCGCGCTCGGCTTCACGCGTGCGGTCGCGCTGCCGATGGCCGCGGTGATCCTGGTGCACGCTGCGGCGCGCTGGTGGCACGCGCGCCGCGGCGAGGACCGGCTGCGCGCGCGGGACTGGGGTGCGCTCGCGGGCCTTGCCGCGACGGCCGCCGTCTCGGGCGTCGCGTGGCCGCTGATCTGCGGGCGCGTGACCGGCGAGCGTGACGCGTACCTGCTCACGCAGGAGACGTGGCGTGGAGTGCGCGAGGTCGTGCCGTTCGGGTCGTGGGGGTACGTCTCGCGGTTCTGGTTCGGGGACCTCGCGCCGTGGGTGCTGCTCGCGTCGTTCGCCCTCGTCGTCGCCGTGCTCGTCGTCCCCGCCGCGTGGCGCCTGGGCCCCGAGCTGCACGCCTGGCCGGCCGCGTACCTGCTGTACATCGCGGGGGCCGTCGAGCCGAGCAGCAGCATCGCGCGGTTCCTGCTGCTCGCGTTCCCGCTCGGGGCGGTGACCGCGGGCGTCGTGACGAGGCCCGCACGCGCGCGGCGGCTCTGGTTCGCGCTCGTCGTCGTCGCGATGCTCGGCCTGCAGGTCGTGTGGGTGTGGGACATGTGGCGGCTGCAGGGGCCCACCGGCTGGCCGCCGTGACGTGTGCCGGTCGGTCCTCCGGGCCGAGCCGCCGGGCCGAGTGGACGGGACGAGCGAACGGGTCGGCCCCCGGTTCGGGACCGTGGTGTCGCAGGTGTGAACTAGACTGTGACGCGGACAACCGGCAGCTGGGCCGCTGGTGAGGCGGTCGTTGACCGCTCGCCGCCGGGCCCGCACCAGGCTCGCCGGGACGCACGAGCCGAAGGAGAGGCCCGCATGGCCGCGATGAAGCCGAGGACCGGCGACGGACCGCTCGAGGTGACCAAGGAGGGTCGCGGCATCGTCATGCGCGTCCCGCTCGAGGGCGGCGGACGGCTGGTGGTCGAGCTCAACGCGACCGAGGCCGCCGAGCTGGGCGAGGCGCTCACCTCCGTCGTCTCCTGACGGCCCCGGGCAGCCGCATGGCACGGACGGGTACCCGGTCGACCATCGGACGCACGCCGCCGGAGCTGTGGCCGTCGGGCGGCACGCTCGTGTCGACCGACCTGCTGGACGACGGCTCGGTCGACGCGATCGCCGTGCCGCTCGTGCCTGCGGTCGAGGGCGAGCACGGTGCGCAGCCCGGTGAGGGCGCGGCGGACGTGTCCGCGCTGTACGGGATCGACCTCGCCGAGATCGCTGACCGCGTCGGGCTGACGGGCGCGTCGGGGGAGTCGTACGTCCTGCAGCTGCCGCGCGCCGTCGGCTCTGCGGTGCAGCTCCCGTGGCAGGCGCTGCCGCCTCGCGTGGTGCTGCTGGGCCTCGGTGCCCGGTCGGCAGCCGACCTGCGGCACGCCGGCGCGGCGCTGGCACGCGCGTCGCGCGGTCTCGGGCGCGTGCTCACGACCGCGGGCGTGCAGGGCAGCCAGTCCGCGTCGCAGGCCGCGCAGGCTGCGCGTGCGTTCGCCGAGGGGTACCTGCTCGCGGCGTACCGCCCGCCCACGTCTGCCACCGGACCTGCGCCCGCACCGTCCGCGGAGCTGGTGCTCCTGGGGCGTGACGGCACGCGCGTCACCGCGGCGCTCGACGCCGCGCGGACGGCCGCCGCCGCGACGTGGCTCGTGCGCGACCTCACGACGACGCCGTCCAGCACCAAGACGCCCGCGTGGCTCGCCGACCAGGCGAAGCGGCTCGCGGCGCGACGCGGTCTCGAGACCCAGGTCCTGACCCCGCGCGAGCTCTCGGCGCAGGGCTTCGGCGGGATCCTCGCGGTCGGCGCCGGCTCGGCGTCCACGCCGCGGCTCGTCGTCGTCCGCTACACGCCCACCAACGCGTCCGGCAGGCACGTGGTGCTCGTCGGCAAGGGGATCACGTTCGACACCGGTGGCATCAGCATCAAGCCGCGCGAGTCGATGGTCACGATGAAGACGGACATGGCCGGTGCGGCCGTCGCGCTCGCGACCGTGCTCGCCGCGGCCGACTCCGGGCTCGCGCACGCCGTCACCGCGGTGCTGCCGCTCGCCGAGAACCACTTCGGGGCCTCGTCGTACCGCCCGGGCGACGTCCTGCGCGTGTACGGCGGCACGACCGTCGAGGTCGCGAACACCGACGCCGAGGGGCGGCTCGTCCTCGCCGACGCCCTCGCATGGGCCGACGCCACGCTCGAACCCGACGTCCTGGTCGACGTCGCGACGCTCACAGGCGCCGCTGCCGTCGGTCTCGGCAAGCAGCGCGGCGCGTTGTTCGGCACCGACGACGCCCTCGTCGCGGCGCTGGAACGTGCGGGCGAGGCCGTCGGCGAGCCGCTGTGGCGCCTGCCGCTCGTCGAGGACTACGCGGACGCCGTCCGTTCCGACGTCGCCGACCTGCGTCACGTCCCCGCCGACGCCGGCCTGGGTGCGGGTGCGATCACGGCGGCGCTGTTCCTGCGCGAGTTCGTGGGGTCGCGTCGCTGGGCGCACCTCGACATCGCCGGGCCCGCGCGCGCGACGTCCGACCGGCACGAGATCACCGAGGGCGCGACCGGGTTCGGGGCGCGCCTGCTGCTGCAGTACCTCGCCGACCTGCGCTGACCCACCTGCACCCGACCGCAGCGCCGGACCGCTGCGCCAGAGGTCTCGCGATCGTCCGGTCCCGCGCCTACCGTGGGGCGATGACGGACGACGAGCAGGGACTCACCCCGGCGGCCTTCCACACGCGGCCCGGCGTCGAGGACTGGCGGGTGACCTCGTGGGGAGCGCAGGCGTGCTTCCGCGCCGGGTCGCTCGCGCAGGCCGCGGCGCTCGTGGCGCCGGTCGTGGACGCGGCGTCACGGCTGGGCGTCGCACCGGACGTGGACCTGCGCCCGGAGGCCGTCGTCGTGCGGATCCCGCACCGCGACGGGCTGATCCCCGTCGCCGGGGCCGAGGCCGCCGCGGCCGTCTCCGTCGCGGCGCGCGAGCTGGGGCTGCGACCCGACGTCGACCTCGTCCAGACCGTCGACATCTACGTCGCGCACCACCCGGACAGAGACGTCGAGGCGTTCTGGGAGGCCGCGCTCGGATACGTGCCGTCGGGCGTCGACGACGCGGTCGACCCGCTGCGGCGCGGCCCCTCGCTCTCGTTCCACCCGGACATGGAGCGGACCGGTCGTGGACGTACTCACATCGACGTGTCGGTGCCCGCCGACCGGGCCGAGGCACGGGTCGCCGCGGCGCTCGCCGCGGGCGGACGGCTGGTCGACGACTCCTACGCGCCGCAGTGGTGGACGATCGCGTCACCCGACAACCACGGCATCGACATCGCGGCCTGGACGGACACGCACGACTGACGCCTCGCGGCGGCTCAGCGGCAAACTCAGAGGCGGTTCAGAGACGGCCGGACGCAGGGCCTGACGGAGGGCCAGACGGAACGCCCGACGGCGTCAGCGGCGCACCGCGACCAGGAGCCCGTCGCCCACGGGCAGCAGCGCGCTGACGAGCCGCTCGTCGGCCCGCACCGCACGGCCCACCTCACGCACGGCGGTCGTGTCGTCGTCCCGGCGGGCGGGGTCGGCGACACGGTCGTGCCACAGCGCGTCGTCGACGACGAGCACGCCGCCCGGCCTCAGCAGCCGGACGCCCTCCTCGACGTAGCGCGTCACGCCCTCGACGTCGGCATCCACGACGACCATGTCGTAGGCGCCGTCGGTCAGGCGCGGCAGCACGTCGAGCGCGCGCCCGGAGATGGTGCGCGTGCGCGTCGAGCGCACACCCTCCTCGGCGAACGCCTCCTTGGCGGCGCGGTGGTGCTCGACCTCGATGTCGATCGTCGTGAGCACGCCGTCCGCGGGCATCCCGCGCAGGAGGTGGATCGAGCCGACGCCGGCGCCCGTGCCGATCTCGACCACGGCGCGCGCAGCGTTGGCGGCCGCGAGCACCGTCAGGGCGGCGCCGGCTCCCGGGGTCACAGCGGTGCAGCCGAGCTGTGCCGCGCGTTCGCGGGCCCGCAGCAGCACGTCGTCCTGCTCGACGAAGTCCTCGCAGTAGACCCAGCTGCTCGCCTTGTCGGTGGAGATGGTGGCCTCCCGGCACGTCAGAGCCCGCCGGTGCGGGCGCTGCCAGCGTAGTCCCGCCCGCGCGTCGCGCCGTGGGGGCACGCGGAACCATCCGTGCGGCGCAGGCGTTGCACCGACGAGACCTGTCGTCGGACCCGGGGCACCGGGTCCGGATGGGATGATGGGGACCCGCCGACCCGTCGGCCACAGCGAGGAGACACGTGCCGCAGACCGAACCCGCCTGGCAGCCGCCGTCGTGGGAGCAGATCGTGCGGGACCACTCCGCCCGCGTGTACCGGCTCGCGTACCGCCTCTCGGGCAACCGCCAGGACGCCGAGGACCTCACGCAGGAGACGTTCGTCCGCGTGTTCCGGTCGCTGCACACCTACCAGCCCGGCACGTTCGAGGGCTGGATGCACCGCATCACCACCAACCTGTTCCTCGACCAGGCGCGCAGGCGCCAGCGCGTGCGCATCGACGCGATCGGTGACGAGAGCGACCGCTTCGAGTCGACCGACCAGCTCGCGGCACCCGAGCGCGCGTTCGAGCACGGCAACCTCGACGCCGACGTGCAGCGCGCGCTCGACGACCTCCCGCCCGAGTACCGCGCCGCGGTCGTCCTGTGCGACATCGAGGGGCTCTCGTACGAGGAGATCGCGGTGACGCTGGGCATCAAGCTCGGCACGGTGCGCTCGCGGATCCACCGCGCGCGGGCGCGGCTGCGCGAGTCGCTCGAGCACCGCGCTCCCGGGCGCACGCCCGTGGTCGAGGTCGACGAGGTGCGGGCATGAGCCACCTCGGCTCGCGGATCAGCGCGCTCGTCGACGGCCAGCTCGCGCCGGCCGCTGCGGAGCGTGCGCTCGCGCACGTCGCGACCTGCGACGAGTGCGCCGCCGAGCTCGCGGCTGCTCGTGCCGCGCGTGCCGCGCTCGCGGCGTCGCAGGACGTCGCGCCGGACGACGACCTCACCGCCCGCCTGCTGTCCCTCGGTGTCGCGATGCCCGCGCACGAGCCCGTGCGGTCCGCCGACCCGTTCGCGCCGCCGCCGCGTCGCACCGAGCACGACCTCGCGAGCTACGGCCTGCACCGCGGCCCCGCACGCCGTGCGTGGGAGGCGCGCAGCGGTGCCGCGCTGTGCGGCGAGGTGCCGCTGCGCCGGATGTCGACCCGCCTGCTCGCCGGGTCGGTCGCGGGCGTCGGCGCGGTCGCGGCGATGCTGTTCGTGCTGGGAGAGCAGCCCGACGTCGTCGCGCAGGGCAGGGTCGCGCCCGATCTCGACCTGCTCGGCCATGCCGCGACCGTGCAGGTCGACGCGGTCGACGCCGGCGTGGACGACCTCGACGCATGGGTCGACCGGCACGGCTGGCCCTTCCCGACGCAGCTGCCCGCGGGGTGGTCCCTCGTGGGGTGGCGGACCACCGACGAGGGGTCGCTCGAGGTGGACCTCACCGGACCCGCCGGACCCGTCGTCGTGACGGAGCAGGCGGGACGGCTGGACGAGGCAGCGGTCGTCGGCGCGCAGGCCGCCGACGTCGAGGGCATCGACGCGGTGCTGCTGTCGACCGAGCCGTGGCACGTCGCGTGGCAGTCGGGCGACACGGTCGTGCAGGTCGTCGCGGGGCGCGACTCCGGCGCGGCGCGCTCCTTCGTGGCAGGCTTCCCCGTGGGCGCCGCGGACGGCGTCCCCGCCCGCATGTGGCGCGGGTGGACCACGGTGGCGGGAGTGCTCGACCAGTCATGACGGAGCAGGACCAGCAGCCCGGGCAGCCGTCGGACGTCCCCCTGTTCGCCTCGCCCTCGACGAGGCCGCTGCCCGGTCCGTCGGCGGGGAGCACGGCACAGGGCGCACAGGGTCAGAGCGCACCGGGTCAGGACGCACCCGGGCAGGGTGGTCCCCCCGAGCAGCCGCGCGCGCCGCGCTCCTTCGTGCACGCACCGGGTTCGTCCACGCCAGCCGTGGGTCTCGGCGCCGAGCAGGGCCCCTCGTCGTACCCGCCCGGCTTCCCACCGCAGCAGCCGCTCTCGACGCCGCTCTCTGCGACGTCTGCACCGCAGGTCCGGGTCCGCCGCGCACCGCGTGCGCTCTCGGTCGGCTGGGTCGTGCCGCTCGTCGTGCTCGCGCTCGTCGCGGGTCTCGTGGGCGGTGTGCTGGGTGCGCGCTGGTCAGCTGACGACCACCTCGCCGACGCGGGGCTGCCGGCGATCCCGTCGAGCGCTCCTCGGCCGTCCGGAGGTGCAGCTGCAGGTACGGCGGAGGCGTCGGTCGCGCAGATCGCCGCCACGGTGCTGCCTAGCGTCGTGTCGATCGAGTCGACGGGCGGCGACGGCACCGCGACGGGCTCGGGCTTCGTGCTGCGGGCCGACGGCTACCTGCTGACCAACAACCACGTGGTCGCGGGCGCGGTGGGTGGCGGCTCGCTGACGGTGACGTTCTCCGACGGGCACGAGCGCCGGGCGACGATCGTCGGACGCACGTCGGACTACGACCTCGCGGTCATCAAGGTCGACGAGAAGGGCCTCACCCCGCTCGTGCTGGGACGCTCCGCGGACGTCGTCGTGGGCGACCCCGTCGTCGCGATCGGCGCACCGCTGGGCCTGGCCGGGACCGTCACGACGGGCATCGTGAGCGCCCTGAACCGTCCGGTGTCCGCGGGCGACTCGGCGGACACCGCGTTCATCAACGCGATCCAGACCGACGCCGCGATCAACCCCGGCAACTCCGGCGGGCCGCTGGTCGACGCCGAGGGCGAGGTGATCGGCATCAACTCGGCGATCGCCCAGCCACCGGGCACCAACGGCACCACGGGCGGCAGCATCGGCCTCGGCTTCGCGATCCCGTCGGACCAGGCGCGCCGCACCGCCGAGCAGCTCATCGAGAAGGGGCACGCGACCTACCCCATCATCGGGGTGCTGCTGGACCAGGCGTACGTCGGCGAGGGCGTCAAGGTCGCGTCGAAGAGCCAGCAGGGCACGCCGCCGGTGACGCCAGACGGCCCGGCCGACCGCGCGGGCATCCGCTCGGGGGACGTCATCCTGTCGATCGACGACCGGCCCGTGACGCAGCCCGACGAGCTGATCGTCGCCATCCGCGCGCACACGCCGGGCGACACGGTCGCGCTGCGGGTCCGCACCGGCCCCGACGAACGCACGGTCCGCGTGGTGCTGGACGAGTCCGGGAGCTGACCTGCGCGCAGGTCTGCCGTCCAGGAACGCGGGGTAGCCTGGCGGGGTGCTGGACATCAACGGCGGCGAGTTCGTCGTGCTGCTGCTCGTGGCGGCGATCGTCATCGGGCCCCAGCGGCTCCCCGGGTACGCCGAGCAGCTCGGTGCGCTGGTCCGGCGCGCGCGCGTGTGGATGAAGGACGCGAAGACGCGCATCGACAGCGAGATGGGCGAGGACGCCGTCGACCTGGACTGGACGGCGCTCGACCCGCGGCAGTACGACCCGCGGCGCATCGTCCGCGACGCGCTGCTCGAGCCGATGACACCCGCACCCGCACCCGCCCGTCGGGCCTCCGTCGCAGCGGCGACGCTCGCGAGCGCTGGTGCGGCGCCGTACGACGACGAGGCGACATGACCTCGTCGCCCCGACGCTCCTGGCGCTGCCCGCGCTGATCGGACGAGCACCTCGGCGCCGGACCGGATGCCCGTGCCCGGCCCGCCCCTCGAACACCCTTCGACCGCGCCCCGCGGTCACTGACAGAATGGACCCATGGCTGTGCCGCCCACGACGTCGCGCATCTTCTCCGGGATGCAGCCCACCTCCGACTCCCTGCAGCTGGGGAACTACCTGGGTGCGTTGACGCAGTGGGTGGCCCTGCAGGAGGGCAACGAGGCGATCTACTGCGTCGTCGACCTGCACGCCCTGACCGTCGGCCCGGACCCCGCGGTGCTGCGCGAGCGCACGCGCCGCACGGCCGCGCAGTACCTCGCCGCGGGCGTCGACCCGGAGCGCAGCATCCTGTTCGTGCAGTCGCACGTCGCCGAGCATGCGGAGCTGTCATGGCTGCTGTCGTGCCACACGGGCTTCGGTGAGGCGTCGCGCATGACGCAGTTCAAGGACAAGTCCGCGAAGCAGGGCAACGAGGGCACGACCGTCGGCCTGTTCACCTACCCGGTGCTCATGGCGGCGGACATCCTCCTGTACGACACGCACCTGGTGCCGGTGGGCGAGGACCAGCGTCAGCACCTCGAGCTCGCGCGCGACCTCGCGCAGCGCATGAACGCGCGGTTCGGCGCCGGGACCGTCGTCGTGCCCGAGCCGTACATCGTCAAGGGCACGGCGAAGATCTACGACCTGCAGGACCCGACCGCGAAGATGAGCAAGTCCGCGGCGTCGCCCAACGGCCTGATCGAGCTGCTCGACGACCCGCGGACGATCGCGAAGCGCATCAAGTCCGCGGTGACCGACACCGAGCGTGAGATCCGCTTCGACCCGGTCGCCAAGCCCGGGATCTCCAACCTCCTGACGATCTACTCGGCGCTGTCCGGCCGCCCGGTCGACGCGATCGTGGCGGAGTACGACGGGCGCGGGTACGGAGACCTGAAGAAGGATCTCGCCGAGGTCGTCGTCGACTGGGTGCAGCCGTTCCAGGAGCGCGTGCACGGGTACCTCGCGGACCCGGCGTCGCTCGACGACGTGCTGGCCGCGGGCGCCGAGAAGGCGCGTGAGATCGCGTCGGCGACGCTCGACCGGCTGTACGAGCGCTCGGGCCTGCTGGCACGCCGTCCGCGCGTGCGGGTGGGCGCATGAGGCTGCCGGAGCGCTCCGGTGACCAGCGGCTCATCGGGGTGTCGATCACGATCCCCGAGCCGCACCACTCGGCCCTCCAGGAGGCGCGCGCGCGCTTCGGCGACCCCATGGCGTCCGCCATCCCGCCGCACATCACGCTGCTCGGCCCGACGATCGTCGAGCCGGAGGAGACCGCGGCGGTGCAGGCCCACCTCGACGCGGTGGCGGCCGGGCACGCCCCCTTCACGGTGCGGCTGCGCGGCACGGGGACGTTCCGGCCCGTGTCGCAGGTCGCGTTCGTCCAGGTGGCGGACGGGATCGCGGGGTGCGAGCAGCTCGAGCAGGAGGTGCGGTCCGGTCCGCTCGACCAGGAGCTGCGCTTCCATTACCACCCGCACGTGACGGTCGCGCACGAGCTGGCCGACGAGTCGCTCGACGAGGCGATCGACGAGCTCGCGGAGTTCGACGCGACGTTCGTCGTCGACTCGTTCGAGTGCTACGTGCACGACGAGGGCGCGTGGCACGTCGTGACCAGGCACGCGCTCGGCGCGGAGCCTGCGGAGCCTGCGCAGGCCGACGAGCACGAGCCGCGCGCCGTCTGACACGCCCGCCACCGGCCTGCGGACGGGCGTCGGCGCAGATGCCGGGTGCTCCGAGCCGACCTAGGGTCGGGGCATGACAGGAGCCGAGCACCCGGTGCCGCAGGAGGCGCACGCGCCGACGGGAGCGGGGCGCGCGCACCTGGCGGCCCCGGCCGACGACTCGTCGGCGCCCCCGGACACCTCGCTCATGGGCCGGGTCAAGGCGCTGCTCGCGTGGTGGCAGCAGACGCGGCCGGCGCGGGCCAACGCGCGGTTCGGGGCACGCGGTGGCGGCGTGCTCACGGGTGGCATCGCGTACGCGGCGCTGTTCGCGGTGTTCGCCGGGCTGACCATCGGGTACACGGTGTTCATGGCCGTCCTCGGCAACGACGAGGACCTGCGCGACAAGGTGCTCGACGCGGTGAACGACAGCCTGCCGGGGTTGATCGACACGACCGGCTCGGGCAACGGGATCAACCCGGACTCGCTCGAGCTCAGTGCGAACCTGACGTTCGCCGGCATCGTCGCCGTCGTCGTGCTGCTCCTGTCCGCGCTGTCTGCCACGGGAGCCCTGCGCACCGGGGTCCGGGCGATGTTCGCGCAGGAGGGCGGGGGGAGCGCGGTCGGAACCCGGCTGCGCCAGCTCGGCGGCCTGGCGGGGCTCGCGTTCGCGGTGCTGCTCTCCGCGCTGCTCACCACCGCGGTGGGCTCGGCGACGCAGTGGGTGCTGCAGGCCGTGGGCTGGGACGACGCCGGCGGGTTCACCCTGCGCGCCGTGGGGATCGTCGTGGCGTTCGTCATCGACCTCGCGACGTTCGTGCTCATCGTGCGCGTGCTCGCGGGGGAGCACCCGCCGCGGCGCGACCTGCTGCAGGGGGCGGTGATCGCTGCGGTCGGGATCGGCGTGGTGCGGTTCCTCGGGACGTCGGTCGTCGCCGGGAGCATCGGAAAGAACCCGCTGCTCAGCGGTGCGGTCGTCGTCGTCACGCTCCTGCTGTGGGTCAACCTCATCTCGCGCATCGTGCTGCTCGCCGCGGCGTGGGTCGCGGACCCGCCCGCTACGACGCCGGATGACTCGTCGGGCGGCTGACGCGCGTCCACCACAGCACGGCCACCGGGAGCGCGAGCGGCACGAACGCGTAGCCGAGCCCGTACGCGGACCATACCGTGGCGTCCGGGAAGGCCGCGGGTACCAGCAGGCTCGCGGTCCCGACGACGAGCACGCCCGCGAGCTCGACCTTCGCGACCGCGCGCGCGGCCCGCACCGGACGGCCGCGCACGGCGCGGAGCGTCGCGACGAACCCGCACCAGTAGACGAGCGCGGCGAGCGCCGACAGCGCGTAGGCGAGGGGAGCCCGCGAGGCCTGCGTGGCGAGCTGCACCGCGGACCGGCCGGTGGCGGCGACGACGAACACGCCGTACCCGGTGACGAGCAGCTGCCCGGGGCCGAGCGTGCGCGTGCCGGAGGATCGCTCGGTCGTCGTCTCAATCATGTGCCGGTCTCCACGTGGCCTGCAGCCGCACGACGACGACCGCGACGAGCAGGTACGTGATCGCGAGCAGCGCGCCCGCCCACCGCCCGGACCGGCCCTGGACCTGCGCCGCAGCGGCCGGGATCAGCGCCACGGACACGGCGAGGTAGGCGATGTGCGTCGCGGGGGAGGCCGGTCGGTGCCCGCTTGCGATCCCCAGCCCGTCGAGCACGGCCTGTACGACGAGCCCCGTCTCGAGCACCCCCGCGGCGACCAGCCCGCGCGCCGAGTCGAAGCGGTCGGCCCGCGCGAGCGTGCCGATGCCCAGCACGAGCGCGGACGCCGCGAGGGCGAACGCGAAGGGCGCGATCATGCGCGGGCCGCCTTCGCGGCTGCCCGACGCCGGCGTGTGCCGCGGCGGAACAGCCACGTCGAGATGCCGGTGACCATGAGGACCAGCGGTGCGAGGCCCATCGCGAACCAGATGGCGCGCCACCACGAGCTCGCCTGGCCGCCGAAGTGCGCGGGCTCGATGACCTTGTCGTACACCCGGTTGGCCAGGGGCTCGCCGCGCGCGGAGTAGAGGGTGACGAAGTGGTCCGGAGTGCCGGGGTCGACGAGCACGTACGTGTCGGAGCCGCCGGTGCCCGCGAAGGACCGCCACGACGAGATGACGTCGACCTCCCAGAAGTCGCTGTCCTTGACGGGTTGGTAGACGCCCGTGACCTCGCCGGGCACGTCCCGCAGCGCGGTGGCGACGGCCTGCTCTGCGGTCGTCGGTGGCGTCCCGTCGGGGACGTGCGCCCGCTCGAGCGCCCACTCCTCCTCGCGCGGCGTGTCACCGCCGGTGAGCTGTACCCATGCGGTCTTGACGGCCGGGATCTCGAAGGCGGCCCCCGTGAGCCCCCACATGAGCAGGAACGGCAGCGCGACGGCGCCGACGACGTTGTGCAGGTCGTAGTCGCGCGCGAACCGGCCCTTGCCGGTGCGGACCGTGAAGCGACTGCGCAGCCTCTTGATCCCGGGCCACCAGATCCGCAGGGAGGTGAGCGCGAGCGCGAGGAGCAGCAGCCCGAGGCCGCCCAGCACGACGACGGTCCAGGTCACGTCGGCGAGGCCGCCGGGCGCGCCGCTCCACACGGGCGCCGCCATCCACGACTGGTACCCCGGGTAGCCCTCGCAGCTGAACGCGCAGTCGTGCAGGTTGACGAGCGCGTCGAGCACGCCGTCGTCGGTCGCGGCCGTGCCGTTGATGTCCCCGGAGCCGGGGTCGACGAACCACAGTCGCGTCCATCCCGTGTCGACCACGGCCCACACGCCCTGGTCCGCGTACGCGCCCCACAGGTCTGCGTCGGGGTGAGCCTGTGCGACGACGTCGACGGCCTCCATCGCGGAGAGCGTCCCGGCGGCGTCGTCGGCACCGGTGGGCAGCTCGGCGCTGTGCGAGAACCACGCGGGGTGCGTGAGCCGCGTGAGCTCGGGCTTGTAGAGCAGCACCGAGCCGGCGGTCGTCTCGACGACGAGGAGCAGGCCGAGGACGAGCGCCGGCCAGCGGTGCGCGAGGACCATCGAGCGGTGGAACGGCTTGCGCCGCCAGAACCGGTGCCAGCGCTGCCTGACGCTCCGGTGAGCGGCGTTCGCCGCCGGGACGGTCGCCGCGGCACGCGGACGTGGCGGGTCGGCGAGATCGGTCACGATTCCCCCTGCGGTGCGCGCGCCCCGAGCCGGAACGACGTTGCAGAGGTTAGCCTTACCTTCGTCCGATCTGCACGGTTCGTCTCGTCAGTCGGGAACGATCGCTAGGGGCGACCGAGCGCGTGCTCGACCTGCGGACGGCGCGCTTCCAGCTCGGCCAGCCGCCGCTCGGTCGACGCGGGCTCGCCGATCTCCCCGAGCCGGAGCATCCCCGGGTCGCCGGCCGCCTGGCCACCGCGGATCCGCCGCGCGGCGAGCGTCATGCGCACGAACACCCGGTCGAGGATGTCGTCGGCGCCGGGCCCGCCGTACGCGTCCGCGACGACGCGCAGCCCGTGCGCGGCCGCGGCCGGGTCGGTCCCCAGGTCCAGCAGCGGGGAGTTCCACGCGAGGATGGCGAGGTCGTCGATCGGGAGACCCGGGCCGGCGACGTCCCAGTCGAAGACGCCCGCGAGCTCGTCACCCTCGAACGCCAGGTTGTACATCGCGAAGTCCTGGTGGCACACGATCTCGCCGTCGGTGACGTCGGCCTCGACGAACCGCCACCGCCGAACCCGACAGGGGAACCCGGCGACGACCTCGTGGAAGGTGGCGAGCCACCGCGCCGCCGACGCGAGCTGCCCGTCCGTGAGTGCGCGTCGCCCGATGGGCACCACGTCGCCGTGCAGGTAGGTGAGCACCTCGCGGCCTTGCTCGTCGATGCCGAGCACGCGCGGCACGTGCGGGAGCCCGGCGTCGGTCAGGAAGGTCAGCAGCTCGTGCACCGCGGGCGTCCACGGTCCGGTCGGCCGGCGCACGGTGTCCCCGACGCGCACGGCCCCGCCCACGTTGCCGCCGGGCAGCGGGATCTCGGTCACGCCCGGCACCCTAGTCGCGCCCGGTCAGAGGGCGCGCGTCATCGTCGCGCGCTGCTCCGTGCTGCCCGCCGCCTCGATCGTGGTCTCGTCAGAAGGCGCGCGTGATCATCGCGCGCTTCACTTCCTGGATCGCCTTCGTCACCTCGATGCCGCGCGGGCACGCCTCGGTGCAGTTGAAGGTCGTGCGGCATCGCCACACGCCCTCCTTGTCGTTGAGGATCTCGAGGCGCTGGGCGCCGCCCTCGTCACGGCTGTCGAAGATGAAGCGGTGCGCATTGACGATCGCGGCGGGGCCGAAGTACTGCCCGTCGGTCCAGAACACCGGGCACGACGACGTGCACGCCGCGCACAGGATGCACTTGGTGGTGTCGTCGAAGCGCTCGCGCTGCTTCGCGGACTGCAGGCGCTCCTTGCTCGGCTCGTTGCCCGTCGTGATGAGGAACGGCATGATCTCGCGGTAGCTCGCGAAGAACGGCTCCATGTCGACCACGAGGTCCTTGACCACCGGCAGGCCCTTGATGGGCTCGACCGTGATGGGCTTGGACGGGTCCAGGTCCTTGAGCAGCGTCTTGCACGCGAGGCGGTTGCGGCCGTTGATGCGCATCGCGTCCGATCCGCACACGCCGTGCGCGCACGAGCGGCGGAACGTCAGCGAGCCGTCCTGCTCCCACTTGACCTTGTGCAGCGCGTCGAGCACGCGGTCGGTGCCGTGGCACAGGACCTGGAACTCGTCCCAGTGGTCGATCGTCGTTTCGCCGGAGTCGTCGGGCAGGTGCCGCAGCACGCGCAGCGTCACGGTGAACGACGGGATGGCGCCGACCTCGGCGGGGGCGTCCTCGAGAACGGCGGTCATCAGTACTTACGCTCCATCGGCTGGTAGCGGGTGACGTTCACGTGCTTGGACCCGAGGACCAGCTGGTAGCCGTCGAACACCTCGGTGTGGTGGAAGCGGCCCTCGGCGTCGCCGTCGCTGTCGGCGCCCCACTGGCGGTGGCCGTCGGCGGCGATCGGGCGGCGGTACGCCATGGTGTGCCGCATGAAGTTCGCGTCGTCGCGGTCCGGGAAGTCCTCGCGGAAGTGGCCGCCGCGCGACTCCTCGCGGTTGAGCGCTCCGACGACGACGGTCTCGGCGATGTCGAGCAGGAAGCCCAGCTCGACGGCCTCGAGGAGGTCGGTGTTGAACGTGCGCGACTTGTCCTGCACGGAGACGTGCTCGTACCGCTTGCGCAGCGCCTTGATGTCGTCGAGCGCCTGCGTGAGCGAGTCCTGGGTGCGGAACACCTGCGCGTTCGCGTCCATCGTCTCCTGCAGCGCTTTGCGGATGTCCGCGACGCGGTCGCCGTCGGGCCGCGTGCGGATCGTCTCGAGGCCTGCCTCGACGGTCGCCGCCGGGTCCTCCGGGAGGTCGACGAACGACGCGCCGCTCGCGTACGCCGCGGCGGAGATGCCCGCGCGCTTGCCGAACACGTTGATGTCCAGCAGCGAGTTGGTGCCCAGGCGGTTGGAGCCGTGCACCGAGACGCACGCGACCTCGCCGGCCGCGTACAGCCCGCGGATGACGTCCGTCTGGTTGCGCAGGACCTCGCCCTCGATGTTCGTCGGGACGCCGCCCATCGCGTAGTGCGCGGTCGGGTAGACCGGCACGGGCTCGGTGTACGGCTCGACGCCGAGATAGGTGCGCGCGAACTCCGTGATGTCCGGGAGCTTCGCGTCGATGTGCGCGGGCTCGAGGTGCGTGAGGTCGAGCAGCACGTAGTCCTTGTTGGGACCGGCGCCGCGACCCTCGCGCACCTCGTTGGCCATCGAACGGGCGACGATGTCGCGCGGCGCGAGGTCCTTGATGGTGGGGGCGTACCGCTCCATGAAGCGCTCGCCCTCGGAGTTGCGCAGGATCGCGCCCTCGCCGCGCGCGGCCTCCGAGAGCAGGATGCCCAGGCCGGCGAGACCCGTCGGGTGGAACTGGAAGAACTCCATGTCCTCGAGCGGGATGCCGCGCCGGTAGGCGAGCGCCATGCCGTCGCCCGTGAGGGTGTGCGCGTTGCTCGTCGTCTTGAAGATCTTGCCCGCGCCGCCCGTGGCCAGGACCACCGACTTCGCCTGGAACACGTGGATCTCGCCGGTGGCGAGCTCGTACGCGACGACGCCCGACACGTTGACCTCCTCGCCCTCGGGCACGTGGCCCGCGGCGAGGTCGTGGTCGACGAGCAGGTCGAGCACGTAGAACTCGTTGAAGAACTCGACCTCGTTCTTCACGCACTGCTGGTAGAGCGTCTGCAGGATCATGTGACCGGTGCGGTCCGCGGCGTAGCACGAGCGGCGCACGGCGGCCTCGCCGTGGTTGCGCGTGTGACCGCCGAACCGGCGCTGGTCGATGCGACCCTCGGGCGTGCGGTTGAACGGCAGGCCCATCTTCTCCAGGTCGAGCACCGCGTCGATGGCCTCCTTGGCCATCACCTCCGCGGCGTCCTGGTCGACGAGGTAGTCACCGCCCTTGACGGTGTCGAACGTGTGCCACTCCCAGTTGTCCTCCTCGACGTTCGCGAGCGCGGCGCACATGCCGCCCTGCGCGGCGCCCGTGTGCGAGCGCGTCGGGTAGAGCTTGGAGATGACGGCCGTGCGCACGCGGGTGCTCGACTCGAGCGCCGCGCGCATCCCGGCGCCGCCGGCACCGACGATGACGACGTCGTACTGATGGGTCTGCATGAGGTTCCTTACGAGGGCGTCAGGCGGTGCAGAACGACGGCAGCAGGTTGGCCGGAGCGTCCGTCGGGCACGGGTCGAACGTGAAGATCACCAGCGTGCCGAGCACGACGACGACCACGAACGCGAGGTACAGCAGGCACTTGAGCACCAGCCGCACGCCGTCGCGCTCCGCGTAGTCGTTGATGATCGTGCGCACGCCGTTGGTGCCGTGGATCATCGCGAGCCACAGCATGAGCAGGTCCCACACCTGCCACAGCGGCGAGGCCCACTTGCCGGCGACGAAGCCGAAGTCGATGGCCTTGACGCCGTCGCCCGCGACGAGGTTGACGAACAGGTGGCCGAAGATCAGCACGAGCAGCAGCACGCCGGACGCGCGCATGAACACCCAGCCGTACAGCTCGGTGTTGCCGCGCGTGGTGAGGCGGCTCGGACGGGCGCGCGGCGGGCGCGGCGCCTTCGGGTCGGCGATCGTGGTCATCACTCGCCCCCGAACACGTGCATGAGGTGCCGCGGCAGGAATCCGGCCATGGTCACGACGAACAGACCGACGACGACCCACAGCATCACGCGCTGGTACTTCGGGCCCTTGGCCCAGAAGTCGACCAGGATGATCCGGATCCCATTGAACGCGTGGAACACGATCGCGGCGACGAGGCCGGCCTCGCCCAGGCCCATGATCGGGTTCTTGTACGTGCCGATGACGTCGTTGTACGCCTCGGGGGAGACCCGCACGAGCGACGTGTCGAGCACGTGCACGAGCAGGAAGAAGAAGATGGCGACACCGGTCACGCGGTGCGCGACCCACGACCACATGCCTTCCCGGCCGCGGTACAGGGTTCCGGCCGGCGCTTTCTTGCGCGGCGCGGCGGGCGCTGCGGGCACTTGGGGGGCCTCCTGGCGATGAGGTGCGAGTGACGAGCTGGTCCGCCACGACGTCGTGGCCGGCCCGTGACGCTCACTGTATCCACCAGGTTCGGATGCCACCGTGCGCGCACGGGCCTTTGGTCCCGTCCTGTGAGCAAGTCCACACAGCGAGACGGATGCCTGCGACCGGGCGGTACCGGCGAGGTCCTGACCGTCCTCGCTAGCCTGGCGCGCATGTCGAGCGAGATCCCCGGCTTCCACGCGGTCGTGCCTGCAGGCGGTGCGGGTACGCGGCTGTGGCCGTTGTCGCGGGCCGGGCGCCCGAAGTTCCTTCTCGACCTCACGGGCAGCGGGCGGACGCTGCTGCAGGCGACCGTGGACCGGCTGGTCCCGCTCACGGGTCGCGGCGGCGTGCTCGTCGTGACCGGCGCGCGGCACGCCGACGCGGTCGCGGAGCAGGTGGGGGCCGACGAGACCGGGGGAGCCCCCGACGTGCTCGCGGAGCCGTCCCCCCGCGACTCCATGGCGGCGATCGGGCTCGCCGCGGCGGTGCTGCTGCACCGGCACGGCGACGACGTGGTGCTCGGCTCGTTCGCGGCCGACCACGTGATCTCGGGGCAGGAGGAGTTCGAGCGCGCCGTGCGCGAGGCGGTGCAGGTCGCGCGCGCGGGCTTCGTCGCGACGATCGGCATCCGCGCCACGGGACCGTCGACCGCGTTCGGGTACGTCCGGGGCGGGGAGCCGCTCGGGGTCGACGGGGCGCCCAGCGCGCTGCACGTGCTCGGCTTCACCGAGAAGCCCGACGAGCTCACGGCCGCGGCCTACCTCGCGACGGGCGAGTACCGCTGGAACGCGGGCATGTTCATC
The DNA here is from genome assembly GCF_000708885.1 of Cellulomonas sp. HZM. Taxonomy (GTDB): domain Bacteria; phylum Actinomycetota; class Actinomycetes; order Actinomycetales; family Cellulomonadaceae; genus Cellulomonas. Next base: position 24,584 of record NZ_JEOE01000020.1, on the reverse strand, counting down.
GTGCGGGCCCGCGTGCTGCTCGACCACCTCGCCGCCCAGCTGCCCCCGCTGGCCGCGGGGCTGGAGGAGATCGGCCGCGCGTGGGACACGGACGGGCGCGACGAGGTGCTCGCGCGGGTCTGGCCCGGGCTGACGAAGATCGCGATCGACCACGCGATCGCCGAGCCGGTCGCGGCGGCCGGCGGCGTGGCCGTGGTCCCCGGGGACTTCGCATGGGACGACGTGGGCGACTTCGCGTCGCTCGCGCACCTCGTCGGCGGAGACGGGGCCGACGACGGGGCGACCGTGGGCGACGACGCGCGCGTGCTGCGGCTCGCGTCGCCGGACGCCTTCGTCGTGACCGGGGCCGGCGAGCGAACGGTGACGGTGGTCGGCATCGCGGACGCGGTGGTCGTCGACACCCCCGACGCGCTGCTCGTCACGACGCGTGCCGCGGCCCAGGAGGTGAAGGGCGCGGTCGACGGCTGGCGTGCCGCGGGCCGCGACGACCTGCTCTGATCCTGCGCGCGCATCGCTCGCGCGTGGGCCGCATGACGGACTCGGCGGGTCCCCGGTGCGCGTGCAGGGATAGCCTCGCCAGGTGTCCGCGCAGCCCACGACCCCCGAGCCCGCCGCACGACCGGCCGTCGCGCCGTTGCACCCGGCGGGCCTCGCGGCGGGTGGTCGGCGCGGCGACGGGTCCGACGACGCGGCGCTCGCGCTGCTGCGCACGACGCTCGACGAGCTGCGCGACGAACTCGTCGCCGTCCGCCGCGACATCCACGCGCACCCCGAGCTCGCGCGAACCGAGGTGCGCACCTCACGGCTGATCGCGGACCGGCTGACCGCGGCGGGGCTGAGCCCCCGACTGCTGCCCGGGTCGGGCGTCGTGTGCGACATCGGCCCTGCGCACACCGACCGGGGCGCACGCGTGGCCCTGCGCGCCGACATCGACGCGCTCCCGCTGCCGGACACGTGCGACCTGCCGTGGGCCTCCGAGCAGCGCGGCGTGGCGCACGCGTGCGGGCACGACGTGCACACCACGGTCGTGCTGGGCGCGGGGCTCGCGCTCGCGCGCCTGGCCGACGAGGGGCTGCTGCCGCGCGGCGTGCGGCTCGTCTTCCAGCCGGCCGAGGAGGTGCAGCCCGGCGGCTCGCTCGACGTGATCGCCGCGGGCGGGCTCGACGGCGTGGAGCGGATCTTCGCGGTGCACTGCGACCCCAAGGTCGACGTGGGCCAGGTCGGCACGCGCATCGGGCCGATCACGTCCGCGAGCGACGAGGTCCAGGTCACGCTCACGGGGCCGGGCGGGCACACGTCGCGCCCGCACCTCACCGGGGACGTCGTGTTCGCGCTCGGGCAGGTCATCACGCAGGTGCCCGCGGTGCTGGGGCGCAGGCTCGACCCGCGCTCGGGCGTCAACCTCACGTGGGGCGCGGTGCAGGCGGGTACCGCCAACAACGCGATCCCCTCGTCGGGCACGGTGCGCGGCACGCTGCGGTGCCTCGACGTGCGCGCGTGGCAGCAGGCGTCCGAGGTGTTCCACGCCGCGGTCGAGCAGGTCGTCGCGTCGCTCGGCGTGGAGGCGGAGATCCGGCACCACCGGGGCGTGCCGCCGGTCGAGAACGACGAGCGCTCGACGGCGGTCCTCGAGGCCGCGGCGCGTGACGTGCTGGGCGAGGAGGCGGTGCTGCTCACCGAGCAGTCGCTCGGCGGCGAGGACTTCGCGTGGTACCTGACGAAGGTGCCGGGCTCGATGGCACGCCTCGGCACGCGCACGCCGGGCGGCACCACCTACGACATCCACCAGGGCGACCTGCGGGTCGACGAGCGGGCGATCGAGGCCGGAGCGCTGCTGCTGGCCCGCGCGGCGGTGCTCGCCGGGCGGTGAGTCGCGCTCGACCCGGCGTGCCGGTCGCATCCTGAGACGCCGCGTCCGCCACCTGGGCCGATGTCTCAGGTCAGTAACAGAACCTCGCTGGATACCACTCGGTAACGTGCGCGTCACGCACGCGTGGCTAGAGTCCGACTCATCCACCGGGACACCCGCCGTCATGCCCGCCCGCGCCCTGTCGCGACCGGCTCGCCACGAGCCGCCGCACCAGCAGGGGACGAGGGCCGGCGGGGCCCGCACTGCACGAGACCAGGAGTTTCGCGTGAAGAAGATCATCCGAGCGGCAGCGCTCAGCGGGGCCGTCGCCCTCGCGCTCGCGGCGTGCGGGAGTGCACCGTCCGACGACACCACGACCCCCGCGACGGGCGGCGACGCGACGTCGACCGGCGGTGCGACGAACAGCGACTTCAAGGGCTGCATCGTGTCCGACTCGGGCGGCTTCAACGACAAGTCGTTCAACGAGTCCGGCCTCAACGGCCTGCTGGCGGCGAAGAAGACGCTCGGCATCCAGACGGCGCAGGCCGAGTCGAAGACGGACGACGCGTACGCGCCGAACATCGCCAACATGATCAGCCAGAAGTGCAACATGATCGTGTCGGTCGGTTTCAAGCTCTCGACGGCGACCGGTGACGCTGCGAAGGCCAGCCCCGACACCAAGTTCGCGATCGTCGACGCGCAGCCCACGGACTCCAAGGGCGCGGCGCTCACGCTCGACAACGTCAAGCCGCTCGAGTTCGACACGGCCCAGGCCGCGTACCTCGCGGGCTACCTCGCCGCGGGCATGACCAAGACCGGCGTCGTCGGCACCTACGGCGGCCTCAAGATCCCGACGGTCACCGTCTTCATGGACGGCTTCGCGGACGGCATCGCGAAGTACAACGAGGTCAAGGGCAAGGACGTCAAGCTCGTCGGCTGGGACAAGGCCAAGCAGGACGGCCTGTTCAACTCCGGCAACGCTCCGTTCGACCCGGGCTCCGGCAAGGCCAACGCCGACTCGCTCGTCGCCGCGAACGCGGACATCATCCTGCCGGTCGCCGGCGGCGCCGCGCTCGACGCCCTGACGGCCGCGAAGGCCACGCCGGGCACGCTCGTCATCTGGGTCGACTCGGACGGCGCGCTCATCAACCCCGACTCGTCGTCGGTGATCCTGACCTCGGTCATGAAGCTCATCGGTGCGGCTGTCGAGTCGTCCGTGACGGACGCGGTCCAGGGCAAGTTCTCGGCCGAGCCCTACGTCGGCACGCTGCAGAACGAGGGCGTCGGCATCGCGCCGTACCACGACCTCGACTCGAAGGTGCCGGACGACCTGAAGAAGGAGGTCGACCAGCTCAAGGCCGACATCATCTCCGGCAAGCTCAAGGTCGAGTCGGTCAGCTCGCCCAAGTGATCCACCGACCGAGCCGGTCCGGGACACGATCCCGGGCCGGCTCGGTCGTGTCCGGCTGAGGATCGATCGACACTGGATCCACTCCGGATAATGTCGGACTGCGCACCGTCGCCAAGGAGGGCACGTGAAGCTGGAGCTGCGGGGGATCACCAAGCGGTTCGGGCCGCTCGTCGCGAACGACCACATCGACCTGGTCATCGAGCCGGGGCAGATCCACGCGCTGCTCGGTGAGAACGGCGCCGGGAAGTCGACGCTGATGAACGTCCTGTTCGGGCTGTACGAGCCCGACGAGGGCGAGATCGCGATCGACGACGCGGTCGCCAAGTTCTCCGGGCCGGCGGACGCGCTCGCCGCCGGCATCGGCATGGTGCACCAGCACTTCATGCTCGTGCCGGTGTTCACGGTCGCCGAGAGCGTGATGCTCGGGCACGAGAGCACGCGCCGGGGCGGCCTCCTGGACCTCGATGCCGCGCGTGCCAAGGTGCGCGAGCTGTCCGACCGGTTCGGGTTCGACGTGAACCCCGACGCCGTCATCGAGGACCTGCCCGTCGGCGTCCAGCAGCGCGTCGAGATCATCAAGGCGATGGCACGCGACGCGCGCGTCCTGATCCTCGACGAGCCCACCGCGGTGCTGACGCCGCAGGAGACCGACGAGCTGATCGAGATCATGCGCCAGCTCCGCGAGGCGGGGACGTCGATCGTCTTCATCACGCACAAGCTGCGCGAGGTCCGCGCGGTCGCCGACGTCATCACCGTCATCCGGCACGGCAAGGTCGTCGGCACGGCCGAGCCGTCCGCGCCCGAGACCGAGCTCGCCGCGATGATGGTCGGCCGGGCGGTCTCGCTCGAGCTCGACAAGGCGCCCGCGGAGCCCGGGGACGTCGCGCTCGAGGTGCAGGACCTGCTCGTGCTGGACCCCACCGGTGCGCGCGTCGTGGACGACGTCTCGTTCGAGGTGCGCGCCGGCGAGATCCTCGCGGTGGCCGGCGTGCAGGGCAACGGGCAGTCCGAGCTCGTCGAGGCGCTGCTCGGGCTCGAGACGCCGCTGCGCGGCTCGGTGCGGCTGGGCGGCGAGGAGCTCGTCGGGCTCTCGGTGCGACAGGTGCTCGACAAGGGTGTCGGCTTCGTTCCGGAGGACCGGTCGCACGACGGGCTCGTCGGCGAGTTCAGCGTCGCGGAGAACCTGGTGCTGGACCTGCTGTTCGACGAGCGCTACCGCCGCGGCCTCAGCGTCGACCTCGCGGCCGTGCAGGCCAACGCGACCGCGCGCATCGAGGAGTACGACATCCGCACGCGCGGGCCCGCGCAGCCCGCGGGTCGCCTCTCGGGGGGCAATCAGCAGAAGGTCGTCGTCGCGCGCGAGCTCTCCCGCCCGCTCAAGCTGTTCGTCGCGAGCCAGCCCACGCGCGGCGTCGACGTCGGCTCGATCGAGTTCCTGCACCGGCGCATCGTCTCCGAACGTGACGTCGGCACCGCGGTGCTGATCGTCTCGACCGAGCTCGACGAGGTCAGCGCGCTGGCCGACCGGATCGCCGTGATGTACCGCGGCCGGGTGGTCGGCGTCGTGCCGGGCGACACCCCGCGCGACGTGCTCGGCCTGATGATGGCCGGCGTCCCGCTCGACGACGCGCAGCGCCAGGCCGCCGAGAACCCCACGACCGAGACCCTGCTCGAGGAAGGCGAGGCGCCGTGACCGACGAGCTCGTTCCCGACCCGGCGGCGACCCCGCCGGTCGCCCCCCCCGGCGGAGCCCCGCACGCCGTCCCAGCCGTCGTCCGACGAGCGTGCCGCCACCTGGCTGCGCCGCGTGTCCACCGGCAACGCGATGGTCACCGTGCTCGCGTTCGTGCTGGCGCTCGTCATCGGCGGCGTGCTCATCGCCGCGGTCGACCCCGACGTCACGAAGGCCGCCGGCTACTTCTTCTCCCGCCCGGGCGACCTGCTCTCCGCGGCGTGGTCGGCCGTCGCGTCCGCGTACGCCGCGCTGTTCCGCGGCGCGGTGTTCGACTACCAGGCGGACACGTTCGCGCTCGCGATCCGCCCGTTGACCGAGACCATGACCACCGCGACGCCGCTGATCATCGCGTCGCTGGGCGTCGCGGTCGCGTTCCGTGCGGGCCTGTTCAACATCGGCGCGCAGGGCCAGGTGATCCTCGGCGCCATCGTCTCCGGGTACATCGGCTTCACGTACCACCTGCCGGCCGGGGTCGCGGTCCTGCTCGCGCTCCTGGGTGGCATCGCGGGCGGTGCGCTGTGGGGCGGCATCGCCGGTGTCCTCAAGGCGCGCACCGGCGCGCACGAGGTCATCGTCACGATCATGCTCAACTACGTCGCGACCAACCTGCTCGCGTGGCTGCTGACCACCAAGGCGTTCATCGGCACCAACGGCGAGCCCAAGTCGATCACCGTGCTCCCGCACGCGCAGCTGCCCCTGCTGTTCGGCAGCCAGTTCCGCGTGACGTGGGGCTTCGTCATCGCGATCCTCGCCTCTGTCGCGGTGTGGTGGCTGATGTCGCGATCGCGGCTCGGCTTCCAGCTGCGGGCGGTCGGGTCCAACCCCGCCGCGTCGCGCACCGCGGGCATCAGCGTCCAGCGCATGACGATCTACGTGATGCTCATCTCGGGCGCCCTCGCGGGCCTCGCGGGTGCGGTGCAGCTGCTCGGGACGTCGAAGTACATCACCGACGGCATCGCGGGCACGATCGGCTTCGACGCCATCACGGTCGCGCTGCTCGGACGGTCCAAGCCGCTCGGCATCTTCTTCGCGGGTCTGCTGTACGGCGGGCTCAGCGCGGGCGGCCGGTTCATGGAGGTCGTGACCGGCACACCCATCGACATCGTGCTCGTGCTGCAGGCGCTCGTGGTGCTGTTCGTCGCCGCGCCCGCCCTCGTCCGCACGATCTTCCGGATCCCGGCACCGTCCGGTGAGCTGAAGGGGGCGGCCGCGTGAGCACCGTCGTCGAGAAGCCGGCCCCCACGCCGGCCCCTGTGCCGGCACCGGCCGCGCAGTCCGTGAGCGTCCGTCCGTCGCTGCGGATCCCGATCATCCTCGGGGTCCTCGCGCTCGTCGCGCTCGCGGTGTTCGGGTTCGGGGCGAAGTCGGGCGTGGACTCCACGTTCGGCCTGTCCCTGCGCGCCGACGCGGTGCAGCTCTCGCCGCTCGTCGTCGCGTCGAGGCCCACCGCGATCGTGCTCGGCGTGCTGTGCGTCGCGATCGCCGCGTTCGCGTTCTGGCAGGCCGTGAAGCACCGTCGCACGCCCGCATGGCTGCTCGCGGTGTTCGGTGTGCTGTGGGTGTTCGCGTTCCTCGTGTGGGCCGTCGCGGGCAAGGCGACGTCGCTCGTCGACCTGCTGCAGGGCTCGCTGCTGCTGGCCGTGCCGCTCGCGTTCGGCGCGTTCGGCGGCGTGCTGTGCGAGCGCGCGGGAGTCGTCAACATCGCGATCGAGGGGCAGCTGCTCGTCGGGGCGTTCGCCGCGGCGGTCGTCGCGTCGGTGACGGGCAACGTCTACGCGGGCCTCCTCGCCGCCCCGGTCGCCGGGTGGCTGCTCGGGCTCCTGCTCGCGCTGTTCACCGTGAAGTACGCGGTGAACCAGATCATCGTCGGCGTCGTGCTCAACGTGCTGGCCGTCGGGCTCACGAGCTTCCTGTTCAGTGCGGTGCTCAAGCCCAACGCGGCGACTCTCAACACTCCGCCGCTGATGAAGCCGATCGGCATCCCGCTCCTCGAGAAGATCCCGCTGCTGGGCCCGGTGCTGTTCGACCAGACGGTCATCGTGTACGCCATGTACGTGGCCGTCGTGGTGCTCACGGTCCTGCTGTTCCGCACCCGCTGGGGCCTGCGCGTGCGCGCCGTGGGGGAGCACCCCGAGGCCGCGGACACGGTCGGCATCGACGTCAACCGGACGCGCTGGCGCAACGTGCTCGCGGGCTCGGCCACCGCGGGGTTCGGGGGCGCGTTCCTCACCATCGGGTACGTCGGCCAGTTCGGCCAGGAGATGTCCGGGGGCCGCGGCTACATCGCGCTCGCGGCCATGATCCTCGGCCGCTGGACGCCGATCGGATCGCTCGGCGCGGCGCTGCTGTTCGGGTTCGCGACGAAGCTCGCATCGGCCCTGTCCGTGCTCGGCACGCCCGTGCCGAGCCAGTTCATGCTGATGCTGCCGTACGTGCTGACGATCTTCGCGGTCGCCGGCTTCGTCGGACGCGTGCGCGCACCCGCCGCGTCGGGCGTCCCGTACCTGAAGGGCTGAGCGGCGTGGCCGACCCCGACATCGACTGGGACGCGTTGCGGGCCGCCGCGACCGACGTCATGGCGCGCGCGTACGTGCCCTACTCACGGTTCCCCGTGGGGGCCGCGGCGCTCGTCGACGACGGGCGCACGGTCGTCGGGTGCAACGTGGAGAACGCGTCGTACGGCGTGACGCTGTGCGCGGAGTGCTCGCTGGTCTCGGCGCTCGTCGTCGGCGGTGGGGGACGGCTCGTCGCGTTCACGTGCGTCGACGGGCACGGCGACGTGCTCATGCCGTGCGGACGCTGCCGGCAGCTGCTGTTCGAGCACGGGGGGTCGAGGCTCCTCGTGGAGACCGTGAGCGGGGTGCGACCGATGAGCGAGGTGCTCCCGGACGCGTTCGGCCCCGCCGACCTGGAGGAGAGGGCATGAGCTTCGACGCCGTCGAGGTGATCGTCGCCAAGCGCGACGGGCACCGGCTGTCCGACGCGCAGATCGACTGGGTGATCGACGCGTACACGCGCGGCGAGGTGGCCGACGAGCAGATGTCGGCGCTCAACATGGCGATCCTGCTCAACGGGATGGACCGCGCGGAGATCGCGCGCTGGACCGCCGCGATGATCGCGTCGGGCGAGCGCATGTCGTTCTCGCACCTGAGCCGCCCCACCGCGGACAAGCACTCGACCGGCGGCGTCGGGGACAAGATCACGCTGCCGCTCGCGCCGCTCGTCGCGGTGTTCGACGTCGCGGTCCCGCAGCTGTCCGGCCGCGGCCTGGGCCACACGGGCGGGACGCTCGACAAGCTCGAGTCGATCCCCGGTTGGCGCGCCGCGTTGAGCAACGACGAGATGATGCGCCAGCTCGAGGACGTCGGCGCCGTGATCTGCCAGGCCGGATCGGGCCTCGCGCCCGCGGACCGCAAGCTGTACGCGCTGCGGGACGTCACGGGCACGGTCGAGGCGATCCCGCTCATCGCGAGCTCGATCATGAGCAAGAAGATCGCCGAGGGCACGGGCGCGCTCGTGCTCGACGTGAAGGTCGGCTCGGGCGCGTTCATGAAGGACCTGGACCGCGCGTCCGAGCTCGCGCGCACGATGGTCGACCTGGGGACCGACGCGGGCGTGCGCACGGTCGCGCTGCTCACCGACATGTCGACGCCGCTCGGGCTCACGGCGGGCAACGCCCTCGAGGTGCGCGAGTCGGTCGAGGTGCTCGCGGGCGGCGGTCCCGCCGACGTCGTCGAGCTCACGCTCGCGCTCGCGCGCGAGATGCTCGACGCCGCGGGCCGTCCCGACGCGGACCCGGCCGCGGCGCTCGCCGACGGCCGCGCGATGGATGCCTGGAACCGGATGATCGAGGCGCAGGGCGGCGACCCCCGCGCCGAGCTCCCGTGGGCGCGCGAGACGGACGTCGTCGTGGCGGAGAGCGACGGTGTCCTCGAGACGCTCGACGCGTACGCCGTCGGCATCGCGGCGTGGCGCCTCGGTGCCGGCCGGGCACGCAAGGAGGACCCGGTGCAGGCGGGTGCGGGCGTCGTCCTGCACGCGCGGCCGGGCGACACGGTGCGCGCGGGCGAGCCCATCCTCACGCTGCACACCGACACCCCCGAACGGTTCGGGCGCGCACGGGAGGCGCTCGAGGGAGGGGTCGTCGTCGCGCCCGCGGGGACCGACGTCGCGGTGCGCCCGCTCGTGCTGGGTCGCATCGACTGATCCGCCGCCGAAGTGCGCGCCCGCTGGACCTGCGGCCGTGCGACGAGCGGAGCACGATGGGGACCGTCCGCAGCCACCGAACGTCTGGAGCAGCGATGAGCACCGTTCCCGGGAACGACGCCTGGCGTGACGCGGGCCTGGAGCCCGCCGACCCCCACGAGCCCGCCCGGCTGGGCGAGCCGGTCGACGACCTGGCACCGCCCGACCCCGACGAGTACGAGCCCGACTTCCCGCGGCCCGACCTCGAGGGACGGGCCGACGAGGCGGACGTCGTCGAGCAGGACGACGAGGTGGACCTGGACGACGACGAGGAGGAACCTGAGTGAGCGAGCCGGACGGTCATCCGCAGGAGCGCGACGAGGACGCCGGCGAGCGCACCGAGCAGCTCGTCGGCCTCGTCCCCGGTCTGCCCAAGGTCCTGTTGCACGACCACCTGGACGGCGGGCTGCGTCCCGCGACGATCGTCGAGCTCGCCGCCGAGATCGGCCACGAGCTGCCCGCGCCGGACGCCGAAGGGCTCGCGGCCTGGTTCACCGACGCCGCGAACGCGGGGTCGCTCGAGCGCTACCTCGAGACGTTCGAGCACACGATCGCGGTGATGCAGACGCCCGAGCACCTGCGCCGGGTGGCGCGCGAGGCGGCGATCGACCTGGCCGCGGACGGCGTCGTCTACGCCGAGGTGCGGTTCGCGCCCGAGCAGCACCAGCGCGAGGGGCTGACCCTGCAGGAGGTCGTCGACGCGGTGCTGGGCGGCTTCGCCGACGGCAGTGCGCAGGCGTCGTCGAACGGCTCCGGCGTCGGGTCGATCAGGATCGGCACGATCCTGTCCGCGATGCGGCAGGCGGACCGTTCGCTCGAGATCGCCCGCCTCGCGCTCGACAACCGCGACGTCGGCGTCGTCGGGTTCGACATCGCCGGGCCCGAGGAGGGGTTCCCGCCCTCCCTGCACGCCGAGGCGTTCGCGCTCCTGCGGGACAACGACTTCCCGGCGACCGTGCACGCGGGCGAGGCCGCGGGGCTCGGGTCGGTCGCGGAGGCCGTGCACGTCGGCCACGCGTGCCGACTCGGGCACGGTGCGGGCATCGCGCAGGACACGGGGGCCGACGAGCTGGGCGACCGGCTCGGGGTGCTCGCGCACTGGGTCCGGGACCGCCGCATCGCGCTCGAGCTGTGCCCGTCGTCGAACCTGCAGACCGGCGCGGCCGACTCGGTCGCGAGCCACCCGGTCACGTGCCTGCACGAGCTCGGCTTCGCCGTGACCGTCAACACGGACAACCGCCTGCAGTCGGGCACGTCGCTGTCCCGCGAGCTGACGCTGCTCGTGCAGGAGGCCGGCTGGACGCTCGCGGACCTCGAGGACGTCGCGGTCACGGCCGCGGCGCACGCGTTCATCCACCACGACGAGCGCGCCGCGCTCATCGACACCGTGATCCGGCCCGCGTACGCCGCGGCCCGCGGAGGAAGGCACCGCGCATGACCCACGCACCCCTGGACCCGGAAGCGCTCGCGCAGTTCGTCGACCACACGCTGCTCAAGCCCGAGGCGACCCGCGAGGACGTCGAGGCGCTGGTCGCCGAGGCCGCGCGGCTCGGGACGTACTCGATCTGCATCTCGCCGTCGTTCCTGCCGGTGACGGTCCCGGACGGGCTCAAGATCGCCACGGTGTGCGGCTTCCCGTCGGGCAAGCACCACTCGTCGGTCAAGGCCGCGGAGGCGGAGCGGTCGGTGCGGGACGGGGCCGACGAGGTCGACATGGTCATCGACGTGGGCGCGGCCAAGGAGGGCCGGTTCGAGGACGTCCGGGCCGACGTCGCGGCGGTGCGCGCGGCCGTGCCGGCACCCACGGTGCTCAAGGTCATCATCGAGTCCGCCGTGCTCACCGACCACGAGATCGTCCAGGTGTGCCGGGCCGCGCGGGACGCGGGTGCGGACTTCGTCAAGACGTCGACGGGCTTCCACCCGGCGGGCGGCGCGACCGTGCACGCCGTGTCGATCATGGCGGACACCGTCGGCGGAGAGCTCGGCGTCAAGGCGTCGGGCGGCATCCGCACGACGGCCGACGCGCTCGCGATGATCGACGCGGGTGCGACGCGCCTCGGGCTGTCCGGGACGGCGGCGGTGCTCGCGGGCTTCGAGGCGGACAGCGGGTACTAGCGGTCGCCGAGCGTCCCGGCGCGACTTCACCCGGGAATCCCGGTGCCCGGAATGTCCCGTCCCCGCTAGCGTCCGGATCGGTGGCGCCGAGCGACGGCGCCCGGAGCGCCGGGGGGCGACGATGCACGTGCGGCACAGGACTCGTAGGTTCGGGGCGGGCGTGCTCGCGTCCGTCGTGGTCGGATCCCTCGCGGTGCTGGGGCTCGCGGCCCCCGCGCAGGCCGGTTCGGGCGGTGCGTGGAGCACGCTCGCCACGGGCAGCGGGCTGTGGAACATCACGCAGCCCGACGTGGTGCAGCTGCCGTCGGCGCAGGGCAGCCGGCTGCTCGTCGGCTGGTCCACCGAGGGCACCAGCCAGGGCGTCTACACGCGCCAGGTGAGCACGTCCGGCAAGCCGGTCGGCGGCACGTCGACCGTCGTCAAGGGGTGGGCCTCGCTCGACCAGCGCGTCGCGTTCGCGCGCAGCAACGGCAAGGTGGTCGTCGCGCTTCAGGGCATCCGCACGACGTCGCCGGCGGAGAAGTACCAGGGCGCGGTCGCCTACGCGACGTCGACGAACGGCTCGTCGTGGTCGCTCGCCCCGGGCGGTCTCAGCAGGTCGGAGGCAGGCGGCTACGCGCTCGACGTCGTCGACGTGAAGGGCACGCTCGTCTCCGCGTTCACGCAGTCGTCCGACGACCGGCTGAGCTACCACGTCGGCGCGGACACCGTCATGCCGTCGACGTCGGCCGACCGCACGACCACCGCGCACAGCGGCAACGCGTACGAGGGGGCGCTGGCGCGCGACGCACGCACGGGCGAGGTCTGGGCCGCGTGGTACCAGCTGGGGTCGTCGTCGAAGCCGTCGGACACGGGCATCTGGGTGCAGCGCGTGCTGCCGACGGCGTCGAAGGCCGTGCGGGCCCCGGGGTCCGGCACCGCGCTGCAGCCCGACCAGCGGGTCGCCCTCGTCGCCCGCAGCGGCGGCGGCGTCGTGCTCGCCTACACGGTCGGCTACCCGACCACCAGGTACGTGCGGGTGTGGCGCGTCGGCTCGTCGACCTCGTCGAAGACCTACACCCAGGTCAAGGCCACGGACGCACGTGACGTCTCGGCGAGCGCCGGGCCGGGCGGGCGCGTGTGGGTCGCGTGGGCGACCGCCTACAGCGGCAGCAAGGCCGTGGTGCACGCGGTGCGCAGCAACACCGCGGCGACGCGGCTCGGTGCGGTCGTCGCGTCGAAGCCGGTGCACAGCTCGACGATCTGGAAGACCGCGATCGAGGGGTCGCGCGGTGTCGCCGACGTCGTCGTGACGGCCGACGTCAAGAACGGGTCGAGCGCGATCGGGATCTACCACACCCAGCTCGGCGCCGGGCTGACCGTGAAGACCGGCCCCTCGTCGGTCCGCAAGGCCAAGGGCGGCACGGTGACGGTGACCGTCACCGACGCCGGGGCCAAGGTCAAGGGTGCGACGTTCACCTACAAGGGCAGGAAGTACACGACCGGGTCGCACGGCACGGCGAAGGTCAAGGTCGCCAAGGGAACGTCGAAGGGCACCAAGACGCTGACCGTGAAGAAGTCCGGCTACGTGAGCAAGAAGGCGACGTTCAAGGTCCGCAGCTGAGCGGACGGCGTCGTCAGATGCCCAGCGCGGCGCGCATGTCGTGGGCCACGGCGTCGAGGCGGTCGCGTGCCTGGTGGCGCGCGGCCGTCACGTCGTCGTCGGACGCGTCGGGCTGGAGCGGGACGATCACCTCGAGGTAGCACTTCACCTTGGGCTCGGTGCCGGAGGGGCGCACGACGACGCGCGTGCCGTCCGCCGTCGTCAGCCGCAGCCCGTCGGTGGGCGGTAGGCCGCCGCGGTCGTCGTCGGTGCCTGCCGCGAGGTCGACGACCTCCTGCACGCGCGAGCCCGCGAGCGTCGTCGGTGGTGCCGACCGCAGCCGGTCGACCGACGCAGGGATGGCGGACAGGTCCGTGAACCGCGCCGAGACCTGGTCCGTCAGGTGCAGGCCGTGCCGGCGTGCGAGGCCGTCGAGGACGCCGATGAGCGTCCCGCCGGCGGCCTTGACGCGCGCCGCGAGGCCGGCGATCCGCAGCGCGGCGGTGATGCCGTCCTTGTCGTGCACACGTTCGGGGTCGACGCAGTACCCGAGCGCCTCCTCGTACCCGAACGCGAGCCCGTCGACGCGAGCGATCCACTTGAAGCCCGTCAGCGTCGGGACGTAGCCGATCCCGCGATCCGCCGCGATGCGCTCGAGCAGGCGCGAGGACACGATCGAGCTCGCGAAGCGCGCCGACGACGGGTCGGCGACGCCCGCCGCGACCTCGTCGCCCAGCAGCGCGCCCGTCTCGTCGCCGTGCAGCATCCGCCAGCCCTCGGCGCCGGCGGTGTCCGGGCCGCGGTGCACGTGCACGCGAGGGTCCTGCACGGCGGCGGCGCACCGGTCCGCGTCGGGGTCGAGCGCGAGCACCAGGTCGGCGCGCGCATCGCTCGCGAGACCGAGCGCGAGGTCGATCGCACCCGGCTCCTCGGGGTTCGGGAACGCGACGCTCGGGAAGTCCGGATCGGGCGCCTCCTGCTCGGGCACCACGACGAGGTCCGTGAACCCCGCGCCCTCGAGCACGCGGCGCGCGATCCACCCGCCCACGCCGTGCAGCGGCGTCAGGACCACCTTGAGGTGCGCGGCCGCGGCACGGACCGCCGGGTCGTCGTCCGCGAGCGTGAGCGCCGCCGCGACGTACGCGTCCGCGACCTCGTCGCCCAGCACGGTCCAGCCCGACGAGGCGCGCGGCACGGACTGCACGGACGGCACGCGCGCGATCTCGTGCGCGATCGCGGCGTCGAAGGGCGGCACGATCTGCGCGCCCCGGCCGCCGTCGGTCACCACCCGGCCGCCGAGGTACACCTTGTAGCCGTTGTCCTGCGGCGGGTTGTGCGACGCCGTGACCATGATCCCGGCGTCGGCGTCGAGGTGGCGCACCGCGAACGCGAGCACGGGTGTGGGCAGCGGCTCCGGGAGCAGGAGCGCCTCGATCCCCACCGCGGTCAGCACCGCGACGGTGTCGAGCGCGAAGTCCGACGAGCGGTGCCGCGCGTCGTAGCCGACGACGACCCGCGGGGGAGGCGTGACGCCGTCGAGCTCGCCGATCAGGTAGTCGGCGATGCCGGCGGCCGCGCGGATGACGACCGCACGGTTCATGCGGTGCGGGCCGCCGCCGATCCGGCCGCGGAGCCCCGCGGTGCCGAACTGCAGCGGTCCGGAGAAGCGGTCCGCGAGGTCCTCACGTGCGAGGCGCCTCGCGGTGTCGACGTTCCACTGCGCAGGCGTCGGGTCGTGGCCGTCGGTCGGCATGTCGCCGGGGGCGGTGGCCGCGTCGAGCAGCCTGCGCAGCTCGTCGGAGGTCTGGGGGTCGGGGTCGTCGTCGATCCACGCCCGCACCTGGGACTGCAGCGCGTCCCACGTCTCGCCGTCGTCGTTCGAGCCGGTGGTCATGTGAGCCAACCTAGCGGCGTGGGCGTGGTCCGGCCTGGTCAGAGGTCCTGGTCTGAGGTCCGGTCGTGGTCCCGGTCAGATGCGCCGCACGACCTCCGCGAGCAGCGCGCTGATCCGAGGCCCGGCGGCCTGGCCCGCCTCGAGCACCTCGGCGTGCGAGAGCGGCTGGTCGCTGATGCCGGCGCCGAAGTTCGTCACGAGCGACACCCCCAGCACCTCGAGCCCGGCCTGCCGTGCGGCGATCGCCTCGAGGGTCGTCGACATCCCGACGAGGTCGCCGCCCAGGACGCCCGCCATGCGCACCTCGGCCGGGGTCTCGTAGTGCGGGCCGGGGAACTGCACGTACACGCCCTCGCCGAGCGCGGGGTCCACCTCGTGCGCGATCGCGCGCAGGCGCGAGGAGTACAGGTCGGTGAGGTCGACGAACGTGGCGCCCTCGAGCGGTGACGTCGCCGTGAGGTTGATGTGGTCCCGGATGAGCACCGGCGTGCCGGGACCCCACTGGGGGTTCAGGCCACCGCACCCGTTGGTCAGCACGAGCGTGCGTGCACCCGTCGCGGCGGCGGTACGGACGCCGTGCACCACGCGGCGCACGCCCTTGCCCTCGTACAGGTGGGTGCGCGACCCGAGCACGAGAGCGTGCCTGTCGTCGGCCCCGTCGCCGCCCGCGATGCGCACCGAGCGGATCACGCCCGAGTGCCCGACGACCGCGGCGGCGCTGAACCCCGGCACGTCCGTGCTCGGCAGCTCGGCGACCGTCTCGCCCAGCAGGTCGGCCGCGCCGCCCCAGCCCGATCCCAGCACCAGCGCGACGTCGTGCCGTGGCACGCCCGTGAGCTCGGCGATCGCGGCGGCGGCCTCGCGCGCCACGTCGAACGGGTCGGTCGTCGGGTCGTCGAGGTCGGTGACGTCGCTCATGCGGGAAGGCTAACCCCGGGCACGGCACAATGGTCCTCCGTGAGCACCCCTGAGACCGTCCCCTCCCGCGTCGTCGTCGTCGGCGGAGGCCCCGGTGGCTACGAGGCCGCCCTCGTCGCGCGGCGCCTGGGTGCCGACGTCACGGTCGTCGAGCGTGCAGGCCTCGGCGGCGCCGCGGTGCTGACCGACGTGATGCCGTCCAAGACCCTGATCGCGACCGCGGAGTGGCTCACGATCGCCGACCGCGCGCCCGAGCTGGGCATCCGCGCGGACGGGCTCGCGTCGTCGGGCGCCGAGGCGCGCCACCACATCGACCTCGCCGCGGTGAACACGCGCGTCAAGGCGCTGGCCGCGGCGCAGTCCGCCGACATCCGCGCGCGCCTCGAGCGCGAGGGCGTCCGCATCGTGCTCGGCGAGGGTCGGCTCGACGGGCCGCAGCGGATCCAGGTCCGCACGCAGGCGGGCGAGCCCGACGAGACGCTCGAGGCCGACGTCGTGCTCGTCGCGACCGGTGCGACGCCGCGCGAGCTGCCGACGGCACGCCCCGACGGCGAGCGCATCCTCACGTGGACGCAGCTGTACGAGCTGACGTCGCTGCCGGAGAAGCTGGTCGTCGTCGGGTCCGGCGTGACCGGTGCGGAGTTCGCCGGCGCGTACACCTCGCTCGGCGCGGACGTCACGCTCGTGTCGTCGCGCGACCGCGTGCTGCCGGGCGAGGACGCGGACGCCGCCGAGCTGCTCGAGGGCGTGTTCCGCGGTCGTGGGATGACCGTGCTGTCGCGCTCGCGGGCCGAGGGCGCGCGGCGCACCGCAGACGGCGTCGTCGTGACGCTCTCCGACGGGCGCGAGGTCGAGGGCACGCACGTGCTGTTCGCGGTCGGCTCGATCCCGACGACCGCCGGGCTCGGGCTCGAGGAGGCTGGCGTCCGACTCGCGCCGTCGGGGCACATCCAGGTCGACAAGGTGTCGCGCACGTCCGCACGCGGGATCTACGCGGCGGGCGACGTCACCGGCGTGCTGCCGCTCGCGTCGGTCGCGGCGACGCAGGGGCGCATCGCGATGTCGCACGCGCTGGGCGACGCCGTGAAGCCCCTGTCGCTGCGCGGCGTCTCGGCGAACATCTTCACCGCGCCGGAGATCGCGACCGTCGGCCTCTCGGAGGCGCGCATGCAGGAGGCGGGCATGCACTACACGGTGAGCATGCTGCCGATCACGCGCAACCCGCGCGCGAAGATGCTGGGCGTGCGCGAGGGGTTCATCAAGATCTTCGCGCACCCGTCGTCGGGCACGGTGCTGGGTGCGGTGCTCGTCGGCCCGCGCGCGAGCGAGTCGGTGTTCCCGCTGACCCTCGCGGTGACCCACCGCCTCACGGCCGACCAGGTCGCGGAGGCCATCACGGTGTACCCGTCGATGTCGGGGACGATCGCGGAGGTGGCCCGCATGCTCCACCATCGTTCGGAGGACTGAGGCGGAGCGCAGCGGATCGTGAGGGCGCCCCCAGGCGCACTCGCGATCCGCGGAGCGCAGCCTCAGTCCGACCACGGATGCAGGGACTGACCCGGAGCTGAGCGCAGGGTCGATCCGACCACAAGCACAGGGACTGAGCCCGCGGCCAAGAGCGCGACCGGACGCCGACGACCTACGAACCGCGGCTACCCCCGCGCCAGCAGCACCTCCAGCACCGCGTCCACCACGGCCTCCCGCCCGGCGGCCGCCCCCACGGCCCGCAGGTGCGAGACGCGCACGTGCAGGGGCCGGTCGTCGACGGCGATCCGCAGGAGCCGCGTCTTCAGGTCGTACTCGCACCGCGCGCGGTCGAGCACCTCGGTCGCGCGCGCCTCGACGTCGACCGCCGCGAGCCGGGGGTCGTCCCCGATGCGGATGCCGAGGTCGGACGTGACGGCGACGTCCTCGACCGTGATCGACAGCCGCGAGCCCGCGCGCACGACGCGCGCGGCGACGGGGACGTCGTCGACGAACGCCTCGACGTGGTCGTCGCAGGCCTCGTCGACCGCGAGGAACGTCGCGGTCCACGTGCGGCGCGCGGGCAGCCAGGGGGCGGGGCCGTCGTCGTCCGGTGCGGCCGGTCCGACGGCGAACGTTCCGGTCGCCTGCGTGAAGCGCAGCGCGGTCGTGGCGGTCCGGTCGGCGGGTGTTCCGTCGTCCTCGACGAGGTCGAACGCGCCGTCGGCACCGACGACGACGAGGACCTCGAGCGCCAAGGGGTTCACCGGGTCGTTCCCCGGCACCGCGGCAGCGTCGAGCGGCACGAGCGCTCCCGCGGGGGCGAGCGCGGGGACGTGGTCGAGCGGTCGGTGCAGGACGGTCTCGCGGTCGCCGTCGTAGGCGAGCCCGGTGTGCACGTCGACCCACGTGCCGGAGGGCAGCCACGTGCGGACGGCACCGAGCAGGGTGACGTCGTCCGCCGGGGCCGTGATCGGGGCGACGAGCAGCGACGAGCCGAACATGAACGAGCTCCGTGCCGCGTACGCCTCCGGCGCGGCAGGCCACGAGTGGTAGAGCGGGGTCACCAGCGGGACGTCCTCGCGGTGCGCGCGGTGGTTCATGGTGTGCAGGTACGGCACCAGGCGGGCGCGCATCCGCAGCGCGTCGGTCATCGCGGCGTGCGCGGCGGGGCCGAACGTCCACGGCTCCTTCGTCATGAACGGGCTGTCGGACGAGTGCAGGCGCAGGATCGGGGAGTAGAGCCCGAGCTGCACCCAGCGCGTCGCCAGCTCGTCGTCCTTGATGCCGTGGAAGTGCCCGCCGACGTCGTGGCTCCACCACCCGTAGCCGATGTTGGCGGCGGTCGCGGTGAAGTACGGCTGGAAGTCGAGCGAGGCCCAGGACACGACGCTGTCGCCCGAGAAGCCGACGGGGTAGCGGTGCGAGCCGGGGCCGGCGTAGCGGGAGAACGTGAGCGCGCGTCGGTCGTCGCGGGCGTTGTCGAGGTAGTGCGCGTGGTTGAGCACCCACAGCGGGTCGACGCCGGGCGTGCGCGAGTGCGGCCCGGACTGCCAGTCGACCCACCAGAAGTCGACGCCGTCGTCCTCGAGCCGGCGGTGCAGCACGTCGAGGTAGGCGCGCAGGAACGCGGGGTCGGTGACGTCGAGGTCGATCGGGTCGCCCGCCGACGTGTCGCGCCCGAGCACGCGTGCCATCTCGGCGTACGCCTCCTCGTGCGAGCGCACGCCGTCAGCGGGGTGCACGTTGAGCGTGACCCGCAGCCCGCGGTCGTGCACGCCCGCGAGGAACTTGGCGGGCTCGGGGAACAGGTCGCGGTTCCACGTGTAGCCGGTCCAGCCGGAGCCGAGAGCGGGGTCGACGTCGGTCACGTGCCAGTCCATGTCGACCACCGCGACCGAGAACGGCAGCCCCTCCGCCTGGAACCGGTCGAGCAGCGCGAGGTAGGACTCGGCGGAGTACCGGTGGAACCTGCTCCACCAGCTGCCGAGCGCCCACCGGGGGAGCACAGGCGCGTGCCCGGACACGGCGTGGAACGCGCGCAGGGCGGCGCGGTGGTCGTGGCCGTACGCGAACACGTACAGGTCGGTGCGCGAGCCGTCGCGCCCGACGAAGGCGTCGCCGTCGAGCAGCATGGACGACGAGTCGTCGAGCACCGCGAACCCGTGGGTGGAGACCACGCCGGGGCCGAGCGGGACGGCCCCGTCGGCCTCGTCGAGCGTGCGCGCGGTGCCGCCGAGCGTGCCTTGGGCTGGACCGGCGAGCGAAGCGCCGAGGCTGCCGCCGTCGTCGTCGGCCGATGCGCCGTACCGCCACACCGAGTGGTAGGCCGTGACGCCCCCGCGCACGTGCACCGCGAGGCCGCCCGGGCTGAAGGGTCCGCGGTCGTACACGAGGCGCAGGCGGTCCGTGACGAGCTCGAGGCGGTCGTCGTGCTCGACGACGCGGAACTGCGGCACGGGGAGCTCGCGGTTGACCGCGAAGGTCGAGGCGCGGTCCTCGAAGACGCCGTCGGGCGAGTGCTCGAGCCGCAGGAGGCCGTCGGTCAGGACGGTGATGCGGTAGCGGTCGCCCGTGACGACGGCGCGAGGGTCGGCGACGGCGCGGGTCGGCAGGTGGTGCATGGTGTCCTTCCGGTCTGACGTGTCCTGCCGGTCTGGCGCACGGCCGGCCGGCGGGGGAGTGATGCCCGCCGGCCGGCCTCCGGTCACGTCACTTCGAGTCGAGGATGCCCTGCACCTTGGTCTGCGCCGCGGACAGCAGCTTGTCCACGTCCGCGTCCTTCTTGGTGAGGATCGACTGCATGACCGGGTCGAGCGCGGCGTACAGGTCCTGCGTGCGCTTGCCGGGCTCGGGCAGGAGGGGCTGGTCGAACACGTGGTCCGTGTAGCCCGTCATCTGGTCGAGGGGGAGGTTGACGTACTCCTTGATCCAGCTCTGCTGCTCGTCGTACGTCGCCTTGTCGAACATGGGCAGCTGCGGTGCGCCGACGGGCTGCCCCTCGGCCGCGGTGGTCTTCGCGTCGGTCTTGGCCTGGTCCTCGTCGAACAGCTTCTGCATGTAGTAGAAGTCGATCCACTTCACGGCCGCGGCCTTCGTCGCGTCGTCGACCTTGGCGCTCACCGCGGCGAGGGTGCCGCCGCCGAGCACGCCGGCGTCGGTGCCCTCGAGCGGCAGGACGGTCAGCCCGTAGTCGTCGGGGTTCATCTGGTTCTGCGTGAAGAGGTTGCCGTAGTTGCCGCCGCCCGAGACGTACATGCCGAGCTTCCCCGACGCGAACGCCTGGTTGATCGAGCCCCAGTCGTAGAGGAAGTCGCCGCCCATGGAGTCGTCGGTCCAGCGCATCGTGCGCAGGGTGTCGATCGCCTTGCGCATGCCGGGCGTGTCGATGGTGGCCGTGGTCTGGTCGCCGGTGCCCTCCTCGAGCCGGCCGCCCATCGCGTACGCGAGCGTCGTCAGGATCCAGCCGCCCGTGTTGCTCTTGGTCATGGTGGCGTAGCCCGCGACGCCGGTCTTCTCGGCGATCTGCTTCGCGTCGGCGCGGATCTGCGCCCACGTGGTCGGCGGCTGGTCGGGGTCCAGGCCGGCTTTCTCGAACAGTGCGCGGTTGTAGTGCAGGCCCTGGCTGTAGGCGGCGATCGGGACGGCCCACATCTTGCCGTCCTCGGCCTGGCCTGCCGCGGCGACGTTCGGGTTGAACTTGTCCGCGTAGGGGAGCTTCGCGACCTCGTCGCTGATGTCGGCGATCTGGTTCGCGGCGATGAGCGCGCGCCCGTCGGTGAAGGGGATCGTGAACACGGCCGGCAGCGTGCCACCGGCGAGCTCGACGCTGAAGGTCGTCGCGTCCCAGGTGTACTCACGGGACTTGACCGTGATCTCGGGGTTCGCGGCGTGGAACTGGTCCGCGCGTGCTTGGAACGCGGCGATCGCGTCCTTCGACAGGCCGGCGTCGATCGCGACCTCGAGCGTGACGGGCTTCGGGGCCTCGCTCGTCGTGGCCGACGAGCCGGAGGCGGCGGGGTCGGAAGCGTCGTCGTCCGTGCCGCACGCGGCGAGAGCGCCCGTGCCGAGCACGGCGACGAGGCCGAGCGTCAGGGCCTTGCGGGGTGACGTCATCGTCATCTCCTCAGGATCGGTCGTGGAGTGCAGGGTACGTGAGGTTTAGCGCTATACGTTTAACGCTAAACGCCGCTAGGGTCGGGCGTCAAGCGGCAATCTCCGGGGATCGCCCGGGAGGATGGTCCGGGACAGGGCGACGAGACCGACGACGAGGGGGACCTGCGTGGCGCGCGTGACGCTCAAGGACATCGCCGCGGAGGCGGGCGTCAGCGTGATGACGGTCTCGAACGTGGTCAACGGCAACTCGGGGCGTGTGTCACCTGCCACGGCCGAGCTCGTCGAACGCATCGTGGCGGCGCGTGGCTACGTCCCGAGCGGGCCCGCGCGCAGCCTCGCGGCCCGCCGCACGCGCCTCGTCGGCCTCCTGCTGCCCGCACGTGCCGACGGGACGTCGCTGCTGGGCAGCGCGCACGACGTCAGCGTCGCCGGTGCGCTCGAGGCGGCCCTGCGCGCGCGCGACCACCACGTGATGCTCCGGGGGGTCGCGACCGCCGCGGACGTGCGCGACTCGGTCGCTCGGTGGAGCCTCGACGGGCTCGTCGTCATGGGGTTCACCGACGACGAGGTGCGTTCGCTCGAGCTCCCGGCGGTGCCCACCGTGCTCGTCGACGCCGCGGTGCCGCCCGGGACGCGCGCCGCGGCCGTCCGGGCCGACGACGCGGACGGCGGCCGGCTCGCGGGCGAGCACCTGCTCGCCCTGGGCCACAGGCGCGTCGCGTTCTGCGGGCCGACCGACGTGCGCAGCCAGGTCGTGGACGGCCGCCTGGACGGGCTGCGAGCCGCGCTCGCGGACGCGGGGGCACCCGCGCCGCTCGTGGTCGTCGCGAACACCACCTACGAGGCGGGGCTCGCCGCCGCGCCGGCCGTCGCGGCCGGAGGCGTCACCGCGGTGTTCGCGAGCGCCGACGTGCTCGCCGCCGGGATCGAGCGCGGGCTCGCCGCCGCGGGGGTGCGCGTGCCCGACGACGTCGCCGTCGTCGGGTTCGACGACGCGGAGATCGCCCGGTACGTGAGCCCCACGCTGAGCACGGTGGCCCAGGACACCGCGGCGAAGGGGCGCGCGGCGGCCGAGCTGGTGCTCGGGCTCATCGACGACGAGCCAGGCGCGGGGGCCGTCGCCGGGAGCCCGACGAGATCGCGCGGCGTCGCGGCCGACGACGGCGTCGTCCACATCGGGGTCTCGTTCGTCGCACGGGAGTCGACCGGCACCGTGCGGGCCTGAGCGGCAGGGCCGGCGGGTCGCGCCGACTCACGGCGCGGGCGTCACCACCGCGACGACCGGCAGGTGGTCCGACTCGCGCGGCTCCGTCGGGACCCGCGCGTCGGAGAACGTCACCTGCTGCCCCAGGATCCAGTCGATGCGTTCCACCGGCTCGGTCGAGGGCGACGTGAGCGCACCGCCGTCGCCCGCGGCGTCGACCGCGCTGGTCCAGCCCGCGTCCGTGAGCATCGTGATCTCCGGCGAGCCGGGCGTCGAGTTGAGGTCTCCTGCGAGCACGCTCGGCCCGGTCACCGGCTCGTCCGCCAGCAGGGCGGTGAGCTGCTCGATGCGCGTCGGGGTGTTCTCCGCACGGTGCTGCAGGTGCACGGACGTGACCCGCAGCGACTGGCCGCGCGCCGTCACGACGGTCGCGGAGATCGCCGACCTGTCCTGCGGGCCGGCGCCGTAGGGGAGCGGGTGCACGGCGACGTCTGCGAGCGCCGACCGGGACAGGATCGCGTTGCCGAACTGCCGGTCCGCGGCGGGCGCGAACCGCACGGTCATCCCGAGCCGGTGCGCGAGCCACGTCGCGACGTCGGTGCCGCCGCCCATGACCCAGCCGCGCTCGACCTCCTGCAGCGCGACGACGTCCGGGTGCTCCTCGGCGATCGTGCGCGCGATGCCCTCGAGGTCCACCGCGGTGAGCGGCGAGACGCCGTAGTGCAGGTTCCAGGTCATCACGGTGGGTGCCGCGTTCGAGGCGCGCGCGGGGACGTACGCGCCGGTGGTGCTCGTCGTGCTCGGCACCAGCCCGACGAGCGCGAGCAGCACCGGGGGCCCGAGCATGAGTCGCACCGTGTTGACGCGCGCGGGGATCCTGTCGGCCGCCGACGCGCGTGGCTCGGCGCCCGGCGTGCGCAGCCGCAGCCCCGCGAGCGCGAGGGCCACCGCGGCGGCGACGACGACCCACGCGTTGTCGAACGGCAGCGGGACGTCGTAGTCGAGCATGTACACGAGCAGCACCGCGATCGCGCCGATCCCGGCCACGGCGGTCGCGACGACGGTCCGCCAGGTGCCGAGCGGAGCGGGCCGTCGCGCGCTGAGCGCCGAGGTGAGCACGACTCCCACGACGGCTTGCAGCACGAGCAGCGCGACCAGCGCCGCGGCGCCGGTCCACCACATCGCGGCCGCCACGGCACCGACGAGCAGCACCGCCGCAGCGACCCGCACCGCGCCCGGCGGCGTCGTCGGCCGCAGCAGCACCCACACGCCGACGCTGCCGGCGAGCACCGTCGCAAGCCCGACGACGCCGAGCGCCATACCGGTCTGGGACGCCGCGAACGCCGGGTTGGCGACGATCATCGCGGCGAGCGCGAGGAACGGCCCGAGCGCCCACGTGCGCCGTGGCCGCCCGCTCGCGGCGGGGGCGCGCAGCAGGTAGCGGACGGGCGTGAGCGGCGCGATCGCGACGAGTGCCCCGACGAGCCAGCCGGACCACCCGTCACGCCACACGGCGTCCCACGTCCCGAGCACCAGCTGCACCGACACCGACACCGTCGTGCCGAGCACGATGCCCGTCGCCGCCTGCCGCCCGCCCCCGTCGCGACCCGCGACGAAGGCCACCCCGAGCGTGAACGCGGCCACCGCGGCCGCCACCGTGACCAGCCCGACGACGTACAGCGCCGACCCGCCCAGCCCCTGCGTGACCAGCCGCAGCACCGCGAGCAGGCCCGCGGCGGCGAGCACCGTCCGACCGGTCGGCACGCCCTGGCGGGCGCGCGACGCGACCAGCGCGACGCCCGCGAGCACGCCCGCGCCGGCGTACGTCCCGAGCGCGGTGAGCGCCGCGTCGAGCGTCCCGACGCCGAACGCCCGGTCCAGCAACGGCCCGCTCATCCGGATCGCCTCGACGACCGCGACGGTGAGCGCCGCGGCGAGCCACACGCGCGTGGGGGTGCCCGCGTCGGGCGGCAGCTGCGACTCGGCGGGTCGCGTCGGCTCGCGGGGCTCGTCGGGCGGCGCGGTGGTGCTCACGACGAGGACGCTACCGC
>NZ_JEOE01000019.1 GCF_000708885.1 Cellulomonas sp. HZM | reverse complement strand
CGGCGGGGGGGTGGTCGGCGGCGTCGTCGGACGCTCGAGGAGGTCAGCCACGGCGGGCCGTCCGGCGCTGGACCACGTCGAGCAGCACGAGCACGACGACGGCGACCGCGAGCAGCAGCGTCGCCACCGCGGCGGCGGAGACGGGCTCGGCGGACTCGATCATCTTGAGGATGTAGGACGACGACACCTGGGTCTTCCCGACGAGGTTCGCGGAGATGAGGATGACGGACCCGAACTCGCCGAGCGCACGCGCGAAGCTCAGCGCGGCGCCGGACACCACGGCGGGCACGATCGTCGGCAGGATCACGCGGCGGAACGTCGTGAACCCGGACGCGCCCAGCGAGGCCGCGGCCTGCTCGACCTCGCGGTCCGCGTCGATGAGCACGGGCTGCACGGAGCGCACGACGAACGGCAGCGTCACGAACAGCAGCGCGAGCACCACGCCCGCGCGCGTGCCCACCAGGTTGATGCCGAACGGGCCGCCCGGGCCGTACAGCGTGATCAGCACGAGCCCCGCGACGATCGTCGGGAGCGCGAACGGCACGTCGATGACCACCTCGACCACGCGCTTGCCGGGGAACTGGTCACGCACCAGGACCCACGCGATGAGCGTGCCCATCACCGCGTTGACCACCGTCACGAGCGCCGCGGCGCCGACCGTGAACGTGATCGCCGACACCGCCTCGTGGTCCGTGACCGCGGCCCAGAAGCCGGACAGCCCGTCCTCGAACGCGGTCGAGACGAGCGCCGCGATCGGCAGCAGCACCAGCAGCGACAGCCACAGCACGCCGACGCCGAGCCCCAGGCCGGCACCCCCGCTGACCGCGCCCGGGCGGCGCCCCCGACGTGAGGTCGTCGGGGGCGCCACCCGGTCCAGCCGTGCGAGCAGGGTCATCAGCCGCGCAGCTTCGCGACGAGGCCGTTGTCCTTGTCGAACAGCTCGTCGTTGACCGTGCTCCAGCCGCCGAGGTCGGCGACCGTGATCGCCTTGACCGCGGGGAACGGGTTCGCCGGGTCGTTGGCGCCCTTCACGTCGCTCGTCGGCTTCGCGCCGCTGACCGAGCGGAACCCGTGCGCACCCAGGACCTGCTGCCCGGCGTCGCTGCGGACGTAGTCGAGGAACGCCTTCGCAGCCGGCACGGCCTTGGTCGTCACCGCCGCGGGGTTCTCGATGAGGAACGTCGTGCTGGGCACGATGTAGTCGAGGTCCTCGCCCGCCGCGCGGGCCGCGATCGCCTCGTTCTCGTACGAGATCAGCACGTCGCCCGTGCCCTTGACGAACGCGTCGGTCGCGGTGCGGCCCGAGTCGTTCCAGCTCACGACGTTCTTGACGAACTTGCCGAGGTAGTCCTGCGCCGCGGCCTTGTCGCTGAGGTCAGCGCCGAGCGCCTGCGAGTACGCGCCCAGCAGGTTCCACTTGGCCGAGCCCGACGTGCCGGGGTCGGCCGTGACGATGCCCACGCCCGGCTTGACGATGTCGTCCCAGCCGGTGATGTGCTTGGGGTTGCCCTTGCGCACGGCGATGACGACGACCGAGTCGGACACGATCCCCTTGTTCGCGTCGTCGGCCCACGTCTTGTCGATCAGGCCGGCGTCGACGATGTTGTTGACGTCGGGCGTGAGCGAGAGCGCGACGACGTCGGCCTTCTGGCCCGCGATGACCGCGCGGCTCTGGGCGCCGCTCGCGCCGTACGAGCCCTTGACCGTGACGCCCTTGCCGGCGTCGGTGGCCGCGAAGCCCTTGGCGAGGTCGTCGTACGCGGACTGGATGACGGCGAAGCCGACGAGGTTCACGGTGCTGCTGCCCGCGCCGCTCCCGGCCGTGCTCGACGCGTCGTTCTCCGAGGAGCTGCTGCACCCCGCGACAGCCATCAGGGACGCGGCGGCGACGAGGGCGGCGACTCGAGAGGGCGTCCGGGCGAAGGCCCGGTGCAGGGTGGACGTCATGGTGACTGGTCTCCTTGGGAGGGTCGGCGCTCGGCGTTTTCCGAGGTATCCGATCAGAACAGTCGGGATTCAAACAGCGCCCCGCGCTCGCGCACAACGCCTGTCCGGATGATGGGCATCCGCCCTCGTCGCCCGTCGTCGGCCCTCGCCGACCATCAGCCGGCCATCCGCTGACCGCGCGTCATACGGCACGAGCGCGCACGGCGCGCGACGCGCGCTCGCGTCGCCGCACGCGCGCTCGGCGTGACGACACAAAGAAAGGGCCGCACCACGTGGCGTGGTGCGGCCCTTCTGCGTGCGCCCGAAAGGATTCGAACCTTCGACCTTCTGCTCCGGAGGCAGACGCTCTATCCACTGAGCTACGGGCGCATGCACCTGCCCGGCAGGCGGGCTGGTGTGCGGCCCCGAGACTACCAGCCGATCACGCCTCGCCCAGCAGCGCGGACAGGTAGCGGGACGTCTCGGCGACGGCGCCCCGGTCGTCGCCCGCGACGACCGCCTCGACGAGCGCGTCGTGCGCGTCGTGCCCGTGGGTGTCGGTGACGAAGTTGAAGCGGATGTTCTCGCCGATCGCGTCGATGAGGTTGTCGTACAGCGACAGCAGCACGGGGTTGGCGCCCGCGCGGACGATCGCGCGGTGCAGCGCGAGGTCGGTCTGCACCATCGCGTCGATGTCCGCGGCGAGGTAGGCCCGCGAGCGCTCGTCGCGCAGGTCCATGAGGGTCGCGGCGTCGGTGGCGTTGCGCCGACGAGCCGCGAGCCGGGCGGCCTCGACCTCGAGCGCGCGCCGCACCTCGATCACGTCGCGCTGACCCGCGTCGGCGATCTGGCGGACCATGCTGACGGCCAGCTCGGACGTCGACAGCACGTACGTCCCCGAGCCCTGCCGGCGCTCGAGCAGCCCCGCGTGGACCAGCGACTGCACCGCCTCGCGGACCGTGTTCCTGCCCACACCGAGCAGCTCTACGAGCGCGGGCTCGGGCGGGATGCGGCTGCTCACGGGCCACTCGCCGCCTGCTATGCGTGCGCGCAGGGCCTCCACCGTGGAGTCGATGAGTCCGGTCCGTCGAGGCATGCGGGTTAGGCTCCGATCCCAGGCATGGGGTGCAGTCAACACGGGCGGCACGGCCCGCCGCCAGACCCCACGCGAAATCCAGGAGCACCCACGTGAACGCAGCAGCGCCCGCCCCGTGGCGCGGCCGGCTGGTGGTGCTCGCGGGGATCGTGCTCGTCGGGCTGAACCTGCGCATCGCGGTGGCCGCGGTCTCTCCGATCGTCGACGTGGTCCGCCAGGACGTCGACCTGACCGCCACCGAGGTCGGCCTGCTCGGCACCATCCCGGTGATCTCGTTCGCGTTGTTCGGCTCGCTCGCCACGCCGCTCGCGCGGCGCTTCGGGCTCGAGCCGACGATGGTCGCGGCGCTGCTGCTCAGCGCGGGCGGCGAGGTGGCGCGCGCGCTCGTCTCGTCGCCACCGGCCTTCCTGGGCTGGTCGATGATCGCGCTGGCCGGCATGGGCATGGGCAACGTGCTGCTCCCGCCGCTGGTCAAGAGGTACTTCCCGGACCGCATCGGCGCAGTGACCGCGTCCTACTCGGTCGCGCTGTCGGTCAGCACCGCGGTGCCGCCGCTGTTCGCGCTCCCGCTCGCGCAGGCCACCAGCTGGCGCGTCGCGATCGGCGTGTGGGCGGTCGTCGGGCTCGCGGCGGTGGTGCCGTGGGCCATCGTGATCGTCCGGTCGGCGTCGGCACGCGCGCACCTGGGCGCGATCCTGCGCCGCGCACCCCAGCCCACGGGCCCCGGCGCGCTGGGGCACACGGACGGCACCGAGGTGCGGACGGTGTGGCGCTCGCGGCAGGCGTGGGCGATGGCCGTCATGTTCGGCATGAACTCGCTCGGCACGTACGTGGGGTTCGCGTGGATCCCGCAGCTGCTCGCGGACGCGGGCCTCCCGGCCGACGAGGGCGGGCGCTGGCTCGCGCTGTTCGCGGTGCTGGGCGCGCCCATGTCGCTGTTCGGGCCGGTCCTGGCCCAGCGGCTGCGCAACCCCTACCCGGTGGTGGTCGCGTTCGTGACGTGCTGGGCGATCGGGTACGTGGGGCTGCTGACGACGCCCGCGCACGGCACCGCGGTGTGGATGGTGCTGCTCGGCATCGGCCCGTCGTCGTTCCCCGTGCTGCTCGCGCTGCTCGGCCTGCGCAGCACGACTCCCGCGACCGCGATCGCGCTGTCCGGCATGGTCCAGGGCACGGGGTACGTGATCGCAGGCGTCGGGCCCGTGGGGATCGGGGCGCTGTACGAGGCGACGGGTGGCTGGGACGCGCCGATCGTCGTGCTGCTCGGGTGCCTCGTCGTGCTGCTGACGGCTGCCTGGTTCGCATGCCGGCCGACGATGATCGGGCCCGAGACCGTCGTCGTGGACACCGCCGGGACGGCCTCCGCGCCCCGGTAAACTCCCCGGGTGACCCCCGAGCAGCTCGCCCAGGCCATCACGGCCGCCCTCGCGCAGGCCGTCGACGACGGGACGTTCGCCCTCGCGGCCGACGACGTCCCCGCCACCGTTCACCTGGAGCGCCCGCGCCAGCGCGAGCACGGTGACTGGGCCACCAACGTGGCGCTGCAGCTCGCCAAGAAGGCGGGCACCAACCCGCGCGCGTTCGCGACCGAGCTGGCCTCGCGTCTCACCGCGGTCGACGGCGTCGCGTCGGTGGACGTGGCCGGGCCCGGCTTCCTCAACATCCGGCTCGACGCCGCCGCGGCGGGCGAGCTCGCGCGCTCGGTCGTCGACGCGGGCACCGCCTACGGGCGCGGCGACGGGTTCGCGGGCGTCAAGGTCAACCTCGAGTTCGTGTCCGCCAACCCGACGGGGCCGCTGCACATCGGCGGCGTGCGCTGGGCCGCGGTGGGGGACAGCCTCGCGCGCGTGCTCGAGGCGTCGGGCGCGGACGTCACGCGCGAGTACTACTTCAACGACCACGGCGCGCAGATCGACCGCTTCGCGCGGTCCCTGCTCGCGCGCGCGCTCGGCGAGCCGGCGCCCGAGGACGGCTACGGCGGCGACTACATCACCGAGATCGCCGGCCAGGTGGTCGCGGACGCGGCCGCCGCGGGCGAGCCGGACCCGCGCACGCTCGAGCGGGCCGAGGCGACCGAGGCGTTCCGTGCCCGCGGCGTCGAGCTCATGTTCGGCGAGGTCAAGAAGTCGCTGCACGACTTCGGCGTCGACTTCGACGTGTACTTCCACGAGGACTCGCTGCACGAGTCGGGCGCGGTGGACCGGGCCGTCGCCCGCCTGCGCGAGCTCGGCCACATGTACGACCAGGACGGCGCGACGTGGCTGCGCACCACCGACTTCGGAGACGACAAGGACCGCGTCGTCATCAAGTCGGACGGCAACGCCGCCTACATCGCGGGCGACATCGCCTACTACCTCGACAAGCGCGAGCGCGGGTTCGACCGCGTCGTCATCATGCTCGGCGCGGACCACCACGGGTACATCGGCCGCATGATGGCGGTGTGCGCCGCGTTCGGGGACACGCCGCACGTGAACCTCGAGCTGCTCATCGGGCAGCTGGTGAACCTCGTCAAGGACGGGCAGCCGGTGCGCATGTCCAAGCGCGCGGGCACCATCCTGACGATCGACGACCTGGTCGACGCCGTCGGGGTGGACGCCGCGCGGTACGCGCTCGCCCGCTCGTCGGCCGACACCACGCTGGACCTGGACCTGGACCTGCTGGCCAGCGCGAAGAACGAGAACCCGGTGTTCTACGTGCAGTACGCGCACGCGCGCACGGTCAACGTGGGCCGCAACGCCGCCGAGGCGGGCGTGCGTCGCGAGGACGGGTTCGACGCGAGGCTGCTCGACCACGAGTCCGAGGCCGTGCTGCTCGGCAAGATCGCGGAGCTGCCACGCATCGTCGCGCAGGCCGCCGAGCTGCGCGAGCCGCACCGCGTCGCCCGCTACCTCGAGGACCTCGCCGGCGGCTACCACAAGTGGTACGACCAGCGCCGGGTCACGCCGTTCGGCGACGAGGAGGTCACCGACGTGCACCGCACGCGCCTGTGGCTCAACGACGCGACGCGTCAGGTGCTCGCCAACGGCCTCGCGCTGCTCGGGGTGTCCGCTCCGGAGCGGATGTGACGACGACGATCCCCGGCGAGCCCTGGTCCACGGGCGTCGCGCGAGACGACGAGGGCGCCCTGGTGGTCGCCGGGGTGCCCGTCGCGGACCTCGTCGCGCAGCACGGCACGCCCGCGTACGTGCTCGACGAGGCCGACCTGCGCTCGCGCGCAGCCGGCTACCGGCGCGCGTTCGAGGCCGCGTTCGCCGAGGTGGGCGCCGGTGTGGACGTGTACTACGCGGGCAAGGCGTTGCTGTCCGTCGCGGTCGCCCGATGGGTGCACGAGGAGGGGCTGCGCGTCGACACGGCGACCGGCGGCGAGCTCGCCGTGGCCCTGCGTGCGGGCGTGCCCGGTGCGCACATCGGCGTGCACGGCAACAACAAGTCGGACGACGAGATCCGGGCCGCGCTCGACGCCGGCGTCGGCCGCATCATCGTCGACTCGCTCGTCGAGGTGGACAGGGTCGCCGCGCTCGCGGCTGCCGCGGGCGTCGTCGCCCCCGTCATGGTGCGCGTGACCACCGGCGTGCACGCGGGCGGGCACGAGTACATCTCGACCGCGCACGAGGACCAGAAGTTCGGCCTCTCGGTCGCCGCGGCCGACGGCGCCGACAGCCCCGCGATGACGGCACTGCTTGCCGCGGTCGCGCGCCCCGAGCTGCACCTGCTCGGCATCCACTCGCACATCGGCTCGCAGATCCTCGACCCGTCCGGGTTCGAGGTCGCCGCGCGCACGGTGCTCGAGCTGCGCGCCGCGCTCGCGCTGCGCACCGGGGTGCTCGTCGACGAGGTCGACCTCGGCGGCGGCTACGGCATCGCGTACCTGCCCGGCGAGGTCGCGCTCGACCCGGACCGGATCGCGAAGGACGTGGCCGCGTCCGTCGCGTCGTCGGCCGCTGCCCTGGGCACGCCGCTGCCGCGGTTCTCGATCGAGCCCGGGCGTGCGATCGTCGGCCCCGCCGGGCTCACGCTCTACACGGTCGGGACGGTCAAGCCCGTTCGGGTCGACGAGGGGCTCGTGCGGACCTACGTGTCGGTCGACGGCGGGATGAGCGACAACATCCGGCCCGCGCTGTACGGGGCTCGGTACCACGCGGAGGTCGTCGGGCGCCTGTCCTCGGCGGAGCCGGTCCTCGCGCGCGTCGTCGGCAAGCACTGCGAGAGCGGCGACATCGTCGTCCACGAGGTGCAGCTGCCCGGGGACGTGCGCGCCGGGGACGTGCTCGCGGTCGCCGCGACCGGCGCCTACGGGCGGTCGATGGCCTCGAACTACAACCACGTGCCGCGCCCGCCGGTCGTCGCGGTGCGCGACGCCGCGTCCCGAGTCCTGGTGCGTCGCGAGACGGTCGAGGACCTGCTGGCACTCGACCAGGGCTGAGCCGCCGACCACCCGGACGGCGTATCCAGATCGGGGTGCTCGCACCCCGGCGGATCGTCCGGTGGCGTCCCCCGCCGTCCCGTCCGTCGGCTTTTTTCACCCGCTGGGCCGTCCTCGACCTTTCGGTGGAACCGGACTGTTCGCCCTGGTCAGGGTGCCGCCGTGTCAGGGGCGGCCCCTACGTTCGCCTGCGGCAACCCGCCATCGAGGGCGGGTCCTAGGGGAACAGGACATCGATGAGGAATCAGCGCAGGGCGACAGCGGTCGCCGGCTCACTGGTCGTCGCGCTCGGCGTGACGACCCTGTCGGCGCTGCCGGCACTCGCGGCGGACGCGCCGGCCGGCTCGACGACCGGCACGACCACGCTGCCGTCGTACGACGGCACCTTCAGCGGACCGCAGGCGGACACTTCGGCGGGCTCGGCGCTCCGCTACGAGGCGAACCGAGGCATCGACCTCGCGGCGCTCGGCGCGGACCGCACCGCGACGTTCACGACGACGATCACGGAGGACGAGTGGGCCTCCGACTGGACCAGCCAGGGCAACCTGTTCGGCGTCGGCTTCGCGAGCGACCTCACGAACGGTCTGACCCCGACGCGCGGCTCGCTCATCGGTGAGCAGCACCTGGGCGACGCGATCATCTGGGCGCAGGACAACTCGAACCGTGGCACGGGCATGTGCGCGAACGACCAGTTCTTCGGCCCCGGCGACTCGTTCCTGTTCGGCCAGGGCGCCGGCTACCAGTGCGGCCTGCCGTTCGACGACGCCGACCAGTCGGCCGTCGCCCCCGGCTCGTCGTTCCGCTACAGCGTCACCGTGAAGGGTGACGGGACGTGGGCGGCTCGCCTGGTCGCGCTCGACGCGCGCGGTCGCGTCGTCACGCACTTCCAGAACGGCCAGACCCCGAAGCTCGGGTGGAGCGGCGCGTTCGCCGAGGGCACCACGCGCGTCGTGCCGTTCATCCGCGCCGGCCTGGGTGACCCGGGCGACGACTGGAGCTACGAGATCAGCGACTCCGCCCTCGTGGTGGAGCCCGCGCAGAAGGTCACCGCGACCTCGGCGCTGCTCAACGTGCGCGACTACGACCAGTTCGCCGACCTCAACCAGCACGGCTGGACGTACGCGACGAACAGCGGCGTCGACGCCGCCGCACGCGAGGGCGCGCTGCGGATCTCCAACGCCACGACGAGCGGCGTCATCACCCAGCTGGTCACCCCGCAGCTCGCGCAGTCGGCGGGCGAGCAGGGCTCGGGTGCGACGCACGACCAGTTCGACGCCTCGTTCACGGTCGCCTCGGCGACCGGCGGCTTCCAGCCGGGCCTCAAGGTCGAGGTCGCGCCCGACAACGGCAGCGGCTCGCGCACGGGCGGCTCGTTCACGCTGTGGCACAACCCGGCCTCGGGCAAGCTCGAGATCGGCGCCATCTGGGCCAAGCCCAACGGCGACACCAACGACACGTCGGGTTGGACGAGCAAGACGCTCGCCGCCGTCGACGCGACGGTGCCGCACACGGTCTCGATCGCCGAGCACTTCGTGACGAACGGGCAGGACGTCGCCGACGTCACCGTCGACGGCACGTTCGTCGGCCGCGTCGGGACGTACGAGAAGTACGCCAAGGACGCGGGCGGCCCGCTCGGCACCATCGACTCGCTGCTGTTCCGCGCCTCTCCGAGCGTGCCGGTCGACGGCGACGGGTGGGGCCAGCAGCCCGCGGTGGCCGCCAACGAGGGTCAGGGCTTCCTGGTCTCGGACATCCGCTACGGCGTCTCGGACCGCTCGGCGGCGACCGTCCCGGCGACCCCCGCGGTCGTGCAGCCCGCCGTGACGTCGCTGAGCTTCTTCCAGGACCTGTCCGACACCCGGAGCAAGGGCCACAACGTGCTGACCACGTCGGGCGTCCACGTGTGGACCGACGACGCGAGCAGCGAGTCGAAGGCGGCGGCGTACCACGTCTTCGCGCAGCCCGTCCCGCTCGCGCAGATCGGCGCGCCCGCCATCACGTTCGCCGACGGCCACACCGGCGGCCTGCCGGGCCTGCAGCTCGGCATCGACCGTGACGGCAACGGCACCTGGGACGGCTACCTGGTCAACGAGGGCGACCTCTACGGCCACGGCATGTGGTGGACCAACAAGGACTACTTCGGGGTGTCCAACGGCGGTGGCTACGCCTCGCTCGGCACGCTCGCGGACTACCTCGCGGCGAACCCGCGTGCGCAGGTCCTCTCGGTCGGCTACTCGCTCGGTTCGGGCGTGAAGGGCGACTCGACGATCACCTCGCTGACCGTCGCGGGCAAGACCTACCCGTTCCACGCGGCCTACCCCGCGTCGATCGCGGCGACGGTCACCAAGGGCGCCTACGGCCAGGCCGGCACGGTGGCCGTGAAGGTCTCGGCTCGTTCCGACTCCGGTGCGCTGCTGAGCAACGTGCCCACGGGCAAGGTGACCGTCTCCGAGGGCGCGTGGCACTCGGCCGCGACCTCGCTGGTGAACGGTGCCGCCAAGGTGTCGATCCCCGCGGACCTCGCGGTCGGCGACCACACCCTGACGGTCTCGTACTCCGGCGACGCCGACGTGGCGCCCGCCTCGGCGGAGCTCGGCGTGGGCGTCCCGCTCGCGACGTCCTACCTGCTGTCGGGGGACGTCGAGCAGTACGCGGGCACCACGGGTGCTCTGCCCGTGCTCGTGTTCCCGGCGAACGCGACCGGCACCGTCACGGTCCGGTCGGGCTCGACGGTGGTCGGTACCGCGAAGATCCAGGACGGCGGCGCCCTCGTCCCGCTCTCGCGGTCGATCCCGGTGGGCGGCCACCCGCTGACGGTCTCGTACTCCGGTGACCGCACCACCGGCGCGAGCTCCGTCACGGTGACCGACTACGTGGTGAAGTCCGCCCCGGCGCTCTCGATCTCGTGGTCCAAGGCTCACTACGGCAAGGCCGCGACGGTCAAGGTGTCGATCGCGGGGGCCGCCGGCGCAGCGACCGGCACGGTGTCGGTCGTCGAGGGTTCGAAGACGCTCGCGAAGAAGACGCTCTCGCACGGCAAGGCGACGCTCGCGCTGCCGAAGTCGCTCACGGCGGGCACGCACAAGGTGAAGCTGCGCTACTCGGGCAGCTCGATCGTGTCGTCCTCGGCCGTCGCGAAGTCGCTCGTCGTCGCCAAGGCGACGTCGAAGACGTCCTTCACGCTCGGCTCGAAGCGCACCGTCAAGGTCAAGGTGTCCGTCGCGGGCGTCAAGGCCACGGGCAAGGTCCAGCTGGTCGTGGACCCGGCCGCGAAGGGCGCGAAGACCATCGTCACCACGGCGAAGGTCAAGAACGGCAAGGCCACCGTGACCCTGCCGCGCGTCGTCCACGGCAAGTACGCCGTCAAGGTGAAGTACCTCGGCTCGGCGAACGTGAAGTCGTCGACGTCGAAGGCGCGCACGCTCACGCTGAGCTGATCGCACCCAGCACGCGAGGGGCGGTCCGGGTCATCCGGGCCGCCCCTCGCGGTGTGCCCGGGGGCGTACAGGTCCGTGCAGGCCCGTCCTGCCATCCAGACGGCGAGGTTAGGCAACGCTTGCTTAGGTTAGGATCACCTTCGCCGGGGTGGGTGCCTCGAGCACCGGATCATCCGTGTCCCCCGTGGAGGTCGTCCCCGCATGAGCGTGCCCGCCCGCGCCGTCCGAGCCCTCGCGTCCGCGCTGACCGTGGCGCTGGTCGCGGCCTCGCTCGCCGCGTGCGGTGGGGGCGCCGCGGCGAGCGGGGACGGCGCCGCGTCGGGCGGCGCGCTGCTCGCGGACGTGACGCCGGTCCCCGACCCCAAGGCCGCCACCGGCCCGAGCACCGCGGTGCTCGCCGACGCCGCACTGCATCCCGTGGCCGACGACCCGCACGCGACGCTGCCCGCCACCGTGACCGACGCCCAGGGCACGTCGGTCACCGTCACCGACACCAGCCGTGTCCTCGCGCTCGACATCTACGGCTCGACGTCGCGCATCGTCTACGAGCTGGGCCTCGGCGACCACGTCGTCGGGCGCGACACCTCGTCGGCCTTCGCCGAGATCAAGGACAAGCCGCTCGTCACCGCCAATGGCCACGAGCTCGACGGCGAGGCGATCCTCGAGCTCGCGCCGACCGTGATCATCACCGACACGAGCCTCGGCCCGTGGGACGTCGTCCTGCAGATGCGCGACGCCGGGATACCCGTGGTCGTCGTGGACCCGCACCGCGACGTGGACTCGGCCGGGAAGCTCGTCCAGGCCGTGGCCGACGCGCTGGGCGTGCACGACGTGGGCGAGAAGCTCGCGCAGCGCACGCATGACGACATCGCGGCCAAGGTCGCGCAGATCGCGAAGATCGCACCGCAGGAGAAGTCCGACCGGCTGCGCGTCATGTTCCTCTACGTGCGAGGCCAGGCCGGCGTCTACTACCTGTTCGGCAAGGAGTCCGGCGCCGACTCGCTCATCGACGCGCTCGGTGCCGTGGACGTCGCGTCCCAGATCGGCTGGGACGGCATGAAGCCGATCAACGACGAGGCGATGGTCAAGGCCGCGCCGGACGTGGTGCTCGTGATGACGCACGGTCTGGAGTCGGTCGGTGGCGTCGACGGGCTGCTCGAGCGGTTGCCCGCGGTCGCGCAGACCCCCGCGGGGGAGAAGCGCCGCATCGTCGACATGGACGACACCGAGATCCTCTCGTTCGGGCCGACCACCGCCGACGTGCTCGACGCGCTCGCGGTCGCGCTCTACGCACCCGGGACGCACGCGTGACGGTCACGGCCGCGCGGCCTCGGATGGCGCCGCCGTCGACGACCGCGCGCAGGCGCTCACGGGTGCCCTACCTGTTCGGTGGCCTGGTCGTCGCGCTCGTCGTGCTCGCGATCGTCTCCGCGGGAGCGGGCCAGCTCGACGTGCCCCCCGCCGAGGTGGTCGGCTCGGTCCTGCACCACCTGGGCCTCGACATCGGCCCCGTGCCGAGCCACCCCAACGGCGACGCCGCGCTGTGGACCATCCGGTTCCCGCGCGTCGTCATGGCGATGCTCGTCGGGGCCGCGCTGGCCACCGGGGGTGCGCTCATGCAGGGCGTGTTCGGCAACCCGCTCGCCGAGCCGGGCGTCGTCGGCGTGAGCTCGGGTGCCGCGGTCGGGGCGTGCCTCGTCATCGTGCTGGGCTGGACGTTCGTGGGGTCCTGGACCGTCGCGCTGCTCGCGTTCGTCGGGGGCCTGCTCACCACGCTGCTCGTGTACGCGACCGCGCGGGAGAACGGCCGCACCGAGGTCGTCACGCTCGTCCTCACCGGCGTCGCGGTCAACGCCGTGGCCGGCGCCGCACTCGCGCTGCTGACGTTCCTCGGCGACACCCAGGCGCGCGAGCAGATCGTGTTCTGGCAGCTCGGGTCGCTCAACGGCACGCGCTGGCCGTACGTCGCCGTCGTCGCGCCGCTCGTGCTCGTCGGCATCGTCGGCGCCATGACCACCGCCCGCAGGCTCGACCTGCTCGCGCTCGGCGAGCGCTCTGCGCGGCACCTCGGCGTGGACGTCGAGCGGCTGCGCCTGGTGTGCATCGTGCTGGTCGCGCTGCTGACCGCCGCGGCGGTCGCGTTCTGCGGCGTCATCGCGTTCGTGGGCCTCGTCGTGCCGCACCTCGTGCGCATGGCCGTCGGGCCCGGCCACCGCGTGCTCGTGCCGGCGTCCGCGCTCGGCGGTGCGGTGCTGCTGCTCGGCGCGGACCTCGTCGCGCGCACCGCCGTGCCGTACGCCGACCTGCCGATCGGGATGCTCACCGCGCTCGTGGGCGGGCCCTTCTTCTTCTGGCTGATCCGGCGCACGCGTCGCAGCGCGGGAGGCTGGGCATGAGCGCGGTGCTGCGTGCGCGCGGCGTGCGCGTCGCGTTCGGTCCGGTCGTCGTGCTCGACGGCGTCGACGTCGACGTCGCGGCGGGCGAGCTCGTCGCGCTCGTCGGGCCCAACGGCGCAGGCAAGTCGACGTTGCTCGCGGTGCTCGCGGGGGACACCGCACCGACGGCGGGCACGGTCGAGCTCGACGGCGTCGCCGTCGCGGCGATGCGGCTCGACGAGCTCGCGCGTCGGCGCGCCGTCCTGCTGCAGGAGAACCGCCTCTCGTTCCCGTTCGAGGTCGACGACGTCATCCGCATGGGCCGCGCGCCCTGGCGCGGCACGCAGCGCGAGGACGACGACGACGCCGTGGTCGCGCTCGCGGCCGCGACCGCCGACGTCGCGCACCTCGCGGCGCGGAGGTACCCCACGCTGTCCGGCGGCGAGAAGGCGCGGACCTCGTTCGCGCGGACGCTCGCGCAGGAGCCCGGGGTCCTGCTGCTCGACGAGCCGACCGCCGCGCTCGACGTGCGCCACCAGGAGGCGCTGCTGACCGAGGCGCGCTCGCGCGCGCGGGTCGGTGCGAGCGTCGTCGTCGTGCTGCACGACCTCACGCTCGCCGCCGCCTACGCGGACCGGGTCGTCGTGCTCGACGAGGGCCGCGTGCGCGGCGACGGCTCCCCGCACGACGTGCTGACCGCCGACCTGCTGAGCGACGTGTACCGCCACCCGATCGAGGTGACCCGCCGGCACGGGACCGACGAGCTCGTCGTCCTGCCGGTGCGGTCGCAGCCCGAACCGCACACCCCGCGCACCACCCCGCCGACCACCACGGAGGAGAACCGATGAGGCCCGCCGTCCGGACGCTGCTGGGCGCGAGCCTCGCGGCGGCCGCACTCGTCCTTCCTCTCGCGACCCCCGCGCAGGCCGCGGGCCGCGTGAGCGTGACCGGTCCGTCGGGCGCGACGGCGAGCAGCAGCGGGCCGACGACGTTCAAGGTCTCCGGCTCGGGCTTCCAGTCCGTCAAGGGCGGCTTCGGCGGCATCTACGTCTTCTTCGGCTGGGTCGACGACCCCTCGGGCGGCTCGTGGCGCCCCAGCAAGGGTGGCGTGACGGGGACCGACTACCGGTACGTCCCCGACTCGGAGCAGAAGTCGAACCACGGCTACCAGCGCTTCGTCGCGTTCCCCGGCTCGGACACCGCGTCCGCCGCCAACGGCGGGACGGTGTCGGCGTCGGGGGCGTGGTCGACGACCCTGACCGTGCCGGGACCGACGTTCCGCGCGGCGGACCGGGACGGGAAGGTGCGCACCGTCGACTGCCGCGAGGTGACCTGCGGGGTCATCACGATCGGCGCACACGGCGTGGTCAACGCGAGCAACGAGTCGTTCACGCCTGTGCGGTTCGCCTCGCCGGGCTCCACGGGGTCGAAGGGCTCGTCGGGCACCTCCTCCGGCTCCTCGACCGGTAACGGCACGACGACCGGGAACGGCACGACGACCGAATCGGCCACGTCGCCGACGAGCGGCTCGACGGCACCCGCAGGCGAGTCCACGGCCGACGGCGCCGCCACGGGCACGCCTGTCACGAGCGACGCGCCCGCGACCGTGGGCGTCGACCAGCGCACGGTCGTCGTCGGCCGCGTGATCGGCTTCACGGGGCAGGCGTTCACACCGGGGGAGCAGGTCGTGGGCTCGCTCGTCGGGGGCCAGGCGGCCGTGGGACCGCTGACCGCGGGCGCGCAGGGCGAGGTCGCGGGCGTGCTGCAGCTCCCGGCGACGCTGCGGCCCGGGACCCAGGCGTTCACCCTGACGGGCGCCGCGTCGGGCAAGAAGGCGCAGGTCGAGTTCCAGGCGATCGCGGACCCCGTGACCGCGGCCGCCGCGGCCAACGCCGCGCAGGAGTCGCACGGCCCGGGCGTGTCCCCGGTCGCGATCGGCGTCGTCGTCGCGGCGCTCGCGCTGCTGTGGTTCGTCGTCGCGGGGGCCGTCGCCGCCCGTCGCCGCCGATCGTCGTCGCGGGCGGTGCGCCCATGAGAGCCCGCAGGATCGGTGCCGCGCTCGCGGCGGCCGGCATGGCGCTGCTCGTCGCGGCCGCGCCGTCGGTCGGCAAGGGCGTCGACGTCCAGGTCGAGATCCCGCGCTCGGGCGTCCTCACGGTCAAGGACGCCGAGCTGCGCTGGGGGCTGACCCGCGAGGCGAGCAGCGGCTCGTACGCGTTCGGCTGCCACTTCCTGTCCGCGGGCGTCGCGGGCGACACGGGGTCGTCGCGCGCCTGGACGGCCGCCGACGGCTTCTACCGCTCGACCTCGGGCTCGGTGCGGATCCAGAAGCCCGACAGCGCGGGCCGACCGACGCTCGCGACCTGGGCGACGCGGTGCCTCGACCGCGACGGCAAGGCCGTGACCGCGTCGACGACGTCGCCGAGCACCGAGAGCGAGGTCGTCGTCGACGGCGGGACCGGGACGGTCGACCAGCGCAAGGGGACCGCCCGGATCGCGTGGCGCGGCTCGTTCACGGTCGCGTTCTACGGGGGCCTCACGTACTGGTCGGCGACCGACCCGGTGCTGACGGTCAAGGGTGGCGTGGGCACGCTCACGGCGACCGCGAGCGGGTACGGGGCCGACCGCGAGGACGCGTCGTCGTGGCAACCGCTCGAGGAGCGGGAGGTGAAGCTCGCGACCTTCGAGCACGTCGACCTCGGCTCGACCGGGATCGTCGAGACGCCGGACTACGTGGGCGTGCGCGTCGACACCGGCTCGGCGACGCCCCAGGCGCGGCGGACGGCGGCGAACTCCGACTACTGGGGTGCGTTCCCGCAGGACTTCGTCGACCTGCAGGTCGAGACCGGGCAGTCGGCGTACTGGTACACGAGCGGCGGTGAGCGGGACCGGTTCAAGACCCCGCTCCCCGTGTACGTGAGCTACGACGCGTCGCAGTCGGTCGCGCCGCCGACGACCGACCCCGAGCCAGGCACGGGGGACCCGGGCGGTACGGGCGACCCCGTGACGCAGCCGACGCCCGAGCCGACCGGGACCACTCCCGGGGGCGACGGCGGCTCGGGCGGTGGCGGCTCGGGCGGTGGCGGCTCGAGCGGCGGTGGCCCGACGTCGAGCACGCCGGTCACCCCGGGCCTGGACGGCGGGGCCGTCGCACCGGGTGTGTTCCCGGCGACCGCGGCGGCGACTTTCGCGGCCGCGA
Source organism: Cellulomonas sp. HZM (assembly GCF_000708885.1). Lineage (GTDB taxonomy): Bacteria > Actinomycetota > Actinomycetes > Actinomycetales > Cellulomonadaceae > Cellulomonas. Next base: position 40,347 of record NZ_JEOE01000019.1, on the reverse strand, counting down.
CCCCGGGCCTCATCCCCGCGGCGGGTGCCGCCGTGAGCTGGCTCTCGGCGCAGGACCCGCTGCTCCTCGGCGGGCTCGGTGCCCTCGCGCTGCTGGCCGTGGTCGCCGCGATCGGGACGTGGCGTGGCTGGATCGTGCCGCCGTGGACCGGATCGCGGACATGACTTCCCATCAGGATTAGGTAAGGCTAACCTCATTCCGGCCGGTCCGAACCGGCTCTCACCCCCACCGAGAGGACACGAGAACGTGACAACACGATCCGGCTGGGCCGGTCGCGCCGTCGCCGCCGCAGGCGTGCTCGCGATCGTCGGCGGCGCCGTCGCCGCGATGCCCGCGAGCGCCGCGGACTCCCGCGACGTCAAGGCGGAAGGGACCCTCGACTGGGGCTTCCGCAACAGCTTCCGCAACTACGTCGGCCAGCAGATCGCGGCGCTCCCGCCGGTCGGTGCCGTGGCCGTCGGCCAGCGCATCACGCTGCTCGACCCGGCGACGTTCGACACGGCGGGCACGCCGGCGTGGCCCGCCAGCACGTCGAGCCCCAACGAGACGCTCCCGTACCACCTGCCCGTGCAGGGCGGCTCGTACACGTCGGACGACGACCTGCGCGTCGAGAGCGCGGGCGGTGCGGTGTTCCACTTCCCGTCGCACGCGTTCACGGTGACGGTCAAGGACGTCGCGGTCGTCGTCTCCGGCGGCACCGCGAAGCTCGAGGGCGACCTGTCGGTCGTCATCCCCGAGTCCGGGACCGCGCTCGGGTACACGCCGGGCACGTACGGCGGCGACGACATCGTCATCGGTGACGTCGCGTCGGCCCAGGTGACCGAGACCGGCGATGCCGTGACCGTCTCCGGCTCGGGCGTCACGCTCAGCGCCGCGGGCTCCGCCGCGCTGCAGGGCTTCCTGAACACCGGCGACGCGCTCGACGACTTCACGCTGTCGACGTCGCTCGCCGCGGTCGCTCAGGCATGGACCCCCAAGATCACGGTGTCGAAGACCTCTGGCTTCGACCCCGCGGGCACCGAGACGGTGACCGTCACGGGCACCGGCTTCAAGCCGGACGCCAACGTGTCGACGCGCGTGCCCGTCACGGTCGGTCAGCCGACCGGTGTCTACGTGACGTTCGGCCGCTTCGCCGACGTGTGGCGGCCGTCCGCCGGTGCGTCGTCGTCGGCGCGTCCGATCACGAGCCAGAAGTGGGCGCTGCCGGCGGCATCGCTCACGCAGGTCGCGACGGACTACCCGTCGCAGGCGGCCGCGCTCGTCGAGCTCGCCGCGGACGGCTCGTTCACCGCGCAGGTGGACGTCAAGAAGGCGACCGCGACGAGCGGCAACTACGGCATCTACGTGTACGCGGCGGGCGGCGCGGCCGCCAACGCGGCACAGGAGCTGTTCGTGCCCGTGACGTTCGCCGGCGACGTGAACGTCGGCGTCGAGGTCCCCGAGACGCCGGTCACCCCGGACCCGGGCGAGTTCTCGTGGACCATCGGCGGCTCGGGCTCGGTGAGCCTCGGCACGGCCACCTCCACCGCGGCGGGCTTCACCGCGTCGGGCCAGCTCCCGGCGATCGTCGTGAAGGACACGCGCGACGGCGCCCCGGCGTTCTCGATCTCCGGCCAGGCCGGCAGCTTCCTCGCGGCCGACGGCTCCGGCTCGTTCGGTGGCCAGGCGCTCGGCTGGACGCCGAAGCTCAGCGCGAACTCGGTCGGGGCCGTCGCAGGCGCGACCGTCGCACCCGGCACGGGCAACGGGCTCAAGGCGTCGAGCACGCTCGTGTCCGGTGCTGCGGGCCACGCGCTCGGCACGGTCGACGTCGGTGCGACGCTCGACCTGCTCGCGCCGGCCGACGCCAAGCCGGGCAGCTACACGTCGACGCTGACGCTCACCGCGCTCAGCTGACCCGACCACGCAGGACGGCCGCGGCCGGTCGGGACCTCCCGGCCGGCCGTGGCCCGTGCACGCCCCCGAAGGAAGGACCCCCCGTGCGCCCGCTCGCCGCACTCGTCGTCGGCCTCGCCGCCGCGCTCGTCGGGACACCGGCAGCCGCGGCTGTCCCCGTCATGGCACCGGCCGCCGACGACGGCACCGTCCAGTGGGCCGTCGCGCCCGCCGACGGCGACCTCGGCACCGGCCGGCCCAACTTCGGGTACTCGGTCGAGCCCGGGCAGACGGTCCACGACGCGATCGTCGTGACGAACAAGACGCCGACGGCCCTCACGCTCGCGGTGTACGCCGCCGACGCGTTCACGACGTCGTCGGGCCAGCTCGACCTGCTGCCCGCCGGCGAGCCGTCGAAGGACGTCGGCGCGTGGGTCCACCTCGACGACGACGAGATCACGCTGAAGGCCGGAGCGAGCACCACCGTGCCGTTCACGCTCGAGGTGCCGAAGGACGCGACACCGGGGGACCACTCGGGCGGCGTGGTGACGTCGTTCCGCTCGGCACAGGACGGCTCGCCGGTCGCGCTCGACAGCCGGCTGGGCTCGCGCATGCACGTGCGCGTCGCGGGCGAGCTGTCGCCCGCGGTGGCAGCCACCGACCTGCGCGTCGAGTACCACCAGAGCTGGAACCCGTTCGCCCCGGGCTCGGTCACGCTGCGCTACGAGCTGAGGAACACCGGCAACACGCGCGTCGCCGCGGCGCAGACGGCGCAGGTGCAGGGCCCGGGTGGCGTGCTGCGCACCGCGGCGGACCGCGCAGAGACGCCCGAGCTCATCGCGGGGAGCGTGCTCGAGCAGAGCGTCGAGATCAGCGGCGTGTGGCCGGCGGTGCGGATCGACGGGCGCGCGGACGTCTTCCCCGAGGGGGTCGGCGTCGGCGGTGCGACGTTGCCCACGGTCGTCGTCGAGGGATCGACGTGGGCCGTGCCATGGACGTTGCTCGCGCTCGTCGTCCTCGTCGTCGCGGGGGCGGTGGTCGTCGGCTGGCGCCGCGGACGCCGTGGCGCGACGCCGGGGACCGGGCGGGACGCGCCGGACCCGGAAGCGCCGGACGCGCCGGAAGCGCGGGACGCGCGGGACGCGCCGGAAGCGCGGGACGCGCCGGACGTGCCGAACGGCGACGCACGGGCGGACGCCTGACCGTGGACAGCCGCACGGGCGGGGAGCGGGGGCGCCCTATCCTGTGGGCCAGCCGTCCCACCGTCCCGGAGGTGCCTTCGTGCCCGACCCGACCCGACCCGACACCCTGAGGGTCGCCCTGCTGGGCTGCGGTGTCGTCGGCAGCCACGTGGCCAGGCTCCTCACGGAGCAGGCCGACGACCTCGCCGCGCGCGCGGGCGCCCGGCTGGAGCTCGTCGGCATCGCGGTGCGCGACCTGGCCGCACCGCGCGAGGGCGTCGACCCGGCGCTCCTGACCACCGACGCCGAGGGCCTCGTGGCGCGGGCCGACGTCGTGGTCGAGGTCATGGGCGGGATCGAGCCCGCGCGCACGCTCATCCTGCGCGCGATCGAGCACGGCGCGTCCGTCGTGACCGCCAACAAGGCGCTGCTCGCGCAGGACGGGCCCACGCTGTACGCGGCGGCCGACGACGCGGGGGTCGACCTCTACTTCGAGGCGGCCGTCGCGGGTGCCATCCCGATCGTCCGCCCGGTGCGCGAGTCCCTCGCCGGTGACCACGTCCGGCGCGTGCTGGGCATCGTCAACGGCACCACCAACTACGTCCTGGACCGCATGGCCACGGACGGGCTCGATCTCGACCAGGCGGTCAAGGAGGCGCAGGCGCTCGGGTACGCCGAGGCGGACCCGACGGCCGACGTCGAGGGCTTCGACGCCGCCGCGAAGGCCGCGATCCTGGCGAGCCTCGCGTTCCACACGCGCGTCTCGATCGACGACGTCCAGCGCGAGGGCATCACGGGCGTGTCGGCCGACGACGTCGCGTGGGCCGCCGCGAGCGGTCACGTCATCAAGCTGCTCGCGATCGCCGAGCGCAACACCGCGGCCGACGGCACGCAGGGCGTGCAGGTGCGCGTCCACCCGTCGCTCGTGCCGGCGCACCACCCGCTCGCAGGCGTGCGGGGCGCGTTCAACGCGGTGTTCGTCGAGGCCGAGGCGGCGGGCGAGCTCATGTTCTACGGACGCGGTGCGGGCGGCGCGCCCACCGCGTCGGCCGTGCTCGGCGACGTCGTGTCCGCGGCCCGGCACCGCGTGCTGGGCGGGCGGGGTCCCGTCGAGTCGTCGTACGCGGACCTGCCCGTGCTGCCGGCCGACGAGGCCCGTACCCGCTACCAGGTGCGCCTCGAGGTGCGTGACCAGCCGGGCGTGCTCGCGCAGGTCGCCGCCGAGCTGGCGCGCCACGACGTCTCGATCGAGGCGGTCCGGCAGACGGGCGCGGCCGACGAGAGCGTCGCGCGACTGCTCATCACCACCCACGCGGCGAGCGAGCGAGCGCTCGCGGGCACCGTCGAGGCCGTCGCCGGCCTGGACGTGGTCCACGCCGTCGTGTCCGTCCTGCGAGTCGAAGGAGCCTGATGGCCCACCAGTGGCGCGGCGTCATCGCCGAGTACGCCGACCGCCTGCCCGAGCACGTCCGCACGCACGTCGTGACGCTGGGGGAGGGCGGCACGCCGCTCGTCGCCGCGCCCGCGCTGTCCGACCGCGTCGGTGCCGAGGTCTACGTCAAGGTCGAGGGCATGAACCCGACCGGGTCGTTCAAGGACCGCGGCATGACCACCGCGATGTCGGCCGCCGCGGCACGCGGCGCCAAGGCGGTCGTGTGCGCCTCGACCGGCAACACCTCGGCGTCCGCGGCCGCGTACGCGACGCGCGCCGGCATGACGTGCGCCGTGCTCGTCCCCGACGGCAAGATCGCGATGGGCAAGCTCAGCCAGGCCGTCGCGCACGGTGCGAGGCTCCTGCAGGTCGACGGCAACTTCGACGACTGCCTGATCGCCGCGCGCAAGCTCGCCGAGGCGTACCCGGTCGAGCTCGTGAACTCGGTGAACCCTGACCGCATCGAGGGCCAGAAGACCGGTGCGTTCGAGATCTGCGACGCGCTCGGCGACGCACCGGACGTCTTCGTGCTGCCCGTCGGCAACGCCGGCAACATCAGGGCGTACTGGAAGGGCTTCAGCGAGTACGCGGCGGACGGCACCGCGTCCCGCACCCCCGTCGTGTGGGGTTTCCAGGCCGCCGGCGCCGCACCCATCGTGCGCGGCTTCCCGGTCGACGAGCCCGAGACGATCGCCACCGCCATCCGGATCGGCAACCCCGCGTCCTGGAGGCAGGCCGAGGAGGCGCGCGACACGTCGGGCGGCATCATCGAGGCCGTGACCGACGAGCAGATCCTCGCGGCGCACCGCGTGCTGTCGGCCGAGGTCGGCGTGTTCGTCGAGCCCGCGTCCGCCTCGGGCGTCGCCGGGCTGCTGGCGATGGCCGAGGCCGGCCGCGTGCCGTCGGGTGCGCGCATCGTCATCACGGTCACGGGTCACGGTCTCAAGGACCCGCAGTGGGCCCTGCGCACGCTCGACGGCGAGGAGGTGCGCCCCGAGCGCATCAGCGCCGACGTCGTGTCGATCGCCTCCGCGCTCGGCCTGGACTGACGTCGTGCGCCTGGGTGCGGACCGCGTCCGCGTGCGGGTGCCGGCCACGAGCGCGAACCTCGGGCCCGGGTTCGACGCGTTGGGCCTGGCGCTCGCGCTGCACGACGACGTCGAGGTGCGGGCGCTCGGTTCTCCGGATGTCGTCGTCGACGTCACGGGCGAGGGCGCGGGCGAGGTCCCGGACGACGAGCGGCACCTCGTCGTGCAGGCGCTGCGGGCCGGGCTGGACCACGCCGGGGCGCCGCAGTCCGGGCTGCACCTGGTGTGCCACAACCGGATCCCGCACGGTCGCGGCCTCGGGTCGTCGGCCGCCGCTGTGGTCGCCGGTCTCGCCGCGGCGCGTGGCCTCGTCGCGGAGCCGCAGGCGCTGTCCGACGACGTGCTGCTCGCGCTCGCCACCGAGCTCGAGGGTCACCCGGACAACGCCGCACCGGCGATCCTGGGCGGGGCGACCCTCGCGTGGGGCGGCACCGGCAGTGTGCGTGCGGTCCCGCTCGACGTGCACCCGGACGTCGCGCCGGTGGTCGTGATCCCGCCGACGACGTTGTCGACCAAGGCCGCCCGCGGCGTCCTGCCCCCGACCGTCCCGCACGCCGACGCGGCGCAGCAGGCCGGCCGTGCCGCGCTGCTCGTCGAGGCCCTCGGACGCCGCCCCGAGCTGCTGCTCGACGCGACGGTCGACACGCTCCACCAGGAGTACCGCCGCTCGGTCATGCCGCACTCGCTCGCGCTCGTCGACGCGCTGCGGTCCGCCGGTGTGGCGGCCGTCGTCTCGGGTGCCGGACCCACGGTGCTGGCTCTCGCGCGTCGCCTCGAGGGTGGCGGGACCGATGCCGACGAGGCCATCGCCGCGGCCTTCGGCGGCGCCATGGGCGGCTGGCGCGTGCTCCCGCTCGCGGTCGCCCACGGCGGCGTCGAGATCGTTGCCGCGGCGAACGGGTGAAACCGGCCCAGGTGGCGGCAGTGAGCTGGACGAGTGGTCCACAGTGGTATCCTCGAGCCGTTCCCCGGAGCTCGATCCTCCGGTTTCCGCGCCCTTCTCGCACCGTCGAGGTGGCCGGACTCCTGCGGAGCCGATCGGCCGGGAGCATCTTCCAGCCCGGGTGCGCTGACGTCACGGACGTCGTCCTGAGCAGCACCTGAGGCTTCCATCTCCGTCCTGGTCGTCGTGACCGGACGTAGGCCGAGATCCGCTGTGCGGACCGGCCGCCGAACGAGGGGGAAGGATCCTTCGTGACAGACAACATCTCCGCGCTGCGACTGCCCGAGCTGCAGGCCATGGCGACGGGACTGGGGGTCAAGGGCACCTCCAAGATGCGCAAGGGCGACCTCGTGAGTGCGATCCAGGCCGCCCGCGGCGGTTCCTCGCGCCCGAGCGCGCTCGACGAGCGCCGCGACCAGGCGGTCGCCGTCGCCGAGGCGCCCGCGCGTCGTCGCGCGACCCGCGCCGCTGGTGCGAACGAGAGCGTGAGCACCGCGCCCGACGCGACGACTGCGCCCGCGGACGAGACCGCCCGGGCCCCCCGCGCGGAGCGCACCACCGACCACACGACCGAGCGCTCCACGGACCGCCCCGCACGGGAGCAGCAGCCGCAGCGCCGCGGTGACGCGCTCGCGGGCCTCGAGGCCGCGCTGGACGCCAAGCTCGACGCCAAGGCCGACGGCAAGGGCCACCCCGACGACCGCGACGACCGCGCCGCGCGTGCGGCGGACGCGGTCGGGGACGTGACCGGTGAGCGCCGCTCGCGCCGCTCCGCACGTGGCGCGGGCGCGCCGCAGGCGGGCGAGGACGAGCGTCGCCAGAACGGCCAGAACGGGCAGCAGCGCGCCGACGACGGCCAGCCGCGCCAGCAGCGCCAGGGCCAGGCCCAGAACTCCAACCAGAACCAGCCTCAGGCCCAGAACCAGGGCCAGAACCAGGGCCAGAACCAGGCGCAGGACGGCGACGAGGACGGCACCGGCCGTCGTCGCCGCTCGCGCGACCGCTACCGCGACCGTGACCGCAAGCGCGGCCGTGGCCGTGGCGGCAACGGCCCGGACCTCGCGGGTCTCGACGAGATCGAGGTCGCCGACGACGACGTGCTGCTGCCCGTGGCGGGCATCCTCGACGTGCTCGAGAGCTACGCGTTCGTCCGCACCACGGGCTACCTGCCGAGCCCCAACGACGTCTACGTCTCGCTCAACCAGGTCAAGCGTGCGGGTCTCCGCCGCGGCGACGCGATCACGGGTGCGGTCCGCCAGCCCCGCGAGGGCGAGCAGGTGCCGCAGCAGCAGGGCAACCGCCCGAGCAAGATCAACGCGCTCGTGCGGCTCGACTCGGTCAACGGCCAGACGCCCGACGAGGCGCGCCAGCGGCCGGACTTCACCAAGCTCACGCCGCTGTACCCGCAGGAGCGGCTGCGCCTCGAGATCGACGACCCGACGCGCATCACGCCCCGCGTGATCGACATCGTCGCACCGATCGGCAAGGGCCAGCGCGGCCTCATCGTCGCGCCGCCCAAGGCCGGCAAGACGATCATCATGCAGCAGATCGCCAACGCGATCACCGCGAACAACCCCGAGGTCCACCTCATGGTCGTGCTCGTCGACGAGCGCCCCGAGGAGGTCACGGACATGCAGCGCACGGTGAAGGGCGAGGTCATCGCCTCGACCTTCGACCGGCCCGCGTCCGACCACACGATCGTCGCCGAGCTCGCCATCGAGCGGGCCAAGCGCCTGGTCGAGCTGGGTCAGGACGTCGTCGTGCTGCTCGACTCGCTCACCCGCCTGTCGCGCGCGTACAACCTGGCCGCACCGGCTTCGGGCCGCATCCTGTCCGGTGGCGTCGACGCGTCGGCGCTGTACCCGCCCAAGAAGTTCTTCGGCGCGGCACGCAACATCGAGAACGGCGGCTCGCTGACGATCCTCGCCTCGGCGCTCGTCGAGACCGGCTCCAAGATGGACGAGGTCATCTTCGAGGAGTTCAAGGGCACGGGGAACATGGAGCTGCGCCTGTCGCGCTCGCTCGCGGACAAGCGCATCTTCCCGGCGGTCGACGTCAACGCGTCGGGCACGCGCCGCGAGGAGATCCTCATGTCGAACGACGAGCTGAAGATCATCTACAAGCTGCGTCGCGTCATGGGCGCGCTCGACCAGCAGCAGGCGATCGAGCTGCTCGTCGGCAAGCTTCGGGAGACCAAGTCGAACGTGGAGTTCCTGCTCCAGGTGCAGAAGACGACCGGCCCCCTGCACCCCGGTGCCGAGGACGCGGTCGGCAAGCACGTCTGACCCGTTGCTTCGCGGTGTGTCGGCGTGCGCCGGCACACCGCGTCGCGGGGCCGTCAGGTCTCGCGCGGGGGCATCATCCGTCGTCGACCTGCGTGAGCCAGGCCCGGATCCGTTCCAGCCACTCGTCCTGAGTCAGGAGCGTGCCGTCGCTGTGGCTGATCGCGAAGCCACGACCGGCGAGGGGACTGCCGATCTGCGTCGCGCCCTCACCGCCTCCGGGCAGGATCGTCAGGGCGAACGTGGTGCCGTCGACGACGACGTTGCGTACGAGCGGTACCGACACCACGGCCTTCCGGGGACGACGACTGTCGTGGGTGAGCGAGCACGGGCGACCGTGCGTGGCGCGAGTGTCTCGCGTCCGTCGAGGACGAGTCAGGTGACTCTCGTCACACCACGCGCATGTGGTAGATGCCGGCCGACTGCAGCGGGGCAGTGGCGCGTTGCGGCCAGTCCTGCACGTAGCGGCGGTGGCGTCCGCAGCGGACGCACACGTAGGTGCGGGTGATGTGGGTCCCGGGTTCGGGCGTCCGTCCGTCGGGGTCTCCGCGGTAGACGTGCATGCACACCGTCATCGGTGCTCAGCTCCTCGGTGAGGTGGGGTGCCTCGATGGTCCTCCGCACCGAGCGGTGGACCGGGTGAAGGGCGACGGGTGACCCCGCGACGTCCATATCGCGAGACAGGTGCGGTGGAACGCGGCCTGACCTGCATGTACGCCGGGTCGCTCACGACCGGTCGGCGTGCTCCTCGCGCTCGTCGATCGCGTCCTGTCCCGGGCCCTGGAAGTCCCGCGACCGCTCGATCGCGTCGAAGCTCCCCGTGAACAGCCGGGCGTCCCCCGGCGCAGCGGTGATGACGGCGGTCGCGTCCGTCGGGGGTGCCGGCTCGGCCGCCGTGGAGGTCGGCTCCGAGATGGTCGCGGAGGCAGGCCCGGAAGCCGGCGTGGCCACGGTCGCGGTGCCGGGCGACGGGGTGCCGGGCGACGCGGCGACGACCGGCGCCGGCTCGTCGTCCGCCGACGTCCATCGCGTGCGCGGCGCGGTCTGCGGCGCGACGTCGCGCACCCACGCGACGAGGCCCTCGCGCACGTGGCACCGCAGGTCGAACAGCGTCGGCGCGTCGGCGGCGCTCGCCAGCGCCCGCACGCGGACCACCCCGTTCACGGCATCCGTCACCTGCAGGACGCCCACGCGTCGGTCCCACATCTCGGTGCTCTCGAGCAGCCGCGTCAGCTCGGCACGCATCTGCGGCACGGGGACGCGCCAGTCGACGTCGAGCTCCACGGTGCCCAGCAGGTGCGCGTCGCGGCGGGTCCAGTTCTCGAACGCCGTCGTCGTGAAGTACGTCGACGGCATGATGAGGCGCCGGTCGTCCCACACGTGCACGACGACGTAGGTCAGCGTGATCTCCTCGATCCGCCCCCACTCGCCCTCGACCACGACGACGTCGTCCACGCGGATCGCGTCGGTGAACGCCAGCTGCATGCCGGCGAAGACGTTCGCGAGCGAGCTCTGGGCCGCGAGCCCGGCGACGATCGAGATGAGCCCCGCCGACGCGAGCACGCTCGCCCCGAGCGCACGGGCGCCGGGGAACGTCAGCAGCATCGCGGCGACCGCGCACACCGCGAGCACCGCGACCGTGAGCCGGCGCAGCACCTGCACCTGCGTGCGCACGCGCCGCGCGTGGCGGTTGTCGGGCACGTCGGTGCGGTAGCGCTCGACCGCCTGGTCCTCGAGGACGAACGCGAGGCTCCCGACGAGCCACGCGATCGCACCGATGAGCGCGACGAGCAGCCCGTGCTCGACTGCGCGCCGCCACGTCGAGGGGTCGGCGGCCACACGCACGGCGACCCAGCTCGCGACGACCACGAGAACCACCCGCAACGGCGCGTGCGCCCGCCGGGACAGGTCGGCGGTCAGCCGAGAGCCGCGTCCGGCGCGTCGGACCAGGGCGCCCACGACGCTCGAGACGACGAGCGCGACGACGACGCCGAGCGCGACCGCGAGCACGGGACGCAGCACGTCCCACGCGCCCGAGGCGACCTGCTCGGCGACGGGGGTGGGTGACGGGGTGGGGCTGGGGGCGGCGGTCAGGAGCGTGGAGAGAAGAGGCATCGGCGCCAGGCTAGACAGGCACCTGCCGCCGCGTCACGACGAGGCCGCGCGCTCGAACGGGGCCGCGTGAGCAGCCTCACGCCTCGAGGTACTCCCGGCAGCGCGCGGCGATGTCGTCCCACTGCCAGTCCCGCTGCGCGCGCTCGCGCCCCAGGCGACCCATCTCGCGCGCCTTGTCGCGATCGGTCAGCAGCTCGACGACACGCTCGGCGATCTCGGCGGGCGAGCGCGGGTCCACGACGTACCCGGTGACGCCGTCGTCGACCGCGTCGGGCGCCCCGCCGGACCGCCCCACGACCACGGGCTTCTCGCACGAGGCCGCCTCGAGGAACACGATCCCCAGCCCCTCCGGCTCGAGCCCGAGCATGCGCGTGCGCGACGGCATCGCGAACACGTCGGCCGCGTCGAAGTACGGCGGGATCTGCGCCCACGGCACCGGCCCGGTGAACGTCACCGCAGAGGTGAGCCCGAGCGCCGCGACCTGCTTGTCGAGCGCGGCCCGGTGCGGGCCGTCGCCGACGACCACGAGGTGCGCGCCGGGGACCTTCTCGAGCACCGCGGGCCACGCGGCGACCAGCTGGTCCTGGCCCTTGCGCGCGACGAGCCGCGCCGCGCACACCACGACCGGCGCTCCCTCGAGCCCGAGCTTCGCGCGCACCTCGTCGCCACCGCAGCCCGGGTAGAAGCGCGCCGAGTCGACGCCCGGCGCGAGCCGCTGCTGGTGGGCGCGGCCCGCGGGGGACAGGCCGCGCGCGATCTGGTCCCGGCACCAGCCGGAGATGTAGGTCAGGACGTCCACCGAGTCGCCGATGCGCCGCAGCAGGGATCGCATCACCGGCACGCGCGCCCACCAGACCTCGTGCCCGTGCGTGATCGCGACCACGCGCTCGGCGCCCGCCTCGCGCAGCGCCGGGGCCAGGAGTCCCAGGGGGGCCGAGGCGCCGAACAGCACGCGGTCGCAGCCGTGCTCGCGGAACGCGGCGACCACGTCGCGGCGGACGCGTCGCGTGGGCAGCAGCATCGACGAGCGGTCGCGCACCACCGGGTAGGGGAGCGCGGCGTCGTACTCGTCGTCGCCGGGCATCGAGGCGGTGTACACGACGACCTCGCCGGCGGGGAACCGGTCGCACAGCGCGGAGACGAAGGCCTCGATGCCGCCCTGACGGGTCGGGAAGTCGTTCGTCACGACGAGCGTGCGCGGCAAGAGGTCCTCCAAGCGTCGGGGGTGCCATCGTAGGAACCAGGGGTGGGGGCCACGGGAAGATTTCGGACCTCGCCGCGGTTCTGGCAGAATGTTCCGCTGATCTGCGGTTCACCTGCGCGAGTCACGTGCGGGACCCGGAGACACCCCGAACGAGGAGATCCCCGTGAAGTCTGACATCCACCCGGAGTACGTGGTCACCGAGGTCACGTGCACCTGCGGCAACACGTTCGTCACCCGCAGCACCGTGACGAGCGGCAAGATCCACGCCGACGTCTGCAGCGCCTGCCACCCGTTCTACACGGGCAAGCAGAAGATCCTCGACACCGGCGGCCGCGTGGCCCGGTTCCAGGCGCGCTACGGCAAGAAGGCCGACTAGCACCCTCGCAGCGCCGGTGCCCGGCGCGGACGACTGCCCTCCATGGCAGTGTCCGCGCGAGCACCGGCGCTGCGTCGTTCCCGGGTGCCGTCGGCGCCCGGGTCACCCGCCGCCTGGAGGTCCACCGTGAGCGAGGCGTTCGCTGCCGCCCAGCCGCTGCTCGCCGAGCACGAGCAGATCGAGGCGCAGCTCGCGGACCCCGCGGTGCACGCGGACGCGAGCCGCGCCCGCACGCTCGGCCGCCGCTACGCCGAGCTCAGCCGCGTCGCCGGTGCCTACCGCGCGTGGCAGTCGGCGCAGGACGACGCGGAGGCCGCCGCCGAGCTGGCCGACGAGGACGCCTCGTTCGCCGCCGAGCTCCCCGCGCTGCGCGCAGCGCAGGACGAGGCGGCGGCGCGGCTGCGTGCGGTGCTCATCCCGCGCGACCCCGACGACGCGCGCGACGTGATCCTCGAGGTCAAGGCCGGCGAGGGCGGCGAGGAGTCCGCGCTGTTCGCGGCCGACCTGCTGCGCATGTACGTGCGCTACGCCGAGCGGATGGGCTGGTCGGCGCAGGTGCTCGACTCCACCGAGTCGGACCTGGGCGGCTACAAGGACGTGCAGATCGCCGTGAAGGCTCGGGGCACGGTCGCCCCCGAGGACGGCGTGTGGGCGCACCTGAAGTACGAGGGCGGCGTGCACCGCGTCCAGCGCGTGCCCGTGACCGAGTCGCAGGGCCGCATCCATACCTCGGCCGCGGGCGTGCTCGTCTTTCCCGAGGTGGAGGACGAGGGCGAGGTCGAGATCGACCAGAACGACCTGCGCATCGACGTCTACCGCTCGTCGGGCCCGGGCGGCCAGTCGGTCAACACCACCGACTCGGCGGTGCGCATCACGCACGTGCCCACGGGCATCGTCGTGTCGATGCAGAACGAGAAGTCGCAGCTGCAGAACCGCGAGCAGGCGATGCGCGTGCTCCGCGCCCGGCTGCTCGCCGCACGCCAGGAGGAGGCCGCTGCTGCCGCGAGCGAGGCGCGCCGCTCGCAGGTGCGCACCGTGGACCGCTCCGAGCGGATCCGCACGTACAACTTCCCCGAGAACCGCATCGCCGACCACCGCACGGGCTACAAGGCCTACAACCTCGACCAGGTGCTCGCGGGCGACCTCGGTCCCGTGGTCGAGTCCGCGATCAGCACCGACGAGGCGGCGCGGCTCGCGGCGGCCGCGGACCAGTGAGCGACGCCGGCGCACCGACCCTGCGCGCGTACGTCGAGGGTGCCGCGCGCGTGCTGGCGGAGGCGGGCGTCGCCTCGCCGCGCGTCGACGCGACCGAGCTCGCGGCGTTCGTGCTCGGGCTCGACCGGCTCGAGCTGGTCGTCGCGCCGGCGGTGCCGGAGGGCTTCGGGGTGCGGTACGCCGAGCTCGTCGAACGGCGCCGCGCGCGCGAGCCGCTGCAGCACATCACCGGGCGTGCGTGGTTCCGGCACCTGACGATGGTCGCGGAGCCCGGTGTCTTCGTGCCGCGGCCCGAGACCGAGGTCGTCGCGCAGGTCGCGATCGACGAGGCGGCACTCGTCGCAGGCACGCGCACGCCGCTCGTCGTCGAGCTGTGCTGCGGCGCCGGGGGCATCGCCGTGTCGCTCGCCGCGGAGGTCCCGACCTCGCGCGTGCGGGCCGTGGACCTCTCGCCCCAGGCCGTCGACCTCACGCTGCGCAACGCACGCGGCGCGGGCGTGCCCGACGAGCGGTTCGACGCGGTCGTCGGCGACGTGCGCGACGACGCCCTGCTCGCCGACCTGGACGGCACGGTCGACGTCGTCGTCGCGAACCCGCCGTACATCCCCCCGGACCAGGTGCCGATCGACCCCGAGGTCCGCGACCACGATCCCGACCTCGCGCTGTACGGGGGCGGTTCCGACGGCCTCGAGATCCCGCGTGCGGTGCTCGCCGCCGCCGCACGGCTGCTGCGTGACGGCGGGCTTCTCGTCATGGAGCATGCCGAGGTGCAGCGCGCCGCTGCGCGCGCCGACGCGGCCGCCACCGGCGCGTTCGTCGACATCCGGACCGAGCCCGACCTCACGGGCCGGTCCCGCATGCTCGTCGCTCGCCGGGGCTCACGGGACGGCGTGAAAGACTCGCAGCCGTGAACCAGCGCATCCTGCCTGCCGGCGACCCGACGAGCTGGGGCCCGGCGATCGACGAGGCCGTCAACGCCGTGCACCGCGGCGCGCTCGTCGTGCTGCCGACCGACACCGTCTACGGCATCGGGGCCGACGCGTTCGCGCCCGCGGCCGTGCAGGCGCTGCTCGACGCGAAGGGCCGCGGCCGCCAGATGCCCCCGCCGGTGCTGATCCCCGAGGTCGGCACGATGGCGGGGCTGGCCGACGGCGTGCCCGACGCGGCGCACGCGCTCGCGGAGGCGTTCTGGCCCGGCGGGCTCACGATCATCGTGCGCGCGCAGCCGTCGCTCGCGTGGGACCTGGGGGAGACGGCGGGCACGGTGGCGCTGCGCGTCCCGGACCACGACACGGCGATCGCGCTGCTGCGGCGCACCGGGCCGATGGCGGTCTCGAGCGCCAACCGCACCGGGTCGCCCGCAGCGCTCGACGCCGCCGACGCCCACGCCCAGCTCGGCGACTCGGTCGACGTCTACCTCGACGCGGGAGCGGCCCCGGGCGGGGTCGCCTCGAGCATCGTCGACGCGACCGGCACGACGCTGCGCCTCGTGCGCGCCGGCGCGATCACCCTCGACGAGCTGCGCGCGGTCGCGCACGTGGAGGCCGCCGGGTGAGGGTCTACCTGCTCGTCCTGCTGCTCGCCGCCGCGGTCGCCTACCTCACGACGCCGCTGGCCCGCTGGTGCGCCCTGAAGTGGGGTGCGATCACCGCGGTGCGCGACCGGGACGTGCACGCCGTGCCGACGCCGCGGCTCGGCGGGATGGCGATGTTCGCGGGCATCGCGGTCGCGATCGTGATGGCGAGCCGCCTGCCGTTCCTCTCGGCCGTGTACGACAACCCGCGCCCGATCGTGGGGATCGTCGGGGGAGCGGCGCTCGTGTGCGCGCTCGGCGTGGCCGACGACATCTGGGACCTCGACTGGCTCACCAAGCTGATGGGCCAGGTGCTCGCCGCGGGCTTCCTCGCGTGGCAGGGCGTGCAGCTCTACCAGCTGCCGATCGGCGGCGTGACGGTCGGCTCGACGCGCATGTGGACGTTCCTGACGGTGCTCACCGTCGTCATCGCGATGAACGCCGTGAACTTCGTCGACGGGCTCGACGGGCTCGCGGCGGGCGTCCTCGCGATCGGCGGCACCGCGTTCCTGCTCTACTCGTACCTGCTGACGAAGTCGACGAGCTCCGACTACGCGAGCCTCGCGACTCTCGTGCTCGCCGTGATGGTGGGAGCGTGCGTCGGCTTCCTGCCGCACAACGTGTACAAGGCGCGTATCTTCATGGGCGACTCGGGCGCGATGCTGCTCGGGTTCGTCTTCTCGGCCGCGGCCGTCGTGGTCACGGGGCAGATCGACCCTGAGTCGGTGTCCGAGCGCGCGTCGTTCCCCGCGTTCCTGCCGATGCTGCTGCCGTTCGCGGTCCTCCTGCTGCCGTTGCTCGACATGGCGCTCGCGATGGTCCGCAGGCTCGGTCAGGGCAAGTCGCCGTTCCACCCCGACCGCATGCACCTGCACCACCGGCTGCTCGGGCTCGGGCACTCGCACCGGCGCGCGGTCGTCATCATGTACGTCTGGACGGCCGTGATCGCCTTCGGCGTCGCGGCGCTCGTGGTGGTCTCGTCGACGGTCGTCGCGTGGCTGCTCGTCGCGGGCGTCGCGCTCGCGCTCGTCCTGACCCTCGGTCCGCTGCGCGGACGCCCGCGCCCGCCCGCAGCCGCGGCTCCTGTCGAGCAGCAGCTCCCGACCAGCGCCCCGACCAGCACCCCGGAGAACGCCCGATGACACAGCCCTTCGCCTCCCCGGCCCAGCCGCCGCTGAGCGAGAGCGCAGCCGGCGAAGCCTTCCGCCGCGCGCTGCGGGACATGCTGTGGCTGCTCGGCATCCTGCTGGTGCTCGGTGTGGGCATCGGCTGGGCCGTGTCCGGCTCGAAGGGCGTGTGGGGAGCGTTGCTCGGCGTCGCCCTCGCGCTCGTCTTCTCGGGCACCACGGTGATCTCGGTGCTGCGCTCGGTCAACACGTCGCCGACCCACACCGCGATGCTCGTCATGGGCGCGTGGCTCGTGAAGATCGTCGTGGTGTTCATCGCGCTGGCGGTGCTCGCGCGACTCGACTTCTACGACCACGCGGTGCTCGCGGCGGTGCTCCTTGCGGGGGTCCTCGGCTCGGCAGTCCTGGACCTGCGCGCGGTCCAGCGCGCGCGCATCCCGTACGTCGACGCGGACCCCGTCCCCGGGCTCGATCCGAGCGGGCGTGCGGGCGAGAACGGCGGGTCAGGACCGGCCGTTTCATAGGTTAGGCTTCCTCCGACCACGACGGCCGCCGGCGCGACGATGAGCCGCTACGCCGCGGCCAAGCGCCACGACTTCAGGAGACCGCCCTGTTCAGCCTCGCGACGATCATGCCGCTCGCCGCCGACGACAGCGGGAGCGAGTTCCACGCGCCGTCGCTCGCGGACTTCTTCCCGCCGGCGGTGCTCTTCGAGGGCACGCCGTTCGAGATCAACCGCGTCATGATCGTCCGGTTCATCGCCACCGCGGTCCTCGTGACGATCATCGTGATCGCCGCCAAGCGCGCGACGCTGGTGCCCGGTCGCTTCCAGGTCATGATCGAGATGGTCATGGACTTCGCGAAGAAGGGCATCGCCTACGACGTCCTGGGCAAGAAGCTCGGGGACAAGTACGCGCCGGTCATCACGACGATCCTGTTCTCGGTCTTCTTCCTGAACATCACGGGCGTCGTGCCCTTCCTGAACATCGCCGGCACCTCGGTCATCGGCCTGCCGCTGATCTTCGCGCTCTGGGTGTTCGCGCTCTACCTCGTCGACGGTGTGCGCGCGCTGGGCGTGGGTGGCTTCCTCAAGGGGCAGCTGTTCCCGCCCGGGGTGCCCAAGCCCGTGTACCTGGTGCTCACGCCGGTCGAGTTCCTGCAGGCCTTCCTGCTGCGCCCGGCCACGCTGACCATCCGACTCTTCGCCAACATGATGGCCGGGCACCTGCTGCTCGCGCTGTGCTTCTCGGCGACGTCGTTCCTGTTCTTCCACGCCGCCGCGACGCTCAAGCCGCTGGGCGCGGTGACGTTCGTCGCCGGCTTCGCGTTCTACCTGCTCGAGGTGTTCGTCGCCGCGCTGCAGGCCTACGTCTTCGCCATCCTGACGGCCGTCTACCTGCAGATGGCCGTGGAGCCCGAGCACTAGACCGACGCGGACGGTCCGTAGGGGACCGACGCCCCACCCCGGACGCGCCGAGCGGCGCGCAGATGAAAGGAACCACCTCAGTGGAGATCTCCGGCAACCTCGCCGTCATCGGTTACGGCCTCGCGGCCATCGGCCCCGGCATCGGCCTGGGCATCCTGTTCGGCAAGACCATCGAGAGCATGGCCCGCCAGCCGGAGATGTCCGGCCAGCTGCGCTCGCTCATGTTCATCGGCCTCGCGTTCATCGAGGTGTTCGGTCTGCTCGGTCTCGTCACCCCCTTCATCTTCAAGTGATCGGCGCCCAGGTCGCAGGTCTCCTCAGCGCAGCGGAGGAGGCGGAGACCCCCAACCCGCTGCTGCCGGAGACCTACGACATCGTCTGGTCGCTGGTCATCGTCGTCATCCTCGCGTTCGTCTTCCTCAAGTACGCGCTGCCCAAGATCCAGAAGGTGCTCGACGAGCGCACCGAGCTGGTCGAGGGCGGGCTCGCCAAGGCGGAGACCGCGCAGGCCGAGGCCGCTGCGGCGCTCGAGGAGTACCAGCACCAGCTGCAGGACTCGCGCACCGAGGCGGCGCGCATCCGCGAGGAGGCGCGTGCCGAGGGCGCCGCGATCGTCGCGGAGTCGCGCACGCGTGCGCAGGCCGAGGCGGCGCGGATCGTCGAGAACGCGCAGCGCCAGATCGAGGCCGAGCGGCAGCAGGCCGAGGTGCAGCTGCGCACCGAGGTCGGCGCGCTCGCGACCGAGCTCGCGTCGAAGATCGTCGGCGAGTCGCTCGAGGACGAGGCGCGCCAGTCGCGTGTCGTCGAGCGCTTCCTGGACGACCTCGAGGCCAGCACGGCGGCGGACGCAGGTAAGGGGAACTGATGCGAGGGACGAGTCGGGCCGCGCTGGCGGCCGCGGAGGACCGGTTCGAGCCGGCGCTCCAGGCTGCCGGGGCACAGGCCTCGGCGCTCGGCGAGCAGCTCTTCGTGCTCGTCGACGCGCTGGACCAGTCCGGCTCGTTGCGCCGGACCCTGGCGGACCCGTCGATCCCGGCGGAGCCGAAGGTGGCGCTCGTGCGGCGCCTGCTCGACGGCGCGGAGCCCGCGGTCGTCGAGGCGGTCGAGGGTCTCGTGAGCGCGCGCTGGTCGGCCGAGGCGGACCTCGGCGACGCCGCCGAGCGCCTCGGGTTCCACGCGCTTCTCGCATCGGCCGACGCACGCGGTGCGCTCGACCGCGTCGAGGAGGAGCTGTTCCGCCTCGTGCGCGCCCTGCACGGGCAGCGTGAGGTGCGTCAGACGTTGTTCGACGACCGCATCCCCGGTGCGGCGCGTGCCGAGCTCGTCGACAAGATCCTCGCGGGTCGGGCCGACCAGACCACGACGGCGCTCGCGCGTCGTGCGGCGGCCGCGCCGCGCGGCCGGCGGTACGTCGCGACGCTCGGCCACCTGGCGGACCTCATCGCCGAGCGGCGCAACCGCAAGGTCGCGACGGTCACGGCGGCGACGCCGCTGACGCCGGCGCAGCGCGAGCGTCTGGCCACGATCCTCGGGCGCGCCTACGGGAGCGCCGTGCAGATCAACGAGGTGCACGACGCCCACGTGCTGGGCGGACTGCGCATCCAGGTCGGACCGGACGTCGTCGACTCGACGGTCCTGAGCCGACTGGCGGACGCGCGCCGACAGCTGGCGAGCTGACGGGCGACAAGCCGCGCGCCGCCAGGTGCGCACCACGACATGCCACACCGCACGGGACCCGTGCGAAGGACGAGGAGAAGAGCAATGGCTGAGCTGACGATCCGGCCGGAGGAGATCCGGGCCGCGCTGGACAGCTTCGTGAAGTCGTACGAGCCGACCGGTGCGGTGTCCGAAGAGGTCGGCCGTGTGACGCTCTCGGGCGACGGCATCGCGCAGGTCGAGGGCCTGCCGGGCGCCATGGCCAACGAGCTGCTGCGGTTCGAGGACGGCACGCTCGGCCTCGCGCTGAACCTCGACGTCCGCGAGATCGGCGTCGTCGTGCTCGGTGAGTTCACGGGCATCGAGGAGGGCCAGGAGGTCCGCCGTACGGGCGAGGTGCTCTCGGTCGCCGTCGGTGACGGCTACCTGGGCCGCGTCGTCGACCCGCTGGGCAACCCGATCGACGGTCTCGGCCCGGTCGAGACCGAGGGGCGCCGCGCGCTCGAGCTGCAGGCCCCCGGCGTGATGGCCCGCAAGTCGGTGCACGAGCCGCTGCAGACCGGCCTCAAGGCGATCGACTCGATGATCCCGATCGGCCGTGGCCAGCGCCAGCTGATCATCGGCGACCGCCAGACGGGCAAGACGGCGATCGCGATCGACACGATCATCAACCAGAAGGACAACTGGGCGACGGGCGACCCGGAGAAGCAGGTCCGCTGCATCTACGTCGCCATCGGCCAGAAGGGCTCGACCATCGCGTCGGTGCGCGGCGCCCTCGAGGAGGCCGGCGCGCTCGAGTACACGACGATCGTCGCGGCCCCCGCGTCCGACCCGGCCGGCTTCAAGTACCTCGCGCCCTACACCGGCTCGGCCATCGGCCAGCACTGGATGTACCAGGGCAAGCACGTCCTCATCGTGTTCGACGACCTGTCGAAGCAGGCCGAGGCGTACCGCGCCGTGTCGCTCCTGCTGCGTCGCCCGCCGGGCCGCGAGGCGTACCCCGGTGACGTCTTCTACCTGCACTCCCGCCTGCTCGAGCGCTGCGCGAAGCTCTCCGACGAGCTGGGTGCCGGCTCGATGACGGGCCTGCCGGTCATCGAGACCAAGGCGAACGACGTCTCGGCGTACATCCCGACGAACGTCATCTCGATCACCGACGGCCAGATCTTCCTGCAGTCGGACCTGTTCAACGCGGACCAGCGTCCCGCCGTCGACGTCGGCATCTCGGTGTCCCGTGTCGGTGGTGCCGCACAGGTCAAGGCGATGAAGCAGGTCTCGGGCACGCTGAAGCTCGACCTCGCGCAGTTCCGCTCGCTCGAGGCGTTCGCGATGTTCGCGTCCGACCTGGACGCCACGAGCCGTGCGCAGCTCGCGCGTGGCTCGCGCCTGACCGAGCTGCTCAAGCAGGGTCAGTACAGCCCGTACCCGGTCGAGGACCAGGTCGCGTCGATCTGGGCCGGCACCAAGGGCAAGCTGGACGACGTCCCGATCGAGGACGTCCGCCGCTTCGAGTCCGAGCTGCTCGACCACCTGCGCCGCAACACCGACGTGCTCTCGACGATCGCGTCCTCGGGCAAGCTCGAGGAGTCGACCGAGAAGGCCCTGTCGGACGCGGTCGACACGTTCCGCGACGGCTTCCTCAAGTTCGACGGCTCGCCGCTCGTCGGCGGCGAGGACGAGGCCGAGGGCGTGGACGTCGAGCAGGAGCAGATCGTCCGCCAGAAGAAGGCCTGATCCATGGCCGGTCTGCAGCGCATCTACAAGCAACGCATCAAGTCGACCCAGTCGCTGAAGAAGATGTTCCGGGCGCAGGAGCTCATCGCCGCGTCCCGCATCGGCAAGGCGCGTGACCGGGTCACGATGGCGACGCCGTACTCGCGCGCGATCACCCGTGCCGTGTCGGCCGTGGCGACGCACACGAACGTGTCCCACCCGTTCCTCGTGGACCGGACGGACACGAACCGCGTCGCGGTGCTGGTGATCGCCTCGGACCGCGGCATGGCCGGTGCCTACTCGGCGAACGTCATCCGTGAGACCGAGCGGCTCGTCCAGCGGCTCACGGACGAGGGTCGCGAGGTGGCCCTCTACGTGTCCGGGCGGCGCGCGGTCACCTACTACACGTTCCGTGGGCGCGAGCTCGCGGGCGAGTGGTCCGGTCACTCGGACGCGCCGAGCACCGAGGTCGCCGGCGAGATCGCGGACGCGCTCCTCGGTGCCTTCACGGCTCCGGCGGACCAGGGCGGCGTGGCCGAGGTGCACGTCGTGTTCACCCAGTTCGTCAACATGGTCTCGCAGCAGGCCCGGGTGATCCGGATGCTCCCGCTCGAGGTCGTCGAGGGCGTCGAGACGCACGACGCGGCTGACCAGCTCCCGCTCTACGAGTTCGAGCCGGAGCCGGCCGTGGTGCTCGACGCGCTCCTGCCGCGCTACGTGCGGGCCCGCATCTACGCGTGCCTGCTGCAGGCGGCCGCCTCGGAGCTGGCCGCCCGCCAGCGCGCGATGCACACCGCGACGGAGAACGCGGAGGACCTCATCCGCATGTACACCCGGCTCGCCAACCAGGCGCGTCAGGGCGAGATCACCCAGGAGATCAGCGAGATCGTCTCGGGCGCCGACGCGCTCGCCTCGGCCTCCTGACGGACCTGACCCAGACACCCGCGAGACACCCCAACGAAGCGAGGCCAGACATGACCGCCACCACCGTCGACGAGACGGCCGCCACCGCCGGCACGCCCGGCGTGGGACGGGTCGCCCGCGTCATCGGCCCGATCGTGGACATCGAGTTCCCGGCGGACCAGCTCCCCGAGCTCTACAACGCGCTGACGGTCGACATCGACCTGACGAGCCAGGGCGAGGGCGAGAGCACGTTCACGATGACCCTCGAGGTCGCGCAGCACCTGGGCGACTCGCTCGTGCGTGCGATCGCGCTCAAGCCGACCGACGGCCTGGTCCGTGGCGCGCAGGTCACCGACACGGGCGCGCCGATCTCGGTCCCCGTCGGTGACGTCACCAAGGGCCACGTCTTCAACGTGACCGGCGACGTCCTGAACCTGCCCGAGGGCGAGACCCTCGAGATCACCGAGCGCTGGCCGATCCACCGCAAGGCCCCGGCCTTCGACCAGCTCGAGAGCAAGACCCAGATGTTCGAGACGGGCATCAAGGTCATCGACCTGCTCACGCCGTACGTCCAGGGCGGGAAGATCGGCCTGTTCGGTGGTGCCGGCGTCGGCAAGACCGTCCTCATCCAGGAGATGATCCAGCGCGTCGCCCAGAACCACGGCGGTGTGTCGGTGTTCGCCGGTGTCGGCGAGCGCACGCGTGAGGGCAACGACCTCATCGTCGAGATGGAGGAGGCGGGCGTCTTCGACAAGACCGCCCTCGTCTTCGGCCAGATGGACGAGCCGCCGGGCACGCGTCTGCGCGTCGCCCTGTCCGCGCTCACGATGGCGGAGTACTTCCGCGACGTGCAGAAGCAGGACGTGCTGCTGTTCATCGACAACATCTTCCGGTTCACGCAGGCCGGTTCCGAGGTGTCGACGCTGCTCGGCCGCATGCCGTCCGCCGTGGGCTACCAGCCCAACCTCGCGGACGAGATGGGCCTCCTCCAGGAGCGCATCACGTCGACGCGCGGCCACTCGATCACCTCGCTGCAGGCGATCTACGTGCCGGCGGACGACTACACCGACCCGGCGCCGGCGACGACGTTCGCGCACCTCGACGCGACGACCGAGCTGAGCCGTGAGATCGCGTCGCGCGGTCTCTACCCCGCCGTGGACCCGCTGTCGTCGACGAGCCGCATCCTCGACCCGCGCTACGTGGGCCAGGACCACTACGACGTGGCGACCCAGGTGAAGTCGATCCTGCAGCGCAACAAGGAGCTCCAGGACATCATCGCGATCCTCGGTGTCGACGAGCTCTCGGAGGAGGACAAGACGGTCGTGGCGCGTGCGCGCCGCATCCAGCAGTTCCTCTCGCAGAACACCTACATGGCCGAGAAGTTCACCGGCGTCGAGGGTTCGACGGTCCCGGTGGCCGAGACGGTCGAGGCGTTCAAGAAGATCGCGGCCGGCGAGTTCGACCACATCGCCGAGCAGGCGTTCTTCAACATCGGCGGGCTCGAGGACCTCGAGAAGAACTGGGCCCGCATCCAGAAGGAGTACGGCGTCTGACGAGCGGTCGAGGCGCCGGGCCGCGACGGCCCGGCGCCCACCACTCGCTCGACACCGGGCGCCCTCGGGGCGCCACCCGGCAACAACGGAGGATGACCAGTGGCTGAGTTCGAGATCGACCTCGTCGCGACCGACGGCAAGGTCTGGTCCGGCACGGCGCGCCAGCTCGTCGCGCCCTCGGTCGACGGCGAGATGGGCATCCTGGCCGGCCACACGCCGGTGCTCGCGGTGCTCCGACCGGGTGAGATCCGGGTCTACCCCGGAGAGGGCGCGGTGCAGCGCTGGTCGGTCGACGGCGGGTTCCTGTCGTTCGACGAGAACCGCGCGACGATCGTCGTCGACGCCGTGTCGTCCGAGCCGCAGTCCGCGGCCGCCGCGCACTGAGGTCGTCCACCAGGTGCACGGCGTCGTCGCGATCGTCACGATCGGGCTCGTCGTCGTCCTGGTCGCGTTCGGCGCCGTCGCCTGGTCGCGCACGCACACGCTCGACCGCAGGGTCGGGTCGTTCCGCTGCGCGGTGAACCGCCGCGGCGAGGGGCACTGGAGCCCGGGCGTCGCGCAGTACGGCGCCGAGCACCTGTACTGGTGGCGTCGCCACTCGCTCGCGCCGCGCCCGCGGCTGCGGTGGGATCGCCGTGCCCTCAGCGTCGTCTCGCGCGTGCCGGAAGGTGCGGACGTCGTCGTCACGTGCTCCGCGGCCGGCCGCTCGTGGTCGTTGCTCATGTCGCCCGAGGCGTACGCAGGGCTCACGTCGTGGCTCGAGGCGACGCCCTCGCGCGTCGGGACCGTGATCTGACCCGTGCGTCTCGTCGTCGCGTCCTGCGCCGCGCGCTACAGCGGCCGCCTCAACGCCCATCTGCCTCGTGCGACCCGCCTCGTCGTGGTGAAGTCGGACGGCAGCGTGCTGCTGCACTCCGACGGCGGCAGCTACAAGCCGCTCAACTGGATGAGCCCGCCGTGCACCCTGACGGTGGGTGAGCCCGACGACGAGTCCCGCGCGGCCGGGGTCACGCAGGTGTGGACCGTCCAGCACGCGAAGTCGGACGACCGCCTCGTCGTCGACCTGTACGAGGTCCTGCACGACTCCGCGCACGAGCTCGGCGTCGACCCCGGGCTCGTCAAGGACGGGGTCGAGGCCCACCTCCAGGAGCTCCTGGCGGCGCAGATCGTGCTCCTCGGCACGGGGCACCAGCTGGTGCGTCGCGAGTACCCGACGGCGATCGGGCCGGTCGACATCCTGGCCAAGGACCCGGCGGGCGGCACGGTCGCGGTCGAGATCAAGCGCCGGGGAGACATCGACGGCGTCGAGCAGCTCACGCGGTACCTCGAGCTGCTCAACAGGGACCCGCTCCTGGCGCCCGTGCGCGGCGTGTTCGCGGCGCAGGAGATCAAGCCGCAGGCGCGTGTGCTCGCGACCGACCGCGGCATCTCGTGCCTGGTCCTCGACTACGACGCCATGCGCGGCGTCGACGACGTGGACTCCCGCCTGTTCTGAGCGCGCCGCCCGCTGCGGCGGTCGCCGCGTCCCGCCCGACGCGCGACCGCACGTGTGACACCCCACCCGGCTGGCCACGACGCGTCGCGGCGCGCGGCACACCCCCGATCGCGTGACCACGTTGCGTCGGCGCAGTTCGCGGCCCTCGCGCCCCTCGCCGCCCTCGCGACCCTCCCCGCCCGCCGGGGGCGTGGCGTGAAGCTTTCCGCTTCTCACAGGCGCCCAACGCTTCACGTTCGACCGCACCGCCCGAAGCTGAACGCGGTCGATAGGCGGGGCTAGTCTTTGAACATGTTCAAGGATGCGCTCGTGCTCGCCGGCCGAGGCGCCGTCGCACTGCTCGCGGTCGCCGTCGCCGTCGGGCTCCCGTTCGGCCCCTACGTGGTCGTCGTCGCTGGCTACTCGCTCGCGCTCGGCCTCCCGGCGCTCGCTATCCTCGGCGTCCCCGTGGCGCTCGGGCTCGAGGCGGTGGGACGCCGGTTCGACGCGCGCGCGATGGTCGCGCTGTACGCGGTCGTGGGCGCGGTCGTCGGCGTCGTTGTGCAGGGCGTCGTCCTGGGAGGCGAGTCGTCGGGGGGTCTCTTCCCTGCGATGTCCGTGCTCGTCGGCGGCCTGACGGCCGGTGCGGCACGGTGGTGGCACGCGAGGGCGGCCCGCCGCCTCGGTCGTCGTGCGGCGCCGCCCGAGGTCGAGGACGCCGACGTCGACTCCCAGCTCGGGCACCAGCGCGTCGACGCGTCCGACGTCCGGAGGTACGTGTGACCAACAGCCGCGAGCTGGTCCGCGACACCGCCCTGCGCCTGTTCCGCGAGCGCGGCTACGCGACCACGACGATGCGCGCGATCGCCCAGGAGGCCGGTGTCGCGACCGGCCTCGCGAACTACTACTTCCCCTCCAAGGACCATCTGGTCCAGGAGCTCTACGTCGAGGTCAACCGGGACCACGCGGTGCGGGCCGCACGCGTCCTCGAGCGGGGCGGCGACCTGACGACGAGACTTCGTGGGGTGCTGCACGCGGGCCTGGACGCCTTCGCGGAGTACCACGGCTTCGGTTCCGAGTTCGTGACGGTCGCGATCCGTCCGGGATCGGCCGCGAGCCCGTTCTCCACCGAGTCCGACGAGGCCCGCACGACGTCCCGTGCCGTGCTCGACGAGCTCGTCGCGGGCGCCGACCCGGCGGTCCCGGACCACCTGCGCGCCGAGCTGCCCGAGCTCCTGTGGCTCGCGCAGCTCGGCGTGACGCTGTTCTGGGTCCACGACGGCTCGCCCGGCCAGCGCCGCACACGCACCCTGGTGGACGGCGCCGCGCCGCTCGTCGGCCGCCTGGTGCGGCTCTCGAGGCTCCCGGTGCTGCGCGGCGCGTCCCAGGAGGTGCTCGACCTGTTCCGCGCGGTACGCGCGTGACCTGAGCCGAAGACTCGTGTGCCGCACGAGCGTGAAGCGAAAGGTCGCTGTGAGCGCATCAACGCTTCACGCAGCGCCGCACGGTGCCGAGACAGCGCCGCGCGGTGCCGAGACACGGCAGGATGGGCACGTGATCGCACCGAGCAGCAGCCCCGTGCCCGAGACCGTCGTCCTGCGGGGGCGGGTCGTGACGCCGCTGACCGTTCTCGAGGACGGTGCCGTCGTGGTCGACGGGACGACGATCGTGTGGGTCGGTCGCAGCGACCGTCTCCCGCAGGCGTGGCAGCTCCCGGACGCGACGGACGACCTCCTTCTTCCGGGCCTGGTGGACGTGCACGACCACGGGGGCGGGGGAGCGAGCTTCCCCGACGCGACGACCGCCGACGAGGTGCGAACCGCGGCGCGCGAGCACCTGCGGCACGGGACCACCAGTCTCGTCGCGTCGCTCGTGACGGCACCGCGCGACGTGCTCCTGCAGCGCACGGCGCTGCTCGCGGACGCGGTCGAGGACGGGGAGCTGGCCGGCATCCACCTCGAGGGCCCGTTCCTCTCGCACGTGCGCTGCGGTGCGCAGAACCCCGACGACATGCTCCCCGGAGACCCGACGCTGGTGCGCGAGATCGCGCAGGCGGCACGCGGCCACCTCGTGACCATGACGATCGCCCCGGAGGCGGCGGGTGTCGCGGACGGCGACGACGACGTGCTCGCGGCCCTCGTCGAGAGCGGGGCGCTGCCCTCGATCGGCCACACCGATGCGAGCTCGGAGCAGGTCGAGGCCGCGATCGACCGCTCGTTCGACCTCCTGGCCACGGCGCGGGGCGCCCGCAGCGCGCGTCCGACCGCGACGCACCTGTTCAACGGCATGCGCCCGCTGCACCACCGCGACCCGGGCCCGATCGCCGCGTGCCTCGCGGGCGCCGCGCGAGGGGAGCTGGTCGTCGAGCTCGTCGCCGACGGCACGCACCTCGCGGACGGCACGACGAAGGCGGTGTTCGACCTGGTCGGACCGGGCTCGATCGCGCTCGTGACGGACGCGATGGCGGCGGCGGGCATGGCCGACGGCGACTACCAGCTGGGCCCGATGGCCGTGCGTGTCGCGGACGGCGTCGCCCGGATCGTCACCGAGGACGGCTCGGCGGGCGCGATCGCGGGTGGCGTGGCGCACCTTCTCGACGTGGTGCGCCAGGTCGCGCGGGCGGGGATCCCGCTCGAGGACGCGGTGCGCGCCGCGTCCTCGACCCCGGCCGAGGTCCTGGGACGCCGCGACATCGGCGCGCTGGCGGCGGGACGCCGCGCGGACGTCGTCGTCGTGGACGCGGACCTGCGTCCGCGTCGGGTGATGCGCGCCGGGGCCTGGGTCGCCTGACCCCGGGCGCCCGGGGAGCGACCGTCGCTAGGCGTCGCGCGCCGGTCCGGTCGTCTCGCGCGGCGTGAGCACGGGCGAGATGAGCCGTGTCTCGGCGAGCTCGGACCCGTCGAGACGCGCCATGGCCATGTCGACGGCGACGCCGCCGATCGCGGCGGCCGGGATGTCGACGGACGTGAGCTGCTGAGGCTGGCCCACGGCGACGTCCTGCGGGCACACCGCCACGACGGACAGGTCGCCGGGCACCGAGAGCCCGCGTTCGCGCAGCGTCGTGAGCACGGCGGGCAGCGCGACCTCGTTGTGCACGACGACGCCCGTGACGTCGGGCAGTCGCGCGAGGACGCGGTCGACGGCGGCGACGGCACCCGCGTGGGACGACTCGCACGGCTCGAACACCGCCGACAGCCCGCCCGCGCGGCCTCCTCCGTGAACCCGCGCACCATGCGCGCGGCGTAGGTGGTGTGCCGGTCGAGCACGGCCTGAGGCGAGCCGACGAGTGCGACGGACCGGTGCCCGAGGTCGACGAGGTGCGCGACGGCCGCTCGTGCGGCGGACTCGAAGTCGAGGTCGACGCACGAGAACCCGCTCGTGTCGCGGGGCAGCCCGACGAGGACGGCCGGCTGTCGCTGTCGACGGAGCAACGGCAGTCGCGCGTCGTCGGCCTCGACGTCCATCATGATGACGGCGTCCACCATGGACCCGGCCGCCACCCGCTCGACGCCCGCGTGGTCGTCCTGGGTCAGCAGCAGCGCGTCGTGCTGGTCCGCGTGCCGGCGGTGGGGGGCGGCGACGCCGAGACGGTGTTCACGGTGCGGCGGGACGGCGACGTCGTGCGCGCCGAGGCGCACGGGCTCGTGGGCTCGTGGGCGCTCGCGCTGGTGCACGGCGGCGACCCGAGCGCGCCGGCAGCGGGCGCGGACGGGCTCGAGCTCGGCGTCTGAGGGGTCCCCGGCCTGGTCGCCCGACGAGGGGCGCTCGCCTGTGCCCCTCGTCGTGCCATGCTTACGCACGAGAGAGCGCTCTCTGGCGTGGTCCGACGAGCCGTCGCCCGTGTTGCGGCGGGACTGGCGGGAGCGTTCCCACGCTGTGTATCGTAACGTTTCGACAGGCCCGACGAGGGGCCGCGCGCACCGCAGGGGGTGCGCCTTGACGAAGGATCGCGAGACATGACCACGACGCTGCCGTCCGGCCGCCAGTTCGCCCCCGAGTTCCTCTGGGGATCCGCCACCGCCTCGTACCAGATCGAGGGCGCTGCCGCCGAGGACGGGCGCCTGCCCTCCATCTGGGACACGTTCTCCCGGACCCCGGGCAAGGTGCTGAACGGCGACACCGGTGACGTCGCGGTCGACCACTACCACCGTGTCGCGCAGGACATCGAGATCATGAAGGACCTCGGCCTGCAGGCGTACCGGTTCTCCATCGCGTGGCCGCGCATCCAGCCGACCGGCTCCGGCGAGGTCAACCAGGCGGGTGTCGACTTCTACGTCGATCTCGCCGACCGCCTGATCGAGGCCGGCATCAAGCCCGTCGCGACGCTCTACCACTGGGACCTGCCGCAGACTCTCGAGGACGAGGGCGGCTGGACCAACCGCCGCACGGCGGAGCTCTTCGCCGACTACGCGCGGATCATGGCCGAGGCGCTGGGGGACCGCATCCACCTGTGGACCACGCTCAACGAGCCGTGGTGCTCGGCGTTCCTGGGCTACGCGTCGGGCGTGCACGCACCGGGCGTCACGGACGACGAGGCCGCGCTCAAGGCCGTCCACCACCTCAACCTCGCGCACGGGCTGGGGGCTCGCGCCGTCAAGGAGGTGCTCGGCGAGGACACCCCGATCTCCATCACGCTCAACACGCACGTGACGCGCGCCGCGAGCGACGCCCCGCAGGACGTCGAGGCCAAGCGCCGCATCGACACGATCGCCAACGAGGTGTTCCTGCGGCCCGTCGTCGAGGGCGTCTACCCGCCCGAGGTCTTCGCGGACACCGCACACATCACGGACTGGTCCTTCGTGCGCGACGGCGACCTCGAGATCATCAAGGTCCCGCTCGAGGTGCTGGGCATCAACTACTACTCGACCGGCCGCGTGCAGCACGGCACGCCCGTGACGGGCGACGGCGAGCCCGGTCCCGACGGCCACAAGACGTCGTCGCACACCCCGTTCGTCGGCGCGACCGAGGTCGAGTTCCTCCCGCAGCCCGGCCCGCACACCGCGATGGACTGGAACATCGAGCCGCTCGGCCTGACCGAGCTGCTGCTCGACCTGTCGAAGCGCTACCCGGAGCTCCCGCTCGCGATCACGGAGAACGGCGCCGCGTTCTACGACACCGTGACCGACGACGGCCGCGTGCACGACGTCGAGCGTACGTCGTACCTGCACGACCACATCGAGGCCGTCGGCCAGGCGATGGACCAGGGTGCCGACGTGCGCGGCTACTTCGTGTGGTCGCTGCTCGACAACTTCGAGTGGGCGTACGGGTACGACCGCCGGTTCGGCATCGTGCACGTCGACTACGACACGCTCGTGCGCACGCCCAAGGACTCGTCGCGCTGGTACGCGGACCTCATCCGCACGCGAACGATCGCACCCGTCGAGGGCTGACCGCTCTGGCGTCCCCGACGCGGCAGGATGGACGCATGCCCTCCGGTCGACGGTCCTCCAAGCGTCCGTACGCGGCGCAGCACGTCGAGCTCGACGTGCTGCGCGCGTCCGGCGGTCGTAGCACCGAGGACGACGAGCAGGGCGCGTGGGTCGTGCAGCAGGTACGCGGGTCCGACCGCGAGTTCCGCTGCCCGGGCTGCGACCAGCTCGTCTCCCCGGGGACGCCGCACGTCGTGGCCTGGCGCTCCGACGGGCTGCCGGGGCAGGGGCTCGACGACCGGCGGCACTGGCACCGGTCCTGCTGGTCCGCGCGCTCGCGGCGCGGACCGAGCGGACGGGCGGGTCGCTGACGTGGGCTCGCCGACGTGGCCGACGACGGCCCCGCGGCTCGTCGCGACCGATCTCGACAACACGCTGCTCGCGCCCGACGGGACGCTGTCGACGCGCACGCGCGACGCGCTGCGGTCGGTCGCCGGTGCGGGGATCGACGTCGTGTTCGTCTCGGCGCGCCCGCTGCGTCGCCTCCAGGAGCTCGCCGAGCACGTGGACGGCCACGGGGTGGCGATCTGCTCGAACGGCGCCGCGGTGCTCGACGTCGCCACCGGTGCTCTGCTGACCGAGCAGGGCATGTCCGCGGCCGACGTGACCGCGGTCGTCGAGCGGCTGCGCACCGCGTGGGGGCCGGACGCGGTCCACTTCGCCGTCGAGCACGCACGGGGCTTCGACGCGGAGCACGGCTTCGTGGACTCGCACCCGGTGCCGCCGACGGCGCGGTTCGCCGATCGCATCGAGGAGCTGCTGCCGCACGCGACGCTCAAGCTCCTCGTGCGCACGTCGGCGCCGTGGGACGAGACCTTCCCGTCGCTCGTCGCGACCGTGATCGGGGAGCTCGGCCGCGTCGCGGACTCCGGCGCGCCGGGGCTCGGCGAGATCTCGGCGACCGACGTGACGAAGGCAGCGACCTTGCAGCGGCTCGCAGCCGACCGCGGCATCCGCAGCGAGCACGTCTGGGCGTTCGGCGACGCCCCCAACGACCTGCCGATGCTGCGCTGGGCCCGAACGTCGTTCGCCGTCGCGAACGCGTTCCCCGAGGTCCTCGCGGCGGCGTCGCACTCGTGCCCCTCGAACGCCGAGGACGGCGTCGCGCAGGTCCTCGAGCACGCCGCGGCGCTCGTCGTCGGATCGCCCGGTCGCGCCGCCACGTCCTAGGCTCGTCGTGATGAGCACCCCCATCCGATCCCTCACCGTCCTGCCCGCGCTGCGCGAGGACGTCGAGCTGCACACCGCCGACGGCCTGACGCTCGTCGGCGAGCTCGCGCTCCCGGTCGACGAGAGCGGCGCGCCGGTGCCGCCCACCGCGACGCTCGTGACGCTCCACCCGCTGCCGACGCACGGCGGCTACATGGACTCGCACGTGTTCCGCAAGGCGGCGTGGCGGCTGCCGGCGCTCGCGGGCCTCGCGGTCCTGAGGTTCAACACGCGCGGGACGTCGAGCCCTCGCGGGACGAGCGAGGGTGCGTTCGACGGCGGTGCGGCGGAGCGGTTCGACGTCGCCGCGGCGATCGAGCTCGCCGAGTTCCGCGACCTGCCCCGCCCGTGGCTCGTCGGCTGGTCGTTCGGCACCGAGCTGGCCCTCATGCACGGTCGCGACCCGGCGATCGAGGGCGCCCTTCTGCTGTCGCCGCCGCTGCACCGCGCGACCGACGCCGACCTGGACGCGTGGGCCGCGACCGGCACGCCGCTCGTGGTGCTCGTCCCCGAGCACGACGACTACCTGCGGCCCGACGAGGCCCGTCGGCGCTTCGCACGCGTGCCGCAGGCCGAGGTCATCGGCGTCGACGGTGCGAAGCACCTGTGGGTGGGGGAGCCCGCGGTGCGTCGGGTGCTCGACGAGATCGTCGGCCACGTGCTGCCGGGGCGCGGTCCGCTGCCGACCGAGTGGGACGGCCCGAGCGAGACGGCGTCCGGTGCCCTCCCGCCAGCCGTGACGCGGGCGCCCGACGAGCTCGACGAACGTGGCGACGACGACTCGGACGAGGGCGCCGCATGACGTTCCACGAGCTCCGCACCGGGACGGGCACGCCCGTGGTGCTGCTGCACGCCTTCCCGCTCGACCATCGCATGTGGCTCGACGTCGCGGACGCCCTGGAGGGCCGCACGGTCCTCGCGGTCGATCTGCCGGGCTCCGCGGGCTCGCCTCCCGACCGCCCGGAGCCGTCGGTGGACGCGGCAGCCGATCGACTCGCGGCGCAGCTGGACGCCGCAGGGGTGGGACACGCGGTCGTGGCGGGCCTGTCCATGGGTGGCTACGTCGCTCTGGCGCTCGCAGAGCGCCGGCCGGACCTCGTCGCGGCGCTCGGCCTCGTGGACACCAAGTCGACGGCGGACACCGACGACGCGCGGGCCAACCGGCTGCGGATCGCGGCCGAGGCCGACGAGCAGGGCACGGTCGCCCCCGTCCGCCCGATGGCCCAGACGCTCCTCGGCGCGAGCACACGGAACGCCCGGCCCGAGCTCCAGGAGCAGGTCGCGCAGTGGATCGAGGAGCAGCCCCCCGCGGGTGTGGCGTGGTCCCAGCGCGCGATGGCCGCACGCCCCGACCGCACGGACGTCCTCGCGGCGTTCGCCGGTCCGGCGGTGGTGGTCGTCGGGGCCGAGGACACGTTGACGCCGCTCGACCAGGCAGAGCACATGGCCGCTGCGGCGAGCGCCCCGCTCGTCGTCGTGCCGGCCGCAGGTCACCTGTCGGCGCTCGAACGGCCGGCCGCGGTCGCGGCCGCTCTCGACGAGCTCGTCGGCCGCACGGACGCGGGCCTGAACGCCGGCTGAGCCCGCACCAGCCGACCGGCGCGCCCCGTCTCGTCGCGGCGGCGAGCCCCTGCGGCTCAGTGCTGCGCGAGCACGCGGTCGAGCGCCTGGCGCAGGTCGAGCGACTCGCCGTCACGCCCACCCGCGCCGAGGACCAGCGGCGGGTCCGACGGCTCCGGCGTGACACCACGGAACCGCGCGGCGAGGCTCGGCGCGGCACGGAGCACGTAGAAGCGGCCGTGGGTGTCGACCGCGACGCTCTCGTCCACCCGCAGGTACCAGCCGACGAGCGGCGTGCGGTACCGCGCCCGCCCGTCCGACGACCGTGCGCGCAACGGCTCGGGATCGGGCCCGTGGACGCGTGCCCGCACCACGAACTCCGCGAGCATCTGCGCCGCCTGCGCGGACTCGGCCTGCTGGCGTCGTCGCAGGGCCTCGGCGTGCGCGGCGGCGGCCTCGCTGCGCTGCGCGCGCCACGCCCCGGCGTCGGTCATCGCCGCGCTGCCGTGCTCAGTCGGCCGACGACGGCTGCGGCTGCTCGTCCTGCGGGACCACCGACGGCTCGCTCGCAGCCTCGTCGCCCGCCGCACCCGACGCGGGAGCGCCCGCACTCTCGCTCGCGCCGTCCTTCGCACCGTCGGGAGCCGCGTTCGGCGCAGCGCCCTGCGGCGAGCCGTCCTTCTCCGGACCGTCCTTCTCCGCACCGCCCTGCGGCGCAGCAGCGCTCGCGGCCACCGACACCGGCGCGGGCCGAGCCTTCGTCGTGCGGGCCTTGGCCGCCTTGGCCGCCGGCCGGGCGGCACCACCGGACCCTGCCGGGGACGCCTCCTGCTGCTTGTTGAACGCGGCCTCGGCGCGGCGCGCGCGCTCGAGCGCCGCGCGGTCGGGGTCGTGCCCGAGCAGGTTGCGCAGCTCGTCGAGGTACGTGGTGATCGACTCGCGCTGGCGGTTGAGGTCCTCGACCTGACGGGCGGCGGTCGTGCGCTCGCGCTCCGACTCGGTCATGGCGTCCGAGAGCTGCTTCTCGGCGTGCTCGCGAGCCTCGGCGACCACGCGGTCGGCGTTGCGCCGCGCGTTGGACAGCAGCTCCTTGGCACCAGCCTCGGCGTCGACGCGGACCTTCTCGGCCTGGGCGAGCGCCTTCGCGACTCGCTCCTCGGCCTCGGCCGCGTGCGCCTCGGCGTCGTGCACCAGTCGCTCGGTGTCCGCTCGTGCGGCCTCGTGACGCTCGGCGTCCTCGCGCTCGGAGGCCTCGCGCTTCGCGGCGATCTCCAGCTCGGCGTCCGCGAGGCGCTGCTCGGCCTGGGCCACGAGCTCCTCGGCCCGGGCCTTCGCGCCCGAGACGGTCTCGCCCGCGGATCGGCGGGCCTCGGTCAGGACGCGCTCGGCGTCGAGGCGGGTACGGTCCGCGAGCTCACGCGACTCGCGATCCGCGCTCGCCCGCAGCTCCGCTGCCTCGCGCGCGGTGACGTCGCGCAGCTCGGTGGTCTCGCGCTCGGCGCTCTCGCGCTGGTGCGTCGTCTCGTGGTGCGCGCGCGCCCTCAGGTCGCCGGTCTCGCGTTCCGCGGCGGCGCGCAGCTCGGCGGAGTACTGCTCGGCCTCGGTGCGCATGCTGGTGAGCGTGGCCTCGTGCTCGGCACGAGCGGTAGCGATCTCGTCGGCCACGGCGGCCCGCTGCTCGCCCGTCTCGCGGTCGGCGGAGGCCCGAACGTAGGCCGCGTACTGCTCGGCCTCCGCACGCAGCGCGGCGATCTCGGTCGCGACGCGCTGCTGCAGCGCCGCGGCGTCGCGCTCGGCGGCGGAGCGGGTCGCGTCGGCGAACTCCTGCGCCTGCGTGCGCTGGGACGTCGTCTCGTCGTCGGCCTGCTGACGCAGCGCGGCGATCTCGGACGCGGCCTGCGAGCGCAGCTCGGCGACCGAACGGTCCGTGTCCTGCCGCAGCTTCGCGGTCTCCGCCTCGGTCTGCTGTCGCAGCGCGGTGGTGTCGGCGTCGGCGCTCTGGCGCAGGTCCTGCGAGTAGCGCTCGGCCTGCTCGCGCTGGGCAGTGGTCTCCTGCTCAGCGCGCGTACGCAGCTCGTTCGCCGTGCGCTCGGTCGCGATCCGGAGCTGCGTGGCCTCGTTCTCGACGCTCGCCCGCAGCGTGCCCAGCTCTCGCTCGAGCGACGCTCGTCGCTCGCTCTCCTCGGTCGTGATCGCGGACTGGATCCGTGCGGCCTCGCGCTCGGCCGAGCCGACGAGCTCCTCGGCGCGCCGCTGGGCCGCGGTGAGCGTGCTCTCGGCCTCGGTCGCCGCGGTCGTGCGCACCTCGTCGGCCTCACGCCGCGCGGTCGCGAGCAGCTCCGCGACCTCGTTCTCGGCACGAGCGCGCAGCTGGCCCGCGGAGAGCTTGGCGCGTGCGAGCGAGTCCGCCGCCTGCGCGTTCGCCTGCGTGACGACGTCCGACGACTGCTCCTCGGCGGAGCGCAGCAGCTGCTCGATGCGCGACCCGAGCCCCGAGTACGTCGGCCGCTCGGCCTCGCGGAGCTGGCGGTGCGCCTCGGCCAGCTCGGCCGACGACTGCATGGCCTTCGCGTCGAGGGCCTCGACCTGGCGGCGGGCCTCGGCGACGGACTGCTCCAGCGCCGCGATGCGCTCGTCGACCGCCTCGCGCTCGTATCCGCGGAAGTTGACGACGGGGAAGGTGGGCCGGGCGTCGGGCACGAGCGTTTCCTCCTGGGGCGGCGCCGTCGAGGCGTCCTCGGTCGAGGGCGCACGACGCACGGACGGGACCAGCCGCCAACGATACGCGGTCGGCCACCCTCGCGACCGGCCCGTCCGCCCGACCACATGGTCGTCGCACGCCGACCGCACGTCCGCGCATCGGCCCGTTCTGTGCCGACCTGCACCTCTGCCTATCCTGGAGCCGCCCATCGGAGAGGATCCCTGCGTGCCCCATCGTCTGATCACGGCTGCCGCCGGCGTCGTCGGCCTCGTCGTCATCGGCCTCGGTGTCGCGTCGGCGACGGCGTGGAAGGCCGACGACGTGCTCGTCGCCACGGCTCCGACCGGCAACCACACCCTCGTGACGGCGCCCGGGGTGCTCGAGCTCGGGGGCGACCCCGTCACGGTCCGGGCGACGACGTCCGACGGCTCGCCCGTCGTGCTCGCGATCGGCCGGGACACCGACGTGACCGGCTGGGTCGGTTCCGAGTCGCATGCGACGGTCACGGGCCTCGACGGCTGGCACACGCTCGCGGTGACGACGAAGCCGTCCGGCAGCGCCACGCCCGGACCGACGACGTCGGCGACGGCGGGAGTCACGGCGACGACCGGCGCGACCCCGACCCCGACCGCGACCTCGAGGTCCGACGAGTCGGCCACGACCGACGTCGCCGACCCGACCGGCTCCGACCTGTGGGTCGCCCAGGCGACGGGCAACGGCTCCGCCCGCCTCGTGTGGCCCGCCCAGCCGGGCCGTTGGACGCTCCTCGCAGTCGGCACCGACACCGCTCCGCAGCTGTCGCTGTCGTGGCCACGCGTCGTCACGACGCCGTGGTTGTGGCCGTGCGTGGTCCTCGGCTCGCTCCTCGTCCTCGCCGCCGCCGCTCTGCTGGCGCGCGACCGGTTCCGTGGTCGCGGGGGCGACGAGGCGCAGTGGGAGCCCGTGACGACCGATGCGATCCCCGCGGTGGGCGCAGGGACGGCTGGTCTCACGCGTCGGCAGATCCGCGAGGCGCAGGAGGCGGCACGGTCGTCGCGCCCGCGGACGGGCGCGATCCCGCGCGTCGCGGCACCGCCCGCAACCTCCCCGGCCCCGGCTCAGTCCCCGGCTCAGTCCCCTGCCCAGGACCCGGCAGTCCTCGCCGCACCGCCCGCGAGGCCCGACGTCTCGACGATCGCGCCCTCGGTACCCGTCGCGCCGACCCAGCCGCTCACGCGCCGCGCGCTCCGGACGGGCGCGATCCCGGTCGTGCCCGACCCTGTCGCCCTCCAGCCGGCTCAGCCTGGCCAGCCGGGCCGGCCCGACCGGTCCGCTGCGTCAGGGGAACCCGACGACACGACCCAGGTGATC
The DNA here is from genome assembly GCF_000708885.1 of Cellulomonas sp. HZM. GTDB lineage: Bacteria > Actinomycetota > Actinomycetes > Actinomycetales > Cellulomonadaceae > Cellulomonas. The sequence continues at coordinate 2,962 of NZ_JEOE01000019.1, read as the reverse complement.
CGTGGGATCGCCGCGACGTCGTCTGCCGAGGGCACCGGGCAGACCGAGGCGCCCCCCGAGGCCGCGCGCCCGGCGTGGCTGCGCGCCGCGCTCCCGGCGCCCGCGCCGAGTGCGGGTAGCTCATGGACGCCGCCGACGCCGACCCCCGACCCCGCCACCGGCCAGGGCACGGGCACGCCGGCGGCCCGTCCGCACGCGCGCCCCACGTGGCTGCCCGGCGGGACGAACGCCCCGACCGCCGCGTCGCCGTCGAGTCCCGCGCCGACCTCCTCCGCGGCTGCTGCAGCAGGGGAGCCCGACGCCTCGGCAGCGGACCTCGCGCAGACGATGCCGGTCGTCGTCGCCCCGACGGATCCCGCGCACGGCTCGCGCGCGGACGCGTGGCGTCGCGCCTGGGGCCTGCCGCCCACCCAGCCGGGGTCCGGGACGGACGAGGCTGGCGACGATGCAGTCTCCGATGCAGCTAACGACGCAGCGAACGATGCGGCGACCGACGCAGGGGAGGACCGATGACCGCGCGCCCCGCCCGCTCCCCGCTCGCTGCCGCACCGTCCCGCCGCCGTCGCGGACCTCGCGTCGCGGCGGTCGCGATCGCCGCGGCCCTGACGCTCACGGCGTGCGCGTCGTCGCCGCCGCAGCCGTCCCCCGAGCCCGCGCCCGCGGTCGCACCCGCGGCCGTCGTCCCGGCGCAGTCGGACCGCATCCTCGACGCGCTCGGCCTCGTGCTCGCGGCCGGCGACAAGAAGCTGGACGCCGACGCGCTGAAGCCGCGGCTCGAGGAGCCTGCGCTGACGATGCGCGGGGCCGAGTACGTGCGTGCCGACGCGACGGACGGCAAGCGCGAGCCCACGGCCCTCCCGACGACAGCCCAGGCGACGATCGTCCCGCGCACCGACTCGTGGCCACGCACGCAGGTGGTCGTGACCGACCAGCCCGACGACCTGCAGGCCCAGCGCATCCTGGTCCTGCGTCAGGACGACCCGCGGGCCCAGTACAAGCTGTGGGGCTGGTCGCGGCTGCTGCCCGGCACCGAGATGCCGCAGACCGCGCCCGCGCTGGTCGGCAGCCCGGTCGTGGCGCCCGACTCGTCGGCGCTCACGGTCGCGCCACAGGACGCGCTCGACCAGTACGCCGACCTGCTCGAGAACGGCAGCAAGTCCGATCACGCCGACGCGTTCGAGAAGAACGCGTCCCTGACGGAGATCGAGGAGCTGCGCACACGCAACGAGAAGGCGGTCAAGGGCTCGGGCACGTACGACGAGTCGTACACGGCTGACGACGAGCCGGTCGTGAGCCTCGGCACGATCGACGGCGGCGCGATCGTCGTCGGTGGCATCACGTCGGTCGCCGCGACCACCATCACGCTCAAGGGTGCGACGGTCCCGATCTCCGACCCGTTCTACCGCGCGCTGTCGGGCAAGAAGACGGCCTCGAAGAGCTTCACCCGCACGTCCACCGACGTGCTCGTCCTCTACGTTCCCCCCAAGGGCAGCGACGACAACATGCGCGTCCTCGCCTTCGAGTCGGTCATCACCGGCGCGAAGGCGAGCTGACGCCAGGCCGCCGCGCGGCCCCTGTGCCGATCTCCGCCCGGTCCGCTCCCACGACGAAGGATCACGACATGTCGCAGCCTCCTGGTTCCCGTCCCCGTCTCGACGCGCGGGGTGCCGTCGACCTGTCGGCCTTCACGCGGCCCGCGACGCCCGCGCCGGGGACACCCGGCGGGCTGCCGGCCCCGGGCGCGTACGTCGTCGACGTCGACGAGGCGTCTTTCCCGGATCTCGTCCAGCGCTCGACGCAGCACCCGGTCGTGGTCGTGCTGTGGGCGTCGTGGAGCGAGGTCAGCCAGAGCGCGATCGCCGACCTTGCCGACCTCGCCGACGAGGACGCGGGCCGCTGGCTCCTGGCACGCATCGACTCCGAGGCCAACCCGAACGTCGCGGCGGCCTTCCAGGCGCAGTCCGTGCCGTCGGTGGTCGCGGTGCTCGCAGGCCAGCCCCTCCCGCTCTACCAGGGCGCACCCCCGCGCGAGCAGGTCCGCGGCGTGATCGACCAGGTGCTCGCCGCCGCGGAGGCGAACGGCCTGACGGGGACCGTGACTCCGGCGGACACCTCCGCCGCTCCCGAGCCGGAGCCCGAGCCGCCCCTGCCGCCCCTGCACCAGGCGGCGTACGACGCGATCGAGCGCGACGACCTCGACGCGGCCGTCGCCGCGTACGAGCAGGCGCTGCGTGAGAACCCGCGCGACGACCTCGCACGCGCCGGCCTGGCCCAGGTCCAGCTCCTCGTGCGCACGCGGGGGGCCGACCTCCAGGCGGTCCGCGCAGCGGCCGCGGCTGCGCCGCACGACGAGCAAGCACAGCTGGCCGTCGCCGACCTGGACGTGCTCGGCGGCAAGATCGACGACGCGTTCGCCCGCCTCGTCGACCTCCTCGCGGCCACGAAGTCGGACGCGGTGCGACAACGGCTCGTCGACCTGTTCGAGGTCGTGGGCTCGGCCGACCCGCGCGTCACCTCCGCCCGCCGGGCGATGGCCAACGCCCTGTACTGAGGGGCACCGCCGGTCGCCGAGCAGGTGTCCTCGCAGTTCAGAGGGCCAGCGGGGCCATGTGGCGGCCGTCACCACGGTGCGGATTTGCTCCTGGCGCGACCTCCTGCGTAATGTTCTCGACGTCGCCCGGCAGGGAGGAACGGACACCAGGGATCGAACCCGGTGGCTGGTCCCGCAGGCGGCTACAACCCCGATCGGATCGCAGGCCACCCAGTGCGCCCTGAACCCGATCGGATGGAGCTCGACCAGATCCACGACGCGCCGATGAGGCGGGTTGACGAACTGGAGCGGCTCCGCTAAGTTAGAACGGTTGCCTCCGGGCAGGTCGAGAGACTGAATCGGATGCGCGTCTGTTCCTTGAGAACTCAACAGTGTGCCAAGTAGTCGATGCCATATGGCTCATCTTTGATG